>JARLJA010000196.1 GCA_031291445.1 Xanthobacteraceae bacterium | reverse complement strand
GCTCCGCCAGCAGATCGCGGTAGAGCGCATAGTCGGCGGGACCAAAGAAGATCGCCTCGCGGCGATTGCCGCGCTGGGTGACATGATGCGGAAAGCCCGCGGCGACGATGCGGCCGAGACGTGCCATGCCGCCATCCTGGAATAATCGCCTTCTGGTTGCAATGGGTAAGGTGTCCCCGTAAGCCCCCGTAACCCCGCACCCCGTAACTCCGAGTTGCTATCGCCGCATTCATTTTTCAGTTGGCCTTTTGAAATTCTGATGATCTTCAAAATGAAAGTTGAAGACATTTCCGGCATAGCCAACGAGTTTGTCGCCGTCTTCGCGAACAAGCATCTTGGCACTTCCGGGACCTGATACGGGAGTCGCGAGCACGACCTCAGCGCCGCACGTTAACACTCCAGGATCAGTAGCGTCATCAGTACAAAAGAGCGAAGAGATCATCCTCCAATGGAGAAACCCTATCGTCCAATGATCGGGCCACGCATCACAGCTGAAATCTACGACACGCCCGTCCGGCGCATAATAGCGTCCATGAACCGGGCAGCGGTTAGCTCCCTGTCCTGCACCTTTCACCGGCTGGTCTTCGGACATGTATGTGTTTCCGACCATGAGCGGAGCCGAGTCCACGAGCATGACGCCATGCTGATCGAGACCGGCACGTGAGCCGCTCCCGGCGAGCTTCGCTAAGTCTCCATCGCTCAGCTCAATCCGGCGGGCTTGAGCTCGCGGATCGAATTGGGGCACGTCGGTCCAATTGCCCCTTACGATTTCGTGTGTGACACGACCATATTCGACGAAGCGGCCAATTCGCCCGTTGCTGTTCGCAAATTCGTCTGATTTCGCCGACTTGAGAACGCGGAAGGGTCTGCACTCGCCGGGTTGCAGGAGGCAGATTTCGTCGTTTTTGATGGACCATGGCCGCAAGAAGCATTGAGACTCGATCGCGCGTCCGCAGACGTACATTGATTGGTCGCTGTGAAAATAGTAAATTTCGTCTTGCGAATTTGCATTAGCTTGGTCGAACTCTGACCTAAGAACGATTACAGAGTTACCGACCAAGAACCTGGCGCCTTCGGCCGCAGAAAGCACGATATAGTCAGATTTCTTCTCGTGCGTCCGTCCTATCGCCGTATCTGGCTTTTGATCATCCGCCATGCAGACATTGACTGCCGGCAGAAAAATGACGGCTATGCGGCAAGTGACATGCAATACCCTAGCTACGAGAGAATACGACCACAGAAATCGCCTGCCCCGTATCCACAATTGCCGCCGCAACGCTCTGCCCCTAAACTTCGCTCCGTCAAAATCGTAAGATGAAACAATTGTAGATACAAGCGAAGATTGCATGAGTGCACTGTCACCGTAACCCTCGTCGAGCAGCGGCATGGTGGCGTCGATCTTGGCGATGGTGGCGCGGATTCAAACACTGAGCGCAGAAGCGCCGTTACCGGCTTTCATTGCGGCACCGGCAACCTCAAGCCGTATTCGACGCATGCTACGCGCTTTCCCGGCGGTGGAAAGCGGGATTTGCTTTCGCATCGGGAAATTTCACGCGCCTTGCGCACCTGTCCGATTTCGTGACACGACGGCGACGCGCGAGTCCGAAATCTGTGGAATAGTCGCGAAAGTTTCGACAAATTGAGTCCGTGCGCTGCCCCGCTCGACCGAGCCAAGGCAGAGCCAGCACGATTGATTCCCCGCCATCGCTCTTGATCGGGTTGAGCGCTCATTCGGAACGACAGATGCCCGTTCTCGACGATGGCGCGCGTGCGATGGCGTTCCGGCCGTCGCGATCAGCGCCGGCACCGCGGCGACTTGACGCGGCGGCGCGTAAAAGATTGCGCGGGGTCCATGAGCTTCGTTTTCGTGCGGTGACCATGTTCCCTCCCCCCTTGTGGGCCCTTGTGGGGGAGGGTCAGGGAGGGAGGTGATGGTGAAGCCGCAGCGCGACTGGTCGCTCCTTCCGCCCTCACATCAATTTCGGCGTTTGCGGTTTACCCCCCTCCCCGGCCCTCCCCCACAAGGGGGGAGGGAGTGCGCAACACATCGACTCCATTTCGGGCGGCGGGTCGAGATGTGTGAATCCGGCAGGGCTTGACCACCGCAAGCCGGGCTTGCCCGACTTGCGGAATTCCAGACGGACGGAGCTCGGCGAGAGCCGAGCTGCTACGGGTCCACGCTTTGGAGCCCCGCAGTCGACGAGAGAGCGTGGATGCGCGGGTCAAGCCCGCGCATGACGCAGTCGATGCAGATGACTCACCCATGAAGTCGCCGGCTTCGACTCGACAAGCCCGGTCGGTCTTCCCATCATCCCAAGGCGAGCCACCGCCGTCGCCGCCGGCCTACATCCCGAGCCCGCCGAGGTTGAAGCGGTAGTTCAGCCCGACCGTGACGGTGTGGACGTCGGGATGGTAGCTGACCAGCGCCGGGCCGCCGCCGACCGGCACCGCGGGAATCGCGACGTCGGTGCGGCCGAAGTTGTAGTACTGATACTCGACGCGGGCCGACCAGTTGCGGGTGAACATGTATTCGAGGCCGCCGCCGACGGTGTAGCCGGTGTCGTGGCTGGTCGCGGCGAACGGCAGCGACGTGCCGAGCACGCTGTCGTTCACGCCGACGCCGTTGGCGCTGCGGAAGCCGACGCCGCCCTTGGCGTAGAGCAGCGCGGGGCCCCAGGTGTAGCCGAGCCGGCCGGTGACCGAGCCGAGATCGCTGTTGGTGTCCGACACCGTGAAGCCGCCCGGAAACGCCGCGCCGGTGCTGTTGCGGTCGGTGAAGGTGTATTTGCCCTCGATGCCGAGCACCCAGTTGGTGGCGAACTGATAGTCGAAACCGCCCTGCACGCCGCCGATGAAGCGGCCGTTGCTGCCGCCCAGCGCATCGGAGCCGTTGAACGCGCCGCCGACATGACCGCCGATGTAGAAGCCGGTCCAGGTGTAGATCGGCGCGGGAATCGGTTCCATCGCCGGCGCCTTGGTGTAGGTGCGCGGCTGCAGGTCGGCGGCGAAGGCCGAGGTCGCGAGGAGCGAAGCCGCGGTTGCGGCGAGAACGATTGTCTTCATGGCGAACCACCCATTCTGTCCCGATCGCGTCATGCGATCCCTTGAGGCATCTGCTTTCGGCGTCCTGATCTTTCGATCCGGGTGCCGATCGCGTAACGACCGCAGCACAAACCTCCCGCCCGTTCCCCCGTTCCCGGCTTAAATTTGATCCATCCGCGAGTGTGGCTCTCGCGCAACAAGTCGGAACTCGTGGTACAATGCCGGGCGGGCGCGTCGATTCACCGCTCGCGGGGCGCACACGCCGCGCACCTGGCTGATCACCCGTGGCCGCACGGCGAGGCGGGGACACACGGGACGGATGCGCCGAACACAAGGCCGTGAACATCGCGCCTGCGGCGCTGGCATACGGACCTGAATCGGTGGAACCTCGGTAGACGAAGCATCGCCTGGACGACCGGCCGGGAAACGCGGCGAACCGCGCCGCGGCAGGGAGACGATGATGGCACGCGTGCAAGAGAACAGGGTTCCGCCGGCGTTGCAGCCGCGCGCCGAGGACTACGGCTTCGATCTCGACCGCGCGCTCGGCGCCGTGGTCGGCCTGCATGCGATCATTCCGCCCGACGCCTTCACCGCCGAGACGCTCGGCGTCGAGCGCGCCGGCAATGGCGTCGTCATCGACGACGGCCTGGTGCTCACCATCGGCTACCTGATCACCGAGGCCGAGACGGTGTGGATCCATCGCGGCGACGGCCGCGCCGTCGAAGGCCACGTGCTCGCCTTCGATTTCGAGACCGGCTTCGGCCTGGTCCAGGCGCTGGGACGGCTCGACCTGCCGCCGCTGGCGCTCGGCTCGTCCGCCGCCGCGCGGATCGGCGCCCGCACCGTCACCGGCGGCGCGGGCGGCCGGGTCGCTTCGCTCGCCGGCAGCGTGGTGGCCCGCGAGCCGTTCGCCGGCTACTGGGAATACGCCCTCGACGACGCCATCTTCGCCGCGCCGGCCCATCCCAACTGGGGCGGCACCGGGCTGATCGACGAGCGCGGCGAACTGATCGGCATCGGCTCGCTGCAGCTCGAGAGCACGACGCAAGGCGGCGTGACGCGGCACGTCAACATGATGGTGCCCACCGACCTGTTGAAGCCGGTGCTGCCCGACCTCACCCGCTACGGCCGCGTCAACACGCCGGCCCGGCCCTGGCTCGGCCTCTACGCCACCGAGATCGACGGCGCCGTGATCGTCGCCGGCATCGTCGCCAAGGGCCCGGCGGCGAAGGCCCAGCTCAAGACCGGCGACACCGTCCTCGCGGTGGCCGGCGAAAAGGTGACGACGCTGCTGGCGTTCTACCGGCGGCTGTGGGCGCTCGGCAGCGCCGGCGTCGACGTGCCGCTGACGCTGCTCAGCCGCGACGTCACCTTCGACGTCACCATCAAGTCGTCGGACCGCGCCAGGATGCTGCGGGCGCCGAGCCTGCATTGACGCACGTTCCTATCTCGTCATTGCCGGGCTTGACCCGGCAATCCACGCTTTCTTCCTTCAGCGACGCCGTAAAGCGTGGACCCGCGGGTCAAGCCCGCGGGTGACGTGGAGAAGACGGAGACGGCGCAAGTGCGCCTCCTCACCATGAGCCTCCAGCGCCGAAACCGGCGCTGCACACGAACCATGAACAGCGTGTTCATGGAGAGGAAGATCAAGATGAGGAAGATCAAGCGAGGCTGTTCAGCAGGGCGCGCCGCGGCGCGGCACCCGCCGCGCCGGTCAGAACCGGTAGTTGATGCCGGCGCGCGCGATATGGGCGGACAGATCGGTCGAGGTGCTGATCGCGCTGCCATAGGCGGCCGCGCCGAAATTTCCCGTGACGAAGCCGCTGGCATTGATCGAGTCGAAATGAACGTAGAGGTATTCCGCCTTGACGGTCCAGTTGCGGGCGACGCCCCATTCGACGCCGGCGCCGGCGGTCCAGCCGGTCTTGGTCGACGACGCATTCCATGTGCCGGTGGCAAAGGAAAGCGAGTCGCTGAAGGAATTCGACGCGCTGAGGTCGGTCACCGCAAGACCGCCGGTGGCGAAGAGCAGCACGTTGTCGAACGCCACGCCCACCCGGGCCCGCGCGGTCATCAGCCAGTGCGCGTTGACCGTGTCGGTCACCGCATAGGTGGCCGAGCTGTTGAGCGCGTAGGTGCCGCCGCCGGAGCGCGAGGCCTTGCCCGAGAACGCTCCGAAGTCGACTTCGCCGCCCAGCACCAAGGCATCGCGCTGCCAGTTGTAGCCGGCCTGGCCGCCGCCGGTGAAGCCGGTGCGGTGCATCGACCCGGTGCCGGCCGCGTTGACCCGCGGCACGTCGGCGCAGGCAAATATCCCGAAGGAGAATCCCGTCGGAACGGCGCAGGACGCCGACGTCGACGGATCGCCGGAATAGGCGAAATCGGCGCCGGCATTGAGGCCGGCATAGAATCCGCTCCAGTTGTACAGCGGGGACACCGGGACCGGAGCCTGCACGGGCGGCGCCTTCACCGCCAGATCCGCGGCAAGGGCCTGACTGGTCATGAGCGCCGACAGCGCCACCGTCCGCAACAGAATCGACTTCATAACGGCTTCCGGATCCTCTAGATCAACTGAAGTTGAATATAGCAGGGATTCCACCCCCAGGGTGTTGCGTCCGCGCAACAGGGAACGCACTTTTGGGGGGGGGGGGGCACCGGGACATCCGGCGCCAAGGCACGTTCTACGGGGGCGGACGGCATGGACGACTGGTTCGACTACATCCTCGATCATACCCGCTCCCAGCCCGAGGCCCCGGCCGCGGTCATGGAGGACCGGGTGGTGACCTATGGCATGCTCGGCGCCGCCATCGACGCCTGCGCCCGGCGCCTCGCCGCGCAGAACTTCGCCGCCGACGACGTGGTGGCGCTGTGCATCGCCGACCCGATCCGCCACCTGACGCTCGGTCTCGCGCTGTTTCGCATCGGCATCCGCGCGATCTCCATCGAGCCGGCGCATCGCGGGCTGTCGGCGCTGTCGTTCTCGGCGCTGGTCGGCGACGAGGCCGCGCGAAAGCACTTTCCCGCCGCCCGCCTGCTGCCGCTCACCGACGACTGGTTCAACCCCGCCACGGCGCCCGCGGTCGCGCTCGCCGAACCGTTCTCGGGCGGTCGCACCATCTGGCGCTACAGCCTGACCTCGGGCACCACGGGCGAGCCCAAGATGCTCGCGACGCCGCTGGAATATGTCGGCCGCAACGTCCTCCCCGGCAACGCAATCTACGGCTGCGCGCGCACCCTGCCGATGCTGGGCCTCACCTCGATATGGGGCTTCACCGCCGCCTGCTGCGCGCTGGCCAGCCGCAGGACGGTGTACTTCGCGACCTCGCCGTTCCAGGCGGTGCGCATGATCGAGCTGTTCGGCATCGATCTCGTGTTCGCCGGCACCGAGCAACTGGTCGCCCTGGTGCGCGCGGCGCGCAAGACCGGCGCCACCGTCGACAGCCTGCGCACCGTGATCGTCGGCGGCTCGCAGATGACGCGGGCGCTGGCCGAGGCCGCCGCGCTCCATCTGTGCAAGGACGTGCGCAACCGCTACGGCAGTTCGGAAGTCGGCATGATCTCCGAGGTCCCGGCGCGCGAAGCGGTGTCGCGGCCCGGCTATGCCGGCCGCGTGGCGCCGGGCGTCGAGATCGCCGCCTTCCGCCCCGACGGCCGCCCCTGCGCGCCCGGCGAGGCCGGAAACGTCATGAGCCGCGTCAGGCGCGCGCGCGGCGCCGCGCCCGATCCGTGGGTCGACCACGGCGACTTCGGCTGGATCGACGCCGACGGGGCGATCGTCATTCTCGGACGCACCGCCGAGATCGGCGACCTCTCGGCGCCCGCGGCGCGCGAGGTGTCGCCGGTCCACGAGGTCGAACACCTGCTGCGCCTGGAATGGGACGCGGCCGACGCCGCCGCGGTGATGGTCGAGGGCGACGGCGCGGCCCCCGAGATCTGGGTCGGCGCCGTCGACTGCAAGGACGCCGACGCCGCGGTGCTGCAGGGCCTGATGCGCGGGCGCGGCATCGCCGGCACCGTGCGGCTGTTTCACCTGCAAGCGGTGCCGCGCGGCGCCAACGGCAAGGTCCAGCGCGGCGCGCTGGCCGCGGCGCTGCGCGCGGCGGCGGCGCTCTAGGGACAGATCTGCTGTTGCCCCGCTTGCGATTGACCGCGCCGCATTTGCGATTTCAGCGTCATTGCCGGGCTTGACCCGGCAATCCACTCTTTCTTCCTTCAGCAGATCCGTAAAGCGTGGACCCGCGGGTCAAGCCCTACGACATTCACACATCTCGTTGTGATCCTGAATATGTCGTCCAGGGGTTTCGTTTTCGGGCAGTGACCAGTTCCCTCCCCCCTTGTGGGGAAGGGTTAGGGAGGGGGGTGATGGAGAAGCCGCAGCGCGACTGTCGCTCTTTCCGCCCTCACATCAATTCAGAGATTGCGGCTTACCCCCCTCCCCGGCCCTCCCCCACAAGGGGGGAGGGAGTGCGCAACACCTCGCCTCCATCACGGGCGGCGAATCGAGATGTGTGAATCCAGTAGGGTCAAGCCCGCGGGTGACGCAGGGATACCGGCCGCCTCACACCACCAGCACCGACGAGCCGGTGGTCTTGCGGGCGGCGAGATCGGCGTGCGCCCGCGCCGCGTCCTTCAGCGGATAGCTCTGGTTCACGGTGATCTTGACCGCGCCGGACGCCACCACTTCGAACAGCTCCTGCGCCATCGCCACCAGGTTGTCGCGCTTGGCGGCATAGGTGAACAGCGTCGGCCGCGTCACGTAGAGCGAGCCTTTCTGGGCCAGCAGGCCGAGATTGAGCGGCTCGACGGTGCCCGACGACTGGCCGAACAGCACCGCGACGCCGCAGGGCGCGAGGCAGTCCAGCGACTTCAGGAAGGTGTCCTTGCCCACCGAGTCGTACACCACCGGCACCTTGGCGCCGCCGGTGATCTCGTCGACCCGGGCCACGAAGTCCTCGCGGCTGTAGTCGACGGTGTGGGCGCAGCCGTGGGCGCGGGCGAGCTTCGCCTTGTCCTCGCTGCTGACCGTGCCGATCACGGTGGCGCCGAGGTGCTTGGCCCACTGGCTCAGGATCAGGCCGACGCCGCCGGCGGCGGCATGCAGCAGGATGGTGTCGCCGGCCTTCACGCGATAGGTCTGGCGGATCAGGTACTGCACGGTGAGGCCCTTGAGCATCATCGCCGCGGCGGTGCGGTCGTCGATGCCGTCGGGCAGCTTGAGCAGCCGGTCGGCCGGGATCAGCCGCGCCTCGGAATAGGCGCCGAGCGGCGAGTTGCCGTAGGCGACGCGGTCGCCGGGCCCGAGATCGGTGACGCCGGCGCCGACCTCCTCGACCACGCCGGCGGCCTCCGCGCCGAGCCCGCTCGGCAGCGGCTGCGGATAGACGCCCTCGCGGTTGTAGATGTCGACGAAGTTGAGGCCGACCGCGGTATGGCGGATGCGGGCCTCGCCGGGCCCGGGCTTGCCGACGCTGACTTCCTCCCACTGGAGAACGTCCGGGCCGCCGGTGCGGTGGAAGCGAATGGCATGGGTCATGGGATCATCCCGCTGAGGTGGAGAGTGAAGGGTGGCGAAAAGTAGGGCAGACGCGCGGGACCGGCAATCCCGCGCGCGGCGGCGGCGCCCCGGCGCCGCGATCAACCAATTGTGTCAGATCCATTGCAGCGCGGGCGGCGCAACAACCGCTTGACTTCGAGTGCGCTCGAAGCAGAAGGCTTGCACGATCGAGCGTCAAGGAGTTCCAGATGAAAACCCGTATCCTCGGCCGCAACGGCCCCACCGTCTCCGCCATCGGCCTCGGCTGCATGGGCATGAGCGATTTCTACAGCGGCCGCAACGACGCCGAGTCGATCGCGACGCTGAACCACGCGCTGGACCGCGGCCTCACCTTCCTCGACACCTCCGACGCCTACGGCCCGCACACCAACGAGCGCCTGATCGGCCAGGTGATCGCCTCGCGACGAAAGGACGTCTTCATCGCCACCAAGTTCGGCATCGTGCGCGATCCGGCCGACCCCACCGTGCGCGGCGTCAACGGCCGCCCCGACTACGTCAAGGCCTGCTGCGACGCCAGCCTCGCTCGCCTCGGCGTCGAGGTCATCGACCTCTACTATCAGCACCGCGTCGACCGCACGGTGCCGATCGAGGACACCGTCGGCGCCATGGCCGAGCTCGTGAAGGCCGGCAAGGTGCGCTATCTCGGCCTGTCGGAGGCCTCCGCCGCGACCATCGCGCGGGCCTGCGCGGTGCATCCGATCGCCGCCCTGCAGAGCGAATATTCGCTGTGGACGCGCGATCCCGAGGAGACCGGCACGCTGGCCGCCTGCCGCGCCCACGGCGTCGGCTTCGTGGCCTATTCGCCGCTCGGCCGCGGCTTCCTCACCGGCGCGTTCACGAGGCCCGAGGATCTGCCCGCCGACGACTACCGCCGGTTTGCGCCGCGCTTCCAGGGCGACAATTTCGCGGCCAACCTCGCGCTGGTGGAGAAAGTGAAGGCGCTGGCGGCGCAGAAGGGCGTCACCGCCTCGCAGATCGCGCTCGCCTGGGTACTGGCCAAGGGCGAGGACATCATCCCGATCCCCGGCACCAAGCGGCGCAGCTATCTCGACCAGAACATCGCCGCCCTCGACGTGGTACTGAGCGTAGCCGAGATCGCCGCGCTCGATGCCGCGTTCCCGCCGGATGCGGCGGCAGGCACCCGCTATCCGGACAGCTTCATGGGTTCGGTCAACGTCTAGGCCCGCGCCCATCGGCCTCATGGTTCGAGACGCGCGGCATGGCCGCGCTGCTCACCATTGTTTCCGTTGTCGTCGTTGCCGGGCTTGACCCGGCAATCCACTCTTCCTCTTTCAGACCCCGCAAAAAAGAGTGGGCCCGCGGGTCAAGCCCGCGGGTGACGCAGAGAGTGAGGCGACGCCTGCGATCAGCACGGGGCGTTGCCCCCGCATCTCGAAGGATGAGGCCCGAGGCCCACTCGGCCTCATGGTTCGAGACGCGCGGCATTCGCCGCGCTGCTCACCATGAGGAGAGGGGTCTGGCAGAATTTGAGTAGCTGTGGCGCGAACCGAGCGGCGGATGTCGTCGCGGCGCGGTTGAAGGTTCAGTCCTTGTCGTGCCCCAGCAGTTTGCCGGTATCACGATGCACGAAGTGCAGCTCACCGCAGGCACGGCATACCACCGGCTGATAGGTCTGGCGGGTCTCGCCACCGTTGTCGACGCGATGCTCGACGACGGCGTCCGACTTCGGGCAGCGATAGCTGATGACTTTTTCCGACGACATGGGAACGGACGCAACAAGAGGAGTGCACGGGAACCGGCACGTTTGTTGTTCCGTGCCGTCCAGTTCCTGTCAAGTCGGACCGTCAACCATGAACGCGTCGTGGGCGACGACGATTGCAAAAGACAGCAATTGCGGAGTGGATCAGTCTCGCAAATGCGGATTGCCCATCCGCCCAGCCCTCACGCCGCCTTGACCGTGCCAAGGAATTTCAGCACCTCGGCGCGCAACAGGTCCGACTGCCGTGCCAGTTCGTCGGCCGAGTTCAGCACCTGGCCCGCGGCTTCCCCGGCATCGCCCGCCGCGTGCGAGACCTCGGCGAGGCTTCGCGCGGTTTCGGTGGTGCCGATGGAGGCTTCCTGGACGTTGCGGGCGATCTCGGCGGTGGCCGCGCCCTGCTCCTCGACCGCCGACGCGATCGCGGTCGAGATCTCGCTCAGCGACCGCACCACGTCGGCGATGTTGGTGATCGATGCCGACGACTCCGCCGACGCCGCCTGGATCTCCGCGATCTGGGCGGCGATCTCCGAGGTGGCTTTCGCGGTCTGCTCGGCCAGCGACTTCACCTCCTGCGCCACCACGGCGAAGCCGCGGCCGGCGTCGCCGGCCCGCGCCGCCTCGATGGTGGCGTTGAGCGCCAGCAGGTTGGTCTGCTCGGCGACGTTGGCGATGAGGTCGACGATCGAGCCGATCTTCTGCACGCCGGCACCGAGGCGGTCCATCTTGGTACGGGTCTCCAGCACGCCGCTCTCGGCATGGGAGCCGGCATTGGCGGCGTCGTTGACGCGCCGGCTGATCTCGGTGATCGAGTTCGACAGCTGTTCCGACGCCGCGGCCACCGCCTGGACGTTGGCGCTGGTTTCCTCCGACGCCGACGCCGCGCTCTGCGAGCGCGACGCGGTGTGGCCGGCCGCGTCCGACATCGACCGCGCCATCGTGTGCAGAGTGGTCGCGGACCCTGCCACCACGTCGACCACGCCGCCGATCGCGGATTCGAATTCGCCCGCAAGGCGCACCAAAGTGGTGCGGCGCTCGCGCCGCGTGGCCTCGAGATACAGCGAGATCACGAGGTCCATGTCGAGCAGCGCCACCTTCACGACCGCGACCTGCAGGTCGGTCGTCGTCGCCCGGCCATCGCCACGGCCGAACCAGCCACGCTTGCCGTCACCGGCGATCGCCCGCATCAGACCGGCCGTCAGGACGTTGTAGCCGCCGATGTACCAGCTGGTATCGAGCCCGAGCCGCGCATGGGTCTCGCCGATCTTCACCGCGGAGGCCTCGTAGGCCGCATCGAAGCGGCCGTCGAGGATCACGCCCCAGTGTTTGATCTGCATCGCCTTGGCGTGCATCATGTGGTCGTGGTTGCGGAAGAACGCCCTGGTTTCGTCGAACTGACCGACATGGACGTAGAAGGCGTCGAGCACCTTCGGCATCGCCTCCATCACCCGGCTCTTACCCTCACGCAACACGGCGCCGGTCCGTTCGTCGATTTGGGCGAATTTGGCTCGGCGGGCGATCGAGAGCGGGGTGGTCATGGGATGGACCTCAGCTTGATTGGTGAAGAGACTCTTAATGCCCGCAACATGAATCAATTCCGTTACCAGCCATTTAATCGCTTATGCATGATACATAGTCGGCCGTGAATAATCTCCCAAATCATTGATCGGGTTTTGATTTTCTGAGTGTGGCGGCATTTGAGATTGCCAGCTTTTGGGGTTTGAGAGCGCGAAATCTTGCAATTTCGTTTTTGGGTTTCCCTCGAATCGCCGGTC
>JARLJA010000195.1 GCA_031291445.1 Xanthobacteraceae bacterium | reverse complement strand
CCTGCGCCGGCGGCGAAGCGCGCCGCCAACGCCAAGGGCGGGGCGGCGCCGGCGCCCGCGCAGCCGGCGGAGGCTCCCGCCGATTCGACCACGCAGTAGCCCGGCCCGGCCGTCGCGCCGGGGCCGGTGCTTGTGAGCCTCGGCCCGCGCGGATAAACTCTTGTGGTTGCTTTTCGAATCTCGGACGTGCAGGGCGGCGCCGTGACGCCGCGAGGCTCTGGTCGAGCCGGCCGTCCGCTTTCACTTGTCGCGTGGGTGCAGTGCGTCGCGGGCCTGACGAGCCCGCGTCGCGTGCGGTAACAAAACCGGAGCGTGGTGCGATGGCGTTGTCGAGCATGACGGGATTTGCGCGCTGCCACGGCGGCAGCGGCGACTATGCCTTCGAGTGGGAGCTGAAATCGGTCAACGCCAAGGGGCTCGACGTTCGCCTGCGGTTGCCGCCGGGCTGGGACGATATCGAGCCGGTGGTGCGCAAGCGGGCGTCCGATGTCCTCGCCCGCGGCACCATCTACGCCAATCTCGGCGTCAAGCGCGTGGTGCAGGCGTCCGCCATTCGCGTCAACGAGGACATTCTGGCCGCGATCCTCCGCGTCGCCGCCGATTTGTCGGCGCGGACCGGGGCGGCGCCGCCGACCGTGGACGGCCTGCTCGGCATCAAGGGCGTGATCGAGATCGTCGAGCCGGAGGCCGACGAGGCCGCGGACCAGGCGGCGCGCGGCGCCGTTGTGGCGTCGTTCGATGACGCCCTGAAGGGGCTCGTCGACATGCGGCGGCGCGAAGGGGCATCACTGGGCGACATCCTGAAGCAGCGGCTCGACGAGATCGAGCGCCTGGTCGCCAGGGCCGAGGCGGCGCCGGGGCGTCGGCCCGAGGCCGTGAGGGCGCGCCTGGCCGAACGCATTGCGGCGCTGATGGAGACCTCCGACCGTTTCGATCCCGATCGCCTGAGCCAGGAGGCGGTTCTGATCGCGGCCAAGGCGGACATCCGCGAGGAGCTCGACCGGATCGGCTCGCACGTCGCCCAGGTGCGCGAGCTGATCGGCAAGGGCGGCGCCGTCGGGCGGCGCCTCGATTTCCTGGCGCAGGAGTTCAATCGCGAGGTCAATACCACCTGTTCCAAGGCCGACGATCTCGAGTTGACCAATATCGGCCTCGAGATGAAGAACGTGGTCGAGCAGTTTCGCGAGCAGGTCCAGAATCTGGAGTGAACCATGACGGGGCAGGGCAAGGACGGCGGTGACCGGCGCGGGCTGATGTTCGTGCTGTCGTCGCCGTCGGGGGCGGGCAAGACCACGCTGTCGCGGCTGCTGCTCGAGCGCGAGGCGGGGCTGAGCATGTCGGTGTCGGCCACCACCCGCGCCAAGCGTCCGGCCGAGCAGGACGGCCGCGACTACCATTTCGTCGATGCCGCGCGCTTCGAAGCCATGGTCAAGAACGACGAACTGCTGGAATGGGCCACGGTATTCGACAATCGCTACGGCACCCCGCGCGGGCCGGTGGAAGCGGCCTTGTCGCGCGGACAGGACGTGCTGTTCGACATCGACTGGCAGGGCACCCAGCAGCTGCGCGAGAAGGCCCATGCCGACGTCGTCAGCGTGTTCATCCTGCCGCCGTCGGCCGTCGACCTCGAGAAGCGGCTGCACAGCCGCGCGCAGGACTCCGCCAGCGTCATTCGCGGCCGCATGAGCCGCGCGGCGCACGAGCTCAGTCACTGGGCGGAGTACGACTATATCGTCGTCAACCACGACATCGAGGAGGCGTTCGCCGAGATCCAGTCGATCCTGAGGGCCGAGCGCCTGAAGCGGGAGCGCCGGACCGGGCTTACCGCCTTCGTCCGCGACCTGCAGCAGCAGCTCGGATCCTAACCGACCCTTGGCCCGGCTTCGCCAAGCCGGAGCGCTATTGGTTCACCAGCATGACCCGCCCGACCACCTTGCCGGCCCGCAGGGCGTCGATCCATTGCTGCACGTCGGCCATCGGGTGCTCCTGGATCGGCGGCGCCGCGATCTTGCCCGCCCGCGCCAGCGCCAGCAATTCCTTGGCCTCGTCCAGCGTGCCGGTCATGAAGCCTTCGATGGTCATGCGCTTGTAGATCCACTGCACCTGCGGAATGCTGAACGTTCCGCCCATCAGGCCGGACACCGCGATCTTGCCGCCGCGCGCCAGCACCGACACGGCGAAGGCCATCGACTTCTCGTTGCCGGCGAAGTCCACGATCTCGTCGAACCCGCCGCCGGTTTCGGTGAGGATCTTCTTCACCACGTCCGGCTCGCTCGGGTCATAGGCGAAGGAGGCGCCGTGCTGCAGCGCCGTCTCGCGCGCCGCCGGGTTGAGGTCGGCGACCGAGATCTTCTGCTTGAACATCGCGTTGGCGAACGACAGGCCCATCATGCCGACGCCGCCCAGCCCGATCAGCAGCAGGTTGCGCTGGCGCGGGCGGTCGACCAGCCGCTTCAACGCGCCATAGGCCGTCGCGCCTGAGCACATCAGTGTCGCCGCGAGGTTGACCGGAAGCGGATCGTAGTCGAGCAGATATTTCTGGTCGGGCACCAGCACGTGGCTGGCGAAACCGCCGTCGATGGAGACGCCGAGGAAGCGGTTCCTGCCGCAGAGGTTCTCGTCGCCGTTGAGGCAGTCGGGACATTTCCCGCATCCGATCCAGGGAAACACCGCCTTCTTCTGGCCGACCAGCCCACTCGCGGCGTCCGGTCCGACCTCCTCGACCACGCCGGCGATTTCATGACCCAGCGTGAAGGGAAGCGTCATGCCGCGCGTGGTATCCAGCCGCTTGCCGCCGCCGATGTCGGCGTAGCCGTCCTGGATGTGCAGGTCCGAATGGCACAGCCCGCACCGTTCGATGCGGACCAGAACCTCCTTGCCCTGTGGCTTCGGCGTGTCGACGATGGTCTCGCACAGCGGCGCATCGAATTTGACCAGCGACTGGCGACGCATCAAAGGCATGGCGTATCTCCCCGGATTTCAGCTTTCGCTCTTCATTTTGATGATTTCTCGCGCCATGGCAACAAAGCCGCCGATGGCGACGGTTTCGGCCCGCTGCGTCGGGTCGAGCCCGGCCGCGGTGGCCAGCGCGACGGGGTCGACGCCGAGCGATCTGAGGCTCTGGCGCAGCATCTTGCGGCGCTGGCCGAACGCCGCCGCCGTGACCCGTTCGAGCGTCCGCCGGTCGCAGGGGGCGGGGTCGGGGCGTACCGTCAGGCGAACCACCGAGGACGTGACCTTGGGCGCAGGCACGAAGGCCGACGGCGCGATGTCGAACAGGCGGCGGGTCTCCGCGCGCCAGTTGGCCAGCACCGCCAGCCGGCCATAGGCGTCGTCGCCGACCCGGGCGGTGATGCGGTCCGCGACCTCGCGTTGAAACATCAGCACCATCATGTCGAACCAGGGCGGCCATGGTTCGGTGCCGAGCCAGTTGGTGAGCAGCACGGTGGCGATGTTGTAGGGCAGGTTGGCGACGATCCGGGTGGGGCCGGCATCGAGCAGCGGACGCGGATCGAAGGTCAGCGCGTCGGCGGCGACGATGGTCAGGCGGCCCGGGTAGCGTTGCCCGATCTCCTCCAGCGCGGGGAGGGCGCGCGAGTCGTGCTCGATGGCGATCACTCGTCGGGCGCCGAGCGCGAGCAGCGCCCGCGTCAATCCGCCGGGACCCGGCCCGATTTCGACGACGGTCGCCGCATCGAGCGGCCCGGCCGCGCGCGCGATCCGCGCGGTCAGGTTGAGGTCGAGCAGGAAGTTCTGGCCCAGCGACTTGCGCGCGGTGAGCGCGTGGCGCCGGATTACCTCGCGCAGCGGCGGCAGGTCGTCGATCGCGCTCATGCCGGGGCGCGGCGCTCGGCCATGCGGGCGGCGAGTTTCAGCGCGGCGATCAGGCTCGACGGGTTGGCGCGGCCGGTGCCCGCCAGCGTGAACGCGGTGCCGTGGTCGGGCGAGGTGCGAATGAACGGCAGCCCGAGGGTGACGTTGACCCCCTCGTCGAAGGCCAGCGTCTTGATCGGGATCAGCGCCTGGTCGTGATACATGCAGATGGCGCAGTCATAGGTCTGGCGCGCGGCCGCCCGAAACATGGTGTCGGCCGCCAGCGGGCCGCGGACGTCGGGCCCCGCGGCCCTGAGCGCCGCGATGGCGGGCGCGATGATGGCCTGGTCCTCGGAGCCCAGCGCGCCGTCTTCGCCGGCATGGGGATTGAGGCCCGACACCGCGAGCCGCGGACTGGCCATGCCGAAATAGGTCCGCAGGTCGGCGGCGACGATCCGGCAGGTGCGGACGATCAGGTCGGTCGACAGCGAGGCGATGGCCTCGCGCAAGGCGACGTGAATCGTCACCGGCACGACCGTGAGCACCGGCGACCACAGCATCATCACCGGCATCGGCGTGACGCCGTCGCGGCGCGCCAGTTCGGCCAGGAATTCAGTATGGCCGGGATGGCTGAACCCTGATCCGTACAGCACCGACTTGGCGATCGGGTTGGTGACGACCGCCGCGGCGCGTCCGGCCAGGGTGTCGTCGACCGCCCGGCGGATCGCGGCAAGCACGGCCGGCGGGCTGCTGGCATCGGGGTGCCCGGCCGCGGCGGTGACGCGGTGCCCGGTCTCGACCATGGGGAGGGAGCGCTCGAACGCCAGCAGCGCGGCGGCCGGGGCCCCGACCGCGATCGGCACGTCGAGGCGAAGAAGCTCGGCGCGCCGCCGGATAACCTCCGGATCGCCGATCAGGTAGAAGGGCGGAATCCCGTCCTGGCGCCGCCGCAACCAGGCGGCGATGGCGATATCGGGCCCGATTCCGGCGGGCTCGCCCAAGGTGAGCGCGAGAGGCTGTTTCATGGCGTCCTGGCCGCTGGCCGATCGTCGCGCCGCGGGGCGGGCGCCTGCGGTGACCGGCTATCTCCGCTCGATCATCGCCGCCTTGCGGATTTCCTGCAAATAGGCGTTGGACTTGGCCTCGAACTTCTGCACGAACATCTTGTCGCGGATTTCGCGCTTCGCCGGACTGTCCACCGTGGTCGGCTTGCGGTCGCACAGCGCGACCATCTCGATGCCCTGCTTGGTGATTTCGGGCGGCGTCAGGTGGCCGATCGGCGTCTGGTCCAGCATTTCGCGCAGCGGCCCCGCGAGATCGGCCGAGGTCTTGGTGACGTTGTCGCGGATCGCGGCGTCATGCATGCTGCGGAACACGTCGTTCGCCTCGTTGCAGCTCTGAATCCGGTTGCGCAGCGCTTCGGCCTCCTTCTGGCGGGCTTCGGTCTCGCTGGGCGGGGCACTTCGCGGCACCACCAGGACGATCGGCCGCATCGTGTATTCGAAGGAATTGGTCTGCTGCGCGGCCTCGTCGCCCTTGACCAGCACCGCGGAGTGGACCTCCTTTTCGTTGACGAGCAGGCTCTCCTTGAAACGGCCCCTCACCAGGTTGGTCCACACCGTATCGGCCCGCACCTTCTCCTTCAGCGTCTCCGGGCGAATCCCCTGGCCCTCAAGCATCTTCGAAAGCTGGTCGGCGTTCATCTTCATGCGGCCGGCCATCGCCGAATACAGCGAATCGACGTCCGATGCCGACGGATCGATGCTCCACTTCTTGGCTTCCTTGATCTTGACCCGCTGGTCGATCAACTCGTTGATGACGCTCTCGCGATCGGGGATCTTGTGCGTGGTGAGAGCGTCCAGCTTCGAGCGCTGCTCGATGTCGAAGCTGGTGATCGGCTCGCCGTTGACCATCAGCACCACGGTCTGGGCATCGGCCGGCGACCCGACGAACGCGGCGACCAGCACGAGAACGCCCGCCGCGGCGAGGGTTGCTCTGGATGAGACGGCTTTCGTGATCATGACGAAGACCTGCAGTTCTGTCGAAGTCGAATGAGTTGTCCGCCTTGAACACCCTTTGTGTCCGCGCCATGGCGACGGCGTCAATTTACTGCGTCGTGCCGCCCACGCTCTCGGAGAACGAGGTCTGGCCGATGGTTCGCAGCCCGAGCTGAAGCATGATGCGGTGATCAAGCGTCGGGGTCGGGTTGGTTGCCGTGACGTAGGCGTAATCGGTGATGTAGTTCAGGGCAAGGACGAAGCAATCGTCGACGTAGCCGGCGCCGACGATGTACTCGTTGATCTGGCCGGCCTGGAGGTCATAGCGGAACCCGCCCGAGACCACCCAGTTCGTGGTCAACTTGACGGTTTCCGTGGTCAGGATGCCCTCGCGGCGGGTCAGGTAGCCCAGCTGCGGCTGCGGCGCATAGTTCCCGTACAGCATGCTGAGTGACCAGCGATCGAAATTGGCCCGGCCTTCGAGCTCGAGCCGCTGGATCTGCATGGTATCGTGATCCAGCCGGGTGCTCGCCGAGAAGGTGTAGGTCTTGTTGGGCTGATAGGTGGCGCGGGCGACGTAGTCGGACACGTTGGTGTCCAGGCCCGTTCCGACGCCGGTATTGATGACGTCCTGCACCGCGTAGGAGTTCAGGCCGAACAGCTGGTAGGACTGCCCGAACAGGACGTTGATGGTTCCCCCGCGTTCGAACTGGGTGGTGGCGGATACGCCGACATTGGCGCGGCCGCCGCCTTCGACACGGTCCCAGCCACCGAACTTGTCGACGCTGAACAGGTTGCTGGCGTCGAATGTCAGGCTCTGCGCGTCCTCGTTCGGAAGCTTGCCGGCGTAGCCCTCGTTGGGCCGGACGATGACCTGCGCGATCGGCTCGACCGTCGTGGTGCCCCACGGCTGCACGTTGATGAACGGGTAGCGATATTCGAGGCCGACCGCCGGCATCACGCGCGCGACGTCGGTGTTGCCCGTCGGCAGGAAGTTCGACACGCCGGGCTGGTTGGACACCGAGGCATTGATCAGGTCGGCCCGAAGCGAGGCGAACGGGGTCCAGATCTGGCCAAGCGGATCGGTGAACGACCGGCGCCAGTCGACCTGGCCCGACAGCCGGGTGTACTCGCCGGGCACGCCGCGCAGCACGCAGTTGGCCGGCACCTTCAAGGTCGGGTCGGCCGAGGACGGAAGACACCAGCCGTTGTTGAGCGCGTTGGTGGTGACGGGCTCGAACTCGGCGGTGGAGCGGGTGAGGTTCAGGAAGTTGCCCTTGTAGCTCAGCTCGCCGCCGAAGATCGAGCGGTTGACGACGTTGGCATAGTCGATGACGGGCGCGACGATGGGAATTTGCCCCTGAACGTCGGATCCGGAGAAGCCGTAATAGTAGAAGGTGCGCGCGTCGAAGAAGCTGCGGTTTCCGATGCCGGTCAAATAGAGCTGCGAGGTCGCCTCGGTCGGCGTCGTCAGGAATGACTGCAGGGGATTGCGGAACACCGACAGGCTGTAGTCCTGGAAGAAGGACTTGTCGCTCAGCAGCGTGCCGTCCCAGCCCCAGACCCATTTGTCGTTGAGGGCGAACTGGCCGCGGGTGTCGACCGCGCCGCGGAATTGGCGGTCGCCGGGAGCGCCCGCGAAGGCGCTGGGCTGCAGCTGGTCGATGCCGTAGGCGCGGATCTCGTAGGCGCCGTCGATCAGGCGCTGGCGGTATTCGGCTTGCAGCAGCACGCCCTGGCGCGTCATGACGCGCGGCGTCAGCGTCATGTCATGGTCCGGCGCCATCGCCCAGTAATATGGAATCTCGAGGCCAAGACCGGTCGCGGTGCTCTGCATCCCCCATGGGATGAGGAAGCCCGACTTGCGCTTGACGGTGGGGTCCGGCATCGAAAAATAGGGCAGATAGGCGAGAGGGACGCCGAAGAACTCGAGCCGTGCGTCCTCGAAATACAGCATCTTCTCCTGCTGATCGTGGATGATGCGCGCGCCCTTGACCTGCCACAGCGGCGGCCGTTTCGGGTCGTCCTTGCACTCGGCGCAGGCGGTGTAGACGCCGTTCTGGAAAACCGTGTACCGGCCCTCGGTGCGATCGGCGCGGTTCGCCGCCATGCGGGTCCGGTCGGCGGTCTCGAGCCGGAGCGAATCGACGAACCCGTCGCGGTAGTCGTCGCTCAGGTCCATGATGTTGGAATAGGTGATCTTGCCGTCGGCGTCCGTCATGCGGACATTGCCTTCGGCATGCAGGCGCTTGGTGCGCTGGTCGTAGATCACCCGGTCGGCCTCGACCGTCGAGGAGTTGTAGTAGATCTGGACGTTGCCGACCGCCGACACCCGCTGATTGTTGTAGTCGTAATCGACTTCGGTCGCCTGCACGAGCATCTGCCCGTCGTTCTTGCGCTGCAGGGGTTTGGGGCGCGGCGGCTGCGGATTGTAGGTGAAGCCCTGCGCTGCCGCCGGCACGGGACCGGCCACGGCGAGCATTCCCGTCAACGCAAGCACCAGCATCGCGGCGCCCAGCAGGCGACGCGTCCGGGACGCACCCACCCGACCGCCTCGTTCGCTCACGCGTCGCCGGCTGTCAGGCGTCAGTTCTTGGCGGGCGGCGACAACGGCCACTACCCGTCCTCCTGGTACAACAAGGCCAAAAAACCGGTGAGGCCGCCCACGCAAACGGGCAGCCACGCCGCTGCTACTGGATGCATCAGGTCGGCCTTGCTCAAGTCCTCAGTTACTTTCGACAAGACATAGAGCAGAAAGCCGGCACCCACGCCACTCAAAACCATTCTTTGCACGCCGCCAAACCTGAAGAATCGCAGGCTTACCGCGGCTGCGAGCATAACCATTGCCGCCAGCAGAAAAGGCCGCGACAAAAGCTTCTGGTACTGCAGCTGATAGCCTGCGGTTGCGATTCCTGAGTTCTCGGATGAGCGGATATACTGGGGTAGTTGCCAGAATGACACAGTCTCCGGGGTTGAAAAGCTGTTTCGGACCTGGGCCGCGGTGAGGTTGGTCGCCAGCGGCATCGAATCCTGGTCGAGCGCCGGGCTGTCGAGCGTGTATCGATGGGCCGCAAGCAGCCGCCAGAGTCCGGGCTCGAGGACAGCTTCGCGGGCTTCGATCCGCTCCTTGAACTGGCCGTTGGGAGCGAATCGGAACACGGTCAGGCCGGTGAGGTGGGTACCCTGTTCCTGACTGCTGGCGGCGTTGATGATCGACTGGCCTTCGCCGGTGACCTGATTGACCCAGAACCCCGAGGCGTCCTGTCCGCCGCGGTCTTCACCGAACAGTTCGGCCTCCATCTGGCGGGCGCGCTCCTGCATGTCGGCGGAAACCGGATTGTAGATCGCGGTCGCCAGCGCCCCCAGCACCAGCGCCGAGATCAGCGCAGGCGTCATGAACTGCCAGGCGGAGATCCCGGCCGCGCGTGCGACGACAAGCTCGAGCCGCCGCGACAGGGTCAGGTAGCAGGACATCGCCCCTACCAGGATACAGAACGGCATCAGTCGTTCGAGCAGCTGCGGCACCCGGTAGAGCGAGGTCTGGGCCACGAACAGGGCCGACGCATGGGAATGCGACGTGCGGCGCAGGAGCTCGATGTAGTCGACGAACACAACCAGCAGGAATATGCTGACAAAAACCGCAATCGTTGCGAGCAGGAAGCGCCGGGCAAAATAGCGGGCGAGGGTGGTCGCGATCATCGGAGCGTCCCGGCCTGCCCGGCCGACCGGGCGGGGCCAATCCGATTGACCGGCGAGGCGGGTATGCACGGAGCCGAATCGGCTGTCGCCCGGTGCGTCGCAGCCCGTTCGGCACGACCCCGGCGGACTTTGGCACGGTCCCGAAGATGTGCCTGTCGAGAGACCCTATTCACGCTAACTTCGTCCCCAACAGACCCGGATCCGCCGCTCGGTCACCCCCGACTACTCGCCCCGCGGCAAGGAACCCGTCATCTGACAGGCGAGTCGTTCCCGATCAACATCTTACCCCAATAACATCGTGTCGATTGGTCAACAAAATGGCTGAGCTGTGGTAAGCGCCAGTTTACGGTTAATTGTTCGTTGCCGTGGCGCGGCGGCCACGCCGCACCGTCCGGCGGGGCGCCCCCGCGGCTTGGCAGCGGCATTCCGACCTGATCATAGTGTGGCGCCATGTCCGGACGGCTGTTCGCGGATACGGCCGTTTGAACCTGGAGGATCCTGTTGATGTCCGGCACCGTCAAAGTCGGTTTCGTTCCGCTGTCCGCTGTCGCCCCGCGCGGCGTGCTCGTGATTTTTGCCGACAAGTCGCTGGCATTCGGCCCGGCCGGCCGTAAGACGCTGGGTGCCGCCGCGGCGACGGTGAAGCGGGCGGCCGCCGCGGCCAAGTTCGACGGCAAGCGCGGCTCATGCCTCGACCTGCTGGCCCCGCAGGGGCTTCAGGTCGATCGTCTCCTCGTGATCGGCACCGGCGACCAGGGGCGGCTGGGCGACGACGATTTTCTCAAGCTCGGCGGTGCCGCGGCCGGGCGTCTGAAGTCGGGCGGGTCTGCGGCGATCGTGCTGGCCGAACTGGCCGGCGGACCGCTCACGCCGCAGCAGGCGTCGTCGGTGGCCGCGGGGGTGCGACTACGGGCCTATACCTTCGATCGCTACAAGACCAAGAAGAAGGACGATGAGGCCGCTCCCACCGCACCGGTCTCGATCGCGGTCAAGGACGTCGCCGCGACCAAGAAGGAGTTCGCTGCAGCGGGCGCCGTCGTCGACGGCGTTCTGATGGCCCGCGAACTGGTCAACGAACCGCCGAACGTGCTGTTTCCCGTCGAATTCGCGCGCCGTGCGGCGCAACTGCGCCGGCTCGGAGTTCAGGTCGACGTGCTCGACGTCAAGGCCATGACCAAGCTCGGCATGGGGGCGCTGCTGGGGGTCTCCCAGGGCTCCGCCCATGATGGCCGCGTCGTGGTGATGCGATGGAACGGTGGGCGCCGCGGCGACAAGCCGGTCGCCTTCATCGGCAAGGGTGTGTGCTTCGATACCGGCGGCATATCGATCAAGGGCGCAGCCGGCATGGAGGACATGAAGGGCGACATGGCGGGAGCGGCCTGCGTGGTCGGCCTGATGCACGCGCTGGCGGCGCGCAAGGCCAAGGTCAATGCGGTCGGCGCCATCGGCCTGGTCGAGAACATGCCGAGCGGCACCGCCCAGCGGCCCGGCGACATCGTCACGTCGATGTCGGGACAGACCATCGAGATCATCAACACCGACGCCGAAGGCCGGCTCGTGCTGGCGGACGTGCTGTGGTACGTCGGACAGAAGTTCAAGCCGCAGTTCATGGTCGACCTCGCGACGCTGACCGGAGCGATCATGGTGGCGCTCGGCACCGAATATGCCGGCATGTTTTGCAACAATGACGAGCTCGCCACGCGCCTGGCCAAGGCCGGGCAGACCAGCGGTGAGCGTCTCTGGCGCATGCCGCTCGGCGCCGAATACGACAAGCTGATCGATTCGAAGTTCGCGGACATGAAGAATAGCGGAGGTCGTCACGCCGGCTCGATCACCGCGGCGCAGTTCCTGCAGCGCTTCGTCGGAGAGACGCCTTGGGCGCATCTCGACATTGCCGGGACCGGAATGGCGGCGCCGTCGACGGATATCAACACCAGTTGGGGCTCGGGTTTCGGCGTTCGACTTCTCGACCGGCTGGTTTCCGATCATTATGAAGGGCGGCGCTGACGCCCGGGGGCGGATCGGCGGCGGACAGGGCGCAGGCGATGACTGATGTGCTGTTCTACCACCTGCAGGACACCGCGCTCGAGGGCGTATTGCCACCGCTGATCGAAAAGTCGATCGAGCGTGGCTGGCGCGTCGTGGTGCAGGCGGGCTCGGAAGAGCGTGTGACTGCGCTGGATGCCCATCTGTGGAGCTATCGCGACGACGCCTTCCTGCCCCACGGCACCTGGCGGGACCACGACGCCGGCGATCAGCCCGTGATCCTCTGCATCGAGGACCACAACCCCAACGCGGCCAATGTCCGGTTCCTCGTCGATCGGGCGCCGCTGCCGGCGGATTCGTCGCGCTACGACCGGCTGGTCATGATCTTCGACGGTAACGACGAAGAGGCCGTCGCGGCGGCGCGCGGCGCATGGGCCGACAGCAAGGCCAAGGGGTTCGAAGTGACATATTGGCAAGCCGACGCCCAGGGGCGCTGGAAAAAACGGCAATAGGCGCTGGTATTAATCTTGTTCGGGGGGAATTTCCCGCGGCGGCTTGCGGAAAGCCACGGTCGCGCCGCAAATGGGTGGTGGAGACGGCTGCCGTTGACGGGGTGCGGGGTTGCGCCGGGACGTGCTTTGCGCCAATGAGCCCGTTTCGGCCCCGGACGGGGCTCCGGGAGCGCATTGGCTCCGGGGCCGGGCGCGAACGTGGGATTTGCCGGCGGCCTCGGGCGACGATACCGCTGCGACGTGGGAACAGACCGATCGTGAAACGAAACACTGCGCTCCGACCCTGTCTTGCTCTGCTGGCGCTCAGCCCGTTCCTGGTGAATTGCGGTTCGAGCCTGTCGGACTATTCGCTGAAGGACCAGGAGTGGTTTGCTCGCCCCTCGCGCATGTTCAACCGCGCCGTTTCACTCGAGACGCCACCCCTCAATCCCACCGCTCCGGTGGCTCCGTCCGATCTGGTCGACGCCAACGGCGCCTGTGCCGGCACCGCGTCGACCGACGCCAATGCGCTCGCCGACGGGCAGCCGGCGCCGGTGACCGGAACGGTCGCGCTGGGACACACCGAATGCGATGTCGCGCGGGCGGCAGGGAATCCCGACAACGTCAATATCTCGGCCAACGAACGTGGTGATCGCCTCGCGGTGCTCACCTACAACCATGGTCCGCGGCCGGGAATCTATCGCTTCACCGCCGGCCGGCTGACGGACGTCGAAGGCGTGGCAGTGCCCGAAGCCCCGCCCACGGCCAGGAAGTCCAGGAAGAAGCCCGCCGCCGCGACGTCGAGCGACGGCTAGTCCCGGGTTGCCTCTTCGCTGACCGAGCTTGCCTCCAGCCAGAGTTCTTCCGCCTTTTGCAGCGCCGCCTCGGCGCCCGCGCGTGCCTTGGTCAGCTGATTGGCCTTGGTGGGCTCGCGGACGAAGATATCCGGGGTGGCCAGCGCCGCGTCGATCTTGGCGATGATGCCGCTGATGCGCTCCATTTCGGCTTCCGCTTCCGCGATCTTGCGCTTGAGCGACGGCTGCCTGTCGGCCTTCTTGCGGACCGGGACGTCGCCGCGCGGCCGGCCACGGTCGTCGCCGTCGCGGACGGACGGCGACGCCCCGCGCGCCGACAGCACGGCGCGGCGGTAGTCGTCGAGGTCGCCATCGTAAGGCGTCACCGCGTGGTTCGCGACCACCCACAGCTGGTCGGCGCAGGCCTCGATCAAATAGCGGTCGTGCGACACCATGATCACCGCGCCGGGAAACTCGTTGATGGCTTCCGCCAGCGCCGCGCGGCTGTCGATGTCGAGATGATTGGTCGGCTCGTCCAGGATGATCATGTTGGGCCCGAAGAAGGTCGCGAGCCCGAGCAGCAGCCGGGCCTTTTCGCCGCCGGACAGGCTCTTCACCACGGTGTCGGCCGCGCCGCCCGAGAAGCCGATCGCCCCGGCGCGCGCCCGGACCCGGGCTTCGGGCGCGTCGGGCATCAGCTTGCGGATGTGATCGTAGGGCGTGCCGTTTTCATCCAGTTCGTCGAGCTGGTGCTGGGCGAAATAGGCGATCGAGAGCTTGTCGGCGCGGACCACCGTTCCCGAGAACGGGGCAAGCTTGCCCGCCAGCAGCTTGACCAGCGTCGACTTGCCGTTGCCGTTGGACCCGAGCAGGGCGATGCGATCGTCGGGGTCGATGCGCAGCGTGACGCGGCTGAGGATCGGCCTGCCGGGTTCATAGCCGACGCTGACGCCGTCGACGGCGATGATCGGCGGCGACAGCATCCGTTGCGGCGCAGGGAAGGTGATTTCCCGCACGTCCTGGGTCACCAGCGCGGTGACCGGCTGCATCCTCTCGAGCATCTTGACGCGCGACTGCGCCTGGCGGGCCTTGGAGGCCTTGGCCTTGAAACGGTCGACGAACGCCTGCAGCCGCTTGCGTTCGGCGTCCTGGCGCTTGACCTGCTTGGCGTCGAGCATCTCGCGCGTCGCGCGCTGCTGCTCGAACGACGAGTAGCCGCCGCGATAGAGCGTCAGCCTGCCGCGATCGAGGTGCAGGATCTGGTCGACCGAGGTGTCGAGCAGATCGCGGTCGTGGCTGATGACGATCACGGTGCGCGGGTAGCTGGCGAGATGATCCTCGAGCCACAACGTGCCTTCCAGGTCCAGGTAGTTGGTCGGCTCGTCGAGCAGCAGCAGATCGGGGGCCGCGAACAGCGTCGAGGCGAGCGCCACGCGCATCCGCCAGCCGCCGGAGAATTCCGAGCAGGGGCGGGCCTGGTCGTCGGCGGAAAAGCCGAGGCCGCTCAGAATGGCCGCCGCACGGGCCGGCGCCGAATGCGCGTCGATGTCGACCAGGCGGGTCTGGATCTCGGCGATGCGGTGCGGATCCTCCGCCGTTTCGGCTTCCGCCAGCAGGGCGTGGCGCTCGAGGTCGGCCTGCAGCACCACCTCGATCAGGCTTTCCGGACCGTTGGGAGCTTCCTGCGCCAGGCTGCCGATGCGCCAGCGCGGCGGCAGCGTGATGGTTCCGCTCTCGACCGCGAGGTCGCCACGAATGGCCTTGAACAGGGTCGATTTTCCGGTGCCGTTGCGTCCGACCAGCCCGACGCGGGACCCTGGCGGGATCTGGGCCGAGCCGTGATCGATAAGCAGCCGCCCGGCGATCCGGATCGAAATGTCGGTGATCGAAAGCATGGCGGGTTTTCACCGCTCGGGGCCGCAAAGGCAACCCGTTTCATTGCTGTCCGATCAGTGCAGCAAAGTCGCGTCGAGCGGGTCCGTGCCCGGCGACGGGCGGTCCGCGACGAGGCCCCGGCTCGGTCGCCGGGGCCATGGTCGTTGCGCTTGGCGTCAGTAGCCGCAGACATTCACCAGCCGCACCCGCGGGCCGCGGCGGGTCTCGACGACCTGGCGCACGAGGCATCCGTCGTCGGCGACGAAGACGGGTCCGAAGCCGTAGAAGCCGTGGCCGTGCCCACCCCATCCCCAGCCGTGCCCGCCGTGGGCCGAGGCCGCCGATGGCAGCAGCGCGGACAGGCCGAGAGCCGCCGCAGCGATCAGTCCAAGAGTGGTCTTGCGCATCATGGTCGTTCTCCTGTTGCGATGTGTGTCCCGCCCGATCTGTCGCGGCGCTTCCGCGGCGCGTTCACGGCGCGCAAAGATTTTCGCCGGCCGGCCGTGATCGCGCGCCGGTCGCCGTCGCTCCGGTCGCAAGAAAATGCCCGGCTGCATGGGCAGCCGGGCATGGTGAAGTCAGGGGAGGTCAGTCAGGAGTTCAGTAGCAGCGGTTCACGACCCGCCACCGCGGCCCCCAGGGGGTAGGGGCGAGGCGGCGAACCCAGCAGCCGCCGTAGCCATAGTAGGGGTAGGCGGCGTAGAAGCCCGGGCCCCAGCCCCAACCGCCACGATGCCAACCGCCGTGCCAGCCACCATGCCAGCCATGGGCGGATGCCGAGGTGGGCGCCAGCGCCGCGGCGCCGAGCGAGGCTGCCGCCGCCAATGCGATGCCGAGTTTACGTAACATGATCGTCTCCTCTTTGATCGGGCTGCCGGCGCCGCCGGCGGTACCACTTCGAGAGCCCCGTCGCAGGGTCGTCGCGCCGGTCGTGCGCGTCGTTGCGTCCAACCTTACTCCCGTAACGTGAATGTCCGCGGGACAGGCGGTTCAGACAAGGTTCACTTCCATGACATCGCGGTAAGGTCGGTGTCGCCCGGCCGCGGCCCGCCGGGGCGAATACAGGCTTCCGGGGGACGGCGGCTTGCCGTCCCCCGGTCACGCGGCTATAAGCGCCCAAATTTTCCCATCAAAGCCCGACAGGAGCAATCATGGCGATTGAACGCACGTTTTCGATTATCAAGCCGGACGCGACCGCCCGCAACCTGACGGGCGCCGTCAATGCGATGATCGAGAAGGCCGGTCTTCGCATCGTGGCTCAGAAGCGGATCCGGATGACGAAGGAGCAGGCCGAGACATTCTACGCGGTTCATCGCGCGCGGCCATTCTTCGGAGAGCTGGTGGACTTCATGATCTCCGGGCCGGTCGTGGTGCAGGTGCTCGAGGGCGAGAATGCGATCGCCAAGTATCGCGACGTGATGGGCGCGACCGATCCCGGCAAGGCGGCGGAGGGAACGATCCGCAAGGCGCATGCGCGGTCGATCGGCGAGAATTCGGTGCACGGCTCCGATGCCGCTGAGACCGCAGCGATCGAAATCGCCCAGTTCTTCTCCGGCAACGAAATCGTCGGCTGAGGATCGCCATGCCGTTCGGCCGCGCGCAAGCGTCGGCCGGCCGGGGGCGTCGGCGCCGGAACGGAGCAATCCGCGAGCAGCCGCGCCGGTAAATTGCGGGCCCAGCGCCCGGATCGTTGATCGGACGCGATCGACGGAGAGGGGAGCGGGCCGTGAACGGTGTGCTGCAGGTGCTCGATCCCGCCCACGGCGCCGCGATCCTGGCCCAGCTCACGAACGAAATTCACACGCCGGCATTCTGGTTCGCCGTCGGCAAGATCATCTGGATCAACGTCCTGTTGTCGGGCGACAACGCCCTGGTGATCGCGCTGGCCTGTCGCGGCCTGCACCCGCGCCAGCGCTTCTGGGGCATGGTGATCGGCGCCGGCATCGCGGTGGTGCTGCTGATCAGCTTCACCGCCGTCGTCGCGACGCTGATGGCGTTGCCGTATCTGAAGCTGATCGGCGGGCTGGCGCTGGTCGTGATCGCCGCCAGGCTTCTGGTTCCGGAAGACGAGGACAACGAGATCACCGCGGGCACCAGCCTGTGGCACGCGGTGAGAATTGTCGTGATCGCCGACATCGTGATGAGCCTGGACAACGTCATCGCGGTCGCCGCGGCGGCCAACGGCCAGCTGCCGCTGCTGATCCTCGGCCTTGCCATCAGCATTCCGATCATCGTGGCGGGCGCGGCGCTGATCATGGCGCTGCTGGACAAGCTGCCGATCCTGGTCTGGCTCGGGGCGGCGCTGCTCGGCTGGGTCGCCGGCGACGCCATCTCCACCGATCCCGGCGTGCACCCCATGCTGCAGCGACTCCTGGACGGCGACATCGTCGTCAGGATCGACGCGGTCTCGGCGGCGCTGGCGTCGTCGACCCGATGGGAGTTCAGCGAGCCGGTGCGCGAATTCTCGACCTCGCTGCTCTGTGCCGTGATCGTTCTGGTCTGGGGCGGGACGATGCGCCGCCGCCGGCAGCGCGCCCACGACGCACGCGAGGCGATTTCGGCGTCGTCCGGCGAGGTGATCTAGCTGCGACGCTTCGCGGCCTGCTACCAGCGGAGTTCGAGGCCCAGCGTGCCCTGGTGGGAGACGAAGTTCTGGCGGAACTTGCCGTCGTAGCTGGCATAGACCCGCAGCGCTTCGGACAGCCCGTAGGAGAGGCCGGCTCCGGCATCGGCGCCATACCGGCTTTCCACCACGCCCTGGACCGTGACGGCCTGTCCGTTGGCCGAGATCGCAATGGGATCGAGATCCTGCACCACGTTGTCGACGAACTTGCCGTAGCCGGACAAATCCAGCACGTGGCCATCGAGCACCCAGTAATGGCCGAGCTCCGCTCCGACCAGGACCTTGGCCCTGTCGCCGCTCACGGCGCCGGCCGTGAGCGGGACCAGTCCGCCGCTCTCCTGATAGCCGTCGGTGTGGGCCCGGACGTATTCGACGCCGAGCTTGGGCACGATGCGGTTTTGTCCGAAGCCCCAATAGTAGCTGAGCTCGCCGAGCCCGCCGTCGATCCGGCCGCGGTAGTTCGAAAGCGCAGGCCCGATGATGGTGTCGCGCTGCGCGGCGATGTTGCCCCAGCCGTGGACGTAGACGGCGGCCAGCGTCCAGGCCCCGACGCTGTAGGATCCGTTGAGGCCGAACTCGGTCAAGCCGAGATCGGCGCTCTGCCGCGACACCGGCATGTCGATCTTGGAATTGCTCTGGTCGATGGTGACGCCGAGATTGAGCCCCGGCAGGACCGTCGCACCTAAACCCGCGACGCCGCCATAGGTCCTGCGCTGGTCGCCGGTGAAGGTCCCCTGGGCATCGGTTCGGGAGTTGATCCCATAAAGTTCTCCCCAGCTCCGAAACATCTGGGGCGCGGCGTCCTGCGAGGCGCCGCCGCCGCCGGGGTTGCCGCGCGCGGCATTGGTTCCCCAGGTCATCTGGTTGCCCGCCCGTTCAAGAAAGGTCGAGCCGAGGTCGAACTGCGCCTGCTGCGATCCGAACTGGGCGGTTGCATCGGTCGGGCTCGGTCCGGGGGCAGGCGGCGGCCGGCGAGGCGGGATGTAGTCGGCCGAAGCGACGTCCGGTGCCAGCGCGAGCCCGAGCAGCACAACCGCGAGCGATCCGACGCCGCGCCGGCCACGGCGTCGGGCACCGTTCCGCGCGCAGGGGGGCGGCGATCGCCGGTGGTGGTTCAAGATGGGCATTCTCGACATTCTCTCGGGGACGCGCCGCGGCAGCGCGCCCGATTTGTTCCGAATTCACCCGCCCGGTCAACGGCGTGGAGAGCGCATTGCAGCGCCGGCGTGCGCTTGTTGTTGCTCTGCCACACCCACGACGGCCAAAGACGTGCTGCGTTGCAGCGAGTTCGGGTGCGGTATCCGGGTCTCGGCGCTCTTGCTAACGAGTGGCTTTCATGTTGGGATTATGTCGCAATCGGATGCAGGCCGTTCGACGTTGAACTTGGAATTGAGAGCTCCGCACGAACCAACCCGAGCCCGTTTGTGGCGTGGCACGCTGGAGGCGTGACCGCGTCATTTTTTTAGCTAGCGGCAGGAGACACGCGTGGCGAAAGGCACTGTCAAGTGGTTCAACCCGACCAAGGGCTACGGGTTCATCAAGCCGACCGTGGGTGACAAGGACGTGTTCGTTCACATCTCGGCGGTCGAGCGGGCGGGGTTGAGTACGCTCAACGAAAATCAGGTCGTCGAATATGAACTGGTGGAGAACCGCGGCAAGGTCTCGGCCGAAAATCTCAAGTTGAGCTGACGCACTGGTCGGCCCCGCAGCGCGCGAGCGGGCGCGGTCCCGCCTGCCGCGCAATTCGTTGGCGGTCGGCTCGGCCCGAGACAGGACGGATCAGGCCGCAGCCTCGCATCCGGCAATCTGGCTGTAGTCCGGAAAGAACCGCGCGGTCATTCGCCCGACATAGCGCCGCAAGGTGCCGCGGCTCCACGCGGCCTGCTGCACCGGCGAGTGAAAGACCGGACACAGCGCTCCCGAGACGAACGCAAACACCGTCGCGTCGACGGAGGTCGGCCGATCGCCCATGAAGAACGGCTTTTCGCCGAGATAGTCGGCGATCGCGGTGATCGAGCGGGTTCCGAGCCGCTCGATGTCGGCCCGGCTGTGGCGCCCCATGCCGTGATAATGCAGCGATTTGCGGACCTGGCGTCGGACCATCGCGACGACGAGGGGACGGATCGGCGCCGGCACCGCGTTGAAAAACATCCTGGGGCCCTTGTCGAAATTGTCGTCGACCATCCAGCGCAGGTCGATGAGGACCCAGTAGAGATTGTCCTCGGCCATCTTCTCGAAGGCCCACGCCGTCGCCCGCTGCTCGGCGGTCAGGCCGGCATCGAAGTCGATGGCGTATTTCTGCTCCAGATGCCAGCGGATGAAGGTGGAGTCGCCGAGCACGACGCCGTCGTCCTCGATGTAGGGGATCTTCTTTTTCGGCGCGCGCGAGAAGCTCATCGGACGGCGTTCGAAGGGCAGTTTCGACATCCGCAGCAGCGTTTCCGCCTTGGCGACGAAAGGGCTGGCGTCGGGCAGGCCGAAATTCTGGCCTGAGCCATAGAGCTTGATCATGCCGGGATCCCTGGGGCGAGGATTGCGCGCGAAATCTGGCACGTCCGGCGCCGCCTGTCTTTGATTTCGTCGTCGGCGCGGGCAGCGGCGAAAACGACGATCAGCCCCGGCCTGCCAGCGATTTGAGGACATCGACGAAGAGCCCGGGCTCGGCGGCGGTGATCCGCGACTGCAGATCCTCGACGGTGTCGCCAGGCCGCACCGGCACCGTGTGCTGGGCGATGATCTCGCCGTGGTCGTACTCCTCGTCGACCAGGTGCACGGTCGCCCCGCTGACGGCTTCGCCGGCCGCAATCACGGCTTCATGGACGTGGCGGCCATACATTCCCTGGCCGCCGAATTTGGGCAGCAAAGCGGGATGAATGTTGAGAATTCGGCCGCGATAGCGCTGCAGGGTCTGCGGCCCCAGCTTGCGCAGGTAGCCGGACATCACCACCCACTCCGCGCCGGCGGCGTCGAGCGCGCTGCAGATCGCGGCATCGGCTTCGGTCTCGCCGCCTTCGGTCCTTGCGCTGATGTGGCGGAAGGGAATCTGCTGCATGCGGGCAAATTCCAGCGCCGGGGCGTCGGCGTTGTTGCAGATCACGATCCGCGCGCGGGCGGCAAGTTCGCCCGCCGCGATCGCGGCGACGATCGCGCGCATGCTGGTGCCGCCGTGGGACGCGAGAAAACCGATCTCGAGTGGCGTCATGGCACCCGGCCGGTCGACAATTGCCTCGGGTCCAGAATGACGGCCCGCGTGCCCGCTTTTCGAAGTTCGTGATCCATCGCGGCAACCTCCTTCACGAACTTCGAAAAGCAAAGGGCCCTAGGCATCGAGGTCCAGATGGCCGTCATAGATCACGCGTTCGCCGGTGGTCGCGACCACCTCGCCCAGGACCGTGACGCCCTCTCCGCCCTGAGTGAGAATATCGGTCACCGCCGCCACCGCCTCGCGCGGCACCACGGCGATCATGCCAATGCCGCAGTTGAACGTCCGCAGCAGTTCGGGTTCGGCGACCTGTCCCTGACGCGCGAGCCATTTGAACACGGGCAGAACCGGAACGGCGGCGAGATCGATCCGCACCCCCAGCTGCTTGGGCAGGACCCGCGGAATGTTGTCGGTGAAGCCGCCGCCGGTGATGTGGGCGAGTGCCTTGACCGCGCCGGTTTCGCGGATCGCCCGCAGGCAGGACTTCACGTAGATCCGGGTCGGCGTCAGCAGCGCTGCGCCGAGGGTGACCACCGGCGAAAACGGCGCGGGGGCCTGGAGGCTGAGGCCGGACAGCTCGACGATCCTGCGGACCAGCGAGAAGCCGTTCGAGTGCACGCCGCTCGATGCCAGTCCGATGACCGCGTCACCGACCGCGATGTCGCGGCGAGGCAGCAGGCGGTCGCGCTCGGCCGCGCCCACGGCAAACCCGGCCAGGTCGTAGTCGCGGCCGCTGTACAGGCCCGGCATCTCGGCGGTTTCACCGCCGACCAGGGCGCAACCGGAGTCGCGGCAGCCCTGGGCCACTCCCGAAATGATCGCCGTGGCGGCATCCGGATCCAGCTTGCCGCACGCGAAATAGTCCAGAAAAAACAGCGGTTCCGCGCCCTGGACGACGAGGTCATTGACCGACATCGCGACCAGGTCGATGCCGATCCCGGCATGCAGCCCGCTATCGATGGCAAGCTTGACCTTGGTTCCGACGCCGTCGGTCGCCGCCACCAGCACCGGGTCCTTGAAACCGGCGGCCCTGAGGTCGAACAGCCCGCCGAAGCCGCCGATCTCGGCATCCGCGCCGGGGCGGGCGGTGGCCTTCACCAGTGGTTTGATCATGTCGACGAGGCGGTTTCCGGCGTCGATGTCGACCCCGGCGTCGGCGTAAGTCAGGCTTTTGTTCGGTTCGGTCATGACTTCCGGGCCCTGGGGGCCTATGCTGAGCGCCGTGGCGAGATCCCGGCAAGGCAATGCGATCCCGCAGCGACCCAGGACACGTGGCCACGCACCTGGCAGATAGGCAGGATCGGTGGTTACGGAAGATTTCGCGTCTGCGCAATGCCCCGGGCCGGCCGGGCAGATATCCGATGTTGACAACGGGCCTTGCGAAACCGATCAAGTCGGCAACGCTCTGTGAGCGGGTTGCCGGGACCTCGCGTGCTGCCGAATATCATTACCCTGGGCCGGATTCTGCTGGTGCCGGTGATCGTGTGGGCCATTGCGTCGGGCGAGATGACGGTCGCCTTCGCGGTGTTCGCCATCGCCGGCGCGAGCGACGCCGTGGACGGCTTCCTGGCCAAGCGCTTCCACATGACCAGCGACATTGGTGCGCTGCTCGACCCGCTCGCCGACAAGGCGCTGCTGGTATCGATCTACGTCGCCCTGGGGATATGGGGGGCTATTCCGCGGTGGCTGGTGATCCTGGTGGTGTCCCGTGACATCATGATCGTCGGGGCGGTGATGGTCTCGTGGCTGCTGGCAAAGCCGGTGGCGATGAAGCCGCTGATGGTCTCGAAGTTCAATACGGCTGCCCAGGTCGCCTTCGCGGCGCTGGTGCTGGCGGCGCTGAGCTTCGGTTTCGATCCGGGCCCCTTCGATCTGGTCCTGATGGCCGCCGTCACCGTCCTGACCCTGCTTTCGGTGGGCCTCTACCTTGTCGGCTGGGTGCGACACATGAGCACCGCCTAGTGGAGCGCGTGGAAGCCTCGATGCAGCATTTGGCCTGGCAATCATCGGGGAGGGCGCATCGTGGTTGATCGTGGCGTGCGTCCCCGCCAGCTTGCCTTCGCGCTGCCGCACGCCGAAAGCCTGACGCGCGACAACTTCCTCGAAGGGCCGAGCAACTGCGCGGCGCTGGCGCTGATCGATCGCTGGCCGGATTGGCCCGGTCGCTCGATCCTGCTGGCCGGTCCCGAAGGATGCGGCAAGAGCCATCTTGCCTCGATCTGGGCCGAACACGCCGGCGCCCGGGTGATCAGCGCGCGCGCGCTCAACGACGCAGAGGTCCCGGAAGCGCTGGCCACCGGCGCGCTGGTGGTCGAGGACCTCGTCAGCGGTGGTTTCGACGAGCGGTCCCTGTTCCATCTCATGAACCTGGCCCGCGAGCACGAGGCCTTCGTTCTGTTCACCGCCCGTGCCGCGCCCGCCGGCTTCGACGTCGCTTTGCCCGATCTCAGGTCGCGGCTTCGCGCTCTCCCCGTCGTGCAGATCGGCAGCCCCGACGACGCGCTGTTCCGGGCGTTGATCGTCAAGTTCGCAGCCGACCGCCAGATCGCCCTCGACGAGAGCGTCGTCGCTTATCTGGAGCGGCGGATCGAGAGATCGGTCGCAGCGGCGCGCGAGGTCGTGGCCCATCTCGATCTCGAATCGTTGCGGCTCGGCCGTCCGGTGACGCGGGCGCTGGCGGCCGAGGTGCTGCGCGAGGATGGATGACCATGGTGGCGACGGGCAGGTGACTTGACGCGCCACCGTCGAGGCCCATCATGTCATCGATTTGTCACTGAGCTAGAACATCTTCCCCCACGCGCGGCTGCGAGCCTGTCGCAGCCCGTCACACGATCGGCATGATCTCTCATGGATGCGTCGCAAGATATTGTAATGAAAGATAAAAAGGACGTCGAGGAGCAGGTCTCCCCGATCGCGGCGAGTCCGGAGCGGTTCATCAACCGAGAGCTGAGCTGGCTTCACTTCAACCGCAGGGTCCTGGAGGAAGCGGTCAATCCGGGGCACCCGATCCTGGAGCGGGTTCGCTTCCTGTCGATTTCGGCGAACAACCTCGACGAATTCTTCATGGTCCGCGTCGCCGGCATCAAGGCGCAAATCCGCGAGGGCATCACCGAACGCAGTCCCGACGGCCTGACGCCGACCGAACAACTGGGCAAGGTCAACGAAACCGTGTCGACGCTGGCCTCCGATCAGCAGGCGATCTGGCGCGACTTGCGCGTCATTCTCGCCGAGACCGGCATTCATCTGATCGATGGCAAGGAGGTGACCAAGACCGAGCGGGCCTGGATCGAAGATCATTTTCTGCACAATATCTTCCCGCTGCTGACGCCGCTGGCGATCGATCCGGCGCATCCTTTCCCGTTCATCCCGAGCCTCGGCTTTTCGATTGCCCTGCACTTGGCGCGGGTCTCCGACGGCAAGGTGATGAACGCCCTGATCCGCATGCCCGGCAAGATCGACCGTTTCATCCGGCTGCCGGGCGGCAAGGACGGCGCGATCCGGCTGATGTCACTCGAACAGGCCACCAGCCTGTTCATCGGCCGCCTGTTTCCCGGCTACGACGTCAAGGGGCAGGGCGCGTTCCGCGTCATCCGCGATTCCGAGATCGAAATCGAGGAAGAAGCCGAGGACCTCGTCCGGGTGTTCGAGACGGCGCTCAAGCGCCGCCGCCGCGGATCGGTGATCCGGCTCGAGATCGAGGCGTCGACGCCCGAGGAGTTGCGCTCGTTCGTCCAGCACGCGCTGGCCACCACCGACGAGGAGGTGTTCCTGGTCGACGGCGCGCTCGCCATGAACGAACTGTCGCAACTGACGCGGCTCGACCGGCCGGACCTCGAGTTTCCGCCCTACGTGCCGCGGCATCCCGAGCGGGTCCGCGACCACGGCGGCGACATCTTTGCCGCGATCCGGCAAAAGGACCTCATCGTCCACCATCCGTACGAGTCGTTCGACGTGGTGGTGCAGTTCCTGCAGCAGGCCGCGCGCGACCCCGACGTGGTCGCGATCAAGCAGACGCTGTACCGCACCTCGAGCAATTCGCCGATCGTCAAGACCCTGGTCGAGGCCGCCGAAGCGGGCAAGTCGGTCACCGCGCTGATCGAGCTCAAGGCGCGCTTCGACGAGGAAGCCAATATCCGCTGGGCGCGGGATCTCGAGCGCGCCGGCGTGCAGGTGGTCTACGGCTTCATCGAGCTGAAGACGCATGCCAAATTGTCGCTGGTGGTGCGCCGCGAAGGCGGCACGCTGACCAGCTACGTCCATGTCGGGACCGGCAATTACCACCCGGTGACGGCGCGCATCTACACCGACCTGTCCTACTTCACCTCGGACCCGGTGATCGCGCGCGACGGGGCGCGGGTCTTCAACTACATCACGGGCTACGCCGAACCCATCGACATCGAGAAGATGGCGGTTTCGCCGCTCACGCTTCGCAAGCGCATCCTGCAGCACATCGCCGACGAGATCTCCCATGCCCGGCACGGCAAGCCTGCGGCGATCTGGATGAAGATGAACTCGCTGGTCGATCCGGACATCATCGACGCGCTCTATGCCGCTTCCCAGGCCGGCGTCGCGATCGAGCTCGTGGTCCGCGGCATCTGCTGCCTGCGGCCGGGCGTGGTCGGACTGTCGGAGAACATCCGCGTGAAGTCGATCATCGGCCGCTTCCTGGAACACGGCCGGATCTACTGTTTCGGCATGGGCCACGGCCTGCCGTCGCCGAAGGCGACGGTGTACATCTCGTCGGCCGACATGATGCCGCGCAACCTCGACCGCCGCGTCGAGGTCCTGTGTCCGCTTCAGAATCCCACGGTGCATCAACAGGTTCTCGACCAGATCATGGTGGCGAACCTGAAGGACAACGAGCAGAGCTGGCAGTTGTTGCCCGATGGATCGTCAACGCGTATGAAGGCCGCGAAAGGCGAGGAGCCCTTCAACCTTCATAACTATTTCATGACGAATCCGAGTCTGTCCGGCCGTGGAAAGTCCCTCAAAGAATCTTCGCCACGCCGCCTCGTTCGTCGGTCGGAGCGTTCGTAGCCCGCGCAGGTCCGTGGCGACGCGACGCCGCCACAAGCCCTCGCCCAGCATCGCCGTGATCGACATCGGATCGAACTCGATCCGCCTCGTCGTCTATGAAGACATGACGCGCAATCTCGCGCCGCTGTTCAACGAGAAGACCCTGTGCGGTCTCGGCCGCGAGGTCCAGTCCACCGGGCTTTTGGCCGACGATGCCGTGCAGAAGGCGCTCAGCGCGTTGCGGCGATTTCGCGCGCTCTGCCGGGTCATGAAGGTCGGACGGGTGTTTGCGATCGCGACCGCGGCCTGCCGCGACGCCAGCAACGGCGCGGATTTCATCGCCGAGGCGGAACGCATCTGCGGCGTGCCGATCGAGATCCTGTCCGGCTCGCGCGAGGCAAATCTTTCCGCGCTCGGCGTCATCTCGGGCGTCTACAGGCCCGACGGCCTCGTCGGCGACCTCGGCGGCGGCTCGCTCGAGCTGGTCGACGTCCGCGGCCATCGGGTCCACGGCGGGCTGACGACGCCGCTCGGGGGTCTGGCGCTGCAGGATGCGTCGCAGAAGTCGCTGAAGCGCGCCGACCGGATCGTCAGGGCCGCGCTGGAGTCGACGCCGCTGCTGAAGGCCGGTCGCGGACGGACGTTCTACGCGGTCGGCGGAACGTGGCGGGCCTTCGCCCGGATCCACATCATCCAGAGCGGCTACGCGCTGCGCGTGATGCACGGCTACGCGATCCCGGCCGCCGAGGCGCTCGATTTCGTCCGCCGCCTGCGCCGCCTGGCGGTCACCGGCGAACTGGCCGACATCGAAACCGTCGCCGACGCCCGCCGTCCGCTCCTGACCTACGCCGCGCTGGTGCTCGAATATATCCTGCTCATCGCCAAGCCGAAGATGATCGTGTTCTCGACCTACGGCGTCCGCGAGGGGCTGCTGTACGACAAGCTGCCGGAGCGGGAGCGCGCCCGCGACGGCCTGATCGCCGCGGCCGAGACGCTCAACCGGCTGCGGTCGCGGTCGCCCGGCCACGCCGCGGAGCTGATCGAGTGGACCGACCGGCTGGCCAGGACCGTTCACCTCAAGGAGACCGACGACGAGCGCCGGCTGCGCCACGCCGGGTGCCTGCTGTCGGACATCTGCTGGCGGGAGCATCCGGACCATCGCGGCGAGCAGGCCCTGAACGCGATCACCAATGGTCACTTCGGCGCCATCACCCACCAGGGACGGGCCCTGCTGGCGCTGGCGGTCTACTATCGCTACGCCGGGCTCGACCCGGAGAACGAGGCGCCGGCGGAGGTTCGCGCGCTGGTCAATCCGCACATGCTGGAGCGGGCGCGGGTGCTCGGCGCCATGTACCGGGTCGCCCACCTGATCTCGGCGGCGCGTCCGGGGGTGCTGTCGGCCACCCATTTCAAGAGCGAGGGCCGTCAGCTCGACCTGGTGTTCGACGCCCGGATCGCCGACCTCGCCGCCGACCGGGTCGCGAGCCGGTTCAAGCAGCTGGCGCGGCACCTCGGCCGCTCGGGCGTGGTGGTCAAGAAGCGGAAGCCGCGCGACAAGCGTTAGCGTGTTCGAATGTTGGAATCGGAACGCTAGTCGCGGGTGATCGGCACCACGCGGCCCTTGTTGATGGCGAGCGCGAGCCGGCCGTGCTTGAGGCCGAGAGCCGCTTCACCGAACAGCTCGCGTCGCCAGCCGTGCAGCGCCTCGACGTCGGCGTCGTCGTCGGCGGCGATGAGCTCGAGGTCGTCGACCGTGGCGATCACCTTGGACGCCACGCCGTGCTGTTCCGACGTCATCCGCAGCAGGACCTTCAGCAGCTCGACGGTCGCCGAGGTGTTGGCGTTGGCGCGCGGCTTGTCGAGCTTGGGCAGGCTGTGCGGATCGCGGGCCAGCCCGCGCTGGACCGCATCGACGATGTCCTGCCCCCATTTGGAGCGCTCGAAGCCCTTGGGCAGCGAGCGCAGGTTGGCCAGCCGTTCGAGGCTGGTCGGCGCATGGGTGGCGATGTCGCCGATGGCGTCGTCCTTGAGGATGCGGGAGCGCGGCACGTCCCGGCTCTGGGCCTCCTGCTCGCGCCAGGCCGCGACCTCCATCAGGACCGCCAATTCCTTCGGCTTGCGGACCCGGGTCTTCAGCCGCTCCCAGGCGCGTTCGGGGTGGAAATCATAGGTCTTGGGCGAGGTCAGCACCGCCATCTCCTCGCTGACCCAGTCGCTGCGGCCGCGCTTCTTGAGGTCGGCGTCCAGCGCGGCGAAGACTTCGCGCAGGTGGGTGACGTCCGAGACCGCGTAGTGCAGCTGTTCCTCGGTCAGCGGCCGGCGCGACCAGTCGGTGAAACGGTGGGTCTTGTCCGGGCGGTGGCCGGTAATGCGTTCGACCAGCGCGTCGTAGGCGATGCTGTCGCCGTAGCCCAGCACCATCGCGGCGACCTGGGTATCGAACACCGGATGGGGAACGGTCCCGGCGCGGTGCCAGACGATCTCGATGTCCTGCCGGGCGGCGTGAAAGACCTTGAGAACGGCCTCGTTGCCCATCAGCGCGAAGAACGGCGCCAGATCGAGCCCCGGGGCCAGCGAATCGACCACCACCGCCTCGTCCGCGCTGGCCATCTGGATGACGCAGAGCAGGGGGTAGTAGGTCGTCTCCCGCAAGAATTCGGTGTCGACGGTGATGACGGGGTGCGTGGCGAGGCGGGTACAGGCGGCGGCAAGCTCGCCCGTGGACGTGATCAGCTTCATGAGGACGCTGCATAACCCTTCTTGGCCCGCTTGTCGCCCCGATTTGTTGGGTGACAGCGTTGTTTATCCGAGTCTTTTCGCGCTTGCGAGAAACGGGTGAAACGTCCTGCGGAGGTTTGTTGCCGCCCGGGCCGGGCTCGGGTAAACCCCAGCCATCGGCTCGCGGTCCGATTCCAGCATTCGCACCCCGAATCCACAGTTTTGGCGTCACTCAGGATCTCCATGCATCGCTACCGGTCCCATACCTGCGGCGCGCTCCGCACGAGCCATATCGACGAGGTTGTCAGGCTGTCGGGCTGGTGCCACCGCATCCGCGACCACGGCGGCCTGCTGTTCATCGACCTGCGCGACCACTACGGTCTGACCCAGTGTGTGGCCGACCCGGATTCGCCGGCGTTCCGCGAGGCCGAGACGCTGCGCTCGGAATGGGTGGTCCGGATCGACGGCAAGGTCCGCCGCCGGCCGGAGGGAACCGACAACCCGGAACTGCCGACCGGCGAGGTCGAGATCTTCATCACCGAGATCGAGGTCCTGGGGCCAGCAGGCGAACTGCCGCTTCCGGTGTTCGGCGACCAGGACTATCCCGAGGACATCCGGCTGAAGTACCGCTTCCTCGACCTGCGGCGCGAGCGCCTGCACCAGAACATCATGACCCGCGGCGCGATCGTCGATTCGATGCGGCGGCGGATGAAGGAGAGCGGCTTCTTCGAGTTTCAGACGCCGATCCTGACCGCGTCGTCGCCCGAGGGCGCGCGCGACTTCCTGGTGCCGAGCCGCATCCATCCGGGACGGTTCTATGCGCTGCCGCAGGCGCCCCAGCAATACAAGCAGCTGCTGATGATGTCGGGGTTCGACCGCTACTTCCAGATCGCGCCGTGCTTCCGCGACGAGGATCCGCGGGCCGATCGCCTGCCGGGCGAGTTCTATCAGCTCGACCTGGAAATGAGCTTCGTCACCCAGGAGGACGTGTTCGCGGCGGTCGAGCCGGTGATCACCGGGGTGTTCGAGGAGTTCGCCAAGGGCAAGCCGGTGACCCGCAACTGGCCGCGGATCGCCTATGCCGAGGCGCTGAGCAAATACGGCACCGACAAGCCGGACCTGCGCAATCCGCTGGTGATGCAGAACGTCTCGGAGCATTTCCGCGGCTCCGGCTTCAAGGTGTTCGCCCGGATGCTGGAAGATCGGCGCAACGAGGTCTGGGCGATCCCCGGGCCCGGCGGCGGCTCGCGGGCGTTCTGCGACCGCATGAACTCGTGGGCCCAGGGCGAGGGCCAGCCCGGGCTGGGCTACATCATGTGGCGCGAGGGCGGCGAGGGGGCGGGACCGCTCGCCAACAACATCGGCGCGGAGCGGACCGCGGCGATCCGCGCCCAGCTCGGTCTGAAGGAGGGGGACGCGGCGTTCTTCGTCGCCGGTGACCCTTCGAAATTCGTCAAGTTCGCGGGCCTCGCCCGGACCAAGGTCGGCGATGAGCTGAACCTGATCGACAAGGAGCGGTTCGAACTCGCCTGGATCGTCGACTTCCCGATGTACGAATACAACGAGGACGACAAGAAGGTCGACTTCAGCCACAACCCGTTCTCCATGCCGCAGGGCGGGCTCGATGCGCTGGAAACCCAGGACCCGCTGACCATCAAGGCGTTCCAGTACGACATCACGTGCAACGGCTACGAGATCGCCTCGGGCGGCATCCGCAACCATCGGCCGCAGGCCATGGTCAAGGCGTTCGAAATCGCGGGCTACGGCGAGCAGGATGTGATCGACCGATTCGGCGGCATGTATCGCGCGTTCCAGTACGGCGCGCCGCCGCACGGCGGCATGGCAGCAGGCGTCGATCGCGTCGTCATGCTGCTCTGCGGGACGACGAATCTGCGGGAAATCTCGCTGTTTCCGATGAACCAGCGGGCCGAAGATCTGCTGATGGGCGCGCCGTCGGAAGTGACACCGAAGCAGTTGCGCGAGCTGCATATTCGGCTCAATCTGCCGCAGGGGTGAGGTTCGGGGCGCTGAGGGGCGTCGCAATCGACGCGCTGAAATGGACGCGCGGTGCGGTGTTGAACGGTCTGCCGCGTCGTATTCGCCGTGCAGACGGTTCGGAGGGAACAGATGTCGTATTCGGAGGATCTTCGGTCTGCCGCACTGGCCTATCACCGCCTCCCTCGTCCCGGTAAGCTCGAGATCCAGCCGATCAAGCCGCTGGCCAACCAGCGCGACCTGGCGCTGGCCTATTCGCCGGGGGTCGCGGCTGCGTGCGAGGCCATTGCCCAGGATTCCAGCGAAGCGGCCACGCTGACCTGCCGCGCCAATCTGGTCGCGGTCATCTCCAACGGCACTGCGGTGCTCGGGCTCGGCAACATCGGGCCGCTGGCGTCGAAGCCGGTGATGGAAGGCAAGGCGGTTCTGTTCAAGAAATTCGCCAACATCGACGTCTTCGACATCGAGATCGCCGCCAGCACGGTCGAGCGCGTGGTCGAAACGGTGGCGGCGCTGGAGCCGACTTTCGGCGGCATCAATCTGGAGGACATTCGCGCGCCCGAGTGCTTCGAGATCGAAGCCCAGCTGAAGGAGCGGATGAAGATCCCGGTCTTTCACGACGACCAGCACGGCACCGCCATCATCGTCGGCGCAGCGGTCCGCAACGCGCTGGCGCTGAACGGCAAGAAGCTCGAGGACATCAAGATCGTGGCCGCCGGCGCCGGCGCCGCCGCGCTCGCCTGCCTCAATCTCATGGTCTCGCTCGGGGTCCAGCGCAAGAACGTATGGGTCTGCGACATCGACGGCCTTGTCCACGAGGGCCGCAACGTCAACATGGACCGCTGGAAATCGGTCTACGCGCAAAAGACCGACAAGCGAACCCTGGCCGAGGTCATCGGCGGGGCGGACATCTTTCTCGGCCTGTCGGGACCCAACGTGCTGACCCGCGAGATGGTCGCGCAGATGGCCGACAAGCCGCTGGTGATGGCGCTCGCCAATCCGACGCCCGAAATCATGCCCGACGACGTCCGTGCGGTGCGGCCGGACGCCATGATCTGCACCGGACGCTCGGACTTCCCCAATCAGGTCAACAACGTTCTGTGCTTTCCCTACATCTTCCGCGGCGCGCTCGACGTCGGCGCCACCGCCATCAACGAGGAGATGAAACGGGCGGCGGTCGACGCCATCGCCCAGCTTGCCCGCGAGGCGCCGTCCGACGTCGTCGCCCGTTCGTCGGAGGCGAGCGACGTCCAGGGCTTCGGCCCCGGCTCCCTGATTCCGAGCCCGTTCGACCCGCGGCTGATCCTGCGGATCGCGCCGGCGGTGGCCAAGGCGGCGATGGATTCGGGAGTGGCGACGCGCCCGATCAAGAATTTCGAGGACTATGTCGAGAACCTCGAGCGGTTCACCTTCCGCTCCGGGCTGATCATGAAGCCGCTGTTCGCCAAGGCCAAGACCCAGCCGATGCGGGTGATCTACGCCGAAGGCGAGGACGAGCGGGTGCTGCGCGCGGTCCAGGTCATCCTCGAGGAGAAGCTCGCGCTGCCGATCCTGGTCGGCCGTCCGTCGGTGGTGGCGAGCCGCATCGAGCGCTTCGGCCTCGAAATCCGCGCCGGTCGCGACTTTCACCTCGTCAATCCGGAAGACGATCCGCGCTACAAGTCCTACGTGCAGAGCTACATCCAGGTCGCCGGACGCAGCGGCGTCACCCCGGACGCGGCGCGCACGCTGGTGCGGACCAACAACACCGTGATCGCGGCGCTTGCGGTGGTGCGCGGCGACGCCGACGCGATGATCTGCGGCGTCGACGGGCGCTACATGAGCCACCTGCGGCGGGTGAGGGAGATCATCGGCCTCTGCCCGGAGGTGACGGATTTCTCGGCGCTCGCGCTCGTCATCACCAGCAAGGGTCCCTATTTCATTGCCGACACCCATGTCCGGCTCAACCCGACCGCGGCGGAACTCGCGGAGCTGGCGTCGCAGGCCGCCATTCACGTCCACCGCTTCGGGCTGAAGCCGAAGATCGCCTTTCTGTCGCACTCGGATTTCGGCAGCTACGACAGCGATTCGTCGCGCAAGGTGCGCGACGCGACGCGGCTGTTCGCCGCCCAGCATCCCGGGATCGAAGCCGACGGCGAGATGCAGGGTGACGCCGCGCTGTCGCAGATCACCCGTCAGAACATTCTGCCCCATTCCCGGCTGGAGGGCGTGGCCAACATCCTGATCATGCCGAACCTCGACGCGGCGAACATCGCCTACCAGATGATCAAGATGCTCGCCGACGCCCTGCCGGTCGGACCGATCCTGATCGGTCCGTCGCGGCCGGCGCATATCCTCACCAAGTCGGTCACCGCGCGGGGCATCCTGAACATGACGGCGGTGGCGGTGGTCGAGGCGCAGGAGCAGGCGATCCGGCAGCAGCCGCCGCTGTCGATGGGATCGGAGGGGTGAAGCGGGGCATCTAGCGGATTTGACATCCCGTCACGACGAGGGACACACATGTTGGTTGCGATCGGACGTATTCTGTTTTCAGTGCTGTTCGTTGTTTCAGGCGCCATGAAGCTGATCGATATCGCGGCGACCACGCATCTCGTCGCCGACAAGGTCGTGATCCCGGCGGCGCTGGCCACCTATACCGGCCAGCTGGAAGCCATGAGCGGGATGCCGATCGCGCAGATCCTTGCCATCGCGGCGGGCATTCTCGAGGTGATCTGCGGGCTTCTGATCGCGCTGAATTTCGGAGCGCGGTTCTTCGCCGCGATCCTGATCCTGTTCGTGGTCGCGGCGACCGTGTCGTTCCACAATTTCTGGGACACGACCGGACCCGAGCGCCAGGACAACATGATCCATGCCCTGAAGAATCTCTCGCTGGTCGGCGCGCTGTTGATCATCGTCGGATTTCCGCGACCGCGGATCGTGACCGAAGAGGCGGTCTATTCGGACACCTGATCCGATCGCGGCGTGGCCGGCGCGACGCGCCGCCACGCTGTCACCGTGACGCCTTCGGTCTCGTCGAGGACCTGGCGCTCGCGCGGTGCCAGGCCGGCGCCTGAGAGGATCTCCTCCGGCGAGCGCGCAGGCACGTCGGGAAAGACCCCGAGCCCGCCGGGTATGGTGACGCGGGGCGCGCGCGACAGCCAGAACGTGTCATAGCGGTCGAGAAACATCGCGAACACCACCGGGCCGCCGATCACTGCGGCAGTTCCGGTTTCGACGCCGGCCTGGGCGCAGGCCCGGGCGAAGGGGGCGCCAGCCGGATTCCATAGCGTCGCGTTGCGATTGTCGGGATCGGGCGCAACCGCGGCAATCGACCGGCTGAGCACGATGCGCCGCCGCCGCGGTGAATTCGGCTGATCCTCGTACGAATGGCGGCCGTGGACGATGAGATCGGCCCGATCCAGGGCGGCATTGAAGAAGCGCTGATCGCCCTCGAACTTGAGGGTCTCGGGCATCACGCGATCCGCAGTCGCCAGCATGCCGTCGGCCGACACGATCACATAACCCTCGATACGCAACACCGCCCCCACGCGTCTTCCGCCAAGCCCCTTGCGACGGGGGGCCGGCCTATTCAGAGATGGTCTGGACGACGCTCGAGACCGGACGGCTCGAGATCGTGGGCAGCTTGGTGTCCTTCAGGATCGCCTCGTCGTAGCTGGCGATGGTCTGCACCGGTCCCTTGGACTTGATCTGGACGACCTTGTAGCCGCCGGCCTTGAGGCGGCGCAGCAGCGCCGGCAGCGCCTCGGCCGTGTGCTTCTGGAAGTCATGCATCAGGATGATGCCCTTGCCGAGCTTGTCCAGCTTTCCCATCACGGACGCGATCACCGTCTCGGGCTTGCTGGCCTTGAAATCGAAGGAGTCGAGGTCGCAGGACCAGATCGCGATGTTGCGTTCGCCCAGATAGGTCACCATCGCCGGCGGGTGCTGCAGGGCGGGGAAACGGAAGAACGGCGAGGGCGGCTCGCCGAGCGCCCAGCGCACCGCGCTGACGCCCTTCTCGATCTCGTCCTTGGCGGCCTGGTCGGTGGTGCCCTTCTTGGTCAGCACCGCGTGCGACCAGGTGTGGGACCCGATGGTGTGTCCCGCCGCCGCCACCTGCTTGAGGATTTCCGGATAGTAGGTGGCGTGCTTGCCGATCGGGAAGAACAGTCCCTTGGTGCATTCGTCGGCCAGTGCCTTGAGCACAGCAGGGGTGTTGTTGGGCCACGGACCGTCGTCGAAGGTGAGGACGACCTCCTTGTCGCGGAGGAAATCGAGCTGCTTGAAATGCTCGAAGCCGAACCCGGGGCCGCCGGTGGTGTCGATCTGGACGACGCGGGAGACGCCGAGCGCGTCCGGATTGGCGCAGGTCGTTTTGTCCGGAGTCGAGGGAGCGGCAGGCGCTGCGGCGGCCGTGGTCTGCGGCTTCGCCGCCGGCGGCGCCGCGGTCTGGGACCACGCAAGCGTCGAGGTCAGCGCGGAGACGGCACTCGCGAGCAACAGACCTGTGATAATCCGCATCGAACTCCTCGCCGGTTGTTGTGTATGTCGAGACGCCAAACCCTCAAACGCCAAACCCGCAACGCCAAGACGAATGCCGAAACCCGATGATCGGTCGTCTTGCCGTCGTCAGCATCCTAGTGTAAGCGCGGCTGAGTCGCCAAGGCAACGCTGGCAGCAGGCCTGCGGCGGTATTCCGCGCGGACAGTTGCGAGCCGCTGTCAGAAGGCCGCAGTGTCTCGAGGCCGCAGCGTCATGAGGCCGTGAGCGCGCGGCCGATCGCGGTTTTGACCCGGGTATCGGACGGATCGATTGCCGAAGCGAACACGTCGACGATGTGGCCCTGGCGGCCGACCAAGTATTTGTGGAAGTTCCATGCCGGCAGATCGCCGGGGCGTTCCGCCGCGGCCCACCTGTAGAACGGGTGAGCACCGGGGCCGCGCACCACGGTCTTCGCCGCGATCGGAAAGCTCACGCCATAGTCCTGGCGCGCGGTGTCCGCGATCTGCGCCGTTCCACCGGGTTCCTGACCGCCGAAGTCGTTCGACGGAACCGCGATGATCATCAGGCCGGCCTGCTGGAATTCGCTCCATAGCTCCTGCAGCGCGGCGAATTGCGGCGTGTAGCCGCACTGGGACGCGGTGTTGACGATCAGGATCGGGCGGCCGGCGTGGTCGGCGAGCCTGATTGCGCCGCCGTCGAGTCCGTCGAATGCGAAGGCAAAGGCGGTCACCCGGCTCGCAGGGGCGGCGGGACCGTCAGATTGCCCATCGGCGCCGCGCGCCCGCCGTCCAGCGGCGGCGGTCGCGAGCGCCATGGCGATGATTGCGCGGCGATGAAGCGGCATCGGCTGATCCGGATCAAGCGTACGCAGCCTACATGCATCGGTGGCATGCCGGCATCACCACCGCGTGACGAAACGTGGGGTCGCCCCCGACGCCGCGGGGCTAGCTAGCGCAGCGGGACGATGAAGTCGGTGCCGAGCCCGGTTTCGTCGCCGGGCCCCTGGTCGGACACCACGATGGACCCGCCGGGCGCGAGCGCCGCGGCAAGCTTGGCGGTGACGTCCGCCGGGATGGTCAGCCGATTGAGGACGTCCGCGGGCGCCGGTGGTGGCGCGGGTTCGCTCTCGACGACGGCCGCGGCCCGCTTGGACCGGAGTCGCGACTCGTCGGCGGCGTCGCGCCGCCTGGGCATTTGCGGCAGCGACACCACCGACCAGCGCAGGCCGCCGGGGGCGGCGGCATCGGCGGCGGCGGTGAACACGTGGGTACCCAGCGGGTGGTCGCCCTGGGCGATCACGATCGGCACGTCGAACCAGGGTTCGAAATTCTGACGCACGTAAAGCCGACCCGCCTTGCGGCTGATCAGCACGGCGACATGGCCATTGCGCCTGGAGGCCGGCGATCCGGCTTCGGCAGGCGCGGCCGTCGGCGCCGGCGATGCATCCTTCGGGTTCGCCACGGCGGCGCTGTCCGCAGGGGCAGGCTTGGCAGCGCCGTCGCCCGGATGCGGACCGTGTGCGACCTCTTGCGCCGTCGTCTTGCCCGGTTCGGCGGACGGGGCCGGGGCCTTGGAATTTTCAGGCGCCGTGGTGGTCGCGGTCACGGCCGACGCGGCCGGGTCGCTGGATGTGGTCGCGGCAACCGCGGCGGTGGCAGCGGGTTCGGCCGCAGCCGGGGTCGGCTCCGGCTGGCGCTCGGCCGAGGCGCCGCCGGCCTGGGGCGCGGTGTCGGTGGCAACGGCGCCTTGGTCGCGCGACGCGGATGGCAGGTTGGCATCTGCGTCGGCGACCTGCACCTGGCCCGAGATCGACGGGCGCAGCAGCGTCCGATCCGTCAGGAGGCCGGCATTGTCCGAATGCACCGTCGCGCCGTCCGGGACCAGGGACGCCGTGCCGTTCGCATGGCTGATCCGGGCACCGGGTTCGGTCTGCGCTGCAGGGGCGCCGGGGGTGGCCGGTGGCGACACGGGTGGCGCGGGCTGCGGCGGCGCCGCGTGGGTCACCAGCACGGGATGGGCGATGCCGGCGGGAGGCGCGATGTCGTCGGGCGCGACGATCACGCGGGCGCCGAGCTTGCTCCAGCCCCACAACTTGACGGCGAACGCCATCGGCATGCGGATGCAGCCATGCGACGCCGGATACCCGGGCAGGACGCCGGCGTGCATGGCGACCCCGGACCAGGTGATCCGCTGCATGTAGGGCATCGGGGCGCCGCTGTAGATGTTGGAGCGGTGATACTTGCTCTTCTGGATGATGCTGAACACGCCCATCGGCGTCGGATGGCCCCGCATCCCGGTCGAGACCGGTGATTCGGCGAACAGCCCGTCAGCGTCATAGATTCGCAGGTGCTGCCTGGTGATCGATACGGCGATCACCAGCGGACCGTGCGGTTTCCCGCCCTCCTGCGGGGCGCCCGCCATTTTCACATGCTGCTTCGGGCCGCGAGGAACGTGCTTCTGGCCGACGATCGCGCGCGGCTGCAGGCTCCTGACAGGCTTCCTGATGCTGGCCGCGGGCGGCGCCGTCGGGGCGGGTTGTTCTTCGGTCAGTTGATCCGGCCACATCGTCGTCGCGCGCGCCGGCCCGAGGACCGCGGCGATCGCGATCGCGGCCGTGAGTGTGGGCAGTATCCTGGTCATGCGTCCGCATGTCGCGGCGCCGATACCTGCCGCAGACGTCTCAATCCGATCCCAACTCACGCTTTGACTCCCCGCCATAATGGGTAAGTGTCGCAGGACGTGAACAAGTTCACCAGATGCGTTGGTATCTGCCCGGCTGAATCCTGCGGCCAATTCAACAAAAAAATCCTGACAGGCGCTTAACGGTCACGCCTTCGCAATGGTATCGGCAGCCTTCCCTTACGCTGGAGAGATGCCTAAATGGACGCCATGCGGGGCTGAGCAGCCAGCCTCCAGGTCAGCCGACAAAGCCGCCCTGGTCGGGGCGAGGAGTGGATCTTGATGCCAATTCGTCGCAATTCGAGCCTTGACCCGTTCAGCCGACAGGATAGTTCGCGGCGGAGGGCGCGCTTGGCGTGGCCGCTTGCCGCGATCCTGCTCGTTGGAGTGGTGATGGCGTCGGCACCGGCGCGATCCGCCGATGAGCCGGATCTGATCTTCCGCCGCTCGACGGTCTTCAAGCTGCTGAGCCCGAACGACAAGCTCGCGACTTATGGGATCGATGATCCGGAAGTCGAAGGTGTCGCCTGCCATTTTACCGTTCCCGAAAAGGGCGGGATCAAGGGCTGGCTCGGCCTCGCCGAAGAGGTTTCCGACATCTCGCTGGCCTGCCGTCAGATCGGACCGATCCGTTTCAAGGGGAAGTTGCAGCAGGGCGACGACATGTTCCGGCGCCGCCGCTCGATGTTCTTCAAGAAGATGCAGATCGTGCGCGGCTGCGACGCCAAACGCAACGTGCTCGTCTACATGGTCTATTCCGACAAGCTGATCGAGGGATCGCCGAAGAACTCGACCTCGACGGTGCCGATCATGCCGTGGGGCGGGGCCGATACCATCCAGAAATGTTCGGACTTCATCACCGAGTGAGAGCGCGGAACCCTCAAGGCGGGGGTGTTAGCGCTTGACGCAGACGCGGGTGCGGAGAATTCCCTGAGGGGTCAGCTGTGCGGCAGTGACCTCCTTGACCTGTCCGGCCGGGCAGGTGCCGTCATCGACGCGCACCCGTTGGCCCAGTCGAATGCCGCCTTCCGGCGGCTCGTGTTGGATCGCCACCGACCCGCCGCGCGCGGGCAGCGTCGCGCCCATGGCCAGGATGGCCGGGGCGACGAGGGCCATCAACAAGGTCGTCCTGCGCAAGGCAACCGGCATCGTCGTCATTCCATCTGGCTCGCGAACCCTGGCGCGTCGGCGCGGAGCCGCAACGCTGAGCCGATTAGACTGATTCGCGCATATCCCGTCCATCACCATCGCGTGTCGCAGGATTCGCATCGCTAGCTCCTGTCCGACGGAACTCGGCCGACAGCCGCTCGCGCGAACGCGAATGGACAAACACGGGCCGGACCACCAGTCTTGGCGCCAGCAGGAACATCAACGGGGAATGTGGAATGCGAATTCTGGTTATCGGTGCCGGGGCGGTCGGCGGCTATTTCGGGGCGCGGCTGGTCGAGGCCGGGCGCGATGTCACGTTTCTGGTTCGCCCCGCTCGCGCGGCGCTGCTGCGGCAGGGTCTGGTCGTCAAGAGTCCCGTCGGCGACATCGGGATCGAGGCGCCCAGGATCGTCACCACCGATCAACTGGCCGGGCCGTACGATCTCATCCTGCTCAGTTGCAAGGCCTATGACCTCGACGACGCAATCGCGTCCTTCGCCGCGGCGGTCGGTCCCGACAGCTTCGTCCTGCCGCTGCTCAACGGCATGGCGCATGTCGACGCGTTGAACGCGCGCTTCGGCGCGGCGCGCGTGCTCGGTGGTCAGTGCACGATCTCCGCCACCCTCGACGACGCCGGCCACATCCTGCATCTCAACGACATGCACAGCATGAGTTTCGGCGAGCAGCAGGGCGGCCGCTCCGAGCGGCTGATGCGCGTCGCCGCAGCGCTGTCCGGCGCCAGATTCACGGCGCAGACGAGCGAAACCATTCTGCTGGATATGTGGGAGAAGTGGGTGTTCATCGCCGCCGCGGCCGGCATGACCTGCCTGATGCGCGCGGCGATCGGCGACATCATCGCGGCCGGCGCGGGGGCGTTGCCGCTGATGCTGCTCGACGAATGCGCCGCCGTCGCGACGCGCAACGGTTTTGCGCCCCGCACACCGGTGCTCGATCGCTTCCGGGCGATGCTCTCGGCCGCCGGCTCCGTGCTGACGGCGTCGATGCTGCGGGACGTCGAGCGCGGCGGCCGGATCGAGGCCGATCACATCGTCGGCGATCTCCTGCGTCGCGGCGGCGATCAGCTCGGCCCGCAGGCGCTGTTACGTATCGCCTATGCCCATCTGAAGGCCTACGAGGCCCGCCGGGCGCGGGAGAGCGGGGGGCGGGCGGGATGACGAGCCGGATCCCGGCGCCGGCCGACCAGTTCTAAGATGGAGCCTTATGCTCCTCCCGGCCTGGTCGGCGGGCGGCGCTGGCGCGCCCTCGCGATCCCGGTCACGAGGCCTGCCGGGCGCGCTGGACCGCGCTGACCGCGGGGTGATCTCCGGATTGGGCGCCCGGTCCCGGCTGGATTTCAACCTCGCGCGCCTTCAGCGGCTCGCCGCATTCCGAGCAGACCATCACCGGGTTGAACAGGTGCCCGCAGGTCTTGTGCCGGTGCAGCAGCGGTCGACCACGCTCGTCGGCCATGTGGATGTCGCCCCAGTGCACCACCGCCATCAGGATCGGGTAGAGATCCAGTCCCTTCTGGGTCAGCACATATTCGTGGCGCTTGGGGCTCGTCTGGTACGGAACCCGCCGCAGCACGCCGTGGCGCACCAGCTTCTTGAGGCGGTCGGCCAGCAGATGACGGGTGATACCGAGGCGCGACTGAAACTCCTCGAACCGCCGCACACGCAGGAAGCAGTCGCGCAGAACGAGAATGCTCCAGCGGTCACCAATCACCGCGAGTGTTCGCGAGATCGAGCAGGACTCGTCTTCCAGCGCATCCCATCGCATGCAGAACCATCCGTCGCTTGGCGGCCCGGCAGCCAAGTCACTTCCGGACCGATGATTTGTGGCTTTCGCGCACAGCTTACCGTTCTTATTTGGAACCACAAGGCTCGCCGGCGCTGCAACGCGCGTGGTGTCATGCATTTGCCGCGCGCGGTCGATCCGGCATGCGCTCCGAACGAATGCTGCGATTGCCGTGCGGTTAAGAAAGTTCTCACGTTTTCAATAGTATTTTACCGCGTAGTCGTGCCGGTTTGACGGCATCTCTCCCGAGGACCCTCCCAATGAAGTGGCTGAACAATCTGCCGATCGCAGCCAAGGTCGGCGTACTCGTCGTCATTGCCCTGTTGGGCCTGTGCGCGGCCGGTCTCGAAGCGTCGCGGTTGATGAGCAACGAAATCCTGCAATCCCGGATCGACCAGACCCGCGCCATTGCGGACATCGGCAAGTCGCTCGCTGCCGGCCTGCAGGCCCAGGTCGACGCCGGGCAGATGACCAAGGAGGCCGCGATCCAGGAGTTCTCCAAGCGGGCGCAGACGCTGAAATACGACAACGGCGCGGGCTACATCTTCGCCTACACCATGGACGGCGTGACCCTTTCCGCGCCAGACCCGAAGATGATCGGCTCCAATCGGCTGGACGTTCAGGCCAACGGGCGCGCCTTGACGCGGGAACTGCGGGACGGCGTTGCCGCCGGGGGCGACGTCACGCTGCGCTACGAATTCCACAAGCCCGGCGGAACGGAAATGCAGCGCAAGATGTCCTTCGCCGAGGCGATTCCGGGCTGGAACGCGTTCGTCGGCACCGGGGCCTATCTCGACGACCTCGACGCCAAGCTGTCGCCCATCGTGTGGTCGCTCGGACTCGCCATTCTCGCGATCGCGGTTGCGACCGGCCTCGGCGCCTGGGTGGTGGCTCGCAGCATCAGCAAGCCTCTGGCGCATCTCGGAGAGAGCATGCGCAAGCTGGCCGAGGGTGATCTGGACGCGCCGGTGCTGGGCGCGGGCCGTCGCGACGAGATCGGCACCATGGCGGCGGCGGTCCAGGTGTTCAAGGACAACGCGATCCGGATCCGCGCAATGGAACAGCAGGAGGAAGCCGCCAAGGAGCGGACCGCGGCCGAACGGCGCGCCGCGATGACCGCGCTCGCCGACGGCTTCGAGCACAGCGTCAATGGCGTGGTGCGCGCGGTGGCGACGTCCGCCGCCGACATGCAGGCGACCGCAGAGCGCATGACGGCGACCGCGGGAGACGCCAGCCAGCGCGCCACCACCGTCAGTTCCGTCTCGGAGCAGGCGCTCGGCAACGTACAGACCGTCGCCGCGGCGGCCGAGGAGCTCTCCGCCTCCGTCGCCGAAATCTCGCGCCAGGTCCTGCAGTCCAACGAGATCGCGCGCCGCGCGGTCGAGGAGGCGCAACAGACCAACTCGACCGTGCAGCTGCTGTCCGGTGGGGCGGAAAAGATCGGCGCCGTGGTCCAGCTGATCCAGTCGATCGCCGAGCAGACCAACCTGCTGGCGCTCAACGCCACCATCGAGGCGGCGCGCGCCGGCGAGGCCGGCCGCGGCTTCGCGGTGGTGGCCTCGGAGGTCAAGGCGCTGGCGACCCAGACCGCGAAGGCGACCGAAGAGATCTCCGCGCAGGTCACCAACATGCAGGCGACGACCGGCCAGGCGGTCGCGGCCATTCAGGGCATCGCCGGCACCATCGGCAAGATGAGCGAGATCTCGGTGACGATTTCGTCGGCCGTGGAGGAGCAGGGCGCCGCGACCCGCGAAATCGCCCGCAACATCCAGTCGGCGGCCGAGGGGTCGAGCAACATCACGAGCCATATCGGCGGCGTCAGCGCCGCCGCCTCCGCGACCGGAGATGCGGCCACGATGGTGCTCGACGGGGCCCGCGACCTCGACCAGCAGGCGGGGCGGCTGCGTTCCGCCGTCGACGAGTTCCTGTCGCAGGTACGCGCCGCCTGACCCGACGCGGAGTTGTTTGACGCGCCGTCCCGGGCTCCGGGGCGGCGCGTCGTCGTTTTCGGCCAGACGCTCGGTGGCCGTGCCGCGGAGCTTCGTGTGACCGGTTACACCAGAGCGGCGAGCCGCCCGCGGATCAGCCGGTCGGCATCGGCCATGATGCGGTCGATCAGCTCCTTGACGCTCGGGACGTCGTTGATCAGGCCGACCACCATGCCGCAGCTCCAGGCGCCGGCGTCGAGGTCGCCATTGACCATGACCTTGGGATAGACGCCCGCGACTTCCTCGATGATGTCGTCGATCTTGAGGCTGCTGCCTTTCTCGCGCTCGATCGCGATCAGGTGGTCGACAGCCTTGTTGCGCATGACGCGTTCGGTGTTGCGCAGCGTGCGCATGATCAGCCGGGTGTCGAGCTCGGTCGCGGCGACGATCGCCCGTTTGACGTTGTCGTGGACCGGGGCTTCCTTGGTCGCGATGAAGCGCGTGCCCATGTTGATGCCCTCGGCGCCCATCGCCAGCGCCGCCACCAGGCTGCGGGCATCGGCCATGCCGCCGGAGGCCACGAACGGGATCTTGAGCTCGTCGGCGGCCCGCGGCAGCAGAATCATGTTGGGCACGTCGTCCTCGCCGGGGTGACCGCCGCATTCGAAGCCGTCGACGCTGACCGCGTCGCAGCCGATGCTCTCCGCCTTCAGCGAATGGCGCACCGAGGTGCACTTGTGGATGACCTTGATGTTCGCGGCCTTGAGGGCCGGCATGTACTGCTCCGGGCTGCGGCCGGCGGTCTCGACGATCTTGACGCCGCCCTCCCTGATGGCGGCGATGTATTCGGGATAGGGCGGCGCGGTGAAGGCCGGCAGGAAGGTCAGGTTGACGCCGAAAGGCTGGTCCGTCATGTCGCGGCAGCGGGCGATTTCCCTGGCCAGCAGTTCGGGCGTCTTCTGCGTCAGCCCCGTGATGATGCCGAGCCCACCCGCATCGGAGACCGCCGCGGCCAGTTCGGCGAAGCCGACATAGTGCATTCCCCCCTGAATGATCGGGTGCCGGATGCCGAACAGTTCGGTGATGCGGGTCTTCATGCAGTCTCTCCCTGGTGTTTGCTTGCGGGCCGAGAGCCCGGGTGGCTGGTGAATTACGCTGCGGCGATCGCCGCGCCGTCGCTGGTCAGCCGGCGACGATGGCCGGCAGGTCGGCCAGCGCACTGACGCGGTAGTCGGGGGCAAATCCCAGCTCTTCGGGCTGGGCCCGCAGGATATTGAAGAGCGTTCGCGGGGCGATGCGATCGCGTTGCGCGAGGTCTTGCACCAGGGCCGCGGCCGGCACGCGCTCGATCCATGCGACGTTGAGTCCGAAGGACTTGGCGCCACAGACGTCGAACGGGTTCGAGGACACGAACAACACCTCGGCCGGCGGGGTCCCGAGCACCTGTTCGATCAGGGTGTAGGCCAATGGGCTGGGCTTGAACACCTTGCGGGCATCGACGCTGATGGTGGCGTCGAGAAGCTGGTTGAGGCCGGTCGCCTTCACCAGCGCCTTCAGCATCGCCGGGCTGCCGTTCGAGAGGATCGCGCGCTGGTAGCGGCCGAGCGCCGCGAGCGTGGAGCCTGCGTCCGGGTAGGGATCGAGCCGCAGATAGCGCTCCATCAGCCGTGCGACGACGGCAGGCTCCTGGGCGAGGCCGAGGCTGCGCAGCGTGAAGACGAGCGATTCCCGCGTCACCGTGGTAAAGTCCTCGTAGCGTTCCATCAATGAGCGCAGCCAGGTATATTCGAGCTGCTTCAAGCGCCAGATCTGGGTGATGACGTCGCCGTGGCCGGGAAAGCACTGCTCGGCCACGTCGGCGACGGACTGGACATCGTACAGAGTGCCGTAGGCGTCGAACACGACGGCTTTGATGGTCACGACGGCTCCCGCGGCTCCGAGGACAGGCTTGGACCTTGCTATCTGAACCCATTCCGCCGGTTTGATCAATCGGTGTCTGCCGCGCGCCGGGGTGCCCGGTGCGGACCAGCGACTTAACGCAAGATTGGTGCCTCAATTCGCATCATTGAAGCGGCGTCAGCCGCAGAATGGATGGTTGCGCGATGCTGTTTACACCGGAACACGATGCCGCCCGCCGCACTTTGCAGGCCTTCATCGCCGACGAGATCAATCCCCACGTCGACGAATGGGAAGCCGCCGGGATCTTCCCCGCGCACGACCTGTTCAAGAAGCTCGGCAGCCTCGGCTTCCTGGGCCTCAACAAGCCGGTCGAGTTCGGCGGCCAGGGGCTCGACTACAGCTACGCCGTGATGATGGCGGAAGAGCTCGGCGCCGTTCGCTGCGGCGGGGTGCCGATGGCGATCGGGGTGCAGACCGACATGGCGACGCCGGCGCTCGCCCGCTTCGGATCGGATGAGCTGCGGCGGGAGTTTCTGGCGCCGGCGATCGCGGGCGACGCGGTCGCGTGCATCGGCGTGTCCGAGCCGGGGGCCGGCTCCGACGTCGCCTCGATCAAGACCACCGCGCGCGGCGACGGCGACGACTACGTGATCAACGGCGGCAAGATGTGGATCACCAACGGCACCCAGGCCGACTGGATCTGCCTCCTGGCCAACACCGGCGAGGGGCCGCGCCATCGCAACAAGTCGCTGATCTGCGTCCCGATGAAGACCAAGGGCGTCCAGATCGCCCGCAAGCTCGACAAGCTCGGCATGCGCTCGTCCGACACCGCCCAGATCTTCTTCGACAACGTCCGCGTGCCGAAGCGCAACCGGATCGGCGAGGAGGGCCACGGCTTCACCTACCAGATGCTGCAATTCCAGGAGGAGCGCCTGTGGGGGGCCGCGGCCTGCCTCAAGGCCCATGACGCCATCATCGCCGAGACCATCGAGTACACCCGCAACCGCAAGGCCTTCGGGCAGAGCATCCTGGACAACCAGGTGGTCCATTTCCGGCTGGCCGAGCTGCAGACCGAGGTCGAGCTGCTGCGGGCGCTGGTCTACCGCGCGGCCGAGGCGCTGATCGCCGGCGAGGACGTCACCCGGCTCGCGACCATGGCCAAGCTGAAGGCGGGGCGGCTCGGCCGCGAACTGACCGATGGCTGCCTGCAATATTGGGGCGGCATGGGCTTCATGAACGAGACCCCGGTCAGCCGGGCCTATCGCGACAGCCGGCTGGCCTCGATCGGCGGCGGCGCCGACGAGGTGATGCTGAGTGTGCTTTGCAAACTCATGGGAACCCTGCCTGGGCCGCCGGCGAAGGCCTAGAAATACGCTCCGGCGACGGATTTGTGACCCGCATCCGCGAGAGTTCACCATTTTGATATCGCAGCGCTTTGTGCGGCGATGACATCGCCTTCGATTGATGTATGCTCCCGGCGCCCCCGCAGAGGGGTGGTGGCATCCTGATTCCGTCGCGGCTCCCGCGGCGGTCGGTTCCACGACAAGACTGTTCCGGGAGAGACCATGAAGAGCGAGCGCCGTCCGTCCGGCCACCTGATGCTGATCAGTCCGCAGCGGGTGTTCTATGCCGGGTTGCTCGGTCGGCCGCGGGGAAAGACCTCCGGCGGCTTTCATATCTACTGCGCCCTTGAGGGCAGCCTGACGGTCACGCGCGACGGCCGGTCCGACCGCGCGACCACCATGGCGGTGGTGCCACCCTACGTTTCCCACACGGTGGTGAGCGACCACCCGACGGTGGTGTGCGTCATCATCGAACCCGAGACCGTGCCGTCGGCGGACTTGGCGGTCCTGGCGAGCCGGCTTGCCGGGCCCGACGGTGCAGCGGTCCGGCAACGCATCGGCGCGGTGTATGACGGCATCCGCGTCGGTGCCCTGCGACCGGCCGAGATGACCACCGCCGAGTTCGACCGGATCGTTTTCGGGGCGCCGCTGCGTCCGCGCCACCTCGATCCCAGGGTGGCCGCCACCGTCGCCCGCCTGGTTGAAAATCCCGAGCGGGCAATGACGGCGCAGGACTGCGCCCGCGAGACCGGGCTGTCGCAGTCGCGCTTCCTGCACCTGTTCAAGGACGAGACCGGGGTCTGCTTCCGCGCCTTCCGGGCCTGGAAGCGGGCGCGCCACCTGCTTCACTTCGTCAACGAGGACCTCAATTTCGCGCATCTGGCCCAGGATATCGGCTATCCGGACTCGACCCACTTCTCCCATTCGATCCGCCGCTTCTACGGGCTGAAGCCGCGCGCGATCTTCACCGGCTCGCGCGATCTGGCGATCTATCGCAGCGAGCCGCGGGTCGACCGGCAGGCGGTCCACTAGCGGGTAAACGCAAGAACCGGCTTCGTCCCATGGCCATTGTCGCGATGACCTGATCATCCGCGCCTGCCGCCCAAAATCCGGTGGCCGCGCACCGTGGACCGGAGCCGTGAACCAACATGAGTGACAAGGCCGTCATCACCTGCGCGCTCAACGGCGTGCTGACCGATCCCAAGCAGCACCACGTTCCAGTCACGCCCGAGGAAATGGCGCGGGAGGCCAGGGCCGCGTTCGACGCCGGCGCCAGTGTCATGCACGTGCACCTGCGCCAGCAGGCGCCGGGCAAGGGACATCTGCCGTCGTGGGAGGTCGCGGTGTCGCGCGAGATCCAGCAGGCGATCCGCGAGGCCTGTCCCGGCGTCATCATCAACCATACCACCGGCGTGACCGGCCCGGACTATGCCGGCGCGCTCGCCTGCATCCGCGAGACCCGCCCCGAGATGGCGGCGTGCAATGCCGGGTCGCTCAACTATCTCAAGGTCAAGGCCGACGGCACCTGGGCCTGGCCCCCGCACGTGTTCGACAATCCGCCGCAGAAGATCCAGGCCTACCTCGACGCCATGAAGGACGCCGGCTCGATGCCGGAATTCGAGTGCTTCGACGTCGGCATCGTGCGCAGCGTCGCCATGTACCGGCAGACCGGAATGTATGACGGGCCGCTGGAATACAATTTCGTCATGGGGGTGGCTTCCGGCATGCCGGCCGATCCCGACCTGCTGCCGATCCTGCTCAAACTGAAGCTGCCGGAGGCCAACTGGCAGGTGACCGCGATCGGCCGCGCCGAGATCTGGCCGCTGCACCGGCGTTGCGCCGAGCTCGGCGGCCATCTGCGCACCGGGCTCGAGGACACCTTCTACCGCCCCGACGGCAGCAAGGTGACGTCGAACGGCCAGCTGATCGAAACCATGGCGGCCATTGCGCGCCAGGCCGGCCGCGAGATCGCGAGTCCGGCCGAGGCCCGGCGGATCTTCAAGCTGGCGCATTGACCACACGATAAAGGCAGCGGGACGCAATCCCGCGCGACGAGGCGGAGGATGCGATGAGTGATCTGGCGGCAACGGGCGGGGTGCCGGGACCGGGACGGATCGGGCGGGTGGCGGTGGGCGACATCCTGCGGCGCTCGGCGCGTCGTTTTCCGGAGCGCATCGCGCTCACCGACGGCGAGCGCAAGGTCACCTATACCGAGATCGACCGCGATGCCAACCGCTTCGCCAACTACCTGCTGGGACGGGGGCTGACGTCCGGCGCGAAGATCGCGACCATCTGCAACAACTCGGTGGAGTTCGTCAAAGCCCTGTTCGGCATTCACCGCGCCGGCCTGGTCTGGGTGCCGATCAACACCATGCTCGGACCGGAGGACGCCGACTACATCCTCGATCACGCCGAGGTTCGCTTCGCCGTGATCGACGACAACCTCAACGCCCAGCCGGAGCGGCGGGCCGGGCTCGATCGCCGCGGCCTCGAGCGCATCGCCATCGATCTGACCGGAACCGCCGGCGGGCAGGGGCTTGCCAGCTTCACGGACCTGATCGCGGGCCAGTCCGACGTCGAGCCGGAGGTCGAGTTCGACGAGCGCGACCTCGCCATGATCATCTACACCAGCGGCACCACGTCGCGGCCCAAGGGCGCGATGCACTGCCATCTCGCGGTGGTCATGGCGGTGATGAGCAACGCGGTCGAAATGAGCCTGACCCGCAATGACGGCATCACCGGCCAGTTTCCGCTGTTCCACTGCGCCGGTCACGTTCTGCTGCTCAGCTACCTCGCGGTCGGCGGCAAGATGGCGCTGATGCGCGGGTTCGATCCGGTGGTGGCGATGCAGGCGATCGCGCGCGACCGCCTCACGGTGTTCGTCGGCCTGTCGCTGATGTACCAGGCGATCCTCGACCATCCGCGCCGCAAGGAATTCGACCTGTCGAGCCTGCGCGTCTGCATGTACACCATGGCGCCGATGGGACGGCCGCTGCTCGAGCGGGCCATGGCCGAGCTGTGCCCCAATTTCGTGCTGTCGAGCGGCCAGACCGAGATGTATCCGGCGACCACGATGTCGCAGCCCGACCGCCAGCTCGAGCGCTTCGGCAACTACTGGGGCGAGTCGCTGATCGTCAACGAGACCGCGATCATGGACGACCAGGGGCGCCTGCTGCCGCGCGGCGAGATCGGCGAGCTGGTGCATCGTGGCCCCAACGTCATGCTCGGCTACTACAAGGATCCCGATGCCACCGCCGCCGCGCGCAAGTTCGGCTGGCATCACACCGGCGACCTCGCGCTGATCGACGAGTACGGCGAAGTGCTGTTCATCGACCGCAAGAAGGACATGATCAAGTCCGGCGGCGAGAACGTCGCCTCGGTCCGGATCGAGGAGACGCTGCTCGCCCATCCCGCCGTGCAGAATGCCGCGGTGGTCGGGCTGCCGCACCCGCAATGGGGCGAGGCGGTCTCGGCCTTCGTCAAGCTGAAGCCGGGCGCGCACGCCGACGAGGCCGAGTTGCTGACATTCTGTCGCGGCCATCTCGGCGGCTTCCAGGTGCCGAAGCTGCTACGCATCCTCGACGAGATGCCGATGACCGCGACCGGCAAGCTGCGCAAGGTCGAGCTGCGCCACAAGTTCGTCGACCACTTCAACGCCTGATCCCGCAAGCTACCCAAGGACCCAGAGCCGCCCATGGCCGTGATCGAAACCGCCGTCGCGACATCCGCCGACAGCTTCCAAGCCAACCGCAGCGGCATGCTGGCGCTGATCGACCGCATCCGGACGCTGGAGGAACGGGCGCGCACCGCCTCCGCGGCGGCCAAGGAGCGGTTTCATGCCCGCCGGCAGCTGCTGCCGCGCGAGCGCGTGGCGCTGCTGCTCGATCCCGATACGCCCTACATGGAGCTGTCGACGCTGGCGGGCTACCGCCTCGACACCCCCGATCCCGACAAGAGCATCCCCGGCTGCGGCCTGATCGCCGGCATCGGCATCGTCTCGGGGGTGCGCTGCATGATCAGCGCCAGTGATTCCGGGATCGACGCCGGCGCGCTGCAGCCCAAGGGGCTCGACAAGAAGCTCAGGATCCAGGAGATCGCGCTGGAAAACCGGCTGCCGTTCATCCAGCTGGTGGAGAGCGCCGGCGCCAACCTGATGCGTTACCACGTCGAGGACTTCGTTCGCGGCGGCAGCCTGTTCCGCAACCTGGCGCGGCTGTCCGCGGCGGGCCTGCCGGTGGTGACCGTGACCCACGGATCGTCGACCGCCGGCGGCGCCTACCAGACCGGATTGTCCGACTATATCGTCATGGTGCGTGGCCGGACCCGGGCGTTTCTCGCCGGGCCGCCTTTGCTCAAGGCCGCCACGGGGGAGATCGCCACCGAGGAAGAACTCGGCGGCGCCGAGATGCACACCACGATTTCCGGGCTCGGTGACTATCTCGCCGAGGACGACCGCGACGCGCTGCGGATCGCGCGCGACATCGTCGCCGGCCTCAACTGGGATCCCGTCGCGGGCGACGGCGAGGCCAACGGATTCAAGCCGCCGCGCTACGACGCCGAGGAACTGCTCGGCATCATGCCGATGGATCACAAGCGTCCGGTCGACATGCGCGAGGTCATCGCGCGGATCGTCGACGATTCCGATTTCGTCGAATTCGGCGTCAATTACGGCCCGGCGACGGTGTGCGGCCACGCCACCATCGAGGGCCTACCGGTCGGCATCATCACCAACAACGGCCCGCTCGATCCCAACGGCGCCAACAAGGCCACCCATTTCATCCAGGCCTGCTGCCAGTCGCGCACCGCGCTGCTCTACCTCAACAACACCACGGGCTACATGGTCGGCCGCGCCTACGAGGAGGCCGGCATGATCAAGCACGGTTCGAAGATGATCCAGGCGGTGACCAGCGCCAGCGTACCGCAGATCACGCTGTATTGCGGGGCCTCGTTCGGCGCCGGCAACTACGGCATGTGCGGGCGCGGCTTCTCTCCGCGCTTCTGCTTCTCCTGGCCCAACGCCAAGACCGCGGTGATGGGCGGCGAGCAGGCGGCGGAAACCATGGCGATCGTGACCGAGGCGGCGGCGGCGCGGCGCGGCAAGCCGGTCGACCGCGACCAGCTCGACGCCCTGAAGGCCAAGATCACCGCGGTGTTCGACGACCAGATGGACGTGTTCGCCACCAGCGCGCGGATGCTCGATGACGGCGTGATCGATCCGCGCGACACCCGCGCGGTGCTCGCCGAGGTGTTGCGGATCTGCCGTGACGGCGACCGCCGCAGCCCGCAGCGCATGCAGTTCTCGGTGGCGCGGCCATGAGCGGCGAGGGCACGCGGTTGACGCCGTTTCGTTCCATCCTGGTCGCCAATCGCGGCGAGATCGCGCTGCGGATCATGCGAACGGCGCGGCGGCTCGGCTACCGCGTCGTGGCGGTCTATTCCTCGGCCGACGCCGAAGCGGTCCATGTCCGCGAGGCCGACGCCGCGGTGCCGATCGGCGACGCGTTGCCGGCGCAGTCCTATTTGCGGTCGGAGGCGATCATCGCCGCCGCCAGGGCGGCCGGCGCCGACGCGGTTCATCCGGGCTACGGCTTCCTCGCCGAGAATGCCGCCTTCGCGGCGGCGTGCCGCGATGCCGGACTGGTCTTCATCGGGCCGTCGCCGGAGGCGATCACGGCCATGGGCCACAAGGCCGGCGCCAAGGACATCATGGCCGCGGCCGGCGTGCCCTGCGTGCCCGGCTATCAGGGCGCCGACCAGAGCGACGACGGTCTGCTGGCGGAAGCGCGGCGGATCGGTTTTCCGGTCATGATCAAGGCGACCGCCGGCGGCGGCGGCCGCGGCATGCGCCTGGTGAAGGACGCCGAAAGCTTCGTCGAGTTGGCGCGCAGCGCCCGCTCGGAGGCCAACAGCGCGTTCGGCGACGGCACCGTGATCCTCGAGCGCGCCATCGTCGATCCGCGCCACATCGAGATCCAGGTGTTCGGCGACCGCTACGGCAACGCCATCCATCTCGGCGAGCGCGACTGCTCGGTGCAGCGCCGCCACCAGAAGGTGATCGAGGAGGCGCCGTCGCCGGCGGTCTCCGCCGAACTGCGCCGCCGCATGGGCGATGTCGCCGTCAAGGCGGTCAAGGCGATCGGCTACGAAGGCGCCGGCACCCTGGAATTCCTGCTCGACGGGCAGGGCGATTTCTACTTCATGGAGATGAACACCCGCCTGCAGGTCGAGCACCCGGTCACCGAGGCGATCACCGGCCTCGACCTGGTCGAGCTGCAGCTGCGCCTCGCGGCCGGCGAGCCGTTGCCGCTGCGCCAGGACGACGTCCGGTTCTCGGGCCATGCCATCGAGGTGCGGCTGTGCGCCGAGGATGCGGCGCGCGATTTCATGCCGCAGTCGGGCCGCATGCTGCGCTGGGACATGCCGCAGGGCGTGCGCGTCGACCACGGCCTGCGCTCCGGCGCCGAGATCGCGCCGTTCTACGATTCGATGATCGCCAAGATCATCAGCCACGGGGAGACCCGCGACGAGGCGCGGCGGCGGCTGATCCATGCGCTCCGCCAGACCATCGCCTTCGGCGTTACCACCAACCAGGGCTTCCTCGCCGAATGCCTCGACCATCCGGTGTTTGCCGAGGGCGGCGCCACCACCTCCTTCATCGGCGCGCACCGGGACGAGCTGTTGGCGCCGCCGGCCGGCGACGGCCCGCCCGTGGCGGCGCTCGCCGCGCTGGTGCTGTTCGTGGTCGGCCGCGGCGCGCTGCCGTGGCGACGGGGTCGGGTGCTGACTGCGGCGTTTCCGTTGCCGATGCGGATCGAGGTCGCGGGCCGCGTTCACGAGGTCGAGATCGTGCGGCGCCGCGACGGCGGTTACGTGGCCTGCGTCGACGGCGCGGACCACGGCTTCCAGGTCGACGCGCTCGACGCCGACAACCTGCGGTTCCGCAGCGGGGCGATCTCGGAGACGGTCACGTTCCTGCGGGACGGCGAGCGGCTCTATCTGCACGCCCGCGGCCAGACCTTCGCGGCGAGGGACCTCACCCATGCCGCGCCCGATCGCGCGGCGAGCCAGGGCAGCGACGGCAAGCTGCGCGCGGCGCTGACCGGGCGCGTGGTGGCGGTCCATGGCCGCCCCGGCGACGTCGTCGCGGCGGGCCAGCCGATCCTGTCGCTGGAAGCGATGAAGATGGAGCACGTGCATGTCGCGCCGATCGGTGGCACGCTGACGGCGATTCATGCCGCCGTGGGCGACCAGGTCACCAGCGGGCGGATCGTGGCGGAGATTGCGCCCCAGGACATTGCGCCGAAGGACGATGGCGCGCCCGCTGCGCGACAGAAAGAAGGTGGCGAATGAGCGAGACGTCGGGCGACGCGGCAGCTGTCCTGCACCACAAGAAGGGCGCGGCGTTCTGGATCACCATCAACCGCGCCGACAAGCGCAACGCGCTGAACGGCGAGGTCATCGCCGGGATCACCAAGGGCTTTCGCGATGCCCATGACGATCCGGACGTGCGGGTGATCGTGCTGACCGGGGTCGGCGACAAGGCGTTCTGCGCCGGCGCCGACCTGGCCCAGCCCGGCAAGGCCTTCGCGTTCGATTTCTCCAAACCCAACGGCGACTACGCCGATCTCCTGCGGCTGGCGGCCGGCAGCACCAAGCCCAGCATCGCCCGGGTCAACGGCGCCTGCATGGCCGGCGGCATGGGCCTGTTGTGCATGACCGACATGGCGGTGGCTTCCGACCAGGCGGTGTTCGGCCTGCCGGAGGTCAAGGTCGGCGTGTTTCCCATGCAGGTGATGAGCCTGTTGCAGATGCTGGTGCCGCGCCGCCTGATCAACGAATGGAGCCTGACCGGCGAGCCATTCGACGCCCGCGCCGCGCAGGCGGCCGGGCTGCTCAACCATGTGGTGGCGCCGGCCGATCTCGACGGCAAGGTCGACTGGCTGATCGGGCGGATCGTCGACAAGTCGCCGACCGCGATCCGCCGCGGCAAATACGCCATGCGGGCGATCGCGTCGATGTCGTTCGACGAGGCGATCGCCTATACCGAGAGCCAGATCGCGCTGCTCGGCATGACCGAGGACGCCAAAGAAGGGCTCAAGGCATTCGCCGAGAAGCGCAAGCCGAGCTGGACGGGGAAATAGACCGTCATCCGACCCGGCTCCGCGCCCGCGGTTCGTCCGATCTCGCGGTGTCCTGCTCGTCGGGCGCGCCGGGGCCGAGATGATAGCGGCTGGAGAAAAAGACCAGCGGAGTGCTGTCGCAATAGTCGCAGGTCGATACTTCGGCGATGAACAGCGTGTGGTCGTTCACGTCGACGATCCGGATCAACTCGCAGGCAAAGAACGCCACGCAGTTTGAAAGCCGCGGCAGGTCCTCCACGACGTCGTAGGCGGGACTGGCGTCGGCGGCCGGACGGCCCGAGAAATGCTGCGACAATCCTCGGCCGCCCTCGGGCAGAACGTTGACGCCGTAGCGGCCGCTCGCGGTAATCGCCTGGTGCATCCGTCCCGGCATCACCGAGACGAGCACCGTGGGGGGCGACAGGCTGACGGTGACGAAGCTGTTGGCGGTCATGCCGCAGACCTCGCCCCGCGTGTCGAGCGCCGTCAGCACCGTTACGCCGGTCACGAACCGCGACGCCGCCTGGCGAAAGGCCGCCGGGTTGGCGCGCTGCATCTTCAGCCCTCGACCGGAAAGTGGAACAGGGTCGCGCCGCCCGGCGAGTAGTTCGGGACATCGGCCGCGACCTTTCGGCCGATCTCTGACTGCAGCGCGGCAAGCATGGCCGCGCCGTCCTCGAACCAGGCTTGGAAAATGCAGAACGGAGCAGGTCCAGGACCGAGCGCCTCGGGATAGGCGAAGGAGCACGTTTTCAGCCCCGGAAGCTGCCTTGCCAATGGCACGTGCGTCTGTTCGTAGTAGGCCTTGAAGCGCGCCGCGTCGGTCGGCGCGGGATAGGTGACCGTCAGGCAATGCATCGGCTTCCTCACGCGGTTGCCCGGACGGAGTGCGCTGGCGCCGTCACGCGGCTGAGCCACGCATGGATCCTTTCCGGCGACGACACGCGATCCCATTGGTGATCCGGGTAGTTGAAGTTTTCGGTGAATTCGTCGGCCAGCGCCGGATTCTGGCTCATGGCGCCGATCAACATTCCCATGGCTTCCGAGGGCGGCTGCAGCATCAGGTTGGTCCAGCGCGATGCCGCCAGCACCCGGTCCTGGCGCTTGAGGTCGACCTTCTCGCAGAAGCGCCGATCGAGGACGTCGGAGTTGACGATCTCCTCGCCGAGCACGAACGCCGCATAGGAGGCGACGTTGGCGCCCTGGCCCATCATGGGGTCGACGACCGAGTGGACGTCGCCGAGCGCGATCGCGCATTTGCCGCCGTCGAACTCCACGACCGTATTGCGCACCGTCGGCACCACGCCGCCCTGCAGCAGATCCAGCGGCCCCGTCAGGTCGAAACGCGCGGTGTCGATCCGGTCGTAGGTCGTCGGATGATGCTTCTCCAGCTTGTCGCGCACCACCTGCAGGAACTGCTTCGGATCGTCGTCATAGCGCAGGGATGCAAGCTCCTCCATGTCGCCGCCCGGAACGTTCTCCATCAGAAGCGCGGTGGCGATCCCTCCGAACGTGATGGTGGGGATCACGATCATCTCGCCATGCCCGGGCGATACCGACAGCGTCACATTCATCGGATCGGGATGGCGCACGCCGGTATAGAGGCCGACGCAGAGACGCCGCTGCGGCTGCGAATAGGGCGTGTGTTCCGGTCTGTAGGTGAAGAGTTGCCCGAGCGGCCCCTTGCCGGTCGCAACGACGAGGAGGTCGAACCGGTCGACCAGCGATCGGACGTCGTTGTCCTCGATCCGGCGGTACTCGATCTTGCCGCCACGATGCAGGAAATCCTCCATGAGGGTCGGCAGATAGATCCGGTAGTCGACGGCGCGGCTCGCCCTGGAGAAGCTGCCCGGGAAACTCAGCGGCTCGGGGAAATTGAAGAAATGATCGTGGTAGTAGTAGTGATCCTTCGGGTCCCGCCAATGATTGACGCCGAGATAGTCTTCGCGCGCGATCGTCACGTGGTGGTGAGCGACGGTGTTGAGCAGCCGCATGTCCCGGTAGTCGTCCGGCGTGCGGTCCGTGATCACGGTGGCGTCGACGCCATGCTTTTGCAGGTAGAGCGCGAGATGCAGGCCGGCGATTCCGGCGCCGGCGATTCCGATATGGCGCGTCACGTTTCCCTCCCTTGGCAGCCCTTGAAGGCCTTCTTGCTGTGAGATCAGCCTAGCCGGCGGCTTGTGGGCCGACTACGGAATGGATAGGATATGAAATATTCCCATGTGGAATGAATATGGACAGAATCGACTGCTTTCGTGCTTTTGTGCGCGCGCTGGAGGGCGGCAGCTTTTCTTCGGCCGCAAACGAGCTCGGAATTGGCCAGCCGGCTGTCAGCAAGCGCATTGCGCTGCTGGAAAGCGAATTTGGCACCCAGCTGTTTCTTCGCACCACGCGCAAGCTCCGGCCGACACCCGAGGCCCTTCGCATCTACGATCTGGCGCGGCAAATCCTCGAAAACTTCGATCTGGCGCGGGCGAAAGTCGAAGATGTTTCGCCGCGGCCCGCGGGGACGCTGCGCGTCAGCGTGCCGTCCTCGTTTGGCCGGCGCTACATGATGCCGATCATGGCCGAGTACATCAGGAGCTACCCGGAGGTTCGCCTCGACGTCCGGTTCAGTGAGCGCTTCGTCAATCTGGTGGAGGAGGGAATTGAACTGGCAGTCCGGATCGGACAGCTGGAGGCAAGCACGCTCGTCGCCCGTCGGCTGGGGGTCGTCCAGCGCTACCTGGTTGCGACTCCGACCTACCTTCACGGCCGGCCGATGCCGAGAACGCCCGAAGACCTCGCCGCGCACCAATGCATTGTCTATTCGCGGCTTTCATCCCCCGAAGAGTGGGCGTTCGAATCCGAGCACGGTCGCCATGTCGCGTCGGTCAAGGGGCCGCTCCTGGTCGATGACGCCGATGCCATGGAGGAAGCCGTCCTGAATCATCTGGGCGTCGCCGTCCTGCCGGAGTGGAGCGCGGTTGCCGGCATTCGCAGCGGGCAACTGGAAAACATTCTTCCCGACTATTCGATCGCCGCCTTGCCGCTGCATGCGGTCTATCCGGAGATGAACTGGATGTCGCTGCGCGCCCGGACTTTTCTCGATCTGCTGATCAATCGGGCGGACGGATTCATGACCCGGCGATCGACCTCGCTCTAAAGCCCCAGCTGCCGGCTGGCGAGATCCTTCATGATCTCCTCGGCGCCCCCGCCGATGGCGTTGACCTTGACCTCGCGGTAGATCCGCTCGACCTTGGCGCCGCGCATGAAGCCGGCGCCGCCGAAGATCTGCACCGCTTCGGAAGCGCAGAATGCCATGGTCTGGGTCGCTTGGTTCTTGAGCATGCAGATCTCGGCCACCGGGTTCTCGCCCTGCTGCAGCCGCCACGCCAGCAGTTCCAGCATCGACTGGGTCGCCAGCACCCGCTGGGTCATGTCGACCAGCTTGTGACGGATCACCTGGTGCTGCGCCAGCGGCTTGCCGAAGGTCTGGCGCTCGCGGGCGTACGCAATGGCCTCGTCGACGCAGACCCGGGAGAACGCGGCGCAGGAGGCCGCCAGGCCGACCCGCTCGCTGTTGAAATTGTGCATGATGATGCGGAAGCCATGGCCTTCCGCGCCGATCAGGTGGTTCGCCGGCACCCGGCAATTGTCGAAATGCAGCGTCGCGGTGTCGGACGCCCACCAGCCCATCTTCTTGAGCTTGGTGCGCGACAGCCCCGGCGTGTCGCCGGGAACCAGCAGCACGCTCACCCCGGCCGGGCCGGGGCCGCCCGTGCGCACCGCGACGGTGATGTAGTCCGCCCGCATGCCCGAGGTGATGAAGGTCTTCTCGCCGTTGACGACGTAGACGTCGCCGTCGCGCCGCGCGGTCGTGCGCAGGTTGGCCACGTCCGAGCCGCCGCCGGGCTCGGTGATGGCGAGCGCCGAGATCTTCCGCCCCGACAGCACCTCGGGCAGAACCCGCGCCTTGATCTCCGGCGCCGCCGCCAGCGCGATCGGCGGGGAGCCGATGGTGTGGCTCATCAGGCTGGCGCTGACGCCGCCCGATCCCGCCCGGGCGAGCTCCTGGGACGCCACGATCTTCATGAACTGGTCGGCGGCGGTGCCGCCGTATTCTTCCGGGAAGCCGAGCCCGAGCAGGCCGACCGCGGCGGCCTTCTCATAGAGTTCGCGGGGAAACTCGCCGGCTTCGTCCCATGCGGTGGCGAATGGCTCGATCTCCCGGGCCACGAAGCGCCGCAGGGTGTCGCGGAACGCCTCGTGATCGGGACCGTAGAACAGACTTTGGCTGGTGGGCTGATCGCCCCGACGTTCCGGCATGGCAAGTCTCCTCGCGCCACGTTGCACGGGTCAGGGGCTCGCAGACTTGCGTCGAGTGGCTGGACCCCTGGCCGGGATTAGCCTGGCCGTGCAGGGGGCGTCGTCAGCAGGTGACCAGATCGGTGTGTCCGAAGCCCTTGGAGTAATCCAGCATCGAGATCACGGTCGGCGTCACGCGGAAGATGCGGATATCATCCGGGCTCGGCATCGGGATCGGCGGTGCGGCAGCATTCTCGGGATACTTCAGCGGAAGCATACGCAGGATCTTCTCCGCCACGGTCCTGTCCTCCACCGCCTTCGCATGTGCCGCCATTGAAAGACCGGTGATCGCCATCACATCCGAGCTGTCGTGGTCGATCGTCAGCGAAACCCGGTCATCGTGCGCCAGATTTCGCGCTTTCTGGCTGTCGGGGCCGCAGAGAAAATAGAGGACAAGATCCTCGCTGACGTAACCCACCGTTGTCGCCTGCGGCCAGCCGTCCGGCCGAAGCGTCGCGATTGTCATGATTCTGTGCTGGTCCAACAGCGCCAGGATCTTTCGTCTGATTGCATCATCCATGATCTTTCCTCGATGCGGGCGCGATGCGACCCGCATCTCGGTAGGCCGACTCCCCGCCGGGGCGTTGAGGCATGTCAACATCAGCCACTCGACGCAAGACAGCCGGCGCAGCCAGCGTGTCAACTGCCCAAAAAAGTGAACGAAAACAACTTGTCCCTGCCACCGACCCGCTGGACGGGCGGTGGCGGGCCTGTTGTGATGGGATGGGGACAGCGGACCGGCGGGTGACGCGCCGGCCGGGAGGAGACCAATGCCGGTTCGCTATTACGACTGGATCGCCCACCATGCGCGGCGCACGCCGGGCAAGACCGCGGTCATCGATCTCGCCAGCGAGCGACGCTGGAGCTACGCGGCATTCGACGACCGCATCGCGCGGCTGGCCAGTCATCTGCGGGAGCGGGCCGGCGTCGGCCGCGGCGACCGGGTCGCGGTGCTGGCGCTCAACACCACCGATACGCTCGACGTGCAGTTCGCCTGCGGCCGGCTGGGCGCCGCCTTCGTGCCGCTGAACACCCGCCTGACCGTGCCCGAGCTCGAATACATCGTCGGCGATGCCGCGCCCAGGGTCATGATCCACGACGACGAACTCGCCGGCGTCGCCGCCGCGGTGGCCGAGCGCTGCAAGGTCGCCTCGGTGTTGCGGGTCGGACCTGGCGGATCCTATGAGGCCGCCATTGCGGCGGCGCCGCGGCTCGATCGGCCGGAGCCGGCGACCCTCGATGACATGTCGACGATCATGTACACCTCGGGGACCACCGGCCGCCCCAAGGGGGCGATCATCACCCATGGCATGACGTTCTGGAATTGCGTCAATCTCGGCGGACCCGCCTACATCACGCCGTCCTCGGTGCTGCTCACGGTGCTGCCGCTGTTCCACACCGGCGGGCTCAACTGCTACACCAACCCGGTGCTGCATGCGGGTGGCACCGTCGCGATCATGCGGGCGTTCGATCCGGGCCTGGCGCTGCGCCTGATCAGCGATCCGTCGCAGGGCATCAACGTGTTCTTCGGCGTGCCGTCGATCTACCAGTTCATGGCGCAGCACCCGGATTTCGAAGCGGCCGATTTCAGCCGGCTGGTGATCGGCGGCGTCGGCGGCGCGCCGATGCCGGTGCCGCTGCTCAAGGCCTGGGAGGGGCGGGGCGTGGCCCTGCAGCAGGGCTACGGCATGACCGAGACCAGCCCCGCGGTGTTGGCGCTCGATCGCGAGGATACGGCCCGCAAGGCCGGCTCCGCCGGCAAGCCGGTGCTCCATACCGAAGTGCGCATCGTGCGGCCCGACGGCAGCGACGCGCCGGCGGGCGAACTCGGCGAGTTGTGGGTCAAGGGCCCCAACATCACGCCCGGCTACTGGAACCGGCCCGAGGCCAACGCCGCGTCGTTCACCGACGGCTGGCTGCACACCGGCGACGCCGCGCGCGTCGACGACGAAGGCTTCTACTACATCGTCGACCGCTGGAAGGACATGTACATCTCCGGCGGCGAGAACGTCTATCCCGCCGAGGTCGAGAACGTGCTCTACCAGCTCGACGCCGTGGCCGAGGCTGCCGTGATCGGCACGCCCGACGAGCGTTGGGGCGAGATCGGCGTCGCCATCGTCGCGGTCAAAGCCGGCCGCGGCCTCGGCGAGGCCGAGGTTCGTGCCCATTGCGCCGCCAATCTCGCACGCTTCAAGTGCCCGGGCGTGATTCACTTCGTCGAGGCCCTGCCGCGCAACGCCACCGGCAAGGTCCACAAGCCGACGCTGCGCGAACGGTTCGGCTCGCCGACCGCGATCGATCGCGCGGTCCGCGCCGCGGCCTCGTGACTTAAGGAGGCCTTCGCGCCGGTCCCGGTTTCTGTTACGCTTTGTTCAAGGTTGCGCCATCGATCAACGATCGTCGATCAGCACGCATCGATCGACACCAAGAGCAATCGCCACAGAGAGAGGGAATTGTCGACATGATGAAGGGTTATCCGTCCGCGCGCGCGGCCCTGCTTTCGACCGCCGCCTGCCTCGCGTTCAGCGTGGTCGCGTCGCAGGCAGTTCTCGCCGAAAAGGTCTACGATCCCGGCGCCAGCGACACCGAGATCAAGATCGGCAACATCGAGGCCTACAGCGGCCCGGCCTCCGCCTACGGCGTCATCGGCAAGACCGAGGACGCCTATTTCAAGATGGTCAACGACCAGGGCGGCATCAACGGCCGCAAGATCACCTTCATCTCCTATGACGACGGCTACAGCCCGCCCAAGACCGTCGAGCAGGCGCGCAAGCTGATCGAGAGTGACGAGGTGCTGGTGATCTTCAACGCGCTGGGAACCCCGCCCAACAGCGCGATCCAGAAGTACCAGAACGCCAAGAAGGTGCCGCAGCTGTTCGTCGCCACCGGCGCCAGCAAGTGGGACGATCCCAAGAACTTCCCCTGGACCATGGGCTTCCAGCCGAGCTACCGCGCCGAGGCGCGCATCTTCGCCAAGTTCATTCAGAAGGCCAAGCCGGACGCCAAGGTCGCGGTGCTCTACCAGAACGACGACTTCGGCAAGGACTATCTCGCCGGCCTCAAGGACGTGTTCGGCGAGAGCGCCTCCAAGTTCATCATCGCCGAGGAAAGCTACGAGGTTTCGGAGCCGACCATCGACTCCCACATCGTCAAGCTGAAGACCACGGGCGCCGACGTGCTGGTCGACATCACGACGCCGAAATTCGCGGCCCAGACCATCAAGAAGGTTGCCGAGATCGACTGGAAGCCGATGCACCTGCTGACCGACGTCAGCGTCTCCATCGGCGCGGTGATGAAGCCGGCCGGGCTCGACAATGCGGAAGGCATCCTGTCGGCGCTCTATCTCAAGGACGCATCCGACCCGCAATGGGCCAACGATCCCGGCGAGAAGAAATTCCTCGAGTTCCTCGACAAGTACATGCCCGGCGCCAACAAGGCCGATACCAACCTGGTCTATGGCTACACGGCGGCCCAGACCATGGCTTACGTGCTTCAGCAGTGCGGGGACAACCTCACCCGCGAGAACGTCATGAAGCAGGCCGCAAGCCTGAAGGATTTCGTGCCGGATACCGTGATCCCGGGCGTCAAGATCAACACCAGTGCCACCGACTTCGCGCCGATCGAGCAGCTCCAGATGATGCGCTTCAAGGGCGGCAAGTGGGATATGTTCGGCGAGGTGATCAGCGCCGAAACCAGCCGCTGAGCGCGGCCGGAACGCCTGCGGGCGCCTCGATCGCAGCAAACAAAATGCCCGCACCCGATGCGGGCATTTTTTTGGTGTTGCGTTCGTGCGCGCAACTTGCGATCCCCGGCGTGGGCGCATCCTCCGATGTCGCCGGGGATGACCGGCGCTGGTGCCGGATTGAGGGCGGCGGCCCTCGGCGTCGCGGATGGCCGACAAGGGGGGCGCTTTTCGTGGTTTTCTCCTCCGTGCCGTTCCTGTTCTACTTTCTGCCCCTGTTCCTGCTGGCCTATGCGGTGACGCCGGGGATGACGGCGAAGAATGCCGTCCTGCTGGCGGCCTCGCTGGTGTTCTACGCCTGGGGCGAGCCGCGCTTCGTGCTGGTGCTGGCGGCGCAGATCGCCATCAATTACGGCGCCGCGCTCGCCATCGCCGCGGCCGGCGGCCGGCGCCGGACGGTCGTCACCGCGCTGGCAATCGCCGCCAACCTCGCGCTGCTCGGCGTGTTCAAGTATGCCGACTTCGCGGTAGGCAGCCTGAACGCGCTGGTCGGCCCCGACGCGGCGTTCGCGCTGCCGGGGCTGGCGCTGCCGCTCGGGATCTCGTTCTTCACCTTCCACTCGATCTCCTACCTGATCGACATCCACCGCGGGGAGGCTGCCGCCAACCGCAGCCTGCTGCAGGTCGCGGTCTATATCGCCATGTTTCCGCAGCTGGTGGCCGGGCCGATCATCCGCTACCACCGGATCGCGCCGCAGCTGGCGCGCCGGCGCATGACGCTCGCGCGCGCCGGCGCGGGCTTTCGCTTCTTCATCATCGGGCTCGCCCAGAAGGTGCTGGTCGCCGACGAGGTCGCGCGCATCGCCGACCAGATCTTCGATCGCGTCGCGAGTCCGAGCCTGGTCGAGGCCTGGCTCGGGCTGTCGGCCTACACCATCCAGATCTATTTCGACTTCGCCGGCTATTCCAACATGGCGATCGGGCTCGGCTTCGTGCTCGGCTTCGCGTTCCCGCGCAATTTCGATCTGCCCTACATGTCGCGGTCGATCACCGAGTTCTGGCGGCGCTGGCACATCAGCCTGTCGCAGTGGCTGCGCGACTACCTCTACATCCCGCTCGGCGGCAGCCGCGGCTCGGCAGCGCAAACCTACTGCAATCTCTGGCTGGTATTCGTGCTGTGCGGCCTGTGGCATGGCGCCAACTGGACCTTCGTGATCTGGGGCGTCCACCATGGCCTGTTCCTGGTGGTCGAGCGCGTGGGGCTGGGCACACGACTGGCGCGGGCGCCGGCAGTGGTGGCGCGGCTCTATCTCATGGCCGCGGTCATGACCGGCTGGGTCTGGTTCCGGGCGCGCGACGTCGAGCAGGCGATGGCGGTCTTCAGGAGCCTGGTCGGCGGCAACGGTTGGGAGGCGGTGAGCAAGGATACCCATGTGGTGCTCTACCCGACGGCGCTGGCCGCTCTCGTCCTCGGGGCGCTGCTGGCCGCGGTGGATGCCAGGGCGTTGGCGGCGGCGATCGAGCGCCGCGTTCCTTACGCGATCGCCGACACCGCCGCGGTCGGCCTGCTGTTCGTCTTCAGCGTGCTGAGCGTCGCGGCGGGCGCCTACAGCCCGTTCCTCTATTTCAGGTTCTGAGCATGGGACTGCTGGCTCATCATCGTCGCTGGTGGGGCATCATTGCCTTCGTGGCGCTGCTGCTGCCGCTGCTGGCACAGAGCCTGCAGACGCCGCAGACGGTGTCGGAGCGCGAGGCCCGCACGCTGGCGCCGTGGCCGGCGGCGCCGCGGACCCTGGCCGAGGTCTCGCCATGGCCGAGGGCGGTGGACAAATATCTCGGCGATCACTTCGGATTGCGGGACCTGATGGTGCGGGGCAACGCGCTGCTGCGCTATGCGCTGTGGTCGCCGACCGATTCCCTGGTGGTGTTCGGCAAGGGGCGTTTCCTGTTCTTCGACGGCGACGCCATGATGGCGCAGTCGATGGGGCTGTTGCGGCGCGAGGCCGAGATCGCGACCTTCGCCGATTTCGCCGCCGGCCTTCACGCCCGGCTGCGGGCACGCGGCGCGGACTTCGTGGTGGCGATTCCGCCCAACAGCGCGACCATCATGCGCTCCGAGCTGCCGCGGTGGGCGCGCGCGACCCGAACACCGACCGAGTACGACCTCATGCTTCAGGTGCTCACCGCGCGCGGCGTCCCGGTCGCGGATCTGCGTCCGCCGCTGCTGCATGCGGGAAATGACAACCCGACCTACCGCCGCACCGATACCCACTGGAACAGGCTGGGGTCGCTGCTGGCGTTCAACGCGACCGTTGTTGCGCTCAAGCGCAGCGACTGGGCGATCGATCCGGCGCGCGTGTTCAGGGACTTCGAGGCCGCGCCCGCCGGCGACCTCGCGCGCATGCTCGGAGTCTCGGCGGATATCGCCGATCGCGAGGCCAGGATCGACCTGTCGAGCTACGACCAGCCGCACGGTCAGGTCACCGCCATCGACACGTTGCGCGAGACCGGGGGCGATCTGGTCGAGACCGGCCGCGCCGGCCCGACTGTGGTGGTGCTGGGTGATTCCTTCACACGTTACTATTGGCAGGATGCGTTCACGCTGCACGCCGGCCGCTATGTCTGGATCCACCACGAGCTGTGCGACTTCGTGCCCGAGATCGCCGAACGCTACCGGCCCGATATCGTGGTGCTGGCGCCGACCGAGCGCTTCATGTTCTGCTGGAATCTGACGCAGAACACCGAGAAGCAGGCCGCCGCGGAGCGTTGAGCAGTCCGCCGGGCTGATGGCGACCTGTCCGCTGTACTCGGTGCTGGGGCTGTCGACTTGCCCGGCGCAGAAGGCCTGAGACGGCGGCTGGCGTGGCGGCGCACGAGCCGCCCCGCCGGCTGGTGATTGGCGATCAGGAGAAGGCGTTGCCGCTGCGCAAGCCGAGCTTGCGGAACACCAAGGCCGCCGGGCAGAAGCCGGTGAACGACGCCTGCAGCATGTTGAGCCCGGCGAACGCCGTGAGCAGGAACCAGTAGGGGCTGACCAGCCAGCCCAGCGCCAGGCTGACCAGGACCACGCAGCCGGCGAAGGCCAGGACGGCTTTATCGATATTCATCACATACTCCTCGGGTGGCAGGGAAGGGCAAGGTCATGCGGCGCGCAGCTGTGCGGCGGTCCAGGCCACGATGCGCTGGGCATCCATCGCGCCGGCGCTGCGCGCGATCTCGCTGCCGCCACGGATCAGCAGCAGCGTCGGGATCGCATTGATGCCGAAGCGCGCCGACACGGCCGGGGCGGTGTCGGCGTTGAGCTTCAGCAGGCGGATGTCCGGCTCGAGTTCCCGCGCCGCGCGTTCGAACATCGGGGCCATGGCGCGACAGGGACCGCACCACGGGGCCCAGACGTCGACCAGCAACGGCACGTCGCTGTTGGCGACGAGGCGCTCGAAGCCGGCCTCGTCGACCTCGATGGGATGGCCGGTGAACAGCGCCTGATGGCAGGCGCCGCAGCGCGCGTCGGCGGCGGCACGTGCCGCCGGCAGGCGATTGGTGCGGCCGCAATGGCCGCAGACCAGTTGACGGGTGGCGGTCATGGCGCGGTGGTCACTTCCTTGATCTTGGCGATGTTGAGCTTGTCGAGCAGGAAGCGCTCGTAGAACGGCTCGCTCTCGCCGCGGCGCATTTTCCGCAGGAAATACTTCTCGAACGCCACCTTGGCGTAATGCACCCATTCGCCCTTGGACGACCAGTTGACGTTGCGCGGCGGAATCTGCGGCTGGGCCAGGAACGCGACGCCCGAATCGCCGAAATCGGCGAGGCAGATCGCATTCCAGGTCGGCTGCGTCCGCGGAGCCTCGCCCTTGAGCAGGGCGCCGATGTTGAGCGCGGTGGCGGTGACCATGGATTCGATCATGAAGCCGGTCTTCGGCACGCCGACCGGCACCGGGGTCGGCCCCACCGGCGGGATCGCGACGCAGACCCCGACGCTGAAGATGTTCTGGAAGGTCGGATTGCGCTGGTGCTTGTCGACCAGCACGAAGCCGCGCGGATTGGTCAGCTTGTCGATGCCGCGCACCGCCTCGACGCCACGGAACGCCGGCACCATCATGGAGTACTTGAAGGGCAGGTCGCGGGTGGCCTTCACCGAACCGTCGTCGGCGATCTCCTCGACCGTCATGGTGTCGGGGCCGACCGATTTGACCTTGGCGCTGGTGATCCACTTGACGTGTTTCTCCCGCATCTCGCTCTCGAGCAGGCCCTTGGTGTCGCCGACGCCGTCGAGGCCGAGGTGCCCGATATAGGGCTCGGAGGTGACGAAGGTCATCGGCACGCGGTCGCGCAGGCGCCGGCGGCGCAGCTCGGTCTCCAGAATGAACAGGAATTCGTAGGCCGGGCCGAAGCACGAGGCGCCCTGCACGGCGCCGATCACCACCGGGCCGGGATCGGCCGCGAGACGCTCGAACGCCTCCTGGGCCTTGGCGGCGTGGTCGACGTGACAGACCGACTGGGTGTTGCCGTTCGGCCCCAGCCCGGGAATCTCGTCGAACGCAAGTTCGGGACCGGTGGCGACGACGAGATAGTCATAGGCGACCGAGCTGTCGTCGCCGAGCTCGACCCGATTGTCCTGCGGATGCACGCGTTTCGCGCCCGCGGTCAACAGGCGGATGCCCTTGCGCTTCATGACGTCGGTGAGGTCGACCTCGATCTCGCTGCGCTTGCGCCAGCCGACGGCGACCCAGGGGTTGGAAGGAACGAAATGGTAGACCGGTCCCTGCGAGATCACGGTCAACCGGTCTTCCCGCCGCAACTGCGGCAACAGCTCGTAGGCCATCAGCGTTCCGCTGAGGCCGGCTCCTAGAACAACAACTTCCGCCATGGTCGCCTCCGATGTGGGTTGCGGCTGGCCCGTTGAGCGCGGGCGCTTGTCTGCCGTCGCTTGACTGCATATTCGAATATGCGTATATACGCAAGTATGAATATAGATCCCGAAATGATGGAGGCGGCGGCGGACCGGGCGAGCGACCTGCTCAAGGCCCTGTCCAATCGCCATCGTCTCCTGATCATCTGCCAGCTGATCGACGGCGAACGCTCAGTCGGCGATCTCGCGAGCTTTCTCGGCCTGCGCGATTCCACCGTCTCGCAGCATCTCGCGCTGCTGCGCAAGGACGGGCTGGTGACGGCCCGGCGCGATGCGCAGACGATCTACTACTCGATCGCGAGCGAGCCGGCGCGCGCAGTGCTGGCCGCGCTCTACAGCGTCTATTGCGCGCCGGCACCGGCGAAGGCGGCCAAGACCGCCAAGGCGAGATCTTGAAAGCAGCACGGATATTGGTGGGGTAGGTCGATGACGGCACGTTGGAAACAGGTCGCCGCGGGCGGCGCGGGGTGGGCGATCGTCGCGTTGGCCGTCGCCGTCTGCGCCGCGGCGCCGGCCGGAGCCGATACCTTCCCCGTCACGTCGCGGCCCGTCGCCGACGAGAAGGCGGTCTTCGCTACGGTCGAGAGCTACAGCGTGGTGCCGGCGCGGGGCCGCATCGGCGGCGTGATCGCCCAGCTCAACGTCAGGGAAGGTGACAGCGTCACCCGCGGCCAGCCGGTCGCGGTGATCGCCGACGAGAAGCTCGCCCTGCAGATGAAGTCGCTCGACGCCCAGATCAGCGCGCTGCAGGCCCAGGCCGACCAGGCCAATATCGATTTCACCCGCACCGAAGGGCTGGTCGATCGCGGCATCATGCCCCGCACCAAGCTCGACGAAACCCGGACCGCGCTCAACGTCGCCGAAAATGGCTTGCGCGCGCGCAAGGCCGAGCGTGACGTGATCCAGCAGCAGTTCAACGAGGGACAGGTGTTGGCGCCCGTCGACGGCCTCGTGCTGAAACGCATGGTGTCGGTGGGCTCGGTCATCCTTCCCGGCGATACCGTCGAGATGGTGGCCCAGCAGGATTACAAGCTGCGTCTGCGGATTCCGGAACGCCACGCCCGCGGCCTCAAGGTCGGCGATACCGTCCGCATCGACGGATCCGAAACCGGCGACAGGACCGCACGCACGGGAACCATCGACCTGATCTATCCGCTGATCGAGGACGGCCGCGTCGTCGCCGATGCGAAGGTCGACGGGCTGGGCGAATATTTCGTCGGCAACCGGCTGCGGGTCTGGATTTCGGGCGGCACGCGCGCCGCCTTCGTCATTCCCGCGCGCTACGTCACCACCCGCTTCGGCATCGACTACGTGTCGGTGCAGTCGGGGACGGGAGCGGTCAGCGTGCCGGTGCAGCGCGGGCGGCCGTTGCCGTCGCCGGAGTTGGCGGACGGGCTCGAGATTCTCTCCGGCGTGCAGTCCGGTGACATCCTGGTGCGGCCGTGAAGCTTGGACTGTCCGGTCGACTGACACAGGCGACGATCGGCTCGCCGCTGACCCCGCTGTTTCTGTTGGCCTCCCTGGTGATGGGGCTGATCGCGGTGGTGGCGATTCCCCGCGAGGAGGAGCCGCAGATCAGCGTTCCGATGGTCGACATCCGCATCAACGCCGACGGACTGAAGGCGCCCGACGCGGTGGAACTGGTCACCAAGCCGCTGGAGGAGATCGTCAAGGCGATCACCGGCGTCGAGCATGTCTACAGCCAGACCGAGGACGACCGCGTCATGGTCACGGTGCGGTTTCTGGTCGGAACCAGTGCCGACGACGCCATTTTGCGGGTGCACGAGAAGATCAGGGCCAATCTCGACCGGATTCCGATCGGGCTTGCCGAGCCGCTGATCGTCGGCCGCGGCATCAACGACGTCGCGGTCAGCGTGCTGACCCTGTCGCCGAAGCCCGAGGCGGCGGCGCGCTGGACCGACGCCGCGCTGTACGACCTCGCCGAGAAGATGCGGGCGGAGCTGACCAAGGTCGACAATATCGGCCTGACCTACATTTCCGGCGGATCGGCGCCGCAGATCCGGGTCGAGCCGGATCCCGAGAAGCTGTCGCTGTTCGGCGTCACGCTGCAGCAGCTGATGGCGAAGGTGAAGGACGCCAACCGCTCGTTCCTGGCGGGCCAGGTCCGCGATGCCGGCATCGTCCGCAGCGTGGCGGCCGGCCAGACGCTGGCCGGCTTGCCCGACATCGGGCTGCTCTTGATCACGACCCGCGACGGACGGCCGGTCTATGTGCGCGACGTGGCCGGCGTGACGGTCGGCCCGGGGCCGACCGAACACCGGGTCTGGGACGACGCCCGTGATGCCAACGGCGGCTGGCACCGCGTTCCGGCCGTGAGTCTCGCGCTCGCCAAGCGCGCCGGCGCCAATGCCGCGGTGGTGTCCGAGGACATCGCGCAGCGCTTGCAATCGCTGAAGGCGCGGCTCGTGCCCGACGACGTCGAGGTCAAGGTCACCCGCGACTACGGCGAGACCGCCAACGAGAAGGCCAACGAGCTGTTGTTTCACCTCGGGCTCGCGACGGTGTCGATCGTGGTCCTGATCGCGGTGGCGATCGGCTGGCGCGAGGCGCTCGTCACCCTGGTCGTGATCCCGACCACGATCCTGCTGACTTTGTTCGCCGCCAACCTGATGGGTTACACCATCAACCGCGTCAGCCTGTTCGCCCTGATTTTCTCCATCGGCATCCTGGTCGACGACGCCATCGTCGTGGTCGAGAACATCGCCCGGCACTGGGGCATGGCCGACGGCCGGCCGCGCCTGCAGGCCACCATCGAGGCGGTCGCGGAAGTCGGCAATCCGACGGTGGTGGCGACGCTGACCGTGATCGCGGCACTGCTGCCGATGCTGTTCGTGTCGGGGTTGATGGGCCCCTACATGGCGCCGATCCCGGCCAATGCCTCCGCGGCCATGCTGTTCTCGTTCTTCGTCGCCATGGTGATCGCTCCCTGGCTCATGCTGCGGCTCGCGCCGCGCGGGGGCGGGGCGGGCGCGGCCGCCGGCCATGCCGCGCACGGGGAAGGGGCGCTCGGCCGCCTCTACCGCCGCATCGCCACTCCGATCGTCAGCAGCCGTCGCTCGGCCTGGCGCTTCCTGCTCCTCGTCGGCGTCGCCACGCTGGCGTCGATGCTGCTGTTCGCCACCAAGTCGGTGACCGTCAAGCTCTTGCCGTTCGACAACAAGTCGGAGATCGCGGTGATGGTCGACCTGCCCGAGGGCGCGAGCCTCGAGGATACCGAGCGCACGCTGTTCGCGGCAACCGACCTGGCGCGGCAGCTGCCCGAGATTTCCTCGGTCCAGGCCTATGCCGGCACGCCCGCGCCGTTCAATTTCAACGGACTGGTGCGCCACTACTACCTGCGTGAGCGCCCGGAGCTCGGCGAGCTCCAGGTCAATCTCGCGCCGCGCGGCGCGCGCCAGCGCGCCAGCCACGACATCGCGCTCGATCTGCGCCGGCGCCTGCAGGCGCTGACGATGCCGCCGGGCACCAGCATCAAGGTGGTCGAGGTTCCGCCGGGGCCCCCGGTGCTGTCGACCTTGCTGGCCGAGATCTACGGCCCCGACGCCGCCACCCGCCGGGCGGTGATGAACGAGATGAAGAAGGTGTTCGCCGAGGTGCCGTTCATCGTCGACATCGACGATTCCGCCGGGGCGCCGCGGCCGCGGCTGCGGCTGTCGATCGACCAGGAGCGGCTGGAATTTTTCGGGGTCGAGCAACGCGACGTCTACGACACCATCCAGATGCTGTTCGGCGGAGCGTCGATCGGCTATTCCCACCGCGGCGAGGACCGCAACCCGATCGAGATCGCGGTGCGCCTGCCGAAGCGCGACCTTTCATGGACCGAGGCGCTGGCGTCGACGCCGGTGCCGGCCAACACGCTGCCCGGCAGCAAGACCGTGGTCGAACTCGGCCAGGTGGTGAAGGCCACCACCGAGGCCGGTTCGCCGATGATCTTCCGCCGCGACGGCCGCTTCGCCGACATGGTGATGGCGGAACTGGCGGGACGTTTCGAGGCGCCGCTCTACGGCATGCTGGCGGTCGCCGACCGCATCGACGCTCATGACTGGGGCGCGTTGCCGAAGCCCGCCATCAGCCTGCACGGCCAGCCGGCCGACGAGAGCCGCGCCACCCTGCTGTGGGACGGCGAGTGGGAGATCACCTATGTCACGTTCCGCGACATGGGGGCCGCGTTCGGCGCGGCGATCGTGGGCATCTATGTCCTCGTGGTCGCCCAGTTCGGCAGCTTCCGGCTGCCGCTGGTGGTGCTGACCCCGATTCCGCTGACCCTGATCGGCATCCTGCTCGGGCACTGGCTGCTCGGCGCGCCGTTCACCGCCACCTCGATGATCGGCTTCATTGCGCTCGCCGGTATCATCGTACGAAATTCGATTCTACTGGTCGATTTCATCCGCCATACCGGCGGTGAGGGGGTGTCGCTGCGGGCGGTGGTGCTGGAGGCCGGCGCGGTGCGCTTCAAGCCGATCCTGCTGACCGCGCTGGCGGCCATGATCGGGGCCGCCACCATCCTGCTCGACCCGATCTTCCAGGGGCTGGCGATCTCACTCCTGTTCGGGCTGGCGTCGTCGACCCTTCTGACGGTTCTGGTGATTCCGGCTATCTATATCGCGCTGCGTGACAAGCCGCCGGCATGATCGACGTCAAACCCGGGCAGCCGGCGATCCGGCATAGTCACTTTCATTCTGCGTCGCGCCCTGGCGCGGCGGCGGGTTTTTGATTGAGCATGATCTTTTCGGAAAACCGGTACCCACTTTTCCGAATCATGCTCGAAGGCGGAGGACAAGACCATGGGTGAGACCATCATCGAGGGCCCGCTCTACGCGGCGCGCAAGAAGGTCTATCCGCAGGCGGTCCACGGCCGGTTCCGGCGCATCAAGTGGTCGATCCTGGTGGCGACGCTCGGTCTTTATTATCTGCTGCCGTTCGTGCGCTGGGACCGCGGGCCCGGTCTGCCCAACCAGGCCGTGCTGGTCGACATGCCGCACCGGCGCTTCTACTTCTTCTTCATCGAGCTGTGGCCGCAGGAGGTCTATTACTTCACCGGGCTCCTCATCATCGCTGCCATGGCGCTGTTCCTGATGAACGCGGTGGCCGGGCGGATCTGGTGCGGCTACACCTGCCCGCAGACGGTGTGGACCGATCTGTTCTACGCGGTGGAGCGCTGGGTCGAGGGCGACCGGCGTGAACGCATCCTCGGCGACAAGCACCCGCTGACCTTCACCCATGTTCGCCGCGTCGCCACCAAGCACTTCCTCTGGCTGATGATCGCGTGGTGGACCGGCGGCGCCTGGGTGCTCTATTTCGCCGATGCGCCGACCCTGGTGAAGGAACTCGCCACCTTCCAGGCGCCGTTCATCGCCTATCTGTGGATCGGCATCCTGACCGCGACCACCTATACCTTCGCCGGCCATGCCCGCGAGCAGGTCTGCATCTACATGTGCCCGTGGCCGCGGATCCAGGCGGCGCTGACCGACGAGTGGGCCCTCAACGTCACCTATCGCCGCGACCGCGGCGAGCCGCGGATGTCGGTGAAGAAGGCCGAGCAGGCCCGCATCCACGCCGAGCCCGCCGGCGACTGCGTCGACTGCCACCAGTGCATCAACGTCTGTCCCACCGGCGTCGACATCCGCGACGGCATCCAGCTCGGCTGCATCCAGTGCGGCCTGTGCATCGACGCCTGCGACACCGTCATGAAGCAGATCGACCGGCCGACCGGCCTGATCGCCTACGACACCGACATCAACGGCCAGCGCCGCCAGGCCGGCCTGAAGCCGATCTATCGCATCGTCCGTCCGCGCACCGTGCTCTATGCCGTGATCATCGCGGTGGTCGGAGCCATCATGGTCTACGCGCTCGCCACCCGCAGCGCGATCCAGATCAGCGCGCTGCATGACCGCAACCCGCTCGCCGTGCTCTTGGGCGACGGCAGCGTCCGCAACGGCTACACCATCCGGCTGCTCAACAAGAGCGGCGTGAGCCGGTCATTCATGCTCGACGTCAGCGGCGTTCCCGGCGCGACGTTGCAGGTCGCCGGCATCGAGCCCGACGCCAATGGCCGCCTGGTGGCCGAGGTCGGGCAGGACCAGACCCGCGAGATCCGCCTTTTGGTCAAGGCCGACAAGGCCGCGCTGCCGGCCAACGACGCCCCGATCACGCTGTCGGCGACCGACGTCGCGACCGGGCAGGTGACCCGCACCTCCGATCACTTCATGCTGCCGGAGTAGGGGGAAGCGAGAGCAACTCCCCACTGCTCCAGCGGCGCGATGTCGCTCAGGCCGCGGCCGACGCGGTCGGGCGCGACGGGCGATAGCCCAGGACACCGAGACCAGCGAGGCCGAGCAGCAGCATGACCCAGGTCGACGGCTCCGGCACCGCGCTCGAAACCGTCACGCTCGAGAGGTCCGAGACCCACCGGCCGTGCTTGTTGTCGAGCGGCAGGATGGTCCGGGCGACGCCGTCACCCGGAAAATCCGAACCGGTGTCAGCATAGGGAAGAAGGTTCGCCGGATTTCCCCCGAGGCTGGGATCCAGTTCCGCGAGCGAGAGCACCACTTCATAGCCGTCGGTTCCCGACGTCACCACGATCTGGCTGGCCGCGCTGGCAAGCTTGCTCGGGTTGACGAAGGTCCACAGCGGGACGCCGGTATAGGTGTCGCCGCTCACCGTTTGCTGGACCGGAGTGAAGCTGGTCTGCAGTTTCGACAGCGTGTAAGTGCCGGGATTGGCGACGAGGCCGGACAGCGCGACGCCAGTCGATGGCCCTCCCGCGCCCTGCGGCAAGGCGGGCACTGCGACGACGTTGAGGCTGGTGAGGTTCGAGACGTTGCGTCCCGACGCACCTGCGGCGGGATCGACGAGCGCGTAGCTGTTTCCGTTCGACGCGACATAGGGAGCGGCGCCGGTGCCTCCGAATGCGGGGTCGATCTCGCCGAGCGAGAACACCGATGAACCGCTGCTGCCGCTCGCGACCACATAGTAGCGAAGGATCGCATTCTTGCCGTTGTCGCCGGCCGGCGTGCTGGTCGTGACGCCGCCGACCAGCGACCACAGCGTGGTGCCGTTGGCCACCGCGGCGTCGCTGTTGATGCCCGAACCGGTCACGTCGAGCAGCGCGGCGGCATGCCCGGACGCGCTCATTGCAATGATCGCGGCGCCTGCCAGTGCCGCCGATTTAATCGCTTTCACGATCCGCCTCCATCTTCATTATATTCTATAAAATATAACGCTAGCAGAACATGGCCTCGTGTCAATCGACCGCCCGGCGTCGTCCGGGGGACGGAAGCTCGACGAAAGTCGGGATTGTTTCGATTAAATGGGCTTCGGCGCGATTGAACCGGACGTGGCGAGCTGCGCCGGGGATGCCGCAGGGCCCGCCCGGCGCACGCGTCGGCGGTCGCGGCGCGCGAAGGGGCCCGCGCGCGCGCCGCAAATGGACGCGTTGTCCGGGCGGCGCAAGGATTGATGTCGCTAGGCCCTGGCCGGGAAATTGACCGCCTCGATCTTGTTGCCATCGAGGTCGAAGATGAAGGCTCCGAAATAGCTGGTCATGGCGGCCCGGCGCGGGCCGGGATCGCCGGCGGTGGTGCAGCCCCGCTCCAGCGCGAGGCGGTGGAAGTCGCGCACCGCCGCCTCGTCGGGGGCGCGCAGGCAGATGTGGATGCCGGTGTCCTCCGCTACGCGCGGCAGGTCGGCGCGCAGGTTCAGCCAGAATTCCGGATAGCGCCTGCCGAAGCCGATCGTGGCCTCGCGCGTCACCAGCGGGGTGAGTTGGAGAGGCGCCAGGATGGTCTCGTAGAGCGCGGCGCTGGCGGCAAGATCGCGCACGGCGATGGAGACGTGGTCGATCATGGGGCGGTCTCCCGCGGCTTGCGGGGCCGGCGCGCCGGCCCGCGGATCAGGGTTCGTAGAGCAGCCTGGCGCGGATGGTGCCCGGCACCGCGCGCATCTTGGCCAGCACGCCTTCAGCGTCGCCGTCGCCGCCGTCGGTCTCCAGCACCACGTAGCCGATGCCGCCGTCGGTCTGCAGATACTGGGCGGCGATGTTGATGCCGTGGGCGGAGACGATGTCGTTGAGCTTGCCCATCACGCCCGGCACGTCGCCATGGACGTGGATGAAGCGGGTGCCGCTGGGGCGCGGCGGCAGCTGGACCTGGGGGAAGTTGACGGCGCCGAGGGTGGATCCGACGTCGGAATATTCGATCAGCTTGCGGGCGACCTCGGTGCCGATGCGGTCCTGGGCCTCCTCGGTCGAGCCGCCGATGTGGGGCGTGAGGATGACGTTGGGGAGGCCCTGCAGCGGCGACGAGAACCGGTCGGCATTGGACGCGGGCTCGACGGGAAACACATCGACCGCGGCGCCGGCGAGATGTCCCGCAGTCAGCGCGGCGGCCAGCGCCTCGAGGTCGACGACGGTGCCGCGGCTGTTGTTGATCAGGAGCGCGTCCTTCCTCATCAGGCCGATCTCGCGGGCGCCGATCATGCCGGCGGTCTGCGGCGTCTCGGGGACGTGCAGCGAGACGATGTCGCTCGACGCCAGCAGTTCGTCGAGGCCCGGCACCGGCTCGGTATTGCCGTGGCGGAGCTTGTCGGTCAGGTCGAAGAAAATGACCCGCATGCCCATGGCCTCGGCGAGCGTCGAAAGCTGCGAGCCGATATTGCCGTAGCCGACGATGCCGAGCGTCTTGCCGCGGACCTCGCGGCTGCCGGCCGCCGACTTGTCCCACTGGCCGGCGTGGGCCGCCACCGAGCGCGGGAAGATCCGGCGCAGCAGCATGACGATTTCCCCGATGGTGAGTTCGGCGACGCTGCGGGTATTGGAGAACGGGGCGTTGAACACCGGCACGCCGCGACGCCGCGCGGCGTCGAGGTCGATCTGGTTGGTGCCGACCGAGAAGCAGCCGACCGCGAGCAGCCGGTCGGCGGCGTCCAGGATCTCCTCGGTGACGTTGCTGCGGGAGCGGATGCCGAGCAGATGGACGCCCTTGACCGCCTCCTTCAGCGCTGCCGCGTCGAGCGCCTTCGGCAACCGCTCCACCGAGGAATAGCCGCTGTCGGCAAACAGCGCGACGGCGCTGTCGTTGACGCCTTCGAGCAGGAGGACGCGGATCTTGTGTTTGGGCAGCGACAGGCGAGGCATGGCGGTGGTCCCGGCAGGAGAAGCGTCAGAGAGCGGTTTTCCGGATCTGTGCTGTCACGGCGGCGCCGGATTGGCAAGCGGCGCCGTCGTCACCATTCAGTCGTCGTCCTCGGGCGCGACGATGGCGTTGGTCGGGGTCGGCCGCTCGGTGATCTGCCGGCCGAACAGGCTGCCGATCAGTTCGACGGCGGCGCGCGCGGTGCGGCCGCGGTCGTCGAGGAAGGGGTTGAGCTCGACCACGTCGACCGAGGCGACGAGCCCGGAATCGTGCAGCATCTCCATCACCAGGTGGGCCTCCCGGTAGGTGATGCCGCCGGGAACGATGGTTCCGACGCCGGGGGCGGCCTCGGGATCCAGCACGTCGAGGTCGAAGGACAGGTGCAGCAGGTGGTTCCGGGCCTTGACGGTCTCGAGGATCTTCTGAACCACGTCGACCACGCCAAAGCGGTCGATCTGGCGCATGTCGACCACGTTGATGCCGCGGTCGCGGATCACCTGCTTTTCCTCGCGGTCGATCGAGCGCACCCCGAACAGGTGCAGGGCGTCGGGGCGCAGCGGCGGCCGCGCCACGCCGGCGATCAGGCCCTCCAGGCCCGGTTCACCGCACAGGAAGGCCGCCGACATGCCGTGCATGTTCTGCGATTCGGTGGTCTGCGGCGTGTTGTAGTCGGCATGGGCGTCGAACCACAGCACGCTGAGCTGGCGGTCCTGCAGCTGCCAGTGCCGCGCCACGCCGACCACCGAGCCCATGGTGAGGCTGTGGTCGCCGCCCAGGAACACCGGCACCGCGCCGGAGCGCGCCATCTCGAAGGACTTTTGCGCGGTCGCCCGGGTCCAGGCCTGGACCTCGCGGTAGTGTTTGGTGTTGGCGGGAGGCGGGTCGTCGGTCCACACCAGATCGCGCTCCAGCAGGTCGCCGTAGTCCGCCACGTCGTAGCCGAGATCCTCCAGCACGCCGCCGAGACCGGCGGTGCGCAGCGCGGCGGGGCCCATCAGGGTGCCGCGCACCGAGGCGCCGAGGTCGACCGGAATGCCGAGCAGCGCGATGGTGCTGGCGGCGTTGCCGTCGGGTGCGATCATGACCGGCGCCTCCTTGATCGAGAGCGATATGGCGAGCGCGCGCCAGAACGCCAGGACCCGGGGTGAAGATTGCCCGATTCGCGCCGGTGCGGCTGCACCCGCCGCAGGAGCCGGGCGCGCACGTCCTGCGCCGGGCCGGCTTGTCCGGCCGCCAGCGTCCATGCCACTCTCGCGGGGACTGAGTAGGGCGCAATCGCGAAGAAGCGTATTGCGCCGCCTTCGCACATATGACGGGTTACGCCTTCGGTTCACCCGCCCCACGACGATCCTTAGCTGCACAGGAACCAATTGATGGAAACCTCGACCCGCCCGGCACCGACCTTCGACGATGTCGTCCTCGGGCGCCGCAGCATCCGCGGCTTCACCCCCAAACCGGTGCCGAAGGCGCTGATCAAAGAGATCATCGGCCTTGCCATGCGCGCGCCGTCATCGCTGAACACCCAGCCGTGGCATTTTCATGTGGTGACCGGCGCGCCGCTCGACCGCATCCGCCAGGGCAACGTCGAGCGCAACCTCGCCGGCGTGCCGTCGTCGCGCGAGTTTCGCATGCACGGCGACTATGGCGGCGTGCACCGCGAGCGCCAGATCGAGATCGCCAAGCAGCTGTTTGCCGCCATGGGCATCGAGCGCCACGACCAGGACAAGCGCACGGACTGGGTGCTGCGCGGCTTCCGCCAGTTCGATGCGCCGGTCTCGATCGTGGTGACCTACGACCGCTCGATCCATGGCGGCGACATCGGCCCGTTCGACTGTGGCGCGGTGACCAATGCCCTCGTCAACGCGGCCTGGTCGCGGGGCCTGGGCTGCGTGATCAACAGCCAGGGCATCATGCAGTCGCCGGTGGTGCGCGAGCACGCCGGCATTCCCGACGACCAGGTTATCATGATCTGCGTCGCCATGGGCTATCCCGATGACAGCTTCCCGGCCAACGACGTGGTGTCCCGTCGCAAGTCGGTCGACGAGGCCGCGGTGTTCGTCGGCTTCGATGACTAGCGTCCAGGGTGCGCGAAAGGAGTTTCGAATGAGCAAGGGCAGGGGTGTGGTATCGGCGGCGCTGGCGGCTCTGGTGCTGCTGGCATGCGGAGGGATGCGCGCGAACGCCGCGCAGTGCGGCAGCGGTCCGGCCGGTTTCGAGGCGTGGAAGGGGCAGTTCGCCGAGGAGGCGCGGGCCAAGGGCATCGGCGCCTCGGCTATCGCGGCCCTGATGCACACCAATTACGCCAGCGCGACGATTGCCGCCGACCGCGGCCAGCGCAGCTTCAGCCTGTCGCTCGACCAGTTTCTCGCCAAGCGCGGAGCTTCCACCATCGTCGCCCGGGGCCGCTCGCTCAAGCAATCCCAGGGGGCATTGTTCGCCTCGATCCAGCAGCGCTACGGCGTTCCGCCCGGGCCGCTGATCGCGATCTGGGGCATGGAGACCGGCTTCGGCAGCCAGCACGGCAACCAGAACATGCTGTCGTCGATCGCCACGCTGGCCTACGACTGCCGCCGCCCGGAGTTCTTCACCGAGCAGCTCTACGCCGCGCTGACCCTGGTCGACCGCGGCGTGCTGTCGGGCAGCACCCGCGGCTCCATGCACGGCGAGGTCGGGCAGACCCAGTTCATGCCGAAGAACATCCTCGCCTACGGCACCGGCAATCTCGACGTCGCCGCCAATTCGCTCAGTTCGACGGCGAATTTTCTGAAAGCCCACGGCTGGCAGGCCGGCGCCGGCTACCAGCCCGGCGAAGCCAATTTCGCCGCGATCCAGGCCTGGAACGCGGCGTCGGTCTATCAGCAGGCGATCGCGCTGATGGGCCGGCAGATCGACGGCGAGGGGCGGTAGCGTTTCGAGGGGGCGGCTCGCGGCGGCAGCGGGTAGGGCGCAATAGCGAAGCGTATTGCGCCGTTTTCACCAACGCGGCGGGTGACGCCTTCGGCTCACCCGCCCTACGAACTCAGCAGGACAAGGGAGTCAGGCCTTCCTCACGAACTCGGATTTCAGGTTCATCGCGCCGATGCCGTCGATCTTGCAGGCGATGTTGTGGCCGTCGGTGGCGTCGGTCAGGCGGATGTTCCGGACCTTGGTGCCGCCCTTGACCACCGACGACGAGCCCTTGACCTTGAGGTCCTTGATGACGATGACGCTGTCGCCGTCGGCGAGCGGGTTGCCGTTGGCGTCGCGCACGCCGCCATCCTGCGAGCTCTCCGCAACTGCGGCCGCTTCGGCGCTCCATTCATGGGCGCATTCCGGGCAGACCCACAGGCTGCCGTCCTGGTAGGCATGCTCGGACTGGCACTTCGGGCATTTCATGGCGTCGGTCATTGTCGGCCTTGTCCCCTCTGGTCTGGCGGGCGCACCGTAGGTTCGTGAGCCGGCAAATCAAGAGGAAATCCGAATGCTCAGCCGCGCGCCGCCGCCCGGCTAAGTCAGTCCGCGGAGAATCCGAACGGAACGCTCAACGTCCGGAAATCATCAGGAAGCAGCTCGCGGCCAATCGGAAGCGCCGAGCGCGCGGCGCATCTCGAGCGGTGGCAGACACGACATGCGACGCCGATCGGCGTGATCTCATCGGCGCGAAGTTCGTGCCCGTCGCGGGCATAGACCAACTGCCCCGCGTGCTCGGCCGCGCATCCGATCGCGATCGCGCGCTCCACGCGCATGGCGTCGAACGAGCCTCCGCCGGCCGTGACCGTGCGGGCGATCGAGAAGAAGCGCTGGCCGTCGGGCAATTCCAGCCATTGGGTGACGATCTGGCGGGGCGTCTTGAAGACGCTGTGAACCGACCAGAGCGGGCAGGCGCCCCCGTGCTTGGCGAACGGGAAGCCGGCGCCGTCGAGCAGCTTGGAAATATTGCCCGCCGGGTCGACGCGGATCAGAAAGAACGGCACCTTTTCGAGGCCCGGTCTTTGCAGGGTGGTGACGCGATGGGCGGTCTGCTCGAAGCTGGTTCCGAACTGGCGCGCCAGCGCCTCCAGATCGTAACGGCGCGTGTCGACGGCTTTCGCGAACGCGGAATACGGCATGATGAGCGCGGCGGCCGCGTAACCCGCGAGCGCCCGGCGCGCCAGAAACTCGGCGCTTTTGCTGGTGAAGTGGCCGGCCTCGAAGGCGGCGCCGACCTCATCCTCCAGTTCGAGATAGACCAGCTGTTTGGCCAGCTGGAACGTGAGGCTTGCGGTGTCGAGCGAGTCCTCGAGCAGCAGCTGTTTGCGGTGCAGATCCAGTCGCCTGACCGAGCCGAGCATGACGTTCGGCGGCAGATAGCGGACCTGGAGGTTGTGGCGGACCTTCAGGCGTTCGATGAATCCGCTCGGGCCGGTCGCGACCTGCGCGAGGCGTTCGGCGGCATCGTCGAGGGTCGGGAAATTGTTGCGGCGCGCAGCGAGAAACCGCCTGACTTCGGCGACGGGATCGTTGGCGTCGAAGCCCTCCGGCCCCGGATGGGACCCGCCCGTCAACGCCGGGGCCGCCCGGTCCGCGAGCGCGAGCTGTTCTTCGCGATAGGCCGTGTAGAGGCGGAGAAACGCCTCGGTCATTCCGGGATAGCTGACGGCGAGGTCGGTGATCTCGAGCGGGGGGATATCGATGTCCGAGAACATCGGCTCCTTCAGGACGGACTGCATCCGGGCGGTGTTGTCGGCGCCGCCATCGCCCGCGAGATCGGCCAGGTCGATTTTGTAGGTGCGGGCAAGGCGGAGCAGCATATCCGCCGTCACCGGCCGCTGATTGCGCTCCAGGAGGGCGACGTAGGGCGCTGAAATCTCGAGATCGGAAGCCATGTCGGCCTGAGTCAGGCCCAGGTCGCGCCGCAGCCGTCGCAGCCGCGGCCCCATGAAAACAGAGCGAACGCCTTGAGATGCCATGGTAAATGTCCATGCGGTGTCGGGTTACTTGTAATGATCTTACAACAATACACGAAAATCAAGTAAGGTATGACAAGTTTTCCGTGGGAGGACTGGTCGCTCGCGGCGGGGCGGGTACAAAGGCTGCAGGATTGTCGTCACCGAAAGGATCACGGACATGAACTTCCAGCCGCGTGGAATGAGCGACCAGGCCCTCCAGAAGCCCGCTTCCTATCAGAGCGAGATCGAAGCCGCCGAAGCCCTCCTCAAGACCAAGCCGACCTGGAACGGCGTGACCGTCGAGGCCGTCGCGCGCATGCGCCTGCAGAACCGCTTCAAGACCGGCCTGGACATCGCCCGCTACACCGCGGCGCTGATGCGCGCCGACATGGCCGCCTATGACGCCGACCCGACCAAGTACACCCAATCGCTCGGCTGCTGGCACGGCTTCATCGCCCAGCAGAAGCTGATTTCGATCAAGAAGCATTTCGGCACGACCGATCGCCGCTACATCTATCTGTCGGGCTGGATGATCGCCGCGTTGCGCTCCGAGTTCGGACCGCTGCCCGATCAGTCGATGCATGAGAAGACCTCGGTGCCGGCCCTGATCGAGGAAATCTACACCTTCCTGCGCCAGGCCGACTCCCGCGAGCTCAACGACATCTTCCGTGCGCTGGACGCGGCCCGCAAGGCCGGCGACGCGGCGAAGGAGAAGGCGCTGATCGAGAAGATCGACACCTTCCAGACCCACGTCGTTCCCATCATCGCCGACATCGACGCCGGCTTCGGCAATGCGGAGGCGACCTATCTGCTCGCCAAAAAGATGATCGAGGCGGGTGCCTGCGCCCTGCAGATCGAGAACCAGGTTTCCGACGAAAAGCAGTGCGGCCACCAGGACGGCAAGGTGACGGTGCCGCACGAGGTGTTCCTGGCGAAGATCCGTGCCTGCCGCCATGCCTTCCTCGAGCTCGGCGTCGAGGACGGCATCATCGTGACCCGCACCGACTCGCTCGGCGCCGGCCTCACCCAGCAGATCGCCGTGAGCCACAAGCCCGGCGACCTCGGCGACAAGTACAACAGCTTCCTGGATTGCGAGGAAGTGACGGCCGCCAACGCCCGGAACGGCGATGTCATCATCAACCAGAACGGCAAGATGATGCGTCCGAAGCGCCTCGCCAGCAACCTGTACCAGTTCCGGCCCGGCACCGGTGTGGACCGCTGCGTGCTCGACTGCATTACCTCGCTGCAGAACGGCGCCGACCTGCTGTGGATCGAGACCGAGAAGCCGCATATCGAGCAGATCGCCGAGATGGTCGACCGCATCCGCGAGGTGATCCCGAACGCGAAGCTGGCCTATAACAACTCGCCGTCGTTCAACTGGACGCTCAACTTCCGTTGGCAGGTCTACGACGCGATGAAGGAAGCCGGCAAGGACGTCAGCAAGTACAATCGCGCCGAGCTGATGAAGGCGGAGTACGACGGCACGCCGCTGGCGATCGAGGCGGACGAACGCATCCGCACTTTCCAGGCCGATTCGGCCAAGCGCGCCGGCATCTTCCACCACCTGATCACGTTGCCGACCTATCACACGGCGGCGCAGTCGACCGACAATCTCGCCAGGGAGTATTTCGGCGAGCAGGGCATGCTTGGCTACGTGAAGAACGTGCAGCGCCAGGAGATCCGTCAGGGCATCGCCTGCGTCAAGCACCAGAACATGGCCGGCTCCGACATCGGCGACGACCACAAGGAGTACTTCGCCGGCGAGGCCGCGCTGAAGGCGGGCGGCGCCCACAACACGATGAACCAGTTCGGCTGACGCTCGGACCGGTCACGGCCGCCGCTCAACCGTCAACAACGAAAACCCCGCCTCATCGGCGGGGTTTTTTGCATCCCGGTTCAAGCAATGCCTCGTTGTCGAGCCGAATATCTGCGGCAGGCGGCGCCGCCACCCGGATCCGCGCGCCGGCCTGGGACGGTCGGCATCGGCAGAAGCAGTTACTGCGACCCTGACGTGACGATGTGCAGCCGGGTCCAGTCCGACGCCGGCACTTCCGTCGAGCGGTGCTGGTCGGTGTCGCGGTCGACGATGTCGGCGAGTTCGCCGTCGATCCCCATGTCGCGCAGGTAGGCGCGAAACCGGTCGCTGTAGAACGCGGTCAAGCCTTCGCGGTGGGCGTCGGAGACGTTGGGTGCGACGCGGTTGCGGATCTCCAGGCCGCTGAGGACCAGCCGCGTGCCCGGCGGCAGGCTGCGATGGGCGCCGCCGGCCAGGATCAGCACGCAGGCGAGATCGCAGCGCGGATCCGTGAGATCGAGCGTGGCGTCGAGCGGGCCGCCCGGACGCTTGAGAGCGAAGCACTCCGCCGCGTTCAGTCCGGCGCAGGCGCCGACCTCGGTCACGCCTTCGGTGGTGTCGATGCCGCGCTCGTGCAGGACGCGGCCGAGGCTCGCCGCGACGTGGAGGTTGGAACGCCCCCAGGAGTGAATGACGAGCGGCAGCTTGCGCCCGGCGTGGCGATCGAGGATCGCGATCAGCCGCTTGTGGGTGTCGAACTGCACGGTGCCCTCGGCGGCGATCCAGTTGGAGCAGCCCGGCCCGCAGGCGCCCTCGGGGCCGTGCGCGACATGGAAGATCATGGCGTCGGGCGCCGAGCCGATGCCGCCGATCGGCGGGCGCGCGGCGTCCTGGCCGAGGGCGGCGCCGGTTGCGAGCGCGGCGACCAGTCCGGCGAGAAACGCTGAGCGCATGAGGTCCATAGACTGGAATGATACACAATATTGTCTATATGCAAACAGGGGTTGCATAGAATATCGTGGTTCCGGCGCCGTGTGTTGGACTGCCTAAGTCGTCACGAAAAGGCTCGCCGACAGGGTCGCTGTAAGGCGTCTTCTTTAGGTCCTGGCTCCGCGTTCCCGCGGCCGACCGAGTCCTTGCCAGAAATAACCCGCGTCTGTACGATGCCTCGCGGAAGAGTTAATTTTCCATGAATGGATCAGCTAAGATGACCGCAATCCAGGGCGTGGTGTCGGAGGAAGGTGCTGACCGGAAAATGCCGCCAGGCGTGATCGTCGGCGGTCCGGTGGTCGACGCCAAGCTGCGCGAATCCTACGCTCTGCTGGGCATTATTTACGCCGGTTCGGTCGCCGCGGTGATCTGGACGATCATGCAGGGCATCGGCTGGGCGGAGATTGCGGTCTTCGTCGGCATGTTCGGGCTGACCATGTTCGGGATGGGCGCAGGCATGCATCGCCTTCTCGTGCACCGCAGCTTTCGCTGCGGGCCGGTCGTGAGGGCGTTCTTCTGTGCGATCGCCACGATGGCGGTGCAGGGCTCGATCCTCAAATGGGTCGCCCATCATCGCCGGCACCATCTTTACACCGACAAACCCGGCGATGCTCACAGCCCTTACTATGACGGCGTCGGCAACCGCCATGTCAGCTTCGTCAAGGGAATGTTGCATGCGCAAGGCGGCTGGGTATTCGACCATGTCGCGACCGACGGCGAATACTACGCCAAGGATATTCTGGCCGACCCGATCGCCATGTTCTTCGTGAGAACGCGCTGGGTCTGGTACGGGATGTCGGCGGTTTTCATTCCGGGCGCCATTGGCTACGCAGTTGGCGGGTTCCACACCATGATGGGCTGCGTGCTGTTCTCAGGCCTGTTGCGCGTCTATCTCTCGATCACGGCCACCTCGCTGGTCAACTCGGTCTGCCATAGCGACGGTCGCTACGGTTACCGTCGCTTCGAACTCAACGATGGCACGACCAACGAGTTGGTGATCTCGTTCCTCACCCTCGGTGAAGGGCTGCACAACAACCATCATCGGTTTCCGCGGGACGCCTATATTTCGCACGCTTGGTACGAATTCGACATGACTGGCCTGATCATTCTCGGGCTCGGGAAACTCGGGCTCGTCCACGACGTTTTCGATGGCTCGGGCCGTGCGTCGACGGTCGCGACCGGGGAGACTTCGCGAGCCGGATCTTGAATATGGCGAGCTCCTGGACCTCACGCTCGGGTCCTTCCGCCGGCATCTCGGCGCGCCAGATACGCAGCACGGCGGCACTGGGGCCGTCGCCAGCCAGACCCCATTCGAGCGCGTCGCCGAAGACGTTGGCTCGTCCGGCGAAGGTAGACTTGCTCGCTCTTCCCGGAAGCCGGACCCCTCGCTCCCAGGTTCGGACGGCGGATAATGTTCAATACCAGATCCGGAAGCTATGGTCTGAAGCACGAAGCTGAGACATTCGCCCGCGGATACCTGGCCAACGGCATGCTGGTCCCGGCCGCTTGGCGTTGGGTTTCTCCGCCCGGCCCACCGATCCGAATTCTCCAAACGCATATTTCAACATTAGCTTGAAGCCCTTGACAGCAGAAACCCCGCCGTTGCCGGCGGGGTTATGCCGTCATCTACCAAAGTAGAGGACAGTTTAGTAGGGGGCGCGTTATGCCCGTCGCGGCAGGGACGTACTTTGCCCGTCGCTGCAGCGTTTTTTATTGAGGGGCGAAGCGGCCCCTCACGAGCACCCCGTCGTCGAACCGCAGGTGTCGCACTTCATGCAGGTGCCGTTGCGCACCAGCGTGAAGTTGCCGCACTCGCCGCACATCTCGCCCTCGTAGCCCTTGGCCTTGGCTTCGGCGCGGCGCTCGGCCTTGCTGGGGGCGGCGGCGGTCGCTCCGGTCTTGCTCCAGGCCAGCGCCTGCAGCTTCTCGGTCGGCGACAGCTCGGCCTCGACCTCGGCCTTGAGCGCGGTGGCGCCCTCGAACTGCGAGGCGACGTCGCCGCCGCCGTGGCGGGCGGTGGCGCCGGCCGTTCCGATCGAGGTGACGTTGCCGGAGGGGCGGGCGTCGGCGTCGCCGGCGCCGCCCTGCATCACCACCAGCTTGTCGGTGCGCGAGCGGGTCAGGCCCTTCGACAGGTACTTGTTGGCGGACGACGGCTCCGGCGACTTGCCTTCCTCGACGCCGCGGCCGAGCGCGTCGAAATTCGACTCGGTCGGATCCACGTGGGCGAGGTCGAACCGCGACATGTAGCTCACCGCCAGCTCGCGGAACACGTAGTCGAGGATCGAGGTGGCGTATTTGATCGAGTCGTTGCCCTGCACCGGCCCGGCGGGCTCGAAGCGGGTGAAGGTGAAGGCGTCGACATACTCCTCCAGCGGCACGCCGTATTGCAGGCCGAGCGACACCGCGATGGCGAAGTTGTTGATGAAGGAGCGCAGCGCCGCGCCTTCCTTGTGCATGTCGATGAAGATCTCGCCGAGCCTTCCGTCGTCGTATTCGCCGGTGCGCAGGTAGACCTTGTGGCCGCCGACCACCGCCTTCTGGGTGTAGCCCTTGCGGCGATCCGGCATCTTCTCGCGCTCGCGCATCACCACGATGCGCTCGACCAGCTTCTCGACGATCTTTTCCGAGACGTGGGCGGCGCGCGCCGCCATCGGCTTGTCGAGCAGGGTTTCGACGGCGTCGTCGTCCTCGTCGTCGTCGGAAATCAGCTGCGAGTTCAGCGGCTGCGACAGCTTGGAGCCGTCGCGGTAGAGCGCGTTGGCCTTCAGCGCCAGCTTCCACGACAGCAGGTAGGCGGACTTGCAGTCCTCCACCGTGGCGTCGTTCGGCATGTTGATGGTCTTGCTGATGGCGCCCGAGATGAAGGGCTGCGACGCCGCCATCATGCGGATGTGGCTTTCCACCGACAGGTAGCGCTTGCCGATCTTGCCGCAGGGATTGGCGCAGTCGAACACCGCGTAGTGCTCGGGCTTGAGGTGCGGCGCGCCTTCCACCGTCATGGCGCCGCAGACGTGGATGTTGGCGGCCTCGATCTCGCGCTTGGTGAAGCCGATGGCGGCCAAGAGGTCGAAGGAGGGCGCGGCCATCGCCTCGGCACTGACGCCGAGCGTGTCGCGGATGAAGTCCTCGCCCAGCGTCCACTTGTTGAAGGCGAACTTGATGTCGAAGGCGGTCGGCAGCGCCTTCTCGATCTTGGCGATCGCCTCGTCGGTGAAGCCCTTGGCCTTCAGCGTGCCGTGGTTGACGCCGGGCGACTGCGCCAGCGAGCCGTGACCCACCGCATAGACCTCGATCTCGGCGATCTCGCTCTCGCGGTAGCCGAGCCGGCGCAGCGCCGCCGGCACCGCCTGGTTGATGATCTTCCAGTAGCCGCCGCCGGCGAGCTTCTTGAACTTGACCAAGGCGAAGTCGGGCTCGATGCCGGTGGTGTCGCAATCCATCACCAGGCCGATGGTGCCGGTCGGCGCCACCACGGTGGTCTGGGCGTTGCGGTAGCCGTGCTGCTCGCCGCCGGCCAGTGCGCGGTCCCACGCCGCGGTGGCGTGGGCGATGAGGTCGGGCTGCGGGCAGTGGGCGTGGTCGAGCGGCACCGGGTTGACCGAGAGCCCCTCGTAGCCGGCCGCCTCGCCGCGGGCGGCGCGGCGATGGTTGCGGATCACCCGCAGCATGTGGGCGGCGTTCTTCTTGTAGGACGGGAAGGTGCCGAGCTCGCCGGCCATCTCGGCCGAGGTGGCATAGGCGGTGCCGGTCATGATGGCGCTGAGCGCGCCGCACAGCGCGCGGCCTTCCTTGGAGTCGTAGGGCAGGCCCATGGTCATCAGCAGGCCGCCGATATTGGCGTAGCCGAGGCCCAGCGTGCGGAACTCGTACGACAGTTCGGCGATCGCCTTGGACGGGAACTGGGCCATCATCACCGAGATTTCCAGCACCACGGTCCACAGTCGGCACAGATGCTCATAGGCGCCGACGTCGAAGCGGCTCTGCTCGACGCTGTAGAAGGTGAGCAGGTTGGCGGACGCCAGGTTGCAGGCGGTGTCGTCGAGGAACATGTATTCCGAGCACGGGTTGCTGGCGCGGATGTCGCCCGACGCCTTGCAGGTGTGCCAGTCGTTCATGGTGGTGTTGAAGTGCAGTCCGGGATCGGCGCTGGCCCAGGCGGCGTAGCCGATCTTCTCCCACAGGTCGCGGGCCTTCAGCGTCTTCACCACCTTCTTGGTGGTGCGGGCGATCAGGTTCCAGTCGCCGTCGGTTTCCACGGCGCGCAGGAAATCGTCCTTCAGCGACACCGAGTTGTTGGAGTTCTGGCCGGAGACCGTGAGGTAGGCTTCCGAGTCCCAGTCGGTGTCGTAGGTGTCGAACTGGATGTCGGTGTAGCCCTGGCGCGCGAACTGGATCACCCGCTTGATGACGTTGTCGTTCACCATGGAGCGCCGTGCCAGCTTGATCTCGCGGCGCAGCGCCGGGTTCTTCTCGGGATCGAAGCAGTCGTCGCCCGAGCCCTCGCAGTTGACGCAGGCCTTCAGGATCGCCTTGAGGTGCTTCTGGTTGATCCGGGAGCCGGTGACGAGGGCGGCGACCTTCTGCTCCTCCTTCACCTTCCAGTCGACTTAGTTCTCTATGTCGGGGTGTTCTACGTCGACCACCACCATCTTGGCCGCGCGGCGCGTGGT
>JARLJA010000030.1 GCA_031291445.1 Xanthobacteraceae bacterium | reverse complement strand
CGGCGTGCCGTTCGCGCGCGGCATCGGCCTCGCGCTGCGCGGCGCGCCAGGCGTCGCGGGCCGCGCTCTCGTGCGCCGCTGCCGTGCGCACCTGGTGCTCGGCGCTCTCCAGCGCCTCGCGCTTGGCGATGGCGTCGTGGCGGGCGTCGTCGAGCTCGGCCTCGATCTCGCCCAGCCGCGCCCGCTGCGCCAGGCGCCGTGCCGCGCCGGTCGGCGCGTGCGCCGCGGCGACGAAGCCGTCCCAGCGCCAGACGTCGCCGTCCAGCGACACCAGGCGCTGCCCGGTCTTGAGATGCAGGGCGATGGCGGCGCCGCGCTCCTTGGGCACCACGCCGATCTGCGCCAGCCGCCGCGCCAGTTCCGCCGGCGCGTTGACGTGGGCGGACAGCGGTTCGACGCCCTCCGGCAGAACGGGATCGTCGGCCGGCACGCCGACCTGGCTCCAGTGCATCGGCGCCGAGGCGTCGACCGGTGCGTCGAGGTCGTCGCCGAGCACGGCGCCCAGCGCCTTTTCGTAGCCCTTGGTCACGGTGACGCCGTCGATGATCGGCGGCCACAGGTTCTTGGTCTCGCCGTCGAGCAGCCGCGAGATCGTCTTGGCCTCGGTCTCCAGCCGCTGCACCCGCTTCTCGGCCTCGGTCAGCGGCGTGCGCGACGCCTCCAGCGTCTGGCGGGCGACCTGGTGGGCGGTCTCGTTGCTGCGGGTGGCGGATTCGGCTTCGGCCAGCGACTGCTGGGCGGTCTCGATTGCCGCCGCCAGCACATCGAGGTCGCCGAAGGCGCCGGTCTCGCGCGCCAGCTTGTCGATCTCGGCCTCGACATTGGCGATGTCCTGGTCGAGGCGGCCGACGCGGCTCTGGTGGGCGCGGACGCTGGCTTCGAGCTGGGAGCGCCGCGCGGTGAGGTCGGCGAGCGCCGTGGTCAGTTCGGAGAAGGTGCGTTCGGCCGCGGCCAGGGTCGCGTCGGCCTCGGCGACGCGTTCGTCGGCGCCGCTGCGCTTCTCGACGCGGGCCTTGATCTCGTCCTTGAGGACGGCGTCCTCGGTGTCGAGCCGCTGCAGCGCAACGTCGGCGTCGGACGCCTGGCGCAGCTCGCGCTCGACGTCGGCCGAGAACTGGGTGAGCCGGTGGTCGAGCTCGGCGGCGCGCTCGCGCGAGCGCTCCTCCTCGCGGTCGAGCAGGTCGCGGGCGCTGGTCAGGCGCTGCAGGCCGGCCGCGGCGCGGGCCTCGCCGTCGCGCAGGCCGGGCAGTTCGGTGGCGCGGATCGCCTGGATGCGGGCCGCCTCGGCCTGGTCGCGGGTGCGCTCCGCCATCTCGCGTACCGTGAGGTCGTGGGCCTGGGCGGCGTCGCTGACGTCGGCATGGGCCTGCAGCCAGCGCAGGTGGAACAGCGTCGCCTCGGCCTTGCGCACCTTGGCGGCGACCTCGCGGTAGCGGATCGCCTGCCGCGCCTGGCGCTTCAGCCCCTCGATCTGTCCGGCCAACTGTCCGATCACGTCCTCGACGCGGGTCAGGTTGGTTTCGGCGGCCTTGAGCCGCAGCTCGGCCTCGTGGCGGCGGGCGTGCAGGCCGGCGACGCCGGCGGCATCCTCGAGCACGCGGCGGCGCTGCTCCGGCTTGGCCTGGATGATCTCGCCGATCTTGCCCTGGTGAACCAGCGCCGGAGAGCGCGCGCCGGTGGCGGCGTCGGCGAACAGGATCTGGACGTCGCGGGCGCGCACGTCACGGCCGTTGATGCGATAGGCCGAGCCAGCCTCGCGCTCGATCCGGCGGGAAATCTCCAGGATGTCCTGGTCGTTGACCGAGGCCGGGGCCTGGCGGTCGGAATTGTCGATGGTCATGGAAACTTCGGCGTGGTTGCGCGACGGCCGGTTGCCCGAGCCGGCGAAGATCACCGAATCCATGTCGGTCGCGCGCAGCGACTTGTGCGAGGTCTCGCCCATCACCCAGCGCAGCGCCTCGACCAGATTGGACTTGCCGCAGCCGTTCGGTCCGACGACCCCGGTCAGGCCGGGCTCGATATGGAAATCGGTCGGTTCGACGAACGACTTGAAACCATGCAGGCGAAGGCGAGTGAGTTTCATGGACACTTTGCTCTGTTGGCAGGATTCGCGAAACTATCCTGCCGGGCCAAGGCGATATCGATTCGATACCATGCCTGCCCCCATTGTGGCTGAGTCGCATCATGCGGCCCGGACCTCACGACAATGGCGACGGTCCCGGGCGAGGGCAACCTCGCGGCTAGGCTTTTCCCAAGCCTTTTATCCACACTTTTTCAGGTATTTACAGCCAATCCAGGACATTTCCGTATTGCAATACCAATACGCGCCGTGGCCGGCGCGGCGGCGCCGTCGGTCCCCTGGTTTCGGCTTTATGCCTTGAGCAGCGGGTTGATCAGCTTCTCGAACGCCTCGATCGAGGTTTCGCCCTTCACCAGGGTGCCGTTGATGAAGAAGCTCGGGGTCGAGTTCACCTTCAGGGTGTTGGCGGCGTAGTCCCGGGTTTCCTGGATGCCGTCGAGGAGCTTCTGGTCCTTCAGGCAGGCGTCGACGGCGTCCGCGCCGAGCCCCGCCTGGCGGCCGATCCGCTTCAGGGCGTCGGCGGTGTTGCTCATCACCCAGTCGGCCTGCTGGCGGAACAGGAGGTCGATGACCGCGAAATACTTGCCGGAATCCGATTTACCGATGCAGCGGGCGAGCATCGAGCCGGCGGCCGCCTTCACGTCCAGCGGGAATTCGCGGAAGATGAAGCGCACCTTGCCGGTGTCGATGTACTCGGCCTTGAGCTTGGGAAACACGTTGAGCGTGAACGCGGCGCAGTGCGGGCAGGTCATCGAGGCGTATTCGACAATGGTGACGGTCGCGGTGTCCGCCCCGAGCGTCATGTCGCCGAGCGAGCTCGGATGGGCGACCTCGGCGGCGGTCAGGGACTGCGCCGCGGCACTGCCGATCATCCGCAACAGCGGCAATCCGGTCAGGGCGGCCAGTCCGGTCACGGACAGGAGGGCTGAGAAGGCGCGGCGCGTCAGGGTCACAGGCGTCACTCCGGAAAAGCGGCGGTCGATCGCAAGGCGGGTCGGTTCGGCAAGTCGCGGCGGTTGGCTAGCTTGAAATCAGGATTGTGGCAATGGCGCGCCGGAGCAGGGGATTTGGCCTCGGCCTCACTTCCGCTTGATCGCCGCGCCGAGCCGCGCCAGCGCGGTGCGCAGGCTGTCGTCCTCGACCCCGGCGAGGGTCTCGGCCACCGAAGCGACCTCGCGGGCGTCGGGGGGCGGGCGCGGCGCGCGGCGGCTCGGCCGCGACAGCGGCGCCTGCCGCAGCGCCAGCCCGCCCACCGCCTGCCAGCCGAAAAAACGGTTGACCCGGTCGAGAATGACGTCGGATGAATGCTGGATCTCGAGCGCCATGGGCCCTTCCACGCGCAGCACCAGCGTCGCCGGATCCGGAGCCTGGCCTTCCATCGGGCGCGGCCACTGGATCTTGAGCGGCTGCGAGTGCTTGGCGATCTCGGGACCCGCGATCTCCGCCCAGCGCGTGACCAGTTCGCGCGAGGCGAAACCCTGCCGCGCGAACAGCTCGTTGATGGCGCCGCCGGTCAGGACGGACAGCGGCTTGGCTGAGAGGAAACCGGGTTTGGCCATGGGCGACGGCGACACTGTGGAAGAATGAGGCAATGAGCCTAGCAGGCGCGGCGGCGCAACGAAAGAAATCGCCTCGCTTGGGCGCGGCTGCGGCAGCCGAGCAGGCCGCGAACCTGCTCGCATGGTACGACCGCCATCGCCGCCGGTTGCCGTGGCGCGCGCTGCCCGGCGAGGCCGCCGATCCCTACCGGGTGTGGCTGTCGGAAATCATGCTGCAACAGACCACGGTGCGGGCGGTCGGGCCCTATTTCGACCGGTTCCTGGCGCGCTGGCCGGACGTCGCCGCGCTCGGCGCGGCGCCGCTCGACGACGTGCTCGCGATGTGGGCCGGGCTCGGCTACTACTCGCGGGCCCGCAACCTCCACGCCTGCGCCGTCACGGTGCTGCGCGACCACGGCGGCCGCTTCCCCGACACCGAGGACGGCCTGCGCGCGCTGCCCGGCATCGGCCCCTATACCGCGGCGGCGATCGCCGCCATCGCCTTCGGCCGGCACACCATGCCGGTCGACGGCAACATCGAGCGGGTGGTGTCGCGGCTGCACGCCGTCGAGACCGTGCTGCCGGAAGCCAAGCCCGCGATCCGGACGCTGGCGTCGGCGCTCTTGGGCGCGGCGCGGGCCGGCGACAGCGCCCAGGCGTTGATGGATCTCGGCGCCACCATCTGCACCCCGAAACGCCCGGCCTGCGCGCTATGCCCGCTGACCGGGGGCTGCGCGGCAGAGCGCCGCGGCGACCAGGAGAGCTTTCCCCGCAAGGCGGCGAAGAAGACCGGCGCGCTGCGGCAGGGCGCGGCCTTCGTCGTCCGGCGCGGCGACGAATTGCTGGTGCGCACCCGGCCGGCCAAGGGGCTGCTCGGCGGCATGACCGAAGTGCCGACCTCGGACTGGCGCGCCGGGCTCGATCCGGCGGCGGCGCGCCAGGCGGCGCCGGCGTTTGCCGCGGCGGTGCGCTGGCATCGCAAGGCCGGCGTGGTCAGCCACGTCTTCACCCATTTCCCGCTCGAGCTCGTGGTCTACGCCGCGACCGTGCCGGCACGCACCCGCGCGCCGGCCGGCATGCGCTGGATCGCCCTCGCGACGATGGCCGAGCAGGCGTTTCCCACCGTGATGCGCAAGGTGATCGCGCGCGGGCTGGGGGAGTGAGGGGGCGGGCCCGGCTCTTTTCGGCAGCCGACTGTCAGGTGATTACGATCTCAGGACGGGCAATCGCTATTGCGGGCTGCCCGACGCCCTCTTGTTCCCATATTGGGAACGTGCTATGCTGTGCGATGAGGGTGATTGCTCGAAACACGCTGGTCGACTTTTGGAGCAGGCACCCGGAGGCGAAGGTCGCGCTCGAGCGCTGGTATCATCTCGTCAGAGCGGCGCGCTGGTCCTCGACGGACGAGATCCAGAAGGCCGCTCCGAAATCCAAGATCCTGAACCGCGAGCGCGTTCGGTTCGAGGTGGCGGGAGGAAACTACCGCCTGGTTGTCGCCTTCGATTTCGGCCGGCAGGTGGCCTTCATCAAGTTCATCGGGAGTCATGCCGAGTACGACCGCGTCGACGTGCTGACCGTGTCGCAATTCTGAAGGAGACAGCGATGGAGATCCGGCCAATCCGAACCGACGAGGATCACCGGGCCGCGCTCGCCGAGATCGAAGCCCATTGGGGCGCAGCGGAGGGCACCGATGAAGGCGACAGGCTGGACCTGCTGCTCGCGCTGGTCGAAATCTACGAAGCGCGGCAATGGCCGATCGAGATCGGCGAGCGTTTCGATCCCGTCGACGTTCTGAACCATGCCATCGAGGAACTCGGACATTCCCAGGCCGAACTGGCCGAACTGTTGGGGTCGCGCCCGCGCGCGTCGGAAATTCTGTCACGCCGGCGCGCGCTCACGGTCGACATGATTCACAAGATCAGTGAGGCCTGGAAAATTCCCGCCGCTCTTCTGGTCCGCCCCTACAAAATCGAACGGGCGGCCTGAGAGTACGGCAGCGCCGGGAGCGCTGCTCGTCTGCGGCGCTCCTGACACCACGCTGTCAGCCGCGATTCGGTAAGCAGGGGCCGGCGCCGCGCGCGCGATGGAGCCATCCGTTGTTCCAGCCTGCTCGGCTGGCGTCTTCAGGACGCGCGGCCCTCAGCCCCGCCCGCGTCGGCCCGATCATCGGCGAAGCCATCGTGGGCAGTTCGGCAAATCGATCGCATTCATGGAGAGTTGGCTGCGCAGCGAAGGCGGCGACACCATCGCGACCGCCACCGCCACTGCGCGGCCGTTGAGAGCGCCAGGGCGCTTCGCTGAGCGCTGGGACTGCCCCAGATCGCCACGAGTGTTGCATTCTATCCGTCATCCTGAGTGTCTGACCGAAAATGCAGCGAGTATTTTCAAGATGTTGCGATTGCTGTTTTTTTCCGTCATGGCCGGGCAGGGGGGGGGGGGGGGGGCCGGGGGGGGGGGGGGGGGGGGGGGGGGGGGGGCGGGGGGGGGGGGGGGGGGGGGGGGGGGGGGGGGGGGGGGGGGGGGG
>JARLJA010000194.1 GCA_031291445.1 Xanthobacteraceae bacterium | reverse complement strand
TCGGCGGCTTTCGCCCCCGCCTCATGCTCGCGCAGCACGCCGATAATCTGCTCTTCCGTAAACCTGGTTCGCTTCATTGGTCCGTCCTTCACAGGGCCGGACTCTAACTTCATCTGGAGGAAATCGGCAGGGGCAGGTCAGATGGCAAATTCAAGCGCCTGCGCAGCCATGGCCTGCCGCGCCTGCAAGTCGCTCATGAAGGCCGGCAGCTCGGCATAATTCATTGCGGCGTGATGCCCGCGTGTGAGTTGCTGGCGCTTCGGCAAGAGTTGATCCAGATGGCCGCGCCACCGCGCCGGATTCTCGCCGCTGCGTAGCCCTTGCGCCTTGGCCGCATCAAGCACGCGCTCGATCCGCCCGCGGAGCCGGGAACCGGTTTCAGGCTTCGTGTTCCAAATTGGCTTCAATACCGACAGCACGTCATCGGTGGTGATCTTGTCTGCCGGCAAGCGACGAAGCGGAGCAGCATAGTCCCGCAACGTCATTTCCCATTGCGCGGCGTGTTTACTGTTGCGCCAGGACGGGCGCATGGCCTCAATCACCCGATCGGCACATTCACCGAACGTGGCGCCTCCTGACGGCCTTCTGGCGTCCTTTGGATTGACGCTCTCAGCGAGCTTGGTGCGCGCTTGCGAGGCCAGTTCGCGGGCGCGGGCAAGCGTCACGTCACGCGCCGAACCGAACCCGATTTCGGTGGGCTTACGATGCCAGCGGAACAGGAAAACCCATCGCCGGCCGCCGTTCGGCGAAATTGAGAGATAAAGCCCGCCACCATCAGCATGGCGGCCGTGCTTCGTTATCGTCGCCACCGCCCGCGCATTCAGCCGGTTGATTTTGCGCGCCATTGCCCTCTCCTCTGCCCTAGCATGTGCCCTAGCACTTGAGCCGGATTGTAGCGGACAGCGGCGGGCGAGGAAAGACGGAGAGAACGAAAAACCCTGTAAAACGTGGCATTTTTGAAACAACCGCGACTACGGACGAACCTGCCCGAACGATAGTATGGCGGCCACCCCTTCCGCCAAATCCGCGTACGAAAACTCATCTCAATCGGCCTTGCCGAGCTCTGCATGAACGGGGTGTCCGCCACGCATCAGGGCTTGCGCGGTTTCGACTCCCATCACCTTGAACTCATCCAGGCCCTACGGCATATCGAGCCGAACCCCGTCGGGAAGTGCTGCCTTGAATCGGCTGAGGGCGTCCGCGATCTTTTGAGCTGAGCCATTGGGAGTGCGATAGAAGTAGACGACCGAGTCCGCCGGCGACACGCGGGGCGTGCTAAGGTGAAGGCTGGCGACCTGCTCCCAGCCTTTGCCCTTGGTAACCCAATGATAGATCATGGCGAGGCCGATCCCGTGCCGGTCGATCAGATCGGATATGGCTGCTTCATCGAAGCTGCGCGCAAGTTTTATCTTCACGACTTCGTCGGAGCCGAGGCCGACCAGGTCGAGGACGTAGTATGGATTTCGCCAGGCAACGTACCCGAGGTCGTTGACGGCGACAGGGGCCTTATAGAAATCGGTGACGAACCTGGACATCTGACCCTGTTGGTCCAGGATGTTTTTCGCCGCGGCCGGCGTGACCTTGGTCGCCAGCCAATGATCGGCGTTGAAATTGATGACCGAAAGCACGGCCGTTCCGACGATGGCGAAGGATGCCAAGAATCTGGGAAACGCATAGCCATCGTGCTCCCTGGACAGGAACGGGCTGCTCAACGCGCTCAATGCCCATCGCCAGAAATCGCGGTAGATGTACAGCAGGCCGACCACTCCGGTCAGGAGCGCATAGACGTCGTATCGTTCGAACCACCGGAATCCGCCGGCGACAAGATGGGCGCCCATCACGCCGGCGGCGTAAAGCGGGACGATTGCCTCCCTCCAATTTCGATTTCGGATAACGCCGATGCAGCCGCCGATCACCGCAAGGGCGATGAGAACGAGGAGGACCGGGGCGACCGGCACGGCCGAGAGCTCGGCCATTCGCGTCGTGACGGCGGCGATGATCGATGACGAATTTCCGAATTGGGCGGCGGTGGCGATCGGGGACTTCAGTGTGATGGATACCGGAACGACGGGAAGGTCCATCATTTTCATGGCGGCTGCAAAGATGCCGACACCGGACGCGCCGAGCAGCGCGCCTGCGGCGGCCTGACGCCGGAAGCCGAGGACGAGGAGGGCAGCGACCGCGAGCAGTGATCCGGCGATCCCCTCGAACCTGATGAGCGGGGCGATGGCGATCGCGGCGACCAGCCAGGCCGGCACGGAGTTGCCTTGCAGCGTGCCGACGATGCCTGCCAAGATGACCAGGGCCGCCGCGATCTGCAGCGAATGCTCGAGGCCGATGAAGATCACGCCGATGAAGTTCAGGCAGAGCAGAAACACGAAGATGAGGCCCGACAGGATGAACGTCTGAAGGCCGTTCGCCGTCAGCCGGGAGAACGCGACGGTCCGGGAAATTGCCCATAGCGAAATGGCGGCCCCCACGACGTTGACGAGCAGCGGCGTAGCGACGTGCCACGGCGTGTTGACGCCGAGGAGAAGCAGGAACGGATAGATCGCTGAAGAGGATACGTTCGCAGGCTCGCCGAGATTGATGCCGTAGGTGCCCTGCGCGATGCGTTCGCTCAACGCCATCGCGATATAGCTGTCATCGATCGAGTAGGCCAGGACGCCCCCGGTTGCATCCAGCAGCAGCCAAAGCACCGTCAGAACGGCGGCGGCCGACATCGCGCCAAGCCAGATCAGGAGCTGATTTGGGTGGGATAGCGAAATGGCAGCCGGAAGGACACGGCGGCCTCCCAATGGGGCGCCAGGCAGCGCGTCCTCCTTGGTGGTCATTGGGGTCCCCTTTGGATACTGGAGGGGTATTCGTATCATCGCAACTTGGGCGCGATCAACCTCTGCGCGGCAACGCCAGAGCAGCCCCATCGGGTGCCAAGGCGAATGAGCGCGCGACCGGCCCCCGGACTGCCTGCGCTTCGATCGTGACGAGACCATAGCCGGGGAGCGCCGATGAAGCCGAGGAGGAGGCGCCGCAGCGCGGATTCCGGTCGGCAGAAATGGGGGTAGACAACGGTCATTTGTCTGATATTGCGACGTTTGCGACGCGAAGAGGCTTCATGGCAACGCCCAACCTGTTCATACTGGGTGCCGGGAAATGCGGCACCACCTCCCTCTACGACCTGCTGGGGGGACACCCGGACATCATGGTGAGCAACCCGAAGGAGCCCAGCTTCTTCTGCAGCCATTTCCAGGTCGTGAAGAATCCCGTGGATTACTTCAGGCTCTTCAACTCGCCGAAGCGGTATCGCGTGGACTCGTCGCACGTCTATTTTTCGAATCCCGAGACGTCGCCGCTACTCCGCGACCTGTTCCCGGACGCGAAGTTCCTTGTCATGCTGCGCCATCCCAAGGCGCGGGCCCACTCCCTCTATCGGCATATGCGGCGCGCCATGCATGAGGACGGGCGCCCGCTCGAACTTGCCGAACGGTTTCACGAGGCGCTGCTTCTGGAAGCCGAGCGCTTTCGTTCTCTCGAATTCTTTGCGAATTGTCGGCACTATTTCTGGAATTTCATGTATCTTCGGTCGTCCATCTACGATGAACAGCTCGATCGTTACTTCAGGTTGTATCCCCGCGAGAACTTCCTGGTCATGAGCCTTGCCGAGTTTCGGCGGGAGCCGGATCGCGTGAAGCGGACCGTCGCGGAGTTCCTGAACATAGACGTGGCGGGTTTCGGACCAGAGGCGCCTTTCAGCAACGCGGCACCGCCCCATGACTCATACGATGCCGCCAGCGATGCCGTGATGGAGCAGTATTTCGGTAACCTCACGGCGCGTGTAGATCGCCTCCTCGGCCGGTCCTTGGACTGGTCGCTCTGAGAGAGGGACATGGGGCATCGTCGCCACGAGGCCGCCGGGCGCCGTGTCGGCGCCGACGATCATCGCCCCGACCGACTGGTCGCGGTCGTTGCAATGGTTGGTGCGCCGGCGGCCTCTCACCGCCCCAGCAGCTCCGGCCGATACTCGAAATGCATGGTGTCGAAGTGATACCACTTGCCGCCCCAGATGAAGCCGTGCTTCTCGAAGATCGCGACGATCTCCTGCGGCATGCGGTTGCGGTAGCGGATCGCGCCGCCATGCGGCTGCCAGTACCAGTAGTCGGACACGGCGGTGTTGAGGTCGATGGCGATGCCGTAGCTGTGTGGGCTCGGCTGGCCGGTGTCGGCCACCGCCCGGCAATTGTAGGTGCCGGCGATGGGGTAGGCGGCGCGCTTGATGTCGGCGGGCAGCGCGTCGATCTCCAGCGACACCGCGCGCAGCGCGTCGGCGGCGCCATTCACCGCCGTGACCTGGATCGACTTGCCCCAGGTTCTGGGCAGCCAGGGGATTGACACGAGCCGCGCCGACACCTCGCCTTTGCTGCAGTCGCCGTACAGCTTGACGAAGAACGCGGTGTTGCGGAAGCGGCCGGGATCGGCATCGACGGCCGGCGGCGCGTCGAGGCGTCCGGGCGGATAGGGGATACGGAACTGATCCACGATCGAGGCATGGCGCAACAGCTCCGCGAAGCTCTTGGGCGCGGCACCGTCGGTTGCCGGCATCACCGTGCCGTCGCGCCAGCGCAGCGCCGCACCGTCGTGGCCGGCCAGCGCCTGCGGATAGGTAGCGACGAGCGCGTCGAGCGCCGCGCGCGCGGCGTCGTCCTGGGCGCGGAGCGGAGATGTCGCGGCCCACAGCGCCAGCGCGGCCGTGGCAAGTCTCCAGCCGATCCTGCTAGCGGCGGCGCTCGGCATCCTGGATCACCTGTACGTTCTGCCGCTCGACGGCGTTCAGATCGGGATTCCAGCTGTTGGGGCGATACCAGGAAAACCCGCCGAAATACTGTTTGAGATCGTCGGACTGGAAATAGCGGCCGCGCCGGGCATAGATCTCGTTGCGGGCGATCCGCAGTTGCCCGGTCGACAGCCGCGACACCTCGGCCGGGCTCAGCAGCCGGCGATCGGAATCCGGGAAGATGAAGCCGCCGTCCGCGGCGGCCGGCGCGCTGGAGGTCGGCGCCGCCTGGGGGCGGGTGCAGAACAGCCCGATCTCGTTGTCGGCGCTGTCGCGCATCTGCTTGACGGCGTCCACCGTGTTGGCATCGCAGCCGGAATTGGCGAGCAGCGCGGAATTGGCGCGGTCCTTGAGATCCCGCGCCGAGCTGCAGACGCCGGCGTCGTATTGCGGCACGTCGGAGGCGCCCTCGTAGCGCCGGGTCTGCGCCCGCAGGGTGTCGAATGCGGTGATCACCGTGCCGACCGCGGTCTGGAATGCGGCGCAGTCCTGGGCGAGCGCGGAGCGCACGGGCAGCGCCGCCAGCAGCAGCGCCGCGGCGAGCACGGCTTGCCTCTGATGCGAATGGATCATGTGCCACGTCATCCTGGGTTGCCGCCATTAGAAATGCCCGACGGGGGCGGGTCTTGATTCAGGTCAATGGCCACAAGGGCCGACCTCGCGGCCCGCCTCGCAGTCGTGCAGTCGCTGCACCGTGCATTCGATCTGCGCCTTCAGGGCCGCCACCGCTTCGAGGCCCTGGTCCGAGAGCTGATACTGCTGGACGATGCGGTCCCGGCTCTCCTTCCACTTCACCGCGTCGTAGCCGTAGTCGACGATGAAGCTCGCGAGATCCGCGCCAGGCCCGACCACCCGCTGCAGCCTGGCCAGTTGCTGCGAGGTGGCCGCCATGGCGACGAGATCCTTCGAAAGGTCGATGCCAGCGCTGTCCGACTCCAACAGCTCCTTGAGGCCGGGATCGTCGAGCAGCTCGCGGACCGAGTCGTTGGTCTGCGCCATATGGCCGCCGATCACAGCCACCTCGTTGCCGACGACGGAGAGCGTGTTGGTCAGCGTGCCGGCGCCTTCCATCAGCCGGCCGCCGCTGACCAGCACCATGGTGTTGGCGTAGCCCTGGGCGGCGCGCTCGATCTTGTCGCGCAGGACACCGAGCGGAATGTGCTTTTTCTCCGCGAGGTTCTGGTAGCGCGTCAGCGCCCCCTTGAAGCCGTTCAGCGAGCGGATCTTGTCCTGCAGCTGATCGGCGACCGCGCCCAGCAGCAGCTTCGCTGCGGTCTTGAGCGCGTCGTTCTGGGCGTCCTCGTTGGCCTTCTTCCAGCGCGCCAGTTCCTCCAGGCCCATGGCGCCGGTCTTCTGCTGCCGCTCCAGCGCGGAGCGGTCCGAGGCCAGCTGGTCCGACCATCGCACGCATTGCATCGCAGCCTTGATCGCGCCGTTGAAGGCGTTGCTCTTGTCGATATGTCGGGAGAGCGCGGTAGCGAGGTTCTGCTTGCGGGTGGTGCAGCCGGCGATCGTGGCGGTGTCGCTCTCCTTGATGTTGGCGCAGTCGGTGTTGAGCTTCATCACCGTGTCGTGGAGCGTGCTGCGTTCCTTCTGCAGGTCGCCGCGCTGGCCCACCAGCAGCGGACGGGCCGCGGCGATGTTCGCCGGTATCTCCACGAGCACCGGCAGCGGCTGGCCCTGCGCCAGCGCAGCGGAACTCGCCATCACCACGGCGACCGCCGCGCACCAGCGCGCGGCCAGGCTCCGCGTCCGCCGGGGTGTCGGCGTTGCCTTCGCTATCGCCGTCATGGGCGTCCTTCGCCGGGCTTGGCCGGCGGCTGCTCGGCGGGGGGAGAGCCGGGTGGGGCTGGCGGCGCGGCGGGCCCGCCGGCGGTCGGCGCGGCCTCTTCCGGCGGCCAGTCCAGGCTGATCGACAGGGTCTTAGCTTGCTCGTCCACCGACTTCCTGGCGTTGCCGCGGTCGGTGTCGATGATCCTGGCGGTGTTCTCCAGGGTCTGCTTTTGCACGGTGAGGATCTCGCGGTCGCCCGGGTCGCTGTCGATCTGCTTCTGCACCGCCGCGATCTTGGCCCGGGTCTCGACCATCAGGCTGTCGAGGCTGCGATAATAAGCGAACCGGGTCTGGAACTCATGGTTGTTCGCCAGCGCGGGAATGGCGCCGACCCGCGCCGCCATCTGGTTGAACGCCGGAGACTGGCTGCTGCTCAGCGTGGGGGTTGGGAGTGGCTGCCCCTGCGGGCAATTGCCCCGTCCTTCCATCACGCAGGCCGCGGCCTCGGCGCTGGTGGCCGCCGCATTTAGCTGCTGGCCGGTCGACGAATAGGTCGTCGGCGTGCCCGGCGGCACGGTCGGGCCTGCCGCCTCCTGACCGGGGCCGACCTTGGTGCCGAAGAATTTGGTGTTGCCGCCGGCTGCGCCGCCGCCTTGGGCGGGCGGCGTCGCGGCCTGGGCGAGCACGTTGCGCGCCGCGTTCATCTGCTCCTGCGAGCGGGCGAAGGTCTGGCTCTTGAGCAGCTCGCCGGCGGAGTCGAGCCTGGTGTTGGCGGCGGCGAATTGTGCCGCCTTGATGCGCTCGCCGGCCTCCTTGAGGTCATGGCCCGCCTCCTGCACTGCCTCCTGGCGCTCGCGGATCCGCTCGCGCAGGCTGCGCGCCCAGCCCGGCCAGTCCAGCGTGCGTTCGTCGGGATTGTACTGCATGGCCAGTTCGATCATGCGCAGCGCCTCGGCGCTGGCGCCGCGGTCGTCGGCCTGCCGCGCGAGGTGGGAATAGGAGGCGGCGATGTTGTGGCGGATGATCAGGGCGCTGTTGGCGAAGGTCGATAACGCCAGCGCCTGTTGGTATAGCCGGATCGCCTCGGCGTAGTCGCCGCGCTGTGCGGCGGCGAGGCCCTGGTCGTTGATCAGATTGGCCTGCCGCTGCTGCAGCTCCGCCGGCGAGGGCTGGGGCGGCACGTAGACCGGCGGTGGTGAATAGGTCGGCGGTGAATAGGTCGGTGGCGGCGAATAGGTCGGCGGTGGCGAACTGAGCGTGGGTGGCGAGACGCTGATGCAGGGGCCGCCGGGCATGCAAGCGGCGCGGCCCGGCGACGACGAAAGGCACGACACCAGCGCAGCCAGACAAGCCGTCGCGGCGAACCGCAGCGCGCTAACTGGACTTGCCCCGCGCACGCGCGCGCTGGCCGGTCTGGTCATGATGGCATGGTCCCCTCTGCAGGGAAGCTTGCCGACATTTAAGTTCAGCCGCGGCCGCCGCGATTGATCTGGCGCAAGTCGGGGCGGGAGCGGGCCTCATGGTTCGAGACGCGCGGCGTTGCCGCGCTCCTCACAATGAGGACATCAGGCGTAATCCTTTATTCCTGAGGAGCGTTGCGCGAGCAACGCGTCTCGAAGGATGAGGCCGCCGCCGCTTCGACAGTTGCTCAATCCGCGGGGTGCGGGCTTACTCCCACAACCGCTACCGCGCGAACTCGACCGTGACCGGCCGATTGCCCGGTCCGCGTGCGTAGAGCCGAAGGGTCACCGGGCGGGTCGACGCGGCGGCGAAGACGTCGAGGATCTCCTGCACCATGCCCCGTTCCGGGCGCATGCTCTGGCCGTCGACCGCAAGCACTTCCATGCCGATCAGGTTGCGCGCCCGCGCCAGCTTGCAGTTGGGGCGCCCGTCCTCGCAGCCGGCGAGCATCACGACCTGCAGCCGCTTGGTGTAATGCGGGCCGGCCGGCGGCCCGAGCGCGGCTTCGACCGCCTCGACCCGGAATTCGAGGCCCGCAGCGCTACCAACCGGCGGCCCGCGGTCCGGCGTCGGCAGGACGTCGGCGCGCGCGGCCGGCAGCGCCAGCATCGTCGCGAGAACAGCCAGAACTGCGCGAGCTGTCATGATACCCTCCCGTTGGACATTGCGGACGTTGGTCGACCGCCGGCACAATGGTTGAAAGCGATGATGGAAGCCAGCGCGCTCGTGCTCTCGGCAGTGATCGAGGCGCCGGTCGCGGCCCTGGTCGTTCGCCTCATGGGGTGGCCGAGCCGCGGCGCGACCCATGTCGGGCTGGCGGCGGCGGTCGCCACCGCTGCGACTCATCCGCAGCTGTGGTCGGCGGCGCTGTGGGCCTATGGACGCTTCCCGTTCTGGCCGGCGATCCTGACGCTCGAAGCGCTGGTGGTCATCGTCGAGGGCCTGCTGATCGGCTGGATGGCCGGACTCAAACCATGGCGCGCCATGGTGGTGTCGCTGGTGGCGAACGCGGCCTCCGTGCTCGCCGGGTTATGGATCGCCGGGTGAGGCGGCGCCTGCCGCGATGCCCGCCTCAAAACCGCTGCGACAGCCCGGCGAACACCTGCACCGTCGGCGTCACGCGGTTGAGGCCGACGTCGATGCCGGCGTCGAGCTGCAGGTTGGGACGCACCAGCCAGGTGACGGCGAAGTCGGCGCTGTACTGCGTGGTCTTCTGCACCGGATCGTTGTTGAAGTCGGACCAGAACTCGACATAGAGCGTGACGGTCTTGACCAGCTCATGGCTGACGTTGACGAGGTTCATGAAGTTGGTGTGGCGGCCGTCGTCGGCGCTGTTCTTCAGCGCGTCGACCTCGGAGTTGAACAGCAGGGTGAAGCCCTGGGGCAGGGTGAAGGACAGCGGCGCGATCACGCCGCCCTCGACGGCGCCGTTGCCGATTCCCGCCGGCGCGGTCGGCGCCTTGACGTAAGGGATGAGCGCGAGCGCGCTTTGGCCCCCGTCGTTGCCCCACAGATTGACCTTGGTGCGGACGTAAACGTCGCCGATCCCCCACATGGTGCTCGACAGGCCGGCGGTCGAATCGAAGGTGTGGATGCCGACCACCGTGGGGGCATTGACCTCGAGGTCGATGCTGTTGGTGAGGCCGAGCTTGAAGGTCGGATTGGGGGCCAGCAAGGTATCGGTGCGGGTCGAACCGGTCTGCAGCCGCGCGAAATTGACCAGGTCGGTCTCGTATTCGAAGTGGCCGGCGTCGATGGTATTGGGCGAGTTCGCCTTGGGCGGACGGTCGGTGCTGAAGTCGCGCACCAGGGCGTCCGGGACCGGGTTGAACAGGGTGTACTGGCTCTTGTCGGGCTGGGCTGCGGACTGCGCCAGCGCAACGCCCGGCACCGCCGCCGCCAGCCAAAGCCCCAATGCCACGATAGTCCGGGTCACGCGCATCCCGCCTCCACGTGGGCGGCGACGATAGCCGAGAGTCGTGGGCGATGCCATGAGACCGGGTTACAGGCGAGCGACTTGTCGGGGCGTGGAGCCTTGCCTGCGGCAAAGCGTGGACCCGCGGATCAGGTCCGCGGGTGACGCAGTTCAGGGGGCGGCGCAGCACCACGCTTCGTCAGGCAGCCCGCTGCGGCCGGCCATGACGCGGTCCTCAATCACCGCTAGACTTTGTCCTAGACTGCTCTGAATTGAATGATGACACCGCTTCGCCGATTCCGGACTGCGCTCTCGATGACAGCGGCGCGCCTCGCGCCGCGGGCCCACGCGCGCGCGGAGCTTGGCCGGCGGCTGTCGGAGCATTGTCGCGATCGGCTGGCGCTGCCGGAGGCGACCGTTACGGTCACGCCGCGGCCGCGCGGTGCGGCCGGGCATCATGCCACGGAGATCGCCCGCGACGGGCACCACATCAGGATCGCCTGCGATGACAAAGTGCTTCAGGAGCGGCCGAACGAACTGCTGCACCGCCTGATCGGTGTGCTGACCATCCTCGCCCGCATGCCGCTGGAGCGTTTCCGGCTGGTGGCCGACCTCTCCGACGGCGAGGAAAGCAAGGCGGGCATGGTGGCCTTCTGCAGCCGCGATCCGGGCGCGATCCTGATCCCGGACCACGGCTTCGTCCGCACCCTTGGCCAGGACAGTCACCGCCGCGTCGCGCGCGCCAACGCACTTGCCTGGAGCGCGCGGAGCGACCGGATCCTGTGGCGGGGCCAGACCACCGGGAGCGGGGCGATCTCGAAGCCACAGCTCTCGGCCGACGATCCCGAACTGCTGCCGCGGGTCCGGCTCTGTCTGGCGCTGAAAGGCATCCCCGATACCGACGCCAGGCTGAGCGTGGTGTCGCAATCGCGCGACCGGGAGGTCGATATCGCCCGGCTGGGCGAGGCCGGGATCCTCGGCACCTACGTGTCGCCGATCGTCTGGAACGGCCTGAAGTTCGCGATCGATATCGACGGCAACACCAATGCGTGGTCGAATCTGCTGACCCGGCTGATCATGGGGTGCTGCGTGCTGAAGGTGGCCTCGCCGCTGGGCTATCGGCAATGGTACTACGACGATCTCGCGCCCTGGACGCACTACGTGCCGGTCAAGACCGATCTCTCGGATCTGGTCGAGCAGATCGCCTGGTGCCGGGCCAATCCCGACGCCTGCGGGCGGATCGCCGCCAGCGGCCAGGCCTTCGCCATGGCGCGGGACTTCGAAACCGAGGTCGCCGCCGCCGCCCGGCGGGTCTGCGAAGCCCATGCAGGGGGCATGCTGCGCGCCAAGGTCGGGTGAAACGGACGTGGTGCCTTCACAGCGCCATCGCGGTCGTGCAATCCTCCGGGCATGCCCCCTGTGGATCCCGAGTTCGAAGCCCGTGCGCGCCGGAGCATCATGGAGTTCCTGGCACGCAGCGGATTCCGCACCGGGCGGAAGCGCGTCTATCTGGTGAGCTACCCGCGCTCGGGGAACACGCTGGCGCGGGAATATTTTTCGATCCTGCAGGGCCGGCCCCAGCTCAGCGTCTATGACGGCGACGTGGTGGGCGCGCCTGCGCGCGGGCTGACTGAGGCGCTCGATCATGTCGAGGTGGTCAAGAGCCACCAGATGCCGGCGGGCGACGACGCGCTGATCTATCTGGTGCGCGACGGGCGCAATGCTGCGCTGTCGTTCCTCTACATGGCCTTCCTGTTCGGCGGCCACGGCTTCTCGCAACTCTCCGAGGTCTATGATGCGCTTCGCGACCTCGACGCGGCCGAGGGCTCGTGGGGGGATCATGTCGGCCGGGCCGTGCAGCAGAGCGACACGCGGCCGACGCTGTTCGTGCGCCATGAGGACCTGGTACGCGAGCCCGCGGCGACGCTGGGGCGGATGGCCCGGTTCATGAATGCCGAGCTGCCCGACGACGTGCTTGGAGCATGCGTGCGACTGCACCAGGCCACGGACGACTACGGCAGGAATCCCTACAACGGCTATCAGTATCAGCCGGCGGAAAACTCGATCTACGACCTCATCAAGCGCCACCGCCGGGAGGATTATTGGCGTCACATCTTCGACGCCCGTAGCCGGCGCTATTTTCACGAGCGCGGCAACACGCCGTATCTGCTGCGGTTCGGCTATGAGACGTCCGCCGACTGGTGGCGGTGAGGGAGGGCGGGCATCCGTCATGGCCGGGCTTGGCACGGCGCTTCATCGTCTGGGATGTCGCCGCCAAGCGTGGATGCGCGGGTCAAGCCCGCGCATGACGCAGAAATCGGAGAGGCGCTACACGCTGATCGCCGGCTTGGCCTCATTCTCGGCGCCACCCGCGGGCAACCGGATCCGGCCCTTTGGCCGGTCCGGCCGTAAACTTGACCCGCGGGTCCACGCTTCGGAGCTGTTGCAATTCATTACCGCGCATGGCGGATTTCGAGGTCCGGCAGGCCCCAGCATTCGATCCCCATGTCCTTGGCCATGATGGCGAGACCCTCAGTCTCGATCTCGCCGATGCTTTCTCCCCGCAGCGGATGCGACGAGCGGATCCAGCGGCTCCGGGCGCCGTAGAAAAACGGCGGAAACACCAGCCCGTCGCGATGGCGGTCGGCCCGCACCAGCAGCATGGTGCCGCCGACCGAGTCCAGGCGCACCCGGTCGCGGCCGCGCAGGTCCTCCATGTGCAGGCGGCCGTCGTCGCACCAGGCGTTGCGATCGAAACTCTTGCCGCCGTAATCGACGACGCAATGGGGGTGGACGATGTCGAGATCGAGCGCGATCAGGCGCTCGACGATGTCGGCGGGATATTCGACCACATCGACGTCGAGCCACAGCACCCAGTCGTGGTCGCGCAACGCGCCGAACAGCAGGTGGTTGCGGGCCCGCGCCAGCACCGCCCGTCGCGCCGCCTGGTAAACGGCCTCGAAACGCGGCACGCCCGCTGGAACCGTGGCGCCGAAATTCTTCTGGAAAAGTAACCGGGATTTGAAGCCGGCGCAGACTGTCTGCAGCCGCCGCTCGACCTGCGCGAAAGTGTCGTCGAAACTGTCGCCTTCCAGAATGCCGAGCGAGAGCCGGTCGTGAGGGTAGGTCAGGGCCTCCAGGCCCGCGAAATAGCTGTCGAGATAGCCGCTCGCCGTCTTCATGGGCGTCAAGATCAAGACTGTCGCGTTCGACGGGGTCATCAGGGTGTCCTTGACGATCTGCGGGAATTCACGTTTGTTGCCGACGTTAGCAGAGTACAGCCGCAGTTCCGATGCAACCCTCGCTCGAACAAGCGATCGCGATCCGACAGTCGGCGCCAGCGCGCTGCCCTGACGGCCGTTTCGAGGGGCGCGGCATCGTCATCTGCGCCGGTGGCAAGCGCTATTTCACCTGCGCCTGGGTTCTGATCGCCGTCCTGCGCCGCGTCCATCGCTGCACCCTGCCGATCCAGGTCTGGCATCTGGGCCGGCGGGAGATGAGCGAGGAGATGCGCATCCTGCTCGAGGAGGAGGGCGTTGAGGTCGTCGACGCCGAAGCCGTGGTGGCGATGCATCCGGCTCGCGTCGCGGGAGGTTGGCCGCTCAAGCCCTACGCCATCGCCCACAGCCGCTTTCGCGAGGTGCTGTACCTCGACGCCGACACCGTGCCGCTGGTCGATCCGGAGCAGGCTTTCGCGTGGGCGGAGTACATGGACAACGGGCTCTTGCTGTGGCCCGACGTGGTGGACGTCAGGGCGACCAACCCGGTGTGGGCGCGGCTCGGCCTCGCGCCGGTCGAGCGGGCGAGTGTCGATTCCGGTGTGCTGCTCGCCGACAAGACCCGCGCCTGGGACATGCTCGATCTCGCCATCGCTCTGAACGAACATTGTGATGAGGTCTACGATTTGATCCATGGCGACAAGGACACCTTCCTGCTTTCGGCCCTGCTGCTGAACAGGACGTTCGGGTTCCTGGCCCATCGCCCGTTCCTGTTCGATTGGGACATGGTGCAGCGGGATCCGTCGGGCGAGCCGTTCCTGCATCATCGCTCCGGCGCAAAATGGTTCCTCGATCACCCGAACCGGCCGCTGGTGGCGCCGGGGCTGATGCCGGCCTGCGAGGCCGCGCTGGCGGACCTGCGGCGGCGATGGAGCGGAACCGTTTTTCAGCCCCCGGAACGTTCGACGCTTGCCCGCGCCGAGGAGGAACGGCTGGTGGCGCTGCGTCATGTGCGTCTGCAATCCGGCGGAAGCCAGCCCCGGGACGTGGAATTACTGCCTGGGGGACGGGTCGGCGCGGGGAGGGAGTACGAACAGCACTGGGCGGTGATCGATGGCGACGGCGCGCCGCGGCTGCGGTTCTACGGCTACGATGAATCCCTGGCGACGCTCGACAAGACCAGCGACGGGGCGTGGGTCGGGCTCGGTCGCGCGCCCGGAAATGACATCGTGGTCGCCGAGCCGGGAACGCGCGCGGCGTCGAAGCTCGACGACGTTCCCCTGCCGACGCGTTCGTCAGCCGATCTGGTCGCGGCGCTGGCGCAGCCGGCGTGGTTCGCGGCCGGCTACGATGCCGACCGCGCCGCCTCGCTCGCGGCGGCGCTGTCGCTCGTCAACGACGCCTTCGACGACGTCCCCGAGCAGGTTCTGCGGCAGATGTCGCCGCTCGACGCAGCGGCTTGGCGCGGCTTTCGCGATCAGCTGGTGTCGCAGCTCGCGGCGCGGCGCGACCAGCGCGTGGAGCTGGTGCGGCGTTCGGAGAAGAACTGGCCGCGTGTGCTGTCGCCAAACCATTACGCACGCCCGGCGTGATCCCGGCTTGGGGACGGCGCCGGGTTGTCCTGGGACCGGGACTGCAGATATAATTGAAAGTTAGGTTTTCGCAGATTCTCGGTCAGGGGTTCATGTCGGACTTGGTTACTCAGGCGCCCAATCTCGAGGTCCACGAGGTTCCCGACGGCTATATCGTCTACCAGAGCGACCGCGATCGCGTGCACTATCTCAACAAGACCGCCGCCATCATCTTCGAATTCTGCAACGGGGCGCACGCGATCGATGAGATCGTGGCGAGGGTGGCCGCCGCGTTCGAGCTCGGCGCCGCCGCGCACGATGAAATCCGGACCGGCCTCGATTCGCTGCTCAGGGAAGGATTGATCCTATCACCTTCGAAGTAACGGCCCGCACGCTCGACCGGCGGATCGTCATGCGCACGACGGACAGCGTCGCGTTCGAAGCGCTACAATATCTCGCATGTGGTCCGGATATCGCCGCCGCACCGATCGCCGAGCAGGTCATCGCGGTCGAGCCGGTGCGGGGGCGCTACCGCATCGTCGAGCCGGGCCGGGATGCCGTCGAGGTGATCGACACGCGGTCGGTGATCGATCATCTCCACGAAAGGCTGTTCTCCTTGTCCCTGATGGACCGGCCACGGTCGGGAATCATTCACGCCGCCCTGCTGCGCCGAAATGGCCGGCGGGTCCTGATCGCCGGCAGCCGGGGTGCCGGAAAGACCACCCTGGTGCTGCGGCTGATGCTGTCGGGCTACGAGATGGAGGGCGACGAGCACGTCTTTCTCGACGCCGACGGCGCCATCGCGCGGCCGCGCGCCTGCCGGGTCAAGGAAAGGTCCCTGGCCCTGCTGCCGGAGATCGCGGATGTCATTCTGTCGTCGCCGGCCTATACCGACGTTCGCGGCGTCCGGATCTTCAATGTCGATCCGACCCGGGTCGGCGGGCCCTGGCGCATCGAGAAGGGGCAGGTCGACTGCGTCATCGTGCTGCAGCCCAACCACGGCGGCTATTCGTCGGTGCGGCCGATGCCGGCCATGATGGTCGCCCAGGCGCTGATGTCCGAGATCGGGATGCGCGAGGCCGAACGGGGGGCCTCGGTGGGGGCCGTCGCGGCATTGGTGAGCCGCGCCAGGGGCTTCGACCTGTCGCTCGGCGAGCACGACGGCGCCGTCAGGTGCGTCGGGCGCGCGCTGGACGGTGAGCGGTAAATCCTGTACGAAAGCGCTTTACCGAAGCGTGAATAGCGGGTTGATGCGTTGCGGATGAGTTGTGTTGCAGATGAATGACAATGATCAAAATCTCGAGGCTGCCCTGGACGGCCTGGATCAGGGCAAGCGCTCGACCCTGAAGCGGCTGATCGGCACCGGCGCGTTCGTCGGACCGATGATCGTATCGTTCACCATGGCGGACCTGACCATCGACGCGTTCATGCATGCGGCGTCGGCCAACGTCACGACGACACACCGCCCCACGACAACGGGGGCCCCGGCGACGACCTCTCCGCCATCTCCGACCACCACGCGAGCGCCCGCGGCAACGACGACGCAGCCGCCGCGGGGCCATCCCGCCAAATCGTGACGTCACACCGGCATCTGGCGGGGGCGGGCGGGGCCGGGGCCATCGCCTGCACGATACGACCAGCGTGACATGACCAGCGTGACCGCCGCCCTGATCGTCCGCGATGAGGCCGCCGTCATCGCGGACTGCCTGCGGTCGCTCGCCGGCCGGGTCGACGAGATCGTGGTGGTCGACACCGGTTCGCGCGACGATACGATCGACATTGCCACGAAATTCCCCATCAGACTGCACCATTTCACCTGGTGTGATGATTTCTCCGCCGCTCGCAATTTCGCGCTGGAACAGGCCCGCAGCGACTGGATCCTGTACATCGACGCCGACGAGCGGCTCGATGTCCCTGACGACGACGCCTTGCCGCGGGCCCTGGCCGACGGCACCAAGGTGGCATGGCGGCTGCGGCTTCATCCGCGTGTCGGCTGGACCGGCTATTCGGAGCTGCGCCTGTTCCGCAACGATCCGCGCATTCGCTTTCGCGGGGTGATCCACGAGACCATCTGGCCGGGTATCGAGGCCGTCATGGGCACCGACGGGCGCGAGGTCGGCAGCAGCGATCTGAGCCTCCATCACGTCGGCTACGAGGCGGATCAGCGTCCCAAGAACCCGCGCAACATCCCGCTGCTGCGCGACCATCTCGCGCGCGATCCGGACAACCTGTTCTGCTGGTGGCACCTGGGCGACTGTCTGCGGCTCGCCGGCGACGAGGAGGCCGCAGCCGAGGCGTGGGCGAACGGGATCGCGCGGCACCGCGCGCTGGCGCCGGACGCCCGCAGCGGGCTCGGCAACAGCATCCTCCACCTGGCCCTGCTGAAACTGCGCCATCGGCGCGGCGAGGCGGTCGACGATCTGCTCGCCGAGGCACTGGAGAATTTTCCGGACAACCTCGCCCTGCAGTGGATGGTGGCGCAGGTCGCGGTCGACCGCGGTGATCACGACACCGCGCGCCCGATCCTGGAACGGCTGCTGGCGATCGACGGTGATGCGTTCTTCGAACCTCAGCTCGCCTACGACAAGGCGCTGTTCAGCCATCTCTCGGCCGAACTGCTGGCGCTGTGCGCCTTTCGTGACGGCCGCTTCGACGAAGCGGCACGGCTCTATCGTGAGGCGGCGCACACCTCGCCCGATCCCGAGGCCTGCGCGGTGAAGGCGCGTCTCGCCGAACTGCGCGCGTCGGCCTTGCCTACCAGAGCTGATCCTGGAGCCCGGTGAGGCGCTGCAGCAGGTTGCCGCGATGCCGTCGCAGCAGGTCCATCAGGTTCCTGCCGGCATGGAGCAGCGACACCCGCGACAGCGGCACGTCGTATTTGCTGGCGAGCGTCTCCCGCGCGAAGGAGGCCCGGAGCTGGTCGGCGATAGTGCCGGTGCGGCGCAGCCAGTACGGCCTGAAGGCCTTGCGAAACGTCGCATCGGCGTGGGCCCGCGCGGCGGCCGAAGCCCCCCAGTCGCCGGGCGTATCGAGCCCGAACAGCCGCTGCGCCTGCAACTGCCAGCTGTCGAGCACGTCCAGCGCGTGTGCGGACCTCATATGGGTCCTGATGGCCTCCCAGTCGGGCTCGGTAAAAGCCTGCGCCAGCATGGTCCATTCCCACAGGGCCTTGATGCTCAGCACGCGCTGAAGGTGGCCTCGATCCTGGATCTGGTGATGGAGCAGGCCATGCAAGGCGTGCCACCGCGACGGCAGCACGAAGAAGGATGCGCCGTCGTCCCGCGTGGCGCGGGACCACACCTGCTCGGTGCTCATGATCGGGCGGCCGGCGGCGGCAAGGGCGTCGACATGGATCTCGACCGGCAGCGCGTGATCGGGATGCACCAGCGGCGGCAAATGATAGGCATAGGCCGGCCCGTAGGACGAACCGTCCTCCATCATCTCGCGATAGCCCGCGCCCTTCAGCGCTGCGAAGGCGCGCGCGGCGTCGTGCGACCGGACCAGGATGTCGAGGTCGCCCATGCTGCGGGCTGCGCACCAGGGGCCGAGCGGCGCCACCAGGTAGCGCGCGCCCTTCAGGAGCAGCGGTAGGGTCCCGATGCCGTCGAGGATGCGCAGGATGTCCTCGAGCTGCCGCCGGTCCGCCTCGCGATAGGAGAGGTGTTGGGCATAGGCCTCAGTGAGCCGCACGCCGACATGGTTGGCGGTGTTGGCGATCGATCGCGGAACCGGTGGCAGCAGGGTTCGCCCGGAGAGGGCGTAGGTGAGCGGCAGCAGGACGCCCTGTTCGCGCGCCAGATCAACCAGCGCCTGCCAGGAAAATCCGCTCTGCATCAGGCGCAGGCGCAGTGCGCCGATGGCGGCCGGCGCGATGTCGGGCCGCAGGATGTCCCCCAGCAGCGCCAGCAGCGCACGGTCCCGAATATCCGCGGGCGTGGTCAGCACGGCGGGGTCTCCTCCGTCGCGTTCCGCCAGGTGGCGGGCGCGCCCGCCTCGTCGGCAGGCACCAGCTCCGGTCCCAGCTGCGCGGCGATCACGGACCACACCGGCGCGCCGAGGAAGGCCTTGAAATGATCGACGATCGGCGCCGTGTCCCAGCCGAGCTCGCGAAATCCGATCAGATAGTTTCGCACGCGATCGTCCCAGCCGCTGGCGCGCGGAGAGCCCAGCGGGCGTCGGGGCCGCGGCGTCCAGCGCAGGAACGGCAGGCACAGCACCCGGCCGCCGCGCTGGCGGAACTTCTCGTGAAGGTAGCCCTCTTCGCCGCCGAACCCGCGAAACGCCGGGTTGAGACCCGGCCACGCGTCGCGTCGGCAGGCAAGGAGCCCGAGCCCCTGCATCGGGATTTCGAAGGGCGCCAGCCCGACGTCGGCGCCGGCCGGTTCGGCGTCCCGGATGCCGTAGGCTCCCGCCTGCCATCCGGGGGTGAAGTGGGTCGAACAGGTCGTCAGGTCGGCGTGCACCATCGGGCCCTGCAGAAGGTCCGGGGTGGCGGGATTGGCCCTCACGTAAGCGAGCAGACGCGTCAGCGCTTCGGGCATCAACAGGACGTGGCTGTCGAGGCACAGCACGAAGTCGCCGCTGGCCTCCTGGAACAGGCGATCCCTGGCCGCCATGCCGGAACAGCCGCCCTCGGGAATGTATCGATAGTTGGGGATCAGGGCTTCGATCTCCTTGAGCGCCCGTGAACAGGGCCCGACCGCGTTGTGGTCGACGACGATGAATTCGACGTCGTCCAGGATCTCCGGATGGTGAAGGCGGATCGCCTGCAAGGTGAAATAGACGCCGTCATAGTCGTCGTCGGTCGTCATCCCGATGGTCAGCGTCCGGGCCTGGTCGGCGCGCGGCGTCGCGAGGATCGGGGGGGCGGGAAGGCTGGAGACCGGCGCCGGCGTCCTGACTGTGGCCGGCTCGCGGAGCGCGGGGCCAGAGCGGGATCCGAACCCGGCCAACAGCCGCTGCAATCGAGGCGCCGGGACGCCGGACACCGCGACGATCTTCGCGAATGCGTCGGTGGCTTCTTGCTGGCGAGCCTGCCGATCAAGCACCCAGTCGCGCGTGTGGGCGGCGATGGTTTCGAGCGTGTCGAAGCGCGGCGCCCAGGCCAGCGCCGCGCGAATGCGACGGCTGTCGGCCACCAGCCGTGCCGGATCGCCGGGCCGCGGTCCGACATAGCGCACCGGGACAGGGTGCGCGCAGGCGTGCTCCACCGTGGCGACCGTGTCGCGCACCGAATGGCCGCGGCCACTGCCGCAATTGAAGGTCGCGCTGGCGCCCCCGGCACGCAGGTAGCGCAGCGCCGCGACATGGGCGCGGGCGACGTCGCCGACGTGAACATAGTCGCGCAGGGCAGTGCCGTCGGGGGTGGGATGGGTGGTGCCGTAGACGTCGAGATGCGATCGAATGCCGAGAGCGGCTTCGACCGCCACCCGGACCAGCGCTTCGCCATGGCCGCAGGCCAGATCCGGATGAAGCCCCGGGTCGCTTCCGGCAACGCTGAACGGACGCAGGATGACGTAGGCGAGACCATGGGCCGCAGCGAGGCCTTGCAGCACGGTCTCGCTCATCAGCCGTGACCAGGCAGCGGGCGAGAGCGGTCGCGCCGGCGCGTCCTCGGAGATGAGCAGCTGGTCGGAATCGCCGTACACCGCCGCTGTCGAGGCGAGAACGATGTGGCGAACCCCGTTATTTGCCGCCGCCTCGAGCAGATTGCGGGTGGCGATCGGACCGCGATAGAGGCCGTCCGGATCGCGTCCAGGCCCCGTCACGCTACCGGGGGCGGCGAGGTGAATGACGGCCGAAACGCCGTGATCACGGATTACCGCGGCGACCAACTGCGTGTCGCCGCAGTCGCCCACGGCGAGTGGGACCTCCGGTGGCAGCGTGGCCCGCTGCCCGCTCGACAGGTTATCGATGACGAAGACCGGCTCGCCGGCTTGCATCAGCGCAGAGACGACGTGACCGCCGATATAGCCTGCACCGCCGGTCACCAGGGTCGTCATTTCGTCGGCGATCTCCAGGCCCCGACCTGGCGTCGGGCCGTTGACGGGTCATGTGAGGGGCGAGCCATCCCCTCAAGGACGGCAGCGCGTTTTCACGGGGCCATTTTGGCCACATTTGTCAAGGGTCACAAGCGCGGTCGAATTGTCCGCGCTGTCCCGCGGACCGAGCCTTGACGCAGATCATGCAGGTCGCCCGGCAACTGATCTAGTCGCTTCTTGCCGGCTCCGGGCGGTACGTCCGGACGGCGCAAGAAGGATATCCCACCATGAAAGCTCATTTTATCGGCGGAGGCATCGGCTCGCTGGCTGGCGCGGCGTTCATGATCCGCGACGGCGGCGTCAACGGGCAGGACATCACCATCTACGAGAAGCAGCCGCTGTTCGGCGGCAGCCTCGATGGCGCGCGGCTTCCCGACGGTTCCTATACGCTGCGCGGCGGCCGCATGCTCACCACCGATCACTACGAATGCACCTGGGGGCTGTTGTCGAGCATTCCCTCCCAGGCCGATCCGTCGCGGACGATCCGGGAAGAGACCGTCGCCTTCAACCAGGACTACAAGGCGCATTCGCAGGCGCGTCTGGTCGATCGCAACCGCCACAAGGTCGACGTCTCGAGCATGGGCTTCACCATGCACGACCGCATCGAACTGGTGCGGCTGGCCGAAGCGTCGGAGGAGAAGCTCGGCGACAGCCGCATCACCGACTGGTTGTCGCCGGCGTTCTTCGAGACCAATTTCTGGTACATGTGGCAGACCACCTTCGCGTTTCAGCCGTGGCACAGCGCCGTCGAGCTCAAGCGCTACCTGCACCGCTTCATGAGCGAGTTTCCCCGGATCGAGACGCTCGCCGGGGTCAAGCGCACCGTCTACAATCAGTATGACGCCATCGTCCGCCCGCTCAGCAGCTGGCTGTCCGAGCGCGGGGTGCGGTTCATCGGCGAGGCCGCGGTCACCGACATGGACTTCGTGGAGGAGGGCGGCACGCTCCGCGTCAGCCGCCTGGTGATGGCGCCGGACAGCGCCGTCGGTTCGGTCACGCTTGCCGCCGACGACCTGGTGTTCTTCCAGAACGGCTCCATGACCGATGCCTCGAGCCTGGGCTCAATGACCGCCCCGCCGAAGCCCCTCACCAGGTCCGACAGCCAGGGCTGGGCGCTGTGGGAAAAGATCGCCAAAGGCCGCCCCGAATTCGGCAACCCGGCGGCGTTCAACTCGTCGATCCCCGAATCCTACTGGGCCTCCTTCACCGCCACCTGCCGGACGCCCGCCTTCTTCGACAAGATGGAGGCGTTCACCGGCAACGCCGCCGGCACCGGCGGACTGGTGACGTTCAAGGACTCGCGCTGGTTGATGTCGGTCGTGCTCTATCACCAGCCGCATTTCATCGATCAGCCCGGGGACGTCCAGGTATTCTGGGGCTATGCGCTGCATCCGGACCGGATCGGCGACTTCGTCGCAAAGCCGATGTCGGAGTGCGGCGGCGCCGAGATTCTCCAGGAATTGTGCGGCCATCTCAACTTCGAGCGCGGTGTGTTCGACCACGCCACCTGCGTGCCGTGCCGGATGCCCTACATCACCAGCATGTTCATGCCACGCAAGAAGACGGATCGTCCGTTGCCGGTGCCGAAGATCTCGAAGAATCTCGGGTTCATCAGCCAGTTCGTCGAAGTCGCCGACGACGTGGTGTTCACGGTGGAATACTCGGTGCGCGCGGCGCAGACCGCGGTCTACGAGCTCATGAACATCAAGAAGGTGATTCCGCCGATCACCCGCCACGACAAGTCGCTCAGTGTGATCGCCGAGTCCCTGGAGAAGGCATTCGCCTGAGAGAAAACCGGATTGCGGCGGCGTTTTGGAACGCCGCCGCAATGCCTGAATGACGGTCGGGATGCAACGAGAGTCGGATCGGCCGGCGCGACCGCCGGATCCCTCACACGTAACCCAGCCAGCGCCAGTAGGTGGCGCCGAACACCAGCGCCAGGACATAGGCCAGCACCGTGATGACGAGGCCGGTGCGAACGAAGTCCCGCGAGGTGAAGGTGTCGGTGCCATAGGCCAGCATGCCTTGTGGCGAATTGACCGGAAGGATGAAGCCGAAACTGACGACGAACTGCAGGATCAGCGTCATGCCCAGCACGTTGATCCCGGGAGTGGCGACCTTCTGCAGCACTGCAATCACGATCGGGATCAGCGACGAGGCCAGCGCGGTGGCGCTGGCGAAGCCGAGATGGATCACGACCAGGAACGCGGCCAGGACCGCGAGGATGGAGAAGGCTGGCAGGGCGTTGAGGCCGAACCAGGTCACGATCAGGTTGGCCAGCCATTGCGCCGCCTGGGTCTGCAGCAGCGCCGTGCCGAGGCTGATGCCGACGCCGAACAGCACCACGGTGCCCCATGGAATCAGCGCATTGGCCTTCTTCCAGTCCATCACCCCGACGGCGGGCAGGAACAGCAGCGCGACCGCGACCGTCGTCGTGGTCGAACTGTCGAAGGAATGCAGCAGGCCCTCGCTCGCCCAGAAGCCGAGCAGGATCAGCGACACCGTGAGCAGCCGGATCTGAGCCCCGGTCATCGGACCGAGCTCTGCGAGTGCCTTGTGCACGCTGGCCTGGCCGCCCGGTATTTCGCGGGTCTCGGGCGGCATCATGACCATCATGATGGCGTAGAGGCCGATCGACATCGCGATCGAGAACGGCGCGGCGGCGATGAACCAGTCGAACCAGGTCACGTCGTGGCCGAGCATCTTCTGGATGAAGCCCACGGCGACCATGTTCTGGGCCGCCGCGGTCTTGATGCCGACATTCCAGATGCTGACGGCCTGGACCGTGGTGATCATCAACAGGCCGGCGAACCGGCTCTTTTTCTCGACGCCGAAGGCGAGGATGATGCCCATCATGATCGGGACCACGGTCGCGGCCCGCGCCGTGGCGCTGGGGACCAGAAAAGCCAGCACCGTCGAGACGACGATGGCGCCGATCACGATGCGGCTGGTCCGGGCGCCGACCCGGGCCAGGATGACGAGGGCGATGCGGCGGTCGAGGCCGGTGATTGACATGGCCGCGGCGAGAAACAGCGCGGCGGCGACCAGGGTGAGGGCGGTGTTGCCGAACCCGCTCATGGCCATGGTCAGGCCCTGCACGGTGCCGATCAGGAGCTTGGGATTGGCGAGTGACGGCGACAGGCCGAGCAGGACGGCCATCAGGGCGGAGATCACCACGGCGCTGATCGCGTAGTCGAGCGCTTCCGTGATCCAGAGCACGACGGCGAAGCCCAGTATGGCCAGCATGCGGTGTCCGGCGAGCGGAAGCGTTTCCGGCGTCGGCAGCAGCAGCACGGCGACCAGCACGGCAACCGCGAGCGGGAGCCCCCAATGCACCCCGTGCCACGCCGACTGGAGGCTGGCCGGCCCGTGCTTATCCACGGCAGTCGAGTCCGGATTGGTCATGGCGTGCCCCCCTGGCGGCAAACATGCGGCGGCCGCGTCAGGCAGGAGTTGCGATGGATCAAGACGACGGGACCGCCGGGCGCGCGAGGGCGGGCCCTATCGCGATGCCAGGGGAGGGTCTTCGATGCCGGCATTGCGCCAGGTCGAGTCCGCCGCCCGGCTGGTGGTGGTCCGCACCAGCCCCGGCAACACAGCGACGTATTTTCCCTGCTTGACGACGGAATGCGGGCTCCACTGGGCAAACCACCAGTCCTCGTCGGAGCCGCGCTGGGGCACGCCGGGCCAGTGTTTCGGGGCCTGGAAATAGGGCGTTGGAATGGGGAGTTGCTTTGTCCAATAGTCGCGGTGGGCGTGCTGATGGACCGCGGGGCACATCCGTTGCAGAAAGACACGCTGGCCGTTGACCGCGATCTCGCCAAACACCGTGTGCAGCGGGTCGAGGCGACCGGTGAGCAGCGGGTGGTCGGTCGGATCCTGCACGGCGGCCAGCACGCTCAAGAGATCGGGACGGACCTCGACGTCGTCCTGCAGATAGGAGATCCATTCGACATTGGGATCGGCAAGCCAGTAGCTCAATCCGGCGTTCAGCGCGGCCGGCAGGCCGCGATTGTCCGGCAGCCGCAGGACGCGAACGCCGAACTCGCTGAAAACCGCGGCGTAGTCGGCGGCGAAACGCGGATCCGAGCCGTCGTCGACCACCAGGGTGGGAGCCTTCAGCGCGGCGATGCTCTGCAGCGAGGCGCGCAGGCGATCGGGGCGGTTGAAGGTGGTCATCAAAATTACGGTTGTCGGCCCGGCGAATTCGGAATGGGTCTGCGGGAATTTCGGCGCCCACGGCGTCGCGTCCGCGATCTGGTCGTGGAAGCTGGGAAAATGGCGCCTGCCGATCGTGCGCCACGGCTTCGGTCCGCGCGGCGCGAACACGACGAAGACGTCGTTGCCGTAGAGCGGGATGCCGCTATCGGCGAGCCGCAGGCAGACGCCGCGGTCGATGCGGTCGAGCTGGCCCTTGTGCACCGCGACCGCGTCGAGGGCGTCGAGCTCGATGTGCCGCGCGACGTCGTAGGGGAACGTGCCGGGCAGTTCGTTGATGAACTCCGCCGGCCCGAGCAACCGCGCAGCGTCACCAAAGCGGCGGCGCAGGAAATCCACCACGGCCTGCCATGATGCATCGCCGTGGGGAAAGGCCCCGATCTCGCGCCGCTCGCGAACGTCGGCGTCAAGAACAGGCGCCAACCGCTCCTGGGCATGAATGACTTCGAGGTTCGGCAGGCCGACGGCCATCAGACCGAGATCGCCTGCGGCGGCGGCAAAGCCTTCGGTTTCGATCAGCCAGCGGTAGGGACGCTCCGGAAAGGCAAGACCGGCCCGGTGGAGGTCGGCATGCACCATGAGGGCCGTCCCGCCCACACTGTCGAGAACCACCGTGTCACGATAGCGGAGATCGGCAAGATAGAGGCGTTTGTGGCCGGGTGGCGGCTGGTAGATGCCGCCGAGCACATAGTTGGCGAGATCGTCCAGCGACACCGCGCGTTCGACGAGCCAGGCGTTGCCGTCGAAGCTTTGCCCGCCGGGCGCGAACACGGCATTGGCATGGGCGATGGGAGCTCCCGTCGCGAGCAGGTCGCCGATGATGGTGGGGGGCATCGCGATGATGTCAGCATCCACCCAGAACACCCAATCCTCATCCGCCAGGGCTTCCGCCAGCAGGACGTTGCGAACGTGCGCGATGTGGCTGCGACGCCCACGTTGGTGGGGGCGGCCCCACCTCGGCGACGGAAAGTGCTGTCCGAAGGCGCGCTGGATCAGTTTCACGGAGCGGAATTCGCCGCCGTGTTCGGCGACGAAGCGCTCAAGGATGGCGAGGCTGGAATCCATGCTGTCGCCTTCGAGGAAGGCGAGCGACAGCTGGTCGCGCGGGTGGTCGAGGCGCAGGATGGCTTCGAGAAGGTCGCCGAGCGTCGCTGCGGTGTCCCTGACGGGGATGGCGATCAGCACGTGACGTCCGGACAGGTTCGCACGGTCCAGCAGGCGACGATCGACCGCACGGCGAAACCGCCAATCCAGGATCGGGCCGACCAGCCGGTCTCGCCACCACGCAGCGGTGCGGGCCGCAGCCCGCGGGCGGCGCGGCGGGGCGGCGGCGGCCAGCTGCGGCCGCCACCAGGTGCCGTGCCAGTGGTGGCGTGCGAGCGGCGGCAGGGCATCGTCCCCGGTGGGCACGGAACGCCCCGCGTTGTCGACCGCAGCAAAAACATGCGCCGGCAGCACGCGGGGAGCATCGTCGGCAGGCGCAAAGCTTTCGACGGCCGCCGTGAGCACGTAGGGTCCGGTGGCGTCGAGCGGCCCACTTGCCGAGCGACAGCGCGAAATGACGGACAAGAGGTGCGCCCAAAAGGGATGTCCTGCGGGCGATGCCATGACGGCGTTGCCGACCACGCAGCGAAACCCGCGGGCGCGTGCCGGCTCCAATGACGCGTGCGTCGAGGGTTCGACGCCGAAAACCGGCACCTTCATGTCGGTGAGGCAGTCGAAGCTGGCCACCGCCTCGCTGTCCAGATCGGCATAGACGCCGCCGAAGCGCTGCAGCACGAGGTAACGGCCCAGATCGGAGCGCATGATCGGCGTGTTGTAACCGTGGAACAGGTCGCGGAGCTCGGGGAAGCTCTCATCGACCAGCCGTGCCAGGTCGCCGTCGGTCCACAGCCGGTACTGCCAGGACGGGTGCAGGTCTCGCCAGCTCTGCCGGAAGGCGACCCATTGCGCCGGGATCTCGGCGGTTTTCCAGGTCTGGTGGATGATCTTCGGGATCATGGTGAGGTTTTCACGCTGGCGCCAATGCGGCGGCGACGGCGCGACCGATGGCATGCGGACCGTAGGCCGTCAGCGCGAACCGCCGCGCCGCCGAACTCTGCGATGCGAAGCGCTGCGGCTGCGACAGCAGACGGTCGATCGCGGCGACGAATTCCTCCAGCGTTTCGGCGCGCTCGTAGTGCTCTCCTGCGGCGAGACCGAGGCCGTCGACGGCGCGGGCCGTCGCGACCACGGGAAGACCCCACGCCATCGCTTCCAGCACCTTGATCCTGGTGCCGCCGCCGCTTTGCAGCGGCACCACGGTGAGGTCGGCGTCGCGGAGCAGGGCGCCGACGTCGTCCGGGTTCGATCGAATGTCGATGAAGCCGGGGCGGGACAGTGCGAGAATTTCGGCGGCGGGATTGCGGCCGGCGAGCACCAGCGTCGTGTTCGGCCGGGTCCGTCGCAGCATCGATGCGATGTCGACGAGCCTGCCGGCCGCCTCGATATTGGGGCGATACGCCAAATGCCCCACGAATAGCAGCCGTGGTCCGGCGCTCGCGGAGACGGACCGGATCGATACGTCGTCGGGAACAAGCTCTGGGCGCGGGATGCCGTTGGGCACGACGTCGACGCGGCGGGCCCGCGGCGCGACACTCAGCAGCCGTTGCCGCTCCTGCTCCGAACAGACCCAGATTCGGTCGGCGATCGCGGCGACGGCGCGTTCGAGCCCCCGCAACTTTCTGGCGCGGCGGTGGACGTCCCAGGCCGCGCCTGGGCGCCGCCAAATTGAACCTGGCGCCTCCTGCGCCACGAGATGGGAGTCGATGTTGTGCATGTCGACGACGACATGCCTCACCGCGTGCCTCGCGGCTCTGGCAAGCCGGGCCAGGGCCGTGGCCTCGAGAACGAGCGTATCGGCGCGGAACGAGGTCGCGAGGTCGACGAGCCTTCGATCCGTGCCGTCGGGAATCCTGATCATCGCATCCCTGGTCCAGACATCATGCCGATTGCCGGGCGCGTCGAGGTCCGTCACGATCAGTCCGTTCGCCGGTTGCTGCGCTCGCGCCGGCAGCAGGGAAGCCAGCATCGTCGGTCCGCAACACAAGGCCGCCTCTGCATTCTGCCAGTTTCGAAGATCTGCCCCGGATACGGGCGGAAAACTCGGGTCGACGGTGACGAAAAGCGTACGCATGCGTGGACGGTGTTTCTCATCCCCCGCCGTTGCTTGCTGCACCGGCGATCGTCGAGCATGGCATAGCGCGGGCAACGATGGTGCGCCTGAAAAGACTTCGTTTGCATCGCCCCGGTCGGCATATGCGACGCAGTTCTATACGTCGGCGACACGGGTGTGCAATGGTGGAAATGTCGAGAGGTTCATCAGGTGTTCGGTCGCGGGCAAGTCATGACGCGCACCTACGTCATTCCCGATCTGCACGGACGGTGCGATCTGCTGACGGCGGCGTTGCGGGACATCGCGGCGAGAACGCATGGTGATCCTGCGACGGTCATAACGCTCGGCGACTACATCGACCGCGGCCCCGACAGCCGTGGGGTGATCGAACTGCTGGCCGAGCTCGGGCGGTCACCGCCTCCGGGCTGGCGGCTGGTCGGCCTCAAGGGCAACCACGAGATTCTCATGGAGGAGGCGCTGCAGCACCCGGAACGGCTGCCGAACTGGCTTGCGAAGGGCGGCGACACGGCGCTGCGCTCCTACGGCGCCGGCGACCCGCCCGACCTCGCTGTCGTTCCCGACGATCACCGCGCCTGGATCGCGGCCCTGGAGCTGATGTACGTGGATCGCCATCGCATCTATGTCCATGCCGGTGTCGACGCCGACCAGCCGCTCGACCGACAGCCGGTCAAAACGCTCCTGTGCAAACGGTATCCTGATGCATATGCGGGCGGTTATGGCGATTACCACGTCGTCCACGGACATGACCGGGCCGAGAACGGCCCCCTGTTATATGCTGGCCGGACCAATCTCGACACCATGGCATGGTCAACCGGACGCCTGGTGGTGGGCGCGTTCGACGACGACAAGGCGGGTGGCCCGGTCGATCTCATCGAGGTGCGGGGGGCGCCGTTTGCCGGTCTCCCGCCGGCCGATAACCGTGGGTGAGCGGCGGCGCTGCCGGAGACGGACCGGGAGAAACGAGCGGTTTACCACTTCCCTGCTATCCCCATTTCCGCCTTGTTTTCGCTGCGTTATGATCGCATCGCGGTGTGGAGGTGGGGACGGCGGTGCGACGCCAGCCTCCGGACAGCGGCAGGCGCCAGCCGAAGAGTGGGTAGTGGGGACTTGATGGGACGACTGGGGGCAGAGCGCACAGCTCGGGCCGCGCGTGGCGCAGCAATCGCGGCAGCTTGCCTGCTGCTGGCCAATTGCGCGGCGTCGGACAAGTTCTCGAGCCACGTCGATCCGAAATACGGTGTGTCGTCGAGCCCCCGCGTGGTGGACTTCGGTGATCCGGTTCCCAAGGGTGGCGGAACCTATCGGGTCGGCAAACCCTACACGGTTGCCGGGCGTCAGTACGTCCCGACCGAGGATACCGGATACCGGGCCGAAGGGCTGGCGTCGTGGTACGGCGACGATTTCCATGGCCGTCTGACCGCCAACGGCGAAGTGTTCGACATGACGTCGGTCACGGCCGCGCATCCGACGCTGCCGATGCCGTGCTATGCCCGCGTGACCAATCTCGCCAACGGCAAATCGCTGATCGTCCGCGTCAACGACCGTGGCCCGTACCACGGCAACCGCGTGATCGACGTGTCGCACAACGCCGCGCGGCTGCTCGACTTCAGGTCCAGCGGCATTGCCCGGGTCAGGGTCGAATATGTCGGCCGCGCCCCGCTCGAAGGCTCCGACGATCGCTTGCTCGAGGCCACTCTGAGGACCGGGGAGCCGGCGCCGCCGCCGTCGACCGTGCGGATCGCCTCGGCTCGGCCGTTCGTTCCGGATGGGACGCCGGCCGGACGCCCGGTGCGCGGCGAGGTGCCGGTACCGGAGGGACGGCCGTATACGCTCGGCAACACCTCCCAGGAAGTCGCGTCCCGCGGCGGCGATCGCTTGCCCGATGATTTCCGCGCCGCGACCTCCGACGCCGGCGCTGCGGCGCCCGCCGCCTACGCGCCGGTCGACGACCGGCAGGACGGAATCGCCTCGCTGCTGTCGGGGCGGGGACTGTACTGAGGGCGCCGCGAGCGCCGCGGAACGACTGTCCTAGGGCAGGCTTTTCAGGAAAGCGATCAGGCGGGCATTGACCTCGGCCGCGCATTCCTGCTGCACCCAGTGGCCCGCCCCATCGATCAGCAGCTTCTGGCGCAGGTTCGGCAGAACCTTCTCCATGTCCGCGACGCGCTTGGCGCCGATCAATCCGGTCACCACCTCGTCCGCCGACCCCGCGATGAAGATCGACGGCTGGTGGATCTGCGCGCCGTGCCAGGGCGCCGTGAGGTCGAAGTTGCGGTCGAGGTTGCGATACCAGTTCAGGCCGCCGCGAAATCCCGACTTGCGGTAGGCCGTGACGAACACCGCGAGCTCGTCTTCCGAGAGCCACGGCGGCAGGTCGCGCGGAATGCCGCGGTCGCCGAGAAAACCCAAGCCGGGCTTCAGCATCTGCGACATCCCGGTGTCGGAAAAGCCCTTGGAAAACACCGCGCGCATGGTGAAGTCGACGTCGGCTTCGAACTCGCGCTCGGCGATGCCGGGCTCCTGGAAATACTGCCAGTAGAAGTTCTCGATGCCCTCCTTGCGCAGGGTCTCCAGCGGACGGGCGCGTCCGCGCCGCGGCGGCGGCACGCTCAGGCCCCCCACCGCGGTGAAGATGTCCGGCCGGAACATGGCGGCGTGCCACGCCACCGGCGCGCCCCAGTCGTGGCCGATGATGACGGCCTGAGCGGCGCCGAGCGCGCCGACCAGCGCCACCATGTCGCCGACGGTGTGGAAGATCGTGTAGGCGTCAATCTCGGCCGGCGCGCCGGTCCGGCCAAAGCCGCGCATGTCCGGCGCGACCACCCGATAGCCGGCCTCGGCCAGGGCGCCGATCTGGTGGCGCCAGGAATAGGACAGCTCCGGCCAGCCGTGACACAGCAGAACCAGGGGACCCTGGCCCTGTTCGCGGATGAACATGTCGATACCATTGAGCGAGATGGTGCGGGAATTTGACATCGCTATTCCGCCTTGATTGGCCGGTTCAGTGAGGGGGCTGATGGTCGCGTGCCGGGCTGGCGGGGACGGTGCTTGAGCGCGGTTCGAAGATGTCCACGCCATCCCCGGCAGACCGCAGCCTGCGACATTGTTCGGCGCCGGTCCAGCTGTTAGAAACGCGGCACGCTGGTGAAGCGAATGTCGAATCCACCACGCCAGGGCGTGGGCCGGGATCAAGGGTCATATCAGTTTGCGAGAGCTGTCGGCATACAACCGTCCGGCGCGGCATCGCCGCGTGGTGGCGGCGTTTCTGGCTTTGACGGTCATCGTTGCGGCGGGGCTCGGCGCCGTCACGAGCCGGGCCGCCAACAACAGCGTGCAGGGCGCCAAGAAGGATGACAGCGGGGTCGAGATCAACGCGCCGACCGCGATCCTGATCGAGGCCAAAAGTGGCAGCGTCCTGTTCGAGAAGAATCCCGACCAGGTCGGGCAGCCGTCGAGCATGGCCAAGCTGATGACCGCCGAGTTTGTGTTCAACGCGCTGCGCGGCGGCGAGATCAAGGGAACCGACCAGTTCGTCGTCAGCGAGAATGCCTGGCGGCGCGGCGGGGCCCCCGCCGGCGGCCCGACCATGTTCGCGGCGATCCACAGCCGGGTCGCCATCGACGACCTGTTGCGGGGCATGATCATCGTCAACGGCAACGATTCGGCCATGGTGCTGGCCGAGGGCATCGCCGGCAACGAGCGCGAATTCGCCGCCATGCTGACCAAGCGGGCGCACGACATCGGCCTGTCCCAGTCGTCCTTCGGCAACGCCACCGGGATGTCCGATCCGGACAACAAGATGACCGTGCGCGACATCGCCAAGCTGGCGCGGCACATCATCCAGACCTATCCCGACAGCTACAAGCTCTACAACGAGCGCGACTTCCTCTGGAACAAGATCCATCAGCAGAACCGCAATCCGCTCCTCAACGCGCTGACCTCGGCCGACGGCCTGAGCGCGGGGTCGACCAAGGAGGGCGGCTACGGCATGGCCGGCTCGGCGGTCCAGGACGGCCTGAGGCTGATTGCGGTCGTCAACGGCGTCAGCGACCCCGACGACCGGCTCGCCGATGCCAAAAAGCTTCTGGAATGGGGTTTTCGCAATTTCGAGCTGCGGACCCTGTTCGCCGCCGACCACGTCATCGGCTACGCCAAGGTGTTCGGCGGCGACAGCCGCTCGGTGGGGCTGGCAACCCGCGATCCCGTCGGCGTGATGGTGCAGAAGGCTGGCGGCGACAAGCTGATCGCCCGCATCGTCTACCAGGGGCCGGTGCAGGCGCCGATTCAGGCGGGCCAGCAGGTCGGCGTGATCAGGGTCTGGCGCGGCGCCAATGTCGCCGTGGAAAGCCCGCTCTACACCACCGAAGCGGTGGGCGTGGGCTCGACCATGCGCCGCGCGGTCGATGGTGCGACCGAACTGATGATCGGCCTGTTCCGCTCCGGCACCGAGAAACTGTAGCATGGCATCCTCTCCGGCACCCGGTTCGGCGACACCGCGCGGACGTTTCATCACCTTCGAGGGCGGCGAGGGCGCCGGCAAGTCGACCCAGATCCGCCTGCTCGCCGATCGGCTCGCCGCCGCGCGCGTCCGCACCATCGTCACCCGGGAGCCCGGCGGCTCACCGGGCGCCGAGGTCATGCGTCATCTGGTGCTGTCGGGGGTCGGCAAGGTGCTGGGCGCCGAGGCGGAGGCCTTGCTGTTCGCGGCGGCCCGCGACGACCACGTGCATCTCCTGATCGGCCCGTCGCTGTCGCGCGGACTGTGGGTTCTCTGCGACCGCTTTTCGGATTCCACGCGGGTCTACCAGGGCGTCCTCGGCAGGGTCGACACGGCGCTGATCGACGCGTTCGACCGGGTGACCATCGACGCCCTGCGCCCCGACCTCACCCTGGTGCTGGACGTTCCGGCCGAGACCGGCCTGGCGCGCGCGGCGCGGCGCCGTGGCGGCGCCGCGGCCGACCGCTTCGAGGCCGAGGGCCATGACTTTCATCGCCGGCTTCGCGACGCCTACCGCCAGGTCGTCAGCGCCAATCCGGACCGCTGCGTGCTGATCGATGCCGACGCCGACGAACAGACCGTGGCGGCGCGGATCTGGCAGGTCGTACAGGAGCGCTTCGCGGAACTGGCGCCGCGGCGCGAGGCGGCACAACTGTGAGCGGCCGGGCGGCCGAAAATGCGATCGAGGCTCGCGCGCCGCGCGAGACCGTCGAGCTGTTCGGCCATGAGAACGCCGAAGCCGCGCTGCTGGCGGCCTATCGCAGCGGCCGGATCCCGCACGCCTGGCTGATCGGCGGGCCCCAGGGCATCGGCAAGGCGACGCTCGCCTACCGCATGGCGCGGTTCGTGCTCGCCCACCCGGATCCCGCCGCGGCCGAGGTTCAGGCGGCCACCACGCTTGCGGTCGACGCCGCGCACCCGGTGGCGCGCCGCATCGCCGGGGGCAGCCACGGTTCGCTGCTGACGCTCGAGCGCACCGCCAATGACAAGGGCGTCAAGCGCACGGTCATTACCGTGGCGGAGACCCGCGAGACCATCGGGTTTTTCGGCTCGACGGCGGCCGCCGAAGGCTGGCGCGTCTGCATCGTCGATACCGTCGACGAGCTGAACGCCAACGCGGCGAACGCGCTCCTGAAGATTCTCGAGGAGCCGCCGCAGCGTTCGCTGTTCCTGCTGATCAGCCACGCGCCGGCGCGGGTGCTGGCGACCATCCAGTCGCGCTGCCGGAAACTGCCGTTGCGGTCGCTGTCCCCGGAGAACGTCGCCCGCGCGGTCGCGGCGAGCGCCGGAATCGGCGTCGATGCGCCCGGCCTCAAGGAGGCGGCTGCGGCCGCCGAAGGCAGCGTCGCCCGCGCCCTGACGCTGCTCGGCGGCGACGCGCTCGGACTGCACCAGCGGACGCTGGAGCTGCTCGAGAGGCTGCCGCAGGTCGACCAGAGGGCGCTGCATGCGCTCGGCGACGCGCTCGGCGGCTACGACCGCACGGCGGTCGCGGCCTTCATGGACACGGTCGATCGCTGGATGAGCGAGCGGCTCAAGGTCCCCGACGCCAATGCAAATCTGCCCCGGCTTGCGCGGCTCGCGGAGGTATGGGAAAAGGTGACCCACGCCGCGCGTGACACCGAAGCCTTCAATCTTGAACGGAAACCGCTGGTTTTCTCGGTATTTGGCCTGCTCGCCGACGTGGCCCGCTTCCCTCGGCCTTGACGCAGCCCGCGGTGGTCAGCGGCGTTTCACCAGCAATCTTGGCAGGCTGTTTCCGCAGGCCAAATTGAATCGCATGAAAGGCTTTCGCGGCGATGGCGACTGCGACGAAATCCGGGACGTTCTACATCACCACAGCGATCGCCTATCCCAACGGCGTGCCGCATATCGGCCATGCCTATGAAGCCATCGCCACCGATGCGCTGGCGCGCTTCCAGCGCCTCGACGGCAAGGACGTCTTCTTCCTGACCGGAACCGACGAGCACGGCCAGAAGATGATCCAGACCGCGCAGGCCGAGGGCATGACGGCGCTCGAGCTCGCCACCCGCAATTCGGCGCGTTTCAAGCAGATGGACGAGCGCCTCAACATCTCGTTCGATCGCTTCATCCGCACCTCGGAGCCGGCCCACCATGGCTCCAGCCAGGAGATCTGGGCGCGGATGCTCAAGGCCGGCGACATCTACCTCGACAGCTACGCCGGCTGGTACTCGGTTCGCGACGAAGCCTATTACGCTGAGGACGAAACCGTGGTCGGCGACGACAAGGTGCGCCGCGGGCCGCAGGGCACGCCGGTCGAATGGGTCGAGGAGAAGAGCTATTTCTTCCGGCTGTCGGCCTACCAGGATCGGCTGCTGGCGCTCTACGAGAGCAAGCCCGACTTCATCGGCCCGGACTCGCGCAAGAACGAAGTGATCAGCTTCGTCAGGAGCGGGCTCAAGGACCTTTCGATCTCGCGTACCACCTTCGACTGGGGCGTCAAGGTGCCGGCCGACCCCGAGCACGTGATGTATGTCTGGGTCGACGCGCTCACCAACTACATCACCGGCGTCGGCTTTCCCGACGAGAGCGACCCGAACTGGCGGTTCTGGCCGGCCGACGTGCACATCATCGGCAAGGACATCATCCGCTTCCACGCCGTCTACTGGCCCGCCTTCCTGATGTCGGCCGGGATTGCGGTGCCCAAGCGCGTCTACGCCCACGGCTTCCTGTTCAACCGCGGCGAGAAGATGTCGAAGTCGGTCGGCAACGTGGTCGATCCGTTCACGCTGGCCGACCAGTACGGCGTCGACCAGCTGCGCTACTTCTTCCTGCGGGAAGTCTCGTTCGGGCAGGACGGCAACTACAATCACGAGGCCATCGTCGCCCGCACCAACGCCGATCTCGCCAACGACCTCGGCAATCTGGCGCAGCGCTCGCTGTCGATGATCGCCAAGCAGTATGGCTCGGTGCTGCCGACGCCGGGCGGCTTCAGCGAAAACGACAACGCGATCCTGGCGCAGGCCGACGCCATGCTGGCGGCGGCGCGGACGGCGATGGCGACCCAGCAGATCCACCAGGCGCTCAACGTGATCTGGGCGGTGGTCGCCGAGGCCAATCGCTATTTCGCCGGCGAGGCGCCGTGGGCGCTCGCCAAGACCGATCCGGCCCGTCAGGCGACCGTGCTCTATGTCACCGCCGAGGTGGTGCGCCAGGTCGCGATCCTGGCCCAGCCGGTGATGCCGCACTCCTGCGCCAGGCTGCTCGACTTGCTCGGCGTCGCACCCGACGCCCGCAGCTTCGCCGCGCTGGCCGCGCGGATCGCGCCGGGCCAGCCGCTGCCGCCGCCGACGCCGGTGTTCCCGCGCTATGTCGAGCCGGCAGAAGCCGCGGGCAAGCCGTGATGCTGGTCGACAGTCACTGCCATCTCGACTTCCCGGATTTCGAGGCCGACCTCGACGGCATCGTGGCGCGCGCCGAGGCGGCCGGCGTCGGCCGGATGGTCACGATCTCGACCAAGGTGCGGCGGCTTCAGGCCCTGCTCGACATCGCGGAGCGGTTTCCCAACGTCTACTGCACGGTCGGCACCCATCCCCACGAAGCCGACCACGAGGACGGTATTGCCGCCGAAGAACTGATCGCGCTGACGGCCCATCCCAAGGTGGTCGGGCTCGGGGAGGCGGGGCTCGACTATTTCTACAAGCACGGCTCTCCGGTCGCCCAGGAGCGCGGCTTCCGCGCCCACATCGCCGCCGCCCGCGCCACCGGCCTGCCGCTGGTCATCCACACCCGCGAGGCCGACCAGGACTGCGGGCGGATTCTCGACGACGAGATCGCCAAGGGGCCGTTCAAGGCGGTGCTGCACTGCTACACCGGCGGCCGCGAGCTCGCCATGAAGGCGATCGCCCACGGCCTGTCGATCTCGTTCACCGGCATCCTGACCTTCAAGAACAGCCAGGCGCTGCGGGACCTCGCCGCCGAGCTGCCGGCCGACCGCATCCTGGTGGAGACCGACTCGCCTTACCTCGCGCCCGGCAAGCATCGCGGCAAGCGCAACGAGCCGGCCTTCGTGGTCGAGACCGCCAAGGTGCTGGCCGAGGTGCGCGGCACCACCCTCGACGACATTGCCCGCCAGACCACCGACAACTTCTTCCGGCTGTTCGGCAAGGTGCCGCGGCCCGACGGACAGCCATGACCACGACGCCGACCACGACCTTGACCATCCTGGGCAGCGGATCATCCGCGGGAGTCCCGCGACCGGCGCTCGGCTGGGGCGCCTGCAACCCGGCCCAGCCGCGCAACCGTCGCCTGCGCTGTTCGCTGCTGGCGGAAAAGCGCGGCGACGCCGGTATCACACGGGTGCTGATCGACACCTCGCCGGACCTGCGCGAGCAGCTGATCGCGACCGAGGTCGACCACATCGACGCGGTGTTTCTCACCCACGAGCATGCCGACCAGACCCACGGCATCGACGATCTGCGCTCGGTGGTGCTGCACCAGCGCGCGCGGATCCCGGTCCATCTCAACCAGTCGACCGCCGACCACATCCTGCTGCGGTTCTCCTATTGCTTCGTGTCGCCGCCCGGCAGCGACTATCCGCCGATCCTGACCAGTCACGCGATCGAGGCCGGCGAAAGCCGGACGGTTGCCGGGAAGGGCGGCGAGCTGGGGTTGACCGCCTTCCTGCTGCGGCACGGCAACATTCCCGCGCTGGGCTACCGGATCGGCGACGCCGCCTACACCCCCGACGTCAGCGACATTCCGCCCGAGAGCTGGCCCGCGCTCGAGAATCTCGACCTCTGGATCATCGACGCGCTGCGCTACGCGCCGCACCCGAGCCACTTCAGCGTCGACGATGCGCTCGACTGGATCGACCGCTTCAAGCCGCGCCGTGCGGTACTGACCAACCTGCACGCCGATCTCGACTACGACGCGCTCGGGGCACAACTGCCCGATCACGTCATTGCCGGCTATGACGGCCTGCGGCTCACCATCGCCGGCGCCTGATCACGCCGTGATCGCACTCGCCGACCCGACCTGGTCGCGCAGCATGAACTTCTGGATCTTGCCGGTCGAGGTTTTCGGCAGCTCGCCGAACACCACGGCCTTGGGCGACTTGAAGCCGGGCAGGTGCTCGCGGCAATAGGCGAGGATCGCGGCCTCGGTGGTGGTCGCGCCGGGCTTGAGCTCGATGAAGGCGCACGGCACTTCGCCCCATTTGGGGTCCGGCTTGGCGACGACGGCGGCGAACAGGATCGCCGGGTGCTTGTAGAGGACGTCCTCGACCTCGACCGAGGAGATGTTCTCGCCGCCGGAGATGATGATGTCCTTCGAGCGGTCCTTGATGATGACGTAGCCGTCCTGGTCCAGGACGCCGAGGTCGCCGGTGTGGAACCAGCCGCCGGCGAAGGCTTCGCGGGTGGCTTTGGCGTTCTTGAGATAGCCCTTCATCACGATGTTGCCGCGGAACATGACCTCGCCGATGGTTTCGCCGTCGCGCGGCACCGGCAGCATGGTCTGCGGGTCGAGCACGGTCACCCCCTCCTGCAGCGGGTAGGGCACGCCCTGCCGCCGGGTGAGCTGGGCGCGCTCATCGACCGGCAGGTCGTCCCAGCCCGGCTGCACGGCGCAGACCGCCGCCGGGCCGTAGACTTCGGTGAGGCCGTAGACATGGGTCAGCTTGATGCCGATGCTCTCCGCTCCGGACAGCACCGCCACCGGCGGGGCCGCGCCGGCGATCAGCCCGACCACGGGCCTGGCGTCAGCGCCCCGCGGCGCGCCGGGAGCGTTGATCAGGGTGTTGTAGACGATCGGGGCGCCGCTCATGTGGGTGACGCCGTGGCGCGCGATCAGGTCGAAGATCTTGGTGGGGTCGACCTTGCGCAGGCAGACATTGACCCCGGCGGTCGCCGCGATGGTCCACGGGAAGCACCAGCCGTTGCAGTGGAACATGGGCAGGGTCCACAGATACACCGGGTGAGGGCCGAGATTGGCGGCCAGCACGTTGCTGACGGCGTTGAGATAGGCGCCGCGATGATGGGTCACGACGCCCTTCGGGTTGCCGGTGGTGCCCGACGTGTAGCTCAGCGCGATGGCGTCCCATTCGTCCTCGGGGTGCGACCACACGAAGCCGGGGTCTCCCGAGGCCAGGGCGTCCTCGTATTCGATCTCGCCGATCCGCCGGCCGCCGCTGAAGGCGGCGTCGTCGACGTCGACCACCAGCGGCTTGCGGCCCTTCATCAGGGACAGCGCCTCGGCGATCACGGCCGAGAATTCGGGGTCGACCAGCAGCACCTTGGCGCCGCCGTGATCGAGCATGAAGGCGATCGCCGCGGCGTCGAGCCGGGTGTTGAGGGTGTTGATGACCGCGCCCGTCATCGGCACGGCGAAATGCAGCTCGTTCATCGCCGGGAGGTTGGGCAGCATGGTCGCGACCGTGTCGCCGCGGGCGACCCCGCGCCGGCTCAGGAACGACGCCGCGCGGCGGCAGCGCTCGTAGGTCTCGGCCCAGGTGAAGACCCGGTCCTCGTAGACCGCGCTGGTCAGCTGCGGATAGACGGCGGCCGCGCGGGCCAGGAAGCTGAGCGGCGAGAGCGGCACATAGTTGGCCGGCGTCTTGTCGAGCCCGAAGCTGTAGTGGCCTTGGGGGGTGTTCATCTGCGCCTCCTGTCTTCGTCGCCAATTCAGATACTTAGCTCAGCGTCTTAGTGTTAAAGTAAAACCTTAGTTCGCTCTCTTCATTTTACGAGATCTATCCAATAATCAATTGATCTACATCATAAAAATCCGATCGAAATCCAGGGTATCGCCGCGATCGCCAGGAGCCCGACCAGGAGCGCTGCCATGTAGCCCCAGATCGGCCGCAGGCCCTCGGCCGGATCGACCCGGCCGATGGCGCAGGCGGCGTAGTAGCCGACCCCGAACGGCGGCGCGAACAGGCCGATCCCCATGGCCAGGATGACGATCATGGCATAGTGCACCTCGTGGACGCCGACCGCGCGGGCGATCGGGAACAGGAGGGGGCCGAACAGCACGATGGCCGGAATGCCCTCGAGCACGCTGCCGAGCACGACGAAGGCCAGGATCGACACCGCGATGAAGGCGAACGCGCCACCGGGCATGGTGGCCATGGTGGTGGCGAGGGCCCGGGAGAAGCCCGACTGGGTGAGGCCCCAGGCCATGCCGGTCGCGGTGCCGATGATGAGGAGAATGGCGCCGGACAGGCAGGCGGTGTCAACCAGCATCGGGATCAGGCGTTTCCAGTCGAAGCGGCGGTAGATCACCAGGCCCGCCAGCACGGCATAGGCGATGCCGATGGTCGAGACCTCGGTGGCGGTGGCCACGCCCTCCACCACGGCGGCGCGGATCACGAACGGCAGCGCGATGGCGGGCAGGGCGACGATGAAGGCGCGGCCGATGGCGCCGGCCGAGGCCTTGTGGACGTGGCGCAGGTCCTCGTCGCGATAGCGCCACCACACCACGGCGGACAGGCACGCCGCCAGCACCAGCCCGGGCAACAGGCCGCCGGTGAACAGCGCCGAGATCGACACCCCGGTCACCGAGCCGATGGTGATCAGCACCAGGCTGGGCGGAATGGTCTCGGTCTGGGCGCCGCTGGCGGCGAGGAGGGCGACCAGATCGCCGGGGCGGGCGCCCCGCTCCTTCATCTCGGGAAACAGCACCGGGGCGACAGCGGCCATGTCGGCGGCCTTGGAGCCGGAAATCCCGGACACCAGGTACATGGCCCCGAGCAGCACGTAGTGCAGGCCGCCCCGGACGTGTCCCATCAGGCTCGCCAGGAACGCGACCATGGCGCGGGCCATGCCGGTCATCTCGATCAAGAGGCCGAGGAAGACGAACAGCGGCACCGACAGCAGGATCAGGTGGCTCATGCCCTCGTCCATGCGCCCCACCAGCACCATCAGCGGCGTGCGGGTGGTGAGCGCGAGGTAGCCGAAGATCGACAGCCCGAAGGCGAAGGCGATCGGGACGCCCGCGAACACGCCGAGACCGACGACGCCGACGAAGAAGATCACCAGGTTGAGGTTGCCGAGCGGGCGCAGCCAGGGCTGCGCCAGCCAGAACACCAGGAGGATCGCCGCGACCGCCGCGACGGCGGCAAGCGTTGCGCGCCGGTCCGCCGACCGCAGCAGCCGCAGCAGCGCGAACACCGCCATCAAGGCAATCCCGACCGGCAGCGCCGCGGCGCGGAAGCTGTTGGCGACCTGCAGAGCAGGGGTGGTGATGAAGCTTTCCTCGTAGGCGTAGTCGCAGGAGGGGCCGACGATCAGCACCAGGAACGCCAGCGCCGCGACGGTGGCAACCAGATCGAGAAAGGCGCGCCACGGCGGCGACAGCCGGGCGACCAGCGCGGTCATCCGCATGTGTTCGCCGCGCCGGAAGGCAACCACGGCGCCCAGCATCGCGAGCCAGAGGAACAGCATCGAGGCCAGTTCGTCCGACCACACCAGCGGCCGGCGGAAGCCGTAGCGCGCCACCACGCCGGCCAGCAGGATCACGACCTCGGCGGCCACCAGCAGCGCGGCCGGAATTTCGACAGCCCTGCCGACGAGCGCTTCGGCCGCGGTCAGCACGCGGTCGAAACCGGACGGTTCGCCGGCGGCGGCGGCGCCGCGGTTGGAATCGATATGGAGGTCCGCGGCCTGCATGGCTTCAGCCCAGCTTGCCGACCGCGCTTTCGAGGATTGCCCAGGCCTGGTGGCCGTACTTGCCCTTCCATTCGGTATAGAAGCCGGCCTGCCGTAGCTTGTCGCGGAACGGCGCGGTGTCGGGCTGGTTGAAGGCCATGCCCTTGGCGGCGAGGTCGTCGCGGGTGGTGACGTTGAGGGTTTCGAGGTCGGCGCGCTGCTTCAGCGCCGCGCCGTTGATGTTGCGGGCGACGATGTCGCGAATGTCGTCGGGCAGCGACTGCCACGCCCGCCGGTTGGCCAGGAACCAGTAGCCGTCCCACATGTGGTTGGTCATCGAGCAGAACTTCTGCACCTCGTAGAGCTTCGCGGTGTTGATCAGCGCCAGCGGGTTCTCCTGGCCCTCCACCACCTTGGTCTGCAGCGCCGAATAGACCTCGTTGAAATTGATCGAGGCCGGCGCGGCGTCGAAGGCCTTGAACATCGAGGTCCACAGCGGCGAGACCGGGACCCGGATCTTGAAGCCCTTGAAGTCCTCGGGCGTTCGGATCGGATGGGTGGAGGAGGTGGTCTGGCGGAATCCGTTGTCCCAGATCCTGTCCATGACCACGAGGCCGGCCTTGGCGATCTCGCCGCGGATGTAGCCGCCGAGCTCGCCGTCCATGGCCTTCCACACCGTGGCATAGTCGGGGAACGCGAAGCCGATGCCGTTGATCGAGGCCGCCGGCACCAGGATCGCCAGGATCAGGCCCGACATGGTGAAAAACTCGACGCCGCCCGAACGGATCTGGCTCAGCATGTCGGTGTCCGAGCCGAGCTGGTTGAAGGGAAAGATCTGCAGGTCGAACCGGCCGCCGGTTTCGCTCTTGATCGCGGCCGCCATCTCCCTGGCGCGCAGGTTCGACGGATGCGAATCTGGAAGGTTGTTGGCGAACTTGAAGGTAAATTCGGCCTGCGTGGCGCGCGCGATGTGCGGCGCGCTGACGGCGCCAGCCACGGTGGCCGCCGCGGATGCCTTGAGCAGCAGCCGACGCGAAACCTGCATTGGACGTTCTCCCTGCGGCCCCATTCCATCCCCGGGGGCTTGCGGCGCGATCATAATGACCGCGTTCCGTCAGGTCATTACCCATTTGGCATCATCCTTTTGACGCCGGCCAAGGTATCAACCGGTTTGCGGTCGGGGCCGCCTTCATGTCAGGCTCGGCTGCAATGATGATGGGAGGATTTCGAGGCGCATGACCGATCGGGGCGTTGCAATCGTGACGGGCGGCGGCTCGGGCATTGGGCTCGCCATCGCGCAGGCGCTGCTTCAGGACGGCTGGAAGCTGGTGGTGGCGGATCTCTCCATGGACGCGCTGCAGGCCGCCCGTGCCAGTCTCGACCACGCCGGCGCCGGCCAGCTGCGGCTGGTCCAGATGGACGTCGCCGATGAAGCCAGCGTGGTGAAAGGGCTCGAGGCATGCCGCGACGATTTCGCCGATGTGCGCGGCCTGGTCAATTCCGCCGGAATCGGCCGCGACGTCGCGTTCTACGACACCAGCGTCGAGCTGTTTCGCAGGATGCTCGACATCAACCTGGTCGGCACCTTCATCGTTGGCCGCGAAGCGGCGCGCCGCATGAAGGCGCTGGGCGGCGGCGCCATCGTCAACATCACGTCGGTGTCGGGCCTGCGGGGCAATGTCGGCCGCGCGGCCTATGGCGCCTCCAAGGGCGGCGTGGCGACCCTGACCCAGGTGATGGCCGCCGAGCTCGCGCCGGACAACATACGGGTCAACGCCATCGCGCCGGGGCCGGTCGAGACGCCGCTGGTCAAGGCCATGCACAGCGAGGCCGACCGCGCCACCTGGCTGAGCCACGTGCCGCAGCGGCGCTATGCGGCGCCGAGCGAGATTGCCGGCGCCGCCGGCTTCCTGCTGGATCCGGCGCTGTCGAGCTTCGTCACCGGCCAGATCCTGGCGGTCGATGGCGGCTTCAGCGCGGCCGGAATCCTGCCGGAGTTTCCTTGAATGCTCAGGGTGCTAGGGCGCGTTCCAGAGGCAGAACCGCAGGCCTTTTCTACTGCAGGGTCCAGATAAATATTCCATAATATACCTTATGCGAATCCGACATTGGGCTCTTCAAGCCGGGCAAATGCAAAACCCAACTTAATCTGCGCGCTGTCAAGCTCACCATGCGCTACTACCTCGTCGACACGGCTTCCCGCCCCGGGATGTCCGGCTCTCCGGTCATCTTGAGGAGTCGCAACAATCATGTCCTCGAATCATCGAACTGGGTCGTGACGGACGACCGCAAGCCGATCGACAGGGTCATCGGAATCTACCGAACGGATGACGTTCCGGGCGAAGCTCAGATCGGCATGGTCTGGCACGCTGACGATATCGACGAAATCATCGATCACGGGAAAATCGACTTGTGACGTGGTCGTTGCGATCCCTACTAGCAACCGCGTTGCGCAAGAGCGGCAGTTCGACCGCGATCTGCTGATCGATCTCCGCATTCCCTGGTAGCCAATTGACAAGCGTTCTCATTCTGTTCTATCTTTCTCTTGCTTGTGCCGAAGCAACCGCGGCAAGATGGACGAAGCTGGCCAATATGGGCCGAAAGGCGCTTTTTACGCGCGGTCAGTGCTACCGCGGCGAGATCGCGTCCGAATATTCGGATGTGCTTCCACGCAGGTGCCTGCCGCCGCTTCTTCACTCTGAGCTTGGCGTTTCTCCGTCTAATGGATGGCTCGCTCGGGCCTAGTCGCCCCTGAGGTTGGGGCATAGGATTGCACGCTCGCGTTGTGTACTTTCGCGGTGGCTAAGAGTTTCCATGCAAGATCATTTCCTGTCCAAGGCCCGCGTCGACATATTCCGGCCGTTTACCGGCAGGCATCGCGCCGTGTTTTTCGAGGTGGTTACGGAAATCTACGAACGCACGCTCGGGGTGAATGCCGACTATGAGATCGTGCTGGACCGCCTCGCGCTGACAGAAATCATCGTGGACGCGCTGGATAAGAACCGCTCTCTGATCTTCTCCGGCGAAGAAGGCGACGAGGAACTCGACGACGCCGGTGACGACCGCGACTACGCCGACAAGGTCCGTAAGCGCCTCAAGCGCTTTGGCATGATCGAGGAATACAACGACTCCGCCTACCTCAAGGTGCTCTGGCGCTTCACGCCGGAAGGCAAGCGGATCGCCAAGATGTTCGCGGACACCCGGCGCAAGACGTCGGTTGCGCGCCAACGCAGCGTGCGCGCTTGCAAGGGGGCGCTGAAGGCCTTCTCCGAAGATGGCAACCACGAATATCTGGTCGACGCCTACGAATACGCCTCGACCATCTTCGACGACGTCTGCCAGGTTTCCGACCTCTTCACCGAGCATCAGCGCCGCATCATGGGCCACTCCTTCTCGACATCGAAGGAGGCACTCGTCGGATACATGCTGGGCGTGAACGATTTCGACAAGCGCGCCTCGCGCTACTTCGACAGCGACAACATCTACAACCACGCCTCCGACATTGTCGACCTGACCGAAAGCATAGCGTCGATGAATCCCGCGGTGCTGGAGGCGGCGGACCGAAAGATGATGGAAGAGCATCCCGCGCTGGAGGAGGAAGCCAACGGCGAGCGGCTACACACCTGGATGCTGGCGAGGATCCGCAGGGTCGTCGAGTCGACCCGGGACATCAAGCACGAAGAGCTCCATCGGGTCGTGGGTGAATTTTCGACCAACTACGCGATCCTCATCGGCAGACTGATCAAGCTGAGCGCCGTCGGCAATGACGATCCGCTGATCAGGTTCGCCGGCATGTTCGCGGCGGCCGGCGACGAGGAGCGCGACGAAATCTGCCGCGAGATGCTCCACCACCTGTTCCCGCAGCGCGCCGATCTGATCGATCCGGCCGACCTAAAGATAGCGGACCGCGCCGATCGGGTACGGACGCCGACCGCGATCGTCCGCAAGAAGCGTACGCGGGAAGAAATGTTGGCAGCAGACATCCGCAACGCCATGACCGCGGCATTCGCGGTGCCGGCCAAGGAGGTGATCAGCCGCGTCCATGCTGCCGTGGTGGCCAATGGCGGCTCGACCTCGGTGACGCATTTGCCCGTCGGGGATGCCCGCCAACTGCTCGCTGCAATGTCCGCCGTCGAAATCGTCCGGAGCCTCGGTGCGGAGACCGGCCTGACGGTTTCGGTGGGGGACGAACGCCGTTCGAACGGCGTATTTCGCACCGTCGACCATAAGATCTCGCAGAGGGCTTGAGATGAAGTCGATCCAGGACCGGCTGAAGGCCAAGAACGTCAAGCTGGAGGAGTTCCAGGCGGTGAACGCCCTCCTCATCAGCCGCGGCTTTCTTTCGCGCGACGACGGCGTACGGCACCGTGCTCTCTACATGGTTGCCCAACGGTGCCAGGATGAGGTCCAGGATGTGCTCGCGTTCGTCTACGGCGCGTCGTTGTTTCACGATCCCAGCACCTCGCATTTTCGTCTCCAGCCCTTCGGCGCGCGCGACATCGGCCTGCCGGATATCGGTGAGGAGATCGAAATCCGGCGTGAACTGAAGGGAGCCGTTCACAAGGACTTCACGGCGGCCCTGCTGACCCTGAAGCTGCTCTACGACGAACTGATCGTCGAACGCAGGATAGGTCCCGGGGGCCGGGTCGCCGTCAGGGTGACGGAATTCGTCACGGCCATGAAGGTCAACTTCAAGGTCGACCTGCCGGCCGCGGACTCGCATCGCAAGGCGATCTTCATGAAGCTGAAGAAGCACGGCGTCGCCGAATTCAACATCGATGAACTCAAGGATGAAGATGCCGTCATCAGCATCCGTCCGGAGATCGCCTCGCTGGTCTACGACAGCGCGGTAGCTGCTGCGGTCGCCTCGATCCAGCAGTCCAGCGGCAATTCGGAAGACGTGACCGAGCCCTCGGCGGGCATCGACGACATGGAAATGGATGCCGCCGGATGATCATGAAGGAGGTGACGACCGTCAACTGGGGCCAGCTCCCGATCGGCGACGTACAACTTGCCGAGATCGTATTGCTCGGCGGCGAAACGGGCGCTGGAAAGTCCTCGTTCATCGATGCCGTGATCGGTGTGATGACGGGAAACGAGTTGCGGTTCGCCAAATACAACTCGGCCCAGAGCGAGACCTCGTCGAGCAAAAAGACGAAGCGGACGATCGCGTCCTACGTCCTTGGCGCCGACGACAGCGCCGAGCCGCACCGCCAGCACGGCGCCCACGGCTATGCCGGCCTCTATTTCGAGCCGGACGGGAGGGACGATGGGGCGGGCCAGCCGTTCACCGCCATCGTAGGCACGGAAGCGCGGCTCGAAAGGCTGGCGAACCAGCCTTTCTTCAAATCGCTGGAAGACATCCGGATCATCGTCTTTGGCGCCAAGATCGGCGCGGCTGACCTCATCAGGATCGTCGACGGGACCGAGGAGGTCATTCCGGTCAACGAGCTTCTTGTCGCCCTTCGCAAGAAGTTCGGCAGGGATTCCGTACGCGATTACAGCACGAAGACCGAATACGTCTGTCGTCTCTACGCGACCCTCAAGGGACAGTCCTCCCCGGTAGACCGGCGCGAGGCGGAAGGCTGCATGCGCGCCTTCGTCAATTCGATCGCCTACCGGCAGCCCGACGACATCGACGCCCTGATCCGCGAGGACATCCTGGAGCCCGACGACAACGCCAGGATGATCGAGACCCTCAAGACCACGATCACCGACGTCTCGAACCTGCGACAGCAGGCCGAGCGGATGGAGAACAACGTCCGCCTTCTGGAGGAGGCGAACGGATATCTAAACGAGGGCGCGAAACACTTCATCGAGGAGTGGATGTTTGCGGCACTCGAAGCCGCCAGACTGCTGCAGGACGCCGTCAACCGCCGCAACGAAGCTCTCGACGCGAAAGAGAGGGCCACCGCCGCTCTCGGCGAGATCAACAAGGAAATCGTCTATTGCGACGCCCAGGCCGCGCTCCACAACGACGCCTGGGAACGGCTGAAGACACGCATCAACGACAGCGACGTCCATCGCATCCGACTGGGCATTCAGGACCGGATCGCGCGGAGCGGCGACACCATCCGAAGCTTCGAGCAGAAGCTGCGGAGCGCTACCCTCACATTGAGCGCCGCTCGCAACGTGATCAGGCAGTCGGTCTCGGCTTGCTCGGGCATCGACGAACTACGTGATGCCGCGATTCGGCTGTCCGCCATCGGGGAGAAGATCGATGGAATCCGCCTGCCGGAAATCGAGGGACACTTCCGGGCAGTCAAGGACGGGCTCGACGGCGGTGCTGCCGCCAGCCTCGAGGAGGCCATCGTCGCGATCGACGCCGCCGTCGGTTCAGGCTGGACCACTGAAATCGACGCCGTCGCCGAGACGTTCCTCTTCGCCCACGACAAGTTGCGCCAGCAACTGGACTTGCTGAGAACGAAGCGCAGCGAGAGCGAGACCAAGCGTCAGGCGCTGGCGTCCGGCCGCACGAACTATCCGCGCGGCGTCTCGGAATTTGTCGCGCACCTGGCTCGGGTTCTGCCCGAGGCGAAGCCACGCATACTCTGCGACGTCGTCGAGATGAAAGATCCGTCATGGCAGAACGCAGTTGAAGGCTTCATCGGCAACGACAGGTTCGCCATCCTGTACGAACCGGAGTATGAAACTCGGGTCATCGCGTTGCTGCGTTCCTACCGCGATGCTGGCGGCGCCCGCCCCTCGGTCGCCCAGATAGGCCGGGCTCTCAGGGACGCGGGCACCGCCGTACCGGACTCGTTGGTCGGCAAGATCAGGAGCGACGACCGGGTCGCGCTCGGTTACCTGACCGCGCGTTACGGTCGCAGCGTCTGTGTCGCGACCGAGGACGCGCTGAAGGACGTCCGCAGCGGATTGCTGCAGGACGGAGTCTCGGTCGCGGGATACAACTACCGAAACAGGTCGGAGCCCGACGAGGGGCTGGTGTTCGGCATCGAAGTTCGTCGCCGTCAGGCCGAGGTTCTCGCCCTTGCGATCGAGCAGACCACCAAGGAAATCGAGACCAAGTCGACCAGCGAACAGAGCGTCAGGAATGCCATCACCCTGATGGGCCGCGCGAAGCAGGCCGAACTGCAGGACTTGGACGTTGGATCGTTCCAATCCGCAGGGAAGGAACTCAATGCCGCGACTCAGGAACTTGAAAGCCTCGACGTATCCAGCATCGCGGATCTGGAGCAGCAGGCTGCTGAAGCCAAGGGGAAGATTTCCGAGTTCACCAGGCGCAAGAATGATTTGCTTCCCAAGGTCGGCGAACTCAACCGTGACATCCGGATCGCCGACGAAAAAGCGACCGACGAAAACCTTGAGATCGACAAGCTGACGCCCGACACCGAACGCGCAGAAAAAAAACTGGAGGGTTGCGCTTTCCTGCGTTCCGCCGATCAAGCAGATGCCCTACGAAACTCAGTACCGCCAGGAGATCGAATCCGGACGGCCGGTCAAGTCGTTCCATGACCGCAACATCGAGCGGCGGTCGTGGGCACAGGATGCCAAGAACGCCACCGAAAACGTGCTTCGCGACTACAATCGCGACGCACTCGAATACCAGAAGATCGCCGTCCACGCTCTGCAGTATCCCTCCACCTCGCCTTCACCCGAGCTCATGACGGAGTGGCTTCGCTCTCAGTTCGAGCAGGTAGCCGACCAGATAAGGCGCCAGCGGGACACCGGCCTTGTCGAACAGCGCGAAAAGCTGGTGCTGGCGGAACAGCAGTTCACCAGGTCGTTCACGTCGAACTTCTGCCTGCGCATCCTGCAGAGGGTGACGGGGCCGGACCGGACGATCGACGTCGTCAACAAGAGCCTGGAGGACATCAGCTTCTCCGGCGACAAGATCCTCATGACGCAGTCGCTGCGCGAAGAGTACAGCCAGTATCTCGACCTATTCCGGGCCGTGCGTGAACGCACCGAAGCCGGCCCGGCCGATCTGTTCTCGGCGGCCGACTTCGAACCCGCAGAGGCGGCGACGCTTGCGGCGCTCCGATTGCTTCTCTTGTCCAATGACATCGAACATTCGATGCGTGAGCTCAACCGGATCGCCGACTACCGGAATTACAAGAAGTATGACTTCGAGAAGTCGTCGAAAGGCGGCGATCCGCGCGGTCTGTCGACGTGGGGAACGGGATCCGGCGGAGAGGCTGAGACGCCGTTCTACATCATCCGCGCCGCCGTGTTTGCGGCGAGCTTCAAGCTCTTCTCGAAACAGAAGATCTCGCATTTCCGCACCCTTTTCCTGGACGAGGTCTTCAAGAACATGGACGAGACCAGGACCCGGCGCGTCATCGACTTCCTGACCAAGGAAATGGGTTTCCAACTCATTTGCGCCGCGCCGACCAAGTCCATGGCGGCCCTAATGGACGTGTTCAATCGGCGCATCAGCTTCTCAAAGGCGCCGACGGCTGGATCGCAGACCTGGATCGACGAAGTCGACCTCGAACAGGAGCGGATCGCGGAAATCTACGAAGAGCACCGCCGCAACACGGTCCGGGATGTGAAAGCGAAATTCGAACTTGCGAATCCATTCAAGACCGACACCGGCGTAGCGGCGGAATGACTCCGGAGACCGCCCTCGCCGATCCGCTCGCGAAGCGCGTTCTCGGCAGCGCGCTCGATCGGCTGGATAGATCACGGCCGGAAGAGAGAACTAACGCCGTCAGAATCCCGATCGATCGAAAAACAGCGCCTGAGATATTCGAGGCGGAGACCAGCGCGGATCGCGAGATCGCATGGCATGTGCTCGACGTGCTCGCCGGTGCTGGGTTTGGAACGCTTGCGTATCGCCGGGCGGCGCGCCACGGTTCGCGCGAGGAACGTCAGCCGGTATTCGAGATCTCGACCATTCCGGCCAACGAGGACCGCCTTCGCGCCTTCTATGGACGCCCGCGGCCTGGTCTGAAATATTCGGAGGAATGGCGCTGCCTGGTCCAATCGAGCGACCTCGACAGCGACATCAAGGCGGCTATCTTGGATCTTCCGATCTCAATCCCAGGGCGATCCGCGACGGAGGTCTTCGGTCGACTGAGCTCGATCCGCGCGCTCTATGATCGCAGGGAAACGCTACATTTGCGTGAGGTATCAAGCCGGACCTTCTGGGGACTATCGAAGGTCCTCGACAATCGGTCCGACCTCGTAGCGGCTCTACTTGGATTGGCGGAGTGCCCTTACCCGGCGCAACCGGTCCACCTGAATGTCTATTTTGCGGGGTCCTTTTCCTGGATACTCTTCGTCGAGAACAAGACGTCATTCGAGCGCGCCATCCGCGACGCCAGAGAAACGCTCCTGCATGGACGATTCTCGCCGTACGCCGGGGCCGCCCTGATCTACTCTGGTGGCTTCATGGGAACGGCCGGACGGATGCGAAAATCGTCCGGGTGCCGTCGCGGAGTTGGTAGGAATTGAGGGTGGCGTAGTCTCCGGGGTGATCAACCTCGAATCATCCGGCGTTGAAGCGTCGGACTGGAGACCACGCCATGACGAACAATACCACGAAGCCTGATTCTTTGCAGCC
>JARLJA010000193.1 GCA_031291445.1 Xanthobacteraceae bacterium | reverse complement strand
TGCCGACGCTTCGCCCTCGCCCTCGCGGGCGACGGCGCACGGCTCGGGGCCAGTGCGGTTCGCTACACCTTCACTGCAGAGGACTTCCACCTCCTACTCCTTGCCGGTTTGACCGGCGCTCGGCCCGGAATCCATACTCACGGTCTCGCTTTGAGCCGCTGAGACAGGGGCTATGGATCCCGGGCTCGGCGCTGTCGCGCCGCCCCGGGATGACGGGCCCAGAGGGCAGCCGCCGCCTCAGTTCACCACGACGTATTTGCCGTCCTTGACCGTGAGCAGGATGCGCGAGCGGTCGTCGAGGCCGTAGCGGTCGGTTTCGGTGAAGTTGTAGACGCCCTGGCTGGCGGCGATCTCCCGCTCGGTGAGCAGGGCCTTGCGGATCGCCTCGCGGAAATCCTGGGTACCCGGCTTGGCCTCCTTGAGCGCCACCGGAATCACGCGCTTGAGCACCTCGAAGGCGTCGAAGGCGTGGCCGGCGAACTGGCTGCGGCTGTCGGCGCCGTACTTGGCCTCGTAGGCGGTGTCGAGCGCCAATCCGGGTTTCTTGGTCAGCGCGCTGTCGGGCTGGCCTTCCGGCGCCATCACCGGCCCGGACGCCATGAACACGCCCTCCGCCGCCTTTCCGGCGATGCCGATGAAGGCCATGCTGGCGGCGCCGTGGGTCTGGTAGATCAGCCCCTTGTAGCCGCGGTCGCGCAGCTCGATCTGCGGCAGCGCCGCCGCGGTGCCGGAGGCGCCGACCAGGATGGCGTCGGGGTTGGCGGACACCAGCTTGAGCACCTGGCCGGTGACGGAGGTATCGGCGCGCGCGAAGCGCTCCTCGCCGGCGATCTGCAGGCCCATGGTGACGCCCTGCGACTTGAGGTCGTTGAACCAGAGGTCGCCGTAGGAATCCGAATAACCGATGTAGCCGACGGTTTTCACGCCGTTCTTCTTCATGTGCTCGTAGATCACCTTGCCCATGATCGGGATCGGCTGCGGCATCACCACCGACCATTTCGACCGCGCCGGCGTCATCGGCATCGGCGACAGCGCGAAGTGCGGCACGCCGACCTCGTTGGCGACCGTCGACACCGCGATGGTCGGCGGAGTCACGGCCGAGCCCATGATGATGTCGGCATTGCCCTCGGTGACGAAGCGGCGGGCGTTGGTGGTGGCCGTGGTGGGATCGCCGGCGTCATCGCTGACCACCACCCTGAGCTTCACGCCGGCGATCTCCGTCGGCACGAAGGCGAGCGCGTTGCGCTCAGGAATGCCGAGCGCCGCGCCGGGACCGGTGGTCGAGGTGGTGACGCCGATCACGATCACGTCACTGTCGGCGCGCGCGGGCAGCGCCAGTCCCGAGACACCGAAAGCCGCGGCGGTCGCCAGAAAACTCCGTCTGTCCATCCTGTCCTCCCTTTGATCACGCGGGGCGTTGCGGATCGCCTGTTATGGCTGGTGTTATAGTTCATTCCGATGGTTGTCGCGAAGTCTATCGCGCCCGGGCGACGCCGGTGTGTCCCCGCCGCCCGTGGCGCAGGCCGTCACGGGTGGGGATGAGGCTTGTCGTCGCCGAGCAGGATGGTGTCCTCGCCCGGCGGGGTGGCGTACATCGCCTCGACCACGGCGGCGCGGTGCTCCAGCACGGCGCGCTGGTTGACCGAGCCCTTGTCGGTGACCTCGCCGCGGTCGATCGACAGCGGCGTGTCGAGCAGCACCGCCCGTGTCACCCGGGTCGAGGATCCGGTGGCGTGGGCGGTGAATGCCAGCAGGCGCTCGCGGAAGCCGTTGCGGATCAGCGGATCGGCGGCGGTGGCGGCGAGGTCGTCATGCGGCAGGGTCGGGTTGACCAGCCGGCAGCCGTCGAGATCGAGGATCACCAGGGCGCCGACCTCGTCGTGGTTGAGGCCGGTGATGACGACGTCGCGGACCAGCGGCGCGCAGGCCGCGATCAGGCGCGCGCGCAGCGGCCCGACGCTGACCCAGGTGCCGCTGGCGAGCTTGAAATCCTCGGTGATGCGGCCGTCGAAATCGAAACCGGCGGAGAAGTTGTCGGGATCGGCCGGCTTCAGCGCGTCGCCGAGCTTGTAGAAGCCCTCCTCGTCGAATGCCTTGGCGGTCATCACCGGCTGGCGCCAGTAGCCGGGCATGACGTTGGGGCCCCTGACCCGGACCTCGAGCTTGCCGTTGCTGGGCACCAGCTTGGCTTCGTTGCCGGCGACCGGCAGCCCGACATGGCCGGAGCGGCTGGTCTCGGGCGCCACGCTCATGAAGAACGGGCCGGTCTCGGTGGCGCCGAGCCCGGTCAGCATCGGCACCCGGCGGCCGGTCTCCGCGACCGCGAGGGCGTCGAGCTCGTGCCAGATGTGGGCCGACAGCCCGGCGCCGGAGAAGAACATGGCGTGCAGCCGGCTGAAGAACTTGCGCCGCAGCGCGGCGTCCTCGCGGAAATAGGTCAGGAGCGACTCGTAGCCCTTGGGCACGTTGAAATAGACCGTCGGCGCGATCTCGCGCAGGTTGTGCACGGTGGTGTCGATGCCGGCCGGCGTCGGCTTGCCGGCGTCGAGATACATCGACCCGCCGTTGAACAGGATCAGGCCGATATTGTGGTTGCCGCCAAAGGTGTGATTCCACGGCAGCCAGTCGATGATCACCGGCGGCTCGTCCTTGAGGAAGGCCAGCGCGTCGCTGATCATGATCTGGTTGGCGCACAGCATGCGCTGGGTGTTGATGACCGCCTTGGGGTTGCCGGTCGAGCCCGATGTCAGCAGGAACTTGGCGATGGTGTCGGGACCGATCAGCCGGTGCATGTCCTCGAGCTTGGCGTGTTCCGGCGTCGCCATGAGATCCGCGAGCAGGGTGACGGTCCGCCCCGGCACCTCGCCACGGCCGGCGGCGACCTCGGTGTCCTCGGGAACGTTGGCGGCGATGGCGTCGGCGAACAGGGTGGCGTCGTCGGCGAAGACGAGGCCCGGCGTCAGCAGCGAAATGACGTAGCCGAGCTTGCCGTAGTCCTTCGAGACCAGCGAATAGGGCGGCGACACCGGGCAGAACGGCACGCCGGCATAGAAAGCGCCGAACGCCATCAGCGCGTGATCGATCGAGTTGCCCGACAGGATGATGAGCGGGCGTTCCTCGGACAGCCCGCGCGCGATCAGCGCCGAGGCGATGGCCCGGGATGAGGCCAGCATCTGGGCGTAGGTGACCTCGCGCCAGCCGCCGGCGGCGTTGCGCTCTGCCATGAAAACACGGTCGGGCGCCACCGTGGCCCAGTGGATCAGCTTGTCGGTCACGCGCTCGGGGTAGTCCCCGAGCGCGGCCTTGGGCCGCAGATAGAAGGTGCCGTCGTCGCGGCGGTCGACGGTGACGTCCGGCCGGCCGAACGAAATCGGGCGCAACGGAAATCCCGCGGGATCCGGCGTCCCGTCCCTCGCCGCCGCCGAGATCGGATCTGGCATTGCGCCCTCCCTTGGTCCTGCCCGCCCGCGCCATTGGTGGCGCTGGTTGTATCTTGCTGGCGGTCCGTCAGTCCCGGCCGTCGCAGCGCCGCGGCCTGCGATCGCCGGAGCCGGACCGGCGGATCACGTCGGCTTGACGCGCGCCGTCTTGCGATCGAGGAAGGCGCGGATCCGCGCCTTCGCTTCCTTGTCGTTCTGCGCCACGGTGGCCATCAGCGATTCCATCATCAGCCCGACCTGGGGGCTCGCTTCGGCGATCAGCGGCAGCGCCTGCAGCACCGCGAAATTGGTCAGCGGCGCGTTGGTCGTCACCTTCTCGGCGAGTTCCATGGCCTTGGCCTGGGCGCCGCCCGGCTCGGTCAGGTACTGCGAGAAGCCGAGCGTGACGCCCTCCGGCGCGGTGTAGATCCGGCCGGTCAGCATCATGTCGGCCATCCGCGCCACGCCGACCAGGCGCGGCAGCCGCATCGAGCCGCCGCCGCCGACGAAGATGCCGCGCTGGCCCTCGGGCAGCGCGTAATAGGCGCTCGGCTCGGCCACCCGGATATGGGCGGCGCACGCGAGTTCAAGGCCGCCGCCGATCACCGCGCCCTTGAGCGCCGCGATCACCGGCACCCGCGCGTACTGGATCTTGTCGAAGGTGCGATGCCACATCCGCGAATGCTCGAGGCCCTCGGTGACATCGCGCTCGGTCAGTTCCGACAGGTCGAGCCCCGAGGAGAAATGCTCGCCGACGCCATGGATCACCACCGCGCGCACGTCCTCGGCAATGCTCGAGAAGCACGCGTCGAGTGCCAGTACGAGGCCGTCGTTCATGGCGTTGCGCTTGGCGGGCCGGTTCAGGCCGATGGTGAGAACCGCCCCGACGCGGTCGATGGCCAAGAGCGCCCGCGTATCGGCGTCGGCGGTCCCGGAGGTGGCGTTTCCCATGGCTGGCCCGTTTTGTTTGTTCAGTTTGTTTGTTCTGTCGATGAATAGTTATTTTATATAACTATCATGGCGCGGTCAAGCCGTCGCCGGGCGCGCGGCCCGAGGTCGAAATCCCGACAAGATCCGATTGGATCGTTACCTCTCATCCTTGAGGGCGGCACACGGGCAGCCTCAGGTGACAAGGCGCGCGTATCCCCACGGCCGTCAGAGGGATGACGACGACATCAATTGGTTACAGGACCTGGTGGACGTCGAGCGCGACGCTGTCGGGGCGGCGGGCGCCGACGCCGACGAACAGCGATTCCATCAGCCAGCGGTAGGCCGGATGGCCGGTCTCGAACCGCGGCACCGAGCGGAAATAGATCAGCGCCGGATCGACCGCCTCGCCGCGCCGGATCTTGTCGAGCGCTTCCCTGGGCCCGAACCGGATGCCGATGTTCTCGATGTAGATCACCGCGCCGTCGTCCATCTCGATGGCGTATTTGGCCTCGAGCTCGGTGAAGCCGTTGGGCCGGATGATCTGGTAGTCGGCGCCGCCCTCGCGGATCCGGCCATGCAGGGCGTCGCCGGTCAGCTCGCCGCCGAGGATCGGGATGACGCGCCGCGTGCCGTAGCCGAAATCGCCCGCCTCGATCGGCGCCGCGACCCTGATCGAGAGGCTGAAGACGTGCCGGGTCTGAAGCTGGGGCGCCATGGGAGTCTCCTTCGGGGTTATCCGAGCATGCGTTGCGGCAGCCAGGTGGCGAGGATCGGGAAGCTGATCAGGACGACGAGGCGGACCAGGTCGGTGACCACGAACGGCAGCACGCCGACGAAGATCGTCGACATGCTGACGTCCTTGATGACGCTCTTGATCACGAACACGTTCATGCCCACCGGAGGATGGATCAGGCCGAGCTCGACGGTCATGACGATGATGACGCCGAACCAGATCGGGTCGAAGCCGAGCGCGGTGACCACCGGAAACACGATCGGCACGGTCAGGATGATCATGGCCATGGCGTCCATCAGGCAGCCGAGCACCAGGTACATCAGGAGGATCAGGGCCAGCACGCCATAGGCGCCGATACCGAGCGAGGTCAGGAACGAGGTGACGTGCTGCGGCGTCTGGGTGATGGTGAGGAAATAGCCGAAGCACAGCGCGCCGATCAGCACGGTGAACACCGCGGCCGCGGTGCGGGTAGCCTGCAGCAGCGACTGCAGGATGCCCTCGCCGTTCAGCTTGCCGCGCAGCACCCCGATCAGGAAGGCGCCGACCGCGCCGACCGCGCCGGCCTCGGTCGGGATGAACAGCCCGCCATAGAGCCCGCCGATCACGAACACGAACAGCAGCAGCGGCGACCACACGTCGCGCAGCGCGGTCGCCCGCTCGCGCCACGACGCCTTGTCCCCCGCCGGCAGGAAGCCCGGCCGCAGCCGGCCGATCAGCGCGATGGTGATCATGTGCATGGCGATCGCCAGCAGTCCCGGCACGATGCCGGCGATGAACAGCTTGCCGATGTCCTGCTGGGTGATGATGCCGTAGACCGCGAGCACCGTGGACGGCGGCAGCATCGCCCCCAGCGTGCCGCCGACCGCGATCACCCCGGTGGCGAAGGACTGCGGATAGTTGAAGCGGCGCATCTCGGGATAGGCCACGGCGGAGAACGTCGCCGCGGTCGCCACCGACGAACCCGAGATCGCGGCGAAGCCGCCGCAGGCGGCGATGGTGGCGATGCCGAGCCCGCCGCGCCAGTGGCCGACGAAGGTGTTGGCGGCGCGGAACAGCTCGCGGCTGATGCCCGACACCGAGACGAAGGCGCCCATCAGCAGGAACATCGGGATCACGCCGAAGGTGTAGTCGGTGACGGTGCGCATGGTGGTCTGGCCGACCAGCTTCAGCGCCGGGCCGAAGCCGGTGAGGTAGCCGAACCCGGTGATGCCGACGAGCCCCATGGCCATGCCGACCGGCACGCGCAGCAGCATCAGCACGAACAGGATGACGAAGCCGAGGATGGCGACGGTCTCGGGGCTCACGCAATCACTCCGAAGGCTTGAGTTTGGCGTCGTGGATCTCGTCCGGATGGAACAGCAAGCGCCAGGTCCGGATCGCGATCAGCACCACCGCGGAGACGTCGCCGGCCCAGGCCACCGCGAAGAACGGCCAGTTCGGCAGCCGCAGGTCGTAGGTCAGGACGTGGTCCTGGTAGGTGGTCCGGACCTTGTCGAACAGCGTGATGGTCTGCACCGTGACCACGAACAGCAGCACCGGGGTGGCGAACACGTCGATCCAGCGCTGCTGGCGCGGCGGCACGTTGGCCCACACCAGGTCGACGGTGATGTGGGAGCCGCGATAGCTGGTCGCGGCGATGCCCCAGAAGATCAGGATGCCGAGCAGCAGCCGGCCGAAATCGTAATAGTCCGGGATGGTGACGGCGAAGAACTTGCGCATCACGATGGCGACGAAGGTGTTCAGCGCCACGATGCCGACGAAGGCGGCCGCGATCAGCTCGATGGTGTCGATGAAGCGGTCCATCAACCGCGCCGAGCGCGACGGCGGGGCCGCGGGAGCGGCATCGGGCGGTGCGGCGGGGGAAGCGGACATCGAAGGCACCACGGATCAGGAGGGGATCGGGCGGTCGGGAGCAAAGACAGGTCGGGCGCGGTGGACCGGCGCGGCGGAGGCCGCCGCGCCGCTGCAATCGAGACGTCAGAGTCCGGCGCCGTGCTTCTTGATCGCGGCCTGGAGGTCGGCGTCGATCTGCGCCGGATCGCCGCCGGAATTGCGCACCGTCTCGGCCCAGCTCTCGTGCAGGACCTTGACCGCGGTCTTCCACTCCTCGAGCTGTGCGTCGGTCAGCTTGTAGACCTCGTGATCGGGCAGCGCCTTCATCCTGGTGCGCCCGTTGGCCTCGAAATCGGTCCACGGGTCGGACACCTTGGCCGCCCATTCCGGCGAGCAATGGTCGTCGAACACCTTCTTCTGCGCCGGCGACATCGAATTGTAGGTGTTGAGGTTGACGTTGTAGGTGAACACCGTGGTGTAGAGCGGCACGTCGATGTGATACTTCACCACCTTGTCGATGCCGAACAGGAACATCGAGCCCCAGGGGAACGTGATCTCGTCGGCGACGCCGCGCTCGATGGCGTCGCGGGATTCCGGCGCCGAGGCCTGGACGTTGGTTCCGCCCATCAGCTTGACCATCTCGGCGATGGTGCTCTGCGCCGGACGCACCTTCAGTCCCCGGAGGTCGGTCGGCAGCACGACCTTCTTCTTGCCGTGCAGCGAGCCGGGATCATGGATGAAGGCGAAGCACAGCTTGGTGTCCTTCATCTCGACGGGGGCGTATTTGCGGTACCACTCGTCGAACGCCAGCGTGCCCTTCTTGCCGTCGCCGAAGGTGAACGGGATCTGGCCCGCCGCCACGATGGGGAAACGTCCGGGCTGGTAGCCCGGATTGACGTAGGTGACGTCGGCGATGCCGTCGCGGGCCATGTCGTAGTGGTCGAACGCCTTGCCGAGCTGTTCCGAGGGAAACACGGTCGACCTGATGGTGCCACCGGAGGCCTTCTCGAGATCCGCGGCCCAGGCCTGGGTTGCCGGCACCAGCGGATGTGCCGGCGGAACCCAGAGCGATATCTTCAGGTTGATGGTCTTGTCCTGGGCCCATGCGGGCGACAGTCCCGCCGCACCCGCCGCCATCAACAGCGCCAGCACCGTCCGCTTCATCGCCATCCGCTCCCTCCGTGATCGCCGCCATGCCGGAGGCCGGCTGGCTCTTTTCTTAACTTGTTATCTAACTCGCCCCGCTTTTCAAGCCGCCCTCCGGTGACGCCGCGCGCGCGGCCTCCGGGATAGCGAACTCCGGCCGACAGCGTGATGACCAGCCGGGAATTTGTGCAGGACAGCACGGCATGCAGATCTCGCACGGGATACTTGCCAAGGCAACCTTTTCAAAACTGATGATATCCTATAATCAGTGCCCAATGGGACATCCATTGGCCGCCGATCCGGTCGCCATCGCGCCACATCCATATCGCATACGCAAATCAGACGTCAGGGAAGGGTCATCGCCGTGCGCACGCAGGTCGTCATCATCGGCAGCGGACCGGCCGGGCTGTTGCTCGGCCAATTGCTCCACACCTGGGGCATCGACAACGTCATCGTCGAGCGCAAGGACCGCGACTACATCCTCGGCCGCATCCGCGCAGGCGTGCTCGAGCAGGGCGCGGTGGCCCAGATGGACGAGGTCGGCGCCGGCGCGCGGCTGCACCGCGAGGGCCTGGTTCATCACGGCATCGAGATCGCCTTCGAGGGCAAGCGCCATCGCATCGACATGCACGGCGCCACCGGCGGCAAGACCGTGACGGTCTACGGCCAGACCGAGGTCACCCACGACCTGATGGAGGCGCGCGCCGCCGCCGGGCGGGTGACGATCTACGACGCCGACCAGGTCACGCCGCAGGGCTTCGACGGCGACGCGCCGCGGGTCAGCTACGTCAAGGACGGCGTCACCCACGAGATCGCCTGCGACTACATCGCCGGCTGCGACGGCTTCCACGGCGTCAGCCGCCAGAGCGTGCCGGCGGCCGCGCTGCACGAGTTCGAGCGGGTCTATCCGTTCGGCTGGCTGGGGCTTCTGTCCGACACCCCGCCGGTGTCGCCCGAACTGATCTACACCCGCCATGAACGCGGCTTTTCGCTGTGCTCGATGCGCTCGAAAACCCGCAGCCGCTACTACGTGCAGTGCCGGCTCGACGATGACGTGGCGCGGTGGTCCGACGACATGTTCTGGGACGAACTGCGCCGCCGCCTCGATCCGGCGGCCGCCGAGACCCTGGTGACCGGGGCGTCGCTGGAGAAGAGCATCGCGCCGCTGCGCAGCTTCGTCGCCGAGCCGCTGCGGTTCGGCCGCCTGTTCCTGGCCGGCGACGCCGCCCACATCGTGCCGCCGACGGGAGCCAAGGGGCTCAACCTCGCCGCCAGCGACGTCCACTACCTGGCCCAGGGCCTGCGCGAGGCCTATGCCGACAAGTCCCAGGCCGGCCTCGACGCCTATTCGGCGAGGGCGCTGGCGCGGGTGTGGAAGGCGGAACGGTTCTCGTGGTGGATGACCACCATGCTGCACAATTTCCCCGACACCGACGACTTCACCGCCCGCATCCAGCTCGCCGAGCTGAACTACGTGGTGGAATCGCAGGCTGCGACCGCGTCGCTGTCGGAGAACTATGTCGGGCTGCCGTATTAGTCGGCGGCCTGATCCAATTTTCCTCCGTCATGGCCGGGCAGCGCGATCCGTCTTCGACGGATCGCTAGGACTAAGGTCTCCCGGCCATCCACGTCTTCCTTGCCGAGATGCCGTAAAGACGTGGATGCCCGGCACAAGGCCGGGCATGACGCATCAATTCAGTCGAACGAAGCCGCGAAGCCCGTCCCGCCGCGATCAGGCGAGATCGAAGCGGTCGAGGTTCATCACCTTGGTCCACGCCGCCACGAAGTCGCGAACGAAGCGCTGCTTGGAGTCCGCCGCGCCGTAGACTTCGGCGATGGCGCGCAGCTGGGAGTGCGAGCCGAAGATCAGGTCGACCCGGGTGCCGGTCCACTTGACCTCGCCGGTCTTGCGATCGCGGCCCTCGAACACGTCCTCGTCCGCCGTGGTCGCCTTCCACGCCGTGCCCATGTCGAGCAGATTGACGAAGAAGTCGTTGGTCAGCGTCTCCGGATGCTTGGTGAAGACGCCGTGCGCGGCCTTGCCGACATTGGCGTTGAGCACGCGCAGGCCGCCGACCAGGACCGTCAACTCGGGCGCCGTCAGCGTCAAGAGCTGCGCCTTGTCGACCAGCAGTTCTTCCGCCGAGATGGAGTATTTGGCCTTGAGGAAGTTGCGGAAGCCGTCCGCGACCGGCTCCAGCACGGCGAAGGACTCGACATCGGTCTGCGCCTGCGACGCATCGGTGCGGCCCGGCGTGAACGGCACCTCGATCGTCTGCCCGGCGGCCTTCGCCGCCTGCTCGATCGCCGCGCCGCCGCCGAGCACGATCAGGTCGGCCAGCGACACCTTCTTGCCGCCGGACTGCGCCGCGTTGAACTCCTTCTGGATCGCTTCGAGCTTGGAGAGCACCGTGGCGAGCTCGGCCGGTTGGTTGACGGCCCAGTCCTTCTGCGGCGCGAGGCGGATGCGCGCGCCGTTGGCCCCGCCGCGCTTGTCGGAGCCACGGAAGGTCGCAGCGGAGGCCCAAGCCGTCGTCACCAGCTGCGGGATCGACAGTCCGGAGGCGAGGATCTTGCCCTTGAGCGCGGCGATGTCCGACGCCTCGATCAGCTTGTGGTCGACCGCCGGAAGCGGATCCTGCCACAGCAGTTCCTCCTTCGGGACCTCGGGGCCGAGATAGCGCGCGCGCGGCCCCATGTCGCGGTGGGTCAGCTAGAACCAGGCGCGGGCGAAGGCGTCGGCGAACTGGTCCGGATTCTCGTGGAAGCGCCGCGAGATCTTCTCGTAGGCGGGGTCGACCCGCAGCGCGAGGTCGGTGGTCAGCATGGAAGGCGCGTGACGCTTCGACTTGTCGTGCGCATCGGGCACCGTGCCGGCGCCGGCGCCGTGCTTCGGCGTCCACTGGTGCGCGCCGGCCGGGCTCTTGGTCAATTCCCATTCGTAGCCGAACAGGTTCCAGAAGAAGTTGTTGCTCCACTTGGTCGGCGTCGTGGTCCAGATCACCTCCAGCCCGCTGGTGATGGCGTCGCCGCCCTTTCCGCTGCCGTAGCTGCTCCTCCAGCCCAGCCCCTGCTCCGCGATGCCGGCGCCCTCGGGTTCACGCCCGACCAGCGCCGCGTCGCCGGCGCCGTGGGTCTTGCCGAAGGTGTGGCCGCCGGCGATCAGCGCGACGGTCTCCTCGTCGTCCATGGCCATGCGCGCGAAGGTCTCGCGAATGTCCTTGGCCGCCGCCAGCGGATCCGGCTTGCCGTTCGGCCCTTCCGGGTTGACATAGATCAAGCCCATCTGCACCGCGGCCAGCGGATTGGCGAGTTCGCGATCGCCGCTGTAGCGCTTGTCGCCGAGCCAGGTGTCCTCGAGGCCCCAGTTGACGTCCTCTTCCGGCTCCCAGACGTCGGCACGGCCGCCGCCGAAGCCGAAGATCTTGAAGCCCATGGATTCCAGCGCGCAGTTGCCGGCGAGGATCAGCAGGTCGGCCCAGGAGATCTTGTCGCCGTATTTCTGCTTGAGCGGCCACAGCAGCCGGCGCGCTTTGTCGAGGTTGGCGTTGTCCGGCCAGCTGTTGAGCGGCGCGAACCGCTGCTGTCCGGCGCCGGCGCCGCCGCGGCCATCGGCGATGCGGTAGGTGCCCGCGCTGTGCCATGCCATGCGGATGAACAGCGGCCCGTAGTGACCGAAGTCGGCCGGCCACCAGTCCTGCGAGTCGGTCATCAGCGCAAAGAGGTCCTTCTTCAGCGCCGCGAGGTCGAGCTTCTTGAACTCCTCGGCGTAGTTGAAGCCCTTGCCCATGGGATCGGACAGGGCGGAGTGCTGATGCAAGACCTTGAGGTTGAGCTGGTTCGGCCACCAGTCGCGGTTCGACCTGCCGCCGTGCAGCACCGGACACTTGCCGGCGCTCGCCTTATCGTTTCCGCCCATCTTTTCTCTCCGATCGTGGCTGGATTGCTCGGGAACCCTAGCAAACCCCAGCAATAAGTTTAAGTTTGATTTGCTGATCACGATAATAAGCTAGGATTATGACAAACCTGACACTGAAGCAGTTTCGCTATTTCGAGGCGCTGGCCCGGCTCGGCCATTTCGGCCGCGCGGCGGACGCCTGCGCCATCTCCCAGCCCGCCTTGTCGATGCAGATCAAGGACCTGGAGGAGGATCTCGGTGCCGCGCTGTTCGAGCGCGGCGCCCGCCAGGTTCTGCTCACCAGTTTCGGGGAAGAATTCGCGCGGCGGGTGCGCGACATCCTGCGTTCGGTCGACGAACTGGAAGACCTGGCAGGCGCCGCGCGGGACCGGCTGGTGGGACGGCTGCGCATCGGCGTGATCCCGACGGTGGCGCCCTATCTGCTGCCGACCCTGATCGGCAAGCTCACGCAGATGAATGCCGGCCTCGACGTTCACGTCCGCGAGACGGTGACGCCGAGGCTGATCGAGGAACTGATGGAAGGCCGGCTCGACACCGCCATCGTCGCGTTGCCGCTGTCCGAGCCGTCGCTGACCGAGGTGGCGCTGTTCGCCGAGGATTTCGTGCTGGTGCGGCCGAGCGAGGACGAGGGCAAGCCAGTACCCAACCGCAAGACGCTGCGCGAGATGCGGCTGCTGCTGCTCGAGGAAGGCCACTGCTTTCGCGATCAGGCGCTGTCGTTCTGCAACATGCACTCGGCGATGGCGCGGGAGCTATTGGACGCGAGCTCGCTGTCGACGCTAGTGCAGATGGTCAGCGCCGGCATCGGCGTCACTTTGATCCCGGAAATCGCGGTGGCGGTGGAGACCCGCTCGGCGCCGGTATCGGTGGCGCGCTTCAAGAGCCCCAGGCCGTCGCGGACCATCGGCATGATCTGGCGCAAGACCAGTCCGCTGGCCCGGCAGCTGCTGCAGATCTCCGAGGTCGTCCGTCACTCGGCCGAGGCGTTGCGCGAGCAGCACGCCGCGGCGTAGGCGAACCCTACGCCTCGCTCCGCAACATGTTCACCAGCGCCGCGGTGACGTCGGCGATGGCGCGTCCGTCGCCGTCGACCCGCGCCAGGATCAGCGCGCCCTCGAGCGCGGCGATCACCAGCGTCGACAGCCGCCGCGCCTCGGCGGCCGCATGGCCGTCGCGCACCAGCGCCGCGGCGATGATGCCGCGCCAGGCGGCGAACGCCTCGCGCCCGGCCGCGGTCGGACCCTCGAGCTGCGGCGCGGTCTCCAGCAGCGTCGTCGTGATCGGGCAGCCGTCGCGGAAGTTCGACTGCGCCATCCAGCCCTTCAGGAGGCCGCCGTAGCGGCGGACCAGATCGGCCGCCGACGGGGTGTCGTCGGCGAGGCCGCGCAGGGTGTCGGCGACCTTGGCGCCGGCGTAGCGCACCGCCGCCGCGCCGATCTCGTCCTTGCCGTGCGGAAAATAGTGATAGAGCGAGCCCTTTGGCGCGCCGGCGAGACTGGCGATCTCGTGGATCCCGGTCGCGGCATAGCCGTGGCGGCGGAACAGGCGCGCAGCGGCCTCGATGATGGCGGTGCGATGTTTGGGCGGGGCTCCCATGACGGGCCTCGACCCTCCCTGGTTGATTCGAAGGCGTTGGTATTATATAGACTGGTCTAATTAAAATCGAGCGCGAGGAAAGCCCGATGTCCAGTTCCGAGGCCGCCGTTGCGGTGCCCGAGGGCTTCGAGCGGCACGATCGCCGCAGCCCGATGACCGATCCCTGGGAACCGCTCTACGCCCGGCGCACCGCCGCGGCCCTGATCCTCGGGCTGCGGCTCGCCGAGCCCCACACCAACGCGCGCGGCCTGATCCATGGTGGCCTGATCGCGACCCTGGCCGACAACGCCATGGGGCTGAGCGTCGCGCTGCACCTGCCCGACAAGCCCTCGCTCCTGACCATCAGCCTGTCGATCGACTATCTCGCCTCGGCCGGCGTCGGCCAGTGGCTCGAGGTCGAGACCAATTTCGTCAAATCGGGCCGCTCGATCGCGTTCGCCCAGTGCCTGGTCCATGCCGACGGCGCGCCTTGCGCACGCGGCAACGCCACCTTCAAGGTGCTGGCGAAGAAGGATTGACCCCGCCTTCGCGATTGGCCGTGAACTGCCAGCGGCAGGTCTCGACCGCGAGGTCGACAAAGGCGCGCACCTTGGACGACAACAGCCGCGAGGTCGGATAGACGATGTGGATCGGCCGCGGCGGCAGTTCGAAGTCGGCGAGCACCACCTTGAGCCGCCCGGCGGCGATCGCCGCCGCCGCTTGATAGGCCAACACCAGCGTCACCCCGCCGCCCTGTTCGGCGTGCCACACCCCCGCCTCGGCGCTGTTGGTGATGTAGCGCGAGGCAATCGCGACGCGCAGCGGCTGGCCGTCGCGCTCAAAGCGCCATTCGTTCGAGGACAGTACCGACGAGCAATGGATGATGTCGTGGGCCGCGAGGTCCTCCGGCGTGACCGGAGTGCCGCGGCGCGCCAGATAGTCCGGCGCGGCGACCGTCACGCGGTACATGTCGCCGACATTGCGCGCCACCACGCTGGAGTCCGGCAGGTGGCCGATCCGAACCGCGAGGTCGACGCCCTCGTCCACCAGGTTGATGGTGCGGTCGGAGAGCTGCAATTCGCCGGTGACCTCGGGATAGCGCCGCAGATATTCCGACATCAGCGGATTGACGTGCAGGCGCCCGAACATCAGCGGCGCCGACACGATCAGGTGCCCCGAGGGCCGGGCGCGGTCGGCGCGGGCGGTGGCCTCGGCGTCCTCGACCTCGGCGAGAATCCGGCGCGCCTGCGCCAGGTAGCGTTCACCGACGTCGGTCAGCGCCACCGAGCGCGTGGTCCGCTGCAACAGCCGCGCGCCGACCCGCTCTTCGAGCGCCGCCACCAGCCGGGTCACCGCCGACGCCGAGATGTTCAGCCTGCGCGCCGCCGGCGCGAACCCCTTGAGGTCCGCGACCGCGACGAATGTCTCCATGGCATCAAGGCGATCCATGGCATTATTTCAATATCGGCAACAATAAAGTGTCAAGATCGATCATTGCGCCGATTTCGATCAGGTATCACCTTGGGCGCACCGGGACAGTCCGGGACGCGGCTCACAAAGCTCCGCGAGGAGGTTGCCATGATCGAGGAACGCACCAGCGCCGCCACCAACCTGCGGTTTTCCAGCGACGTGGCCTTCACGCCCACGGTGAAGGCGATCCAGGCCCGCAAGGGCTCGCGGCGGGCCTATGCCCACGCCGAGGAGAACGGCGGCTGGGACACCGAGATCTCCGACGATCTCGCCGCCTTCATCGCGGCCCAAACCAGCGTGTTCTTCGCCACCGCCAATGCCGCGGGCCAGCCCTATATCCAGCACCGCGGCGGACCGCCGGGCTTCATCCACATCCTCGACCGCAAGACGCTGGCGTTCGCCGACTTCAGCGGCAACCGGCAGTTCATCTCCTCGGGCAACCTCGCCGACAATCCGAAGGCGCATCTGTTCCTGATCGACTACATGCATCAGCGCCGGGTCAAGATCTGGGGCGAGGCGCGGGTGATCGAGGATGACCCGGACCTGCTGCGCCGTCTGATGCCCGACGACTACAAGGCGCGCCCCGAGCAGGTCATCCTGTTCACCATCACCGCCTGGGACGTCAACTGCCGGCAGCACATTCCGCAGCGTTTCGAAGCCGCCGACGTCGCCGCAGTGCTGGCGGCACGCGACCAGAGGATCGGCGCGCTGGAAGCGGAGGTGGCGGCGCTGAAGGGCCAGGCGGCCGCGGCCGATGGCCCCGCGACCGCGCCCTCGGGCTGACGCAGCGCCTCAAGTCGTTGAGTGTTCGAACTTCCTGATCGCCTCCGCGCTGACCGGCGTGAAGAAGTTGATCAGGTTGCCGTCGGGGTCGCGGAACAGCAGCGAACGGTTTCCCCACGGCATGGTGGTCGGCAGTTGAACCACGTCGCCGGCCACCGACTTGATCTTCTCGTATTCCTTGTCGACGTCCGCGACCCGGAACTCGATGATGGCGCTATGGTTGTCGGCGGGACGCGCGGCGCCGGCCCCAAACAGGTCCATGGTGCGCTTGCTGCCGATCGCCAGTGTACAGGACGGCGACGCCAGTTCCGCGAAATCGTCGGTGTACCAGGTCGGCGCCAGCCCCGTGACCTCTCCGTAAAACCGAGCCAGACGCTTGATGTCGTCGGTGATGATCCGCGTCGAGACGTAATCCATGGCATGCTCCTTCCGGATGTGGAACTTCAGTGTGGCTGGCCGCGCGCCGCCGATGCGCGCTTGCCCGGCTTGTAAGCAGGGCCTGCTGACAGCATAGTGTCAGCAGGGAGCCCACGATGCGCCGAGCCGACCGCCTGTTTCAGATCATCCAGATCCTGCGGCGCTCCACCCGACCGGTCACCGCGAGCATGATGGCCGACGAGCTGGAAGTGTCGAAACGGTCGGTGTATCGCGACGTCGCCGACCTGATCGGGCAAAGGGTGCCGATCCGCGGCGAGGCCGGGCTGGGCTATGTGCTCGGTCGCGACTTCGACATGCCGCCGCTGATGCTCACGCCCGACGAGATCGAAGCGGCGGTGCTGGGCGCGCAATGGGTCGCCGAGCGGGGCGACGCGGTGTTGGCCGGCGCGGCCCGCGATCTCATCGCCAAGATCGCCGCCGCCGTGCCGGAGCGGCTGCGCCCCTTCGTCGCCGAGCCCACCATCGGCGCGCCGGGCGGTCACGTCACGGCCCCCGACGGCCTGGATATCGCCCGGACCCGGGCCTGGATTCGCAGCGGGCGCAAGATCCGGATTCGCTATCGAACGCAGGACGCGATGGACAGCGAGCGCACCGTCTGGCCGGTGATCATCGGCTATGCCGAAACCGTGCGCCTGCTGGCGGCCTGGTGCGAGTTGCGCAAGGACTTCCGGCATTTCAGGACCGACCGCATCGTCGCCGCCGAGTTTCTCGACGCGCGCTACGACGCGCGTCCCGGCGACCTGAGGCTGCGCTGGAAACGCCATATGGAGAGCGAGCGCGCCGACCGCAGCGGCGTGAAGCCGGCGCCGCGACGGCCGCTTCGGGCGGCGACAACGCGATGACGTGCGACGACGCGGCATCACGCAGCCCCTGCCAGCCCTGCGGCGCGTGCTGCAGCTACTCGGAGAACTGGCCGCGGTTCACCATCGAAGACGACGCCACGCTCGACCTCATTCCCGCGGAGCTGGTCAACGCCCGGCAGTCGGGCATGCGCTGCGAGAACAACCGCTGCAGCGCGCTTGACGGCGAGGTCGGAAAGCTGACGTCGTGCCGGATCTACGCGGTGCGCCCCGAGGTGTGCCGGACCTGCCAGCCCGGCGACCCCGAATGCGCCATGGCCCGCCGCCGTTTCGGGCTCGCGCCGCTGGATGTCGATGCGGGCTGAGACGCGATAGCGTCTTGGTGCAAGCTCGTCATGCGCGGGCTTGACCCGCGCATCCACTCTTCAGAGATGCGCCACACAGCAAAGCGTGGATTGCCGGGTCAAGCCCGGCAATGACGAAAAACTACCCATGGGTGATCAATATGGTTCGAAAATGCCTGTCGCATTTTCGATCAGTCCCTACGGAACAACCTCAGGCCGCCGGCTGGGTCTCGGCAGCGGCCTCGTCGTCGAGGTCGTCGAGATCGTCGACGTCCTCCATCGCCGGCACCGCGTTCAGCGGAACCGTCGACAGCGTGATCGCGCGGCGCTGCGCCGAAGCGGTGAGCGGACGCTGCGCCGCCGCGCCGTCGCGGGACATCGCGAACAGCGTCGCGCCGACGCGACCGCCCTGCTGGATCAGATCGCGCTCCTCGCAGCTGGCGGCGATCGCGACCCCCATGGCGTGGAGGTGGCTGCGGCGATAGCAGTAGAGCGCCAGCATCGCGCGGGTCTCGGAGCCGACCGACTCCACCAGCGCCGACAGGCCGCTTTCATTGGTACGGTAGAGCTGTCCCAGCAGGTCGTCGCCGACAGGACAGGCATCATTCTCAAATGCGACGCGTCCAGACCACATTGCGATTTCTCCCGTTTCCGGAACATGCAATGCGAAATCCTAACGAGCGGTTAACCACGCATGGCGAGAGCGCGGCTTGAACCTCCGGACTAAACCGGATGTTAGCTTTCGAAAAAGGTAACGGTGTCCGGAATCGCCGCACGAGTCGTGCGGTAGCTGTTGGCCGGATGATCGGGATCGGCGAAGCCGAACGAGATGCCGCACACCACGCGGCGGTCGGCGCCGAGGTCGAAGTGGCGGCGCACCACGTCGGAATATCCGGCCAGCGCCGCCTGCGGAATAGTGGCGACGCCGAGCGCCTGGGCCGCCAGCATGAAGTTGGAAACATAGCCGCCGCAGTCGACCGCGCCGTAGACGCCGAGCGCCTCATCGCTCGTGATCAGCGCGACATGCGGCGCACCGAACAGCTTGAAGTTCTGCAGCGCCTGCACGCGGTAGCCTTCCTTGTCGCCGCGGACGATACCGAGCGCGTTGTAGAGCTGGAAACCGCTCTCGCGGCGCCGCTCGAGATAGACGCCGCGATATTCCCGCGGGAATGGAAAGTCCGGCGCCCCCTGCTCGGCGCTGCTGGCGCCGCTCGCCGCCTGGTAGATCACCTCGCTGAAGCGCCTGGCCGCTGCGCCGCTCGCAATCACCACCTGCCACGGCTGGCTGTTGCACCACGACGCCGTGCGCTGCGCGGCTTTCAGGATGCGCTCGATGGTCGGCCGCGGCACCGGATCCGGCCGAAAGGAACGGCAGGAATAGCGGGCGGCGAGCAGGTTCTCGACCACGTCGATCGGGGCGTCGGGCGCTGACGTCATCGGACAGTTCTCCGGAAGTTTGCGGGTTGTGCGGTCTTGGGCGCCGCCGGTGGTTTACGACTTGCGCCCGCGCGTGGGCACCTGGTTGAACGGCATGTCCTTGTCGACCCGGATGTCGCCGGGCAGGCCGAGCACGCGCTCGGCGACGATGTTGCGCAGGATCTCGTCGGTGCCGCCGGCGATGCGGCCGGACGGCGACTGCAGCAGCATCGACTGGAACTGGCCCGCGGCTTCCGCCAGTTCGGGATCGGTCAGCGCGCCGGCGGCGCCCTGCAGGTCGAGGGCGAAGGCCGCGATGTCCTGCATCATCGATCCCGACACCAGCTTGCCGATCGAGTTCTCCGGGCCCGGCCGCTCGCCGCGCGACAGCGCCGAGATCGAGCGATAGCTGGTGTATTTCAGGCCGCTGTGGCGCACCGCCCAGTTGGCGAGCCTGGAGCGTACCGCGCGGTCGTCGAGCGCGGGACCGTTCTCGGTCATGAAGTCGCTGCAGAACGCGAAGATCTCGGAGAAGCCGGTCCAGACCCGGGCGCCGATCGACAGCCGCTCGTTCATCAGCGTGGTCAGCGATACGTTCCAGCCGTCGTTGACGGCGCCGAGCCGCTGGGCGTCGGGGATGCGGACGTCGGTAAAATAGACCTCGTTGAATTCCTGGCCGCCGTTGGCCTGCTTGATCGGCCGCACCTCGACGCCGGGCGTCTTCATGCTCAGGAAGAACATGGTCAGCCCCTTGTGCTTCGGCACGGTGGGATCGGTCCGGGTGATGACGATGCCGTAGTCGGAATAATGGGCGCCGCTGGTCCAGATCTTCTGGCCGTTGATCACCCACTCGTCGCCCTGCTTCTCGGCGCGGGTGCGCAGGCCGGCGACGTCGGATCCCGCCGACGGCTCGGAGAACAGCTGGCACCAGATCTCCTCGCCGGACGCCAGCGGCGGCAGGTAGCGCCGCTTCTGCTCCTCGCTGGCATAGGCCATCATGGTCGGGCCGCACATGCCCTGTCCGATCAGGAACACGCCCGACAGCTTGTCGTAGACGCCTTCTTCCTGCTGCCAGATCACGCGCTCGATCGGCGAGGCGCCGCGGCCGCCATACTCCTTCGGCCAGTGCAGGCAGGCCCAGCCGCCCGCCGCCTTGGTCTTCTGCCAGGCCTTGGACGCCGTGATGATATCGATGCCGTCGAGCTTCACCCGCCCGACCGAGGGACGCGACAGTTGCGCCTCCAGCTCCCGGGGCGCATTGGCGTCGATCCAGGCGCGTGCCTCGCTGCGAAAGGCGGCTTCTTGCGGGGTATCGTCGAAATTCATGACTGGTGCTCCGGTTCCGAGCGTGTTCAGGCGGCGTTACGGCTGCGCAGGCGGTCGATCAGCTGGTCTTCCCAGTAGGACAGGCTGCCGAGCGAAAGCGCCAGCGCATTGGCGCGACGGTAGTAGAGGTGGCAATCGAACTCCCACGTGAACCCCATGCCGCCGTGGACCTGGATGTTGTTCTTGGCGCAGTGCTGGAACGCCTGGGTCGCGCTGATGCGCGCGGTCGCGGCGGCCTCCGGCAGTTCGGCGGCGTCGGTGGAGAGCGCCCAGGCGCCGTAATAGGCGTTGGAGCGTGCCAGCGTCGCCGACACGTACATGTCCGCGAGCATGTGCTTCACCGCCTGGAACGAGCCGATCGGGCGGCCGAAGGCGATGCGGTCGAGCGCGTAGTCGCGGCCCATCTCGAGGGCGCGATCGGCGCCGCCGACCTGTTCGAAGGCCATCAGCACCGCGGCGCGATCGAGCACGCGGGTCAGAATGCTCCAGCCTTCTCCCGCCGGCCCGAGCAGTTCGGCGGGGCAGTCCTGAAACACGATCTCGGCCTGCTCGCGGGTCGGATCGAGGTTGGCCAGGGTCTTGCGGGTCACGCCCTTGCCGGCGAGATCGACGATGTAGAGCGAGATGTCGGTGTCGCGTCCGCCCGATCCGCTGCGCGCGGCGACTACGGCGAGATCGGCAATGGCGCCGTCGGCCACCGGCACCTTGGTGCCCGACAGCACGCCGCCGGCGACCGTTGCCGCGATCGCCCGCGGCGACGGGTTGCCGGGCCGCTCGAACAGCGCCAGCGTGCCGATGGTCTGCCCCGACGCCAGCCCCGGCAGCAGGCGCCGCTTCTGGTCGTCATCGCCCGCCAGCATGATCGCTTCGGTGGCGAGATAGATCGAAGAGGAGAACGGCACCGGCGCCAGCGCGCGCCCCATTTCCTCGGCGATCACGCACAATTCGAGGTGTCCGGCGCCGGCGCCGCCGAACTCCTCCGGCACCGCCACGCCGAGAAAGCCCATGCCGCCGAGGCCCTTCCACAAGGCGCGATCGAACGGCGCGGCGCCGTCGAGCACCGCGCGCACGGCCTTGGGCGACGAATGCTCGGCGAGATAGCGCCGCGCCTCGTCGCGCAACTGTTTCTGCTGCTCGGAAAAATCGAAATTCATCGGGTCCTCGTCTGCGCGGGGTTGGACATGAACACTCTCCCTGGATTCACTCGATCACGATGACGTCGTCCTCGACCGGCTCGCGGTAGAGCCGCTCCACCAGCGCGGCGCGGCGCTCCAGCCCGGCGCGCTGGTTGATGTAGCCCTTGTCGGTGAGTTCGCGGCCGTCGATCGACGCCGGCTCGGTCATCAGCATGGCGCGGGCGATGCGCATGCTGCTGGCGGGACCGACCCTGTCGTTGTGGGCATGGAGACCCTCGCGAAGCCTGGCGATCACCCTGGGGTGGGCGACGACGGCGGCCGGCGTCGCGGACGGGTCCCCGATCATCTGCCGGCAAGCGTGCAGATTGGGCCACGCCAACAGCCCGACATAGGGCCGGTCGGGCCCGGTGACCAGCGCATCCTGAATGATCGGCGTCGCGGAGGCGATGGCATCAGTGCGCAGCGAGCCGCCCTGGACGAAGGTCCCGGTGGCGAGCTTGAAATCCTCCGCCACCCGGCCGGCGAAGATCAGCCCCTGGGCCGGATCGCCGGGATCGGCGAACACCACCGCGTCGCCGACGCGAAAGAAGCCTTCCTCGTCGAAGGCGGCGGCGGTGAGGTCGGGGCGGCCGAAATAGCCCGGGGTCACGATGACGCCGCGCACCAGGACTTCGTATTTCGGACCGCTCGGCACCAGCTTCAGTTCGACGCCGGGGAACGGCAGGCCGATCAGACCGACACGTTCGGTGTCCCAGTAGGTGCTGGTGGCCATCGGCCCGGTTTCGGTCGCACCCCAACCGGTATAGAATACGATGCGTTGACCGGTAGCGCGAACCGCCAGGGCCTGGATCCGATGGTAGAGGTCGTCGGGCAGCCGCGCCCCGCCATAGGTGATCAGGCCGAGGTCCTTGAAGAAATTCCGGCACAGCGCCTCGTCGGCCTCCATCGCCGCGGCCAGCGCCGCGTAGCCGGTCGGCACGTTCTGGTAATAGGTCGGCGAAATCCCGTGCAGGTTGCGCAGGGTCTCGTCGAACTGGCCGGGCAGCGGCCGGCCGTCGTCGATATAGAACGCGCTGCCCTGGACCAGCACCGGATTGAACAGCGCATTTCCGCCCATGGTGTGGCTCCACGGCATCCAGTCGAGATAGATCGAGTAGCTCGGCCAGTCCTCGCGCGCCTGCATCTCCATGGCGGCGTTGGCGCACATCATCAGCTGGGTGTTGATGACGGCCTTCGGCCGGCCGGTGGAGCCCGACGTGAACAACAGCTTGCCCACGGTCTGCGGCGTGATCTGCGCGATCGAGGCCTCGACCGCGGGCGTCGCCGTGGTCGCCGCGAGATCGGCATAGGCCAGGCTGGCGCGGCCGCTCGGCGGCCGCTCGACGTGGATGAGGGTGACGCCTTCGAGGTCGAGCGCGGCGAGCGCCTTGTCGAAGGCCGGGCCGTCCTGCACCATCACCACGGCCGGCCGGATCAGCTCGAAGATGTATTTGAGTTCGGAGTGGTCCAGGCTCATCAGCGAATAGGCCGGCGAGATCGGCGCCGCCGGCAGCCGCGCCTGCATCGCCGCCTGGGTCAGCAGCGCATGCTCGATCGAGTTGCCGCTGAGGATGGCGACCGGCCGGCCGCCGAGATCGCCGAGATCGAGCAGCGCCTGGGTCAGCGCGTCGACCGTGCGCTTGGCCTCGCTGAAGGTGACCTTGCACCACTGGCGGTCGGCGCCGCGCCGCTGCGCCAGCCAGACGTGGTCGGGGCGTTCGCCGGCCCAGCGCGCCAGAAACGCGGGAATGTGCCGGGCGTAAGGCTGCAGCGGCACGCGCGACTTCATGACAATGACGCCGTCGGCCCTGCGCTCGACGGCGATGTCGCGCTTCAGCCAGTTGACCTTGCGAAAGGCGGGCGCCGCGGCGCTGTTCGTGCTCATATCCTCTCCCGGGGTCCGCCACGCCAGGCCTGCAGCCTTCGGCAGCCCTGGTTGTCCGCGGCGGACCGGTTTGCGTCTCCCGACGTATGCGTGAAGGCCTCTCACCCTATCACAATGACGTCGTCCGCAACCGGCTCGCTGTAGAGCCGCTCCACCAGCGCGGCGCGGCGCTCCAGGCCGGCGCGCTGGTTGATGTAGCCCTTGTCGGTCAGTTCGTGGCCGTCGATCGACGGCGGCTCCGCCATCAACATGGCGCGGGCGATGTGCAGGCTGCTGGCGTGGCCGGCCTTGCGGTTGTGGGCGGCGAGGCCGTCGCGCAGCGCCGCGATCACCTTCGGATGACGGACGATCGCCTCCGCGGTGGCGTTCATGTCGCCGATCAGGCGGCGGCAGGCATCGATGTTCGGCCAGGCCAGGAGCCCGATATACGGCCGGTCCTGGCCGGTGACGAGCGCATCCTGGACCACCGGGGTGGCGGCGGCGATGGCGTCGGTCCGGAGCGAGCCGACATGCACGAAGGTGCCGGTGGTGAGCTTGAAATCCTCGACCACGCGGCCGGCGAAGATCAGGCCCTGGACCGGATCGGCGGGATCGACGAACACCGCGGCGTCGCCGATGCGGTAGAACCCCTCCTCGTCGAACGCGGCCGCGGTGAGATCGGGGCGGCCGAAATAGCCCTGGGTGACGTTGATGCCGCGCAGCCGCACTTCGTATTTCGAGCCGGTCGGCACCAGCTTCAGCTCGACGCCGGGAAACGGCAGGCCGATGAGGCCGACCCGCTCGGTGTCCCAATAGGTTCCGGTCGAGGTCGGTCCGGTCTCGGTGGCGCCCCAGCCGGTGTAGAACACGATGCGCTCGCCGGTGGTCTTCACCGCCAGCGCCTGCATCCGGTCATAGAGGTCGTCGGGCAGCCGCGCCCCGCCATAGGCCATCAGGCCGAGATTCCTGAAGAAGGTGCGGCACAGCGCCTCGTCCGCCTCCATCGCCGCGGCCAGCGCCGCGTAGCCGGCGGGGACGTTGGCGTAATAGGTCGGCGAAATCTCACGCAGGTTGCGGATGGTCTCGTCGAACTGCCCCGGCACCGGCCGGCCGTCGTCGACGTAGAGCGTGCCGCCCTCGAACAGCAGCGGATTGAACAGCGCGTTGCCGCCCATGGTGTGATTCCACGGCATCCAGTCGAGCAGCACCGCGTCGGCGTCGCCGGCTCCGCGCGGGCGCACCTGCATCATCATCGCCGCGTTGGCGCACATCATCTCCTGGGTGTTGATGACGGCCTTGGGCATCCCGGTCGACCCCGAGGTGAACAGCAGCTTGCCGACGGTGGTGGGCGTGATCCGCGCGATCGAGGCCGCGACCGCCGGCGTCGCCGCGGTCGCCGCGAGGTCGGCATAGGCGATGCTGGGCCGCCCGGTCGGCGGCCGCTCGACGTGGATGAGGGTGACGCCTTTAAGATCGAGCGCGGCCAGCGCCTTGTCGAAGGTGGGGCCGTCCTGAACCATCACCACTGCGGGCCGGATCAGCTCGAAGATGAACTTCAGCTTGGCGTGGTCGAGGCTCATCAACGAATAGGCCGGCGACACCGGCGCCGCCGGCAGCCGCGCCTGCATCGCCGCCTGCGTCATCAGCGCGTGCTCGATCGAGTTGCCGCTGAGGATGGCGACCGGACGGTCGGCGGCCACCCCGAGATCGAGCAGGCCCTGGCTGAGGGCGTCGACGGTGCGCTTGGCCTCACTGAAGCTGACCTTGCGCCACTGGCGGTCGGCGCCGCGCCGCTGCGCCAGCCAGGTGCGGTCGGGTCGCTCGCGCGCCCAGCGCGCCAGGGCCTCGGGAACATGCCGGTGGAAGGGCTGCAGCGGCACCCGCGATTTCATGATGATGACGCCGTCGTCCCGGCGCTCGACGGCGATGTCCCGCTCCAGCCAGTTGACCTTGCGGAAGGCGGGCGGCGTCAGGGCCGTGGCGAGTTGCGTGGTCATGGGTCCTCCCGGGAGTTCACCGGCCGGCGTCAGTTCCGGCGTCTCTTGTTGTCATTGATCGCGATAGACGGGTTTGCGCTTTTCGAGGAAGGCGCGAATACCCTCGCGAAAATCCTCGGAGCGGCTGGTCAGCACCTGGTTGCGGTCTTCCATGGCGATGACCGCGTCGAGCGAGGCCGCGTCGACGCTGGCGTTGAGGCACTCCTTGGACAGCCGCAGTCCGAGCGGCGAGGCCTCCAGCATGGCCTCGACATAGGGCGCGGCCGCGGCGGCGAGTTGGTCGTCCTCGACGATCTCCGAGACCAGGCCAACGAGCAGCGCGCGCTCGGCGTGGATGAAGCGCCCGGTCAGGATCAGTTCCGAGGCCAGCGACACCCCGACCAGGCGCGGCAGGAAATAGCTGGTGCCGATGTCGCAGCCGCCGAGGCCGAGACGGATGAAGGCGCAGTTCATCCGCGCCGAGCGACCGGCGATGCGGATGTCCGCGGCCAGCGCCAGCGCGAAGCCGCCGCCGGAGGCGGCGCCCTGCACCAGCGCGATGATCGGCTGCGGGCACTTGCGCATCAGCATGACGATGTCGGCGATGCGGCGCTGGTGGTCGAGCGCCTCGGCGACGCTCGGCGGCGGCGCGTCGGCGCCGCGACGCTCCATCGCCTCCTTGAGGTCGAGGCCGGCGCAGAACGCCCGCCCCTCGCCCCGCAGCACCACCACGCGGGTTCGCCGGTCTCGCACGAGACCGGCGAAGTAGCCGTTGAGCGCATCGATCAGCGCGTCGTCGAGGGCGTTGAGCCGGTCCGGGCGCGCCAGCGTCACCCAGTCGACGCCGCCGTCGTGCTCGACCCGCAGGGGCGATGCGCTCATGCCGCGTCCCGCCCTACTTCGGCGCCATGCGGATGGCGCCGTCGAGACGGATGGTCTCGCCGTTCAGCATCGGGTTCTCGACGATGTGGACCGCGAGCGCGGCATATTCCTCGGGCTTGCCGAGGCGCGCCGGGTGCGGCACCTGCTTGCCGAGGCTGTCGCGCGCTTCCTCGCTCAGTCCCATCAGCAGCGGGGTCAGGAACAGGCCCGGCGCGATGGTGCAGACGCGGATGAACAGGCTGGAGAGATCGCGCGCCACCGGCAGCGTCAGGCCGACGATGCCGCCCTTCGACGCGGAATACGCCGCCTGGCCGATCTGGCCGTCGAACGCCGCCACGCTCGCGGTGTTGATCACCACGCCGCGCTCCTCGCCGATCGGCGACTGGGTCTGCAGGCGATCGGCCATCAGCCGGATCATGTTGAAGGTGCCGATCAGGTTGACGCGGATGACCCGGGAGAACTGGTCGAGCGGGTACGGCCCGTTCTTGCCGACGGTCTTGGCGGCGCCGCCGATGCCGGCGCAGTTCACCAGGATGCGGGCGACGCCGTGGGCCGCCTCGGCCTTGGCGATGGCGGCCTTGGCCTCGTTCTCGTCGGCGACGTCGCCGACCAGCGCCACGCCCTTGATCTCGGCGGCGACCTTCTCGGCGTTCTCCTTGTTGACGTCGAGTACCGCGACCTTGGCGCCCTTCGCCGCCATGGCGCGCGCGGTGGCGGCGCCGAGGCCCGAGCCACCGCCGGTTACGATCGTTGCTACGTCATTCAGCTGCATGATGATGCCTTTCTGTGCTTGCTAGCTTGAAACCGAAACTGACCAGTCCGCGAGAATGTCGGCGACCGTGACCGGCGCGACCGCGGCTGAACCCTGGATGGTGGAAGTGGTGCGCGAGAACCGCGGCGCCGGCGCCGGCTGCAGGTGGCCGGCATGGGTGACGAAGGTCTGGCGCGCCTGAAGGTGCGGATGCGACGGCGCCTCGAACAGGCCCATCACCCGGGCGGCGCAGGCGTCCGAGCCTTCGAGGATCGCCGCCCACTCGTCCCGCGTCCTGGTCTTGAACAAGGCGACCAGCTTGTCCTGCAGTTCGGGCCACTTGGCGCGGTCGAGCTGGTGGTCGTAGATCTCCTCCGACAGCCCGGCGAGCTTGCGCAGCTCGGCGTAGAATTGCGGCTCGATCGCCCCGATCGAGATCGTGCGGCCGTCGGCGCACTGGTAGGGCCGGTAGAAATGGGCGCCGCCGTCCAGAAGATTGGACCGGGTGGTCTCGGTCCAGCGCTTCATCGCGTGCATGCTGTGGAACATGGTCAGCATCAGCGAGACGCCGTCGCACATCGCCGCGTCGACCACCTGGCCGTGCCCCGAGCGCTGCGCCTCGAGCATCGCGGCGAGCACGCCGACCACGAGAAACAGGGCGCCGCCGCCGTAGTCGCCGACCAGGTTGAGCGGCGACACCGCCTCGCCGGTGGACGAGCGGAACGAATCCAGCGCGCCGGTGATGGCGATGTAGTTGATGTCGTGGCCCGCGGCCTGCGCCAGCGGCCCCTCCTGGCCCCAGCCCGTCATGCGGCCGTAGACCAGCCGCGGGTTGCGCTTCAGCGCCACCTCGGGGCCGAGCCCGAGCCGCTCCATGACCTCCGGACGGAAGCCCTCGAGCAGGGCGTCCGCCGACGCGATCAGGTCGAGCGCCTCGGCGCGTCCGGCCTCCGACTTGAGGTCGATCTCGACGATGCGGCGGCCGCGGTTGACGAAATCGCGCGCGTCGCGCTTGCCCTGGCCCGGCCGTGCCACCGAGACGACGTCGGCGCCCATGTCCGACAGCATCATCGCGGCGAACGGGCCCGGCCCGATGCCGGCGAATTCCACGATCCGAAGGCCCGTGAGCGGCCCGGTGGCCGTGCTTGCATCTCTCACCCTGGTGTCTCCCGAATTCGAATTCTTCTTGTTGTGACCTGTAGTGGACGCCTTATCGCTTCGTTCTGTGGCCGGACGACGACGCCTCAGCCTGACACGTCATCAGCCGGCGCGCCATTGCGTGCGAGCAAACCGCCCAGCAGAATGTCGGCCATGTGCTCGATGTAGCGCCGCCGGACCTCGTCGGTGACCTCGCCGACGCCGATCGCCCGCGCCATGGTGTGGCGGCCGTGGAAGAGGTGGTCGCAGGCGCCGATCAGATGGGTATAGAAGAACACCGGATCGACCGGCTTGAATTCGCCGGCGGCGACGCCTTCCTCGAGCAGACGGCTCTGGAAGTCGAGCAGCGGCTTGACGAAGAACTGCGACACCGCTTCCGCCGCCGCCTCGCTGCTGGCATGCAGCAGGACATGGATCAGCCGGTTGAGATAGGGAAACCGGTAATAGGCGTTGACGATGCCGGCGACATGCAGTCGCAGCTTGGCGGTCGGCGTGATCGGCTGCGCCAGCAGGTATTCGAGCCCGCTGAACTGCGCTTCCGCCGTGCGCGCCAGCAGCGCGAGCAGCAGCCCTTCCTTGTTGCCGAAGTGATACTTCACCAGCGCGGCGTTGACCCCGGAGCGCTGCGCGAGGTCGCTCAGCGACACCTCGATGGAATTGCGGGCGATCATCAGTTCGCTGGCCGCCGCCAGCAGCTTTTCGGCGGCGCTGTTCTTGGCCGCGGGCAGACGCGCCGAGCGGAACCGATCGAGCGCCGTCGCAGCCACGTTCGCACTGTCTCCCGCCCGGGCCATGAGCCCTCCGTCCTCCCTCAGGCTATTTTCGGCCCGACGTTAATTGATTGATTGACTAAGTCCAGCCTCATCTCTTTAATCGCCGCAACAAACAGCAATGACAATCAGGGAGAGAACCATGGCCGAAGCCTACATTGTTGCGGCAGCCCGTACCGCCGGGGGACGAAAAGGCGGCCGGCTGGTCGGCTGGCACCCCGCCGACCTCGCGGCCGTGATCCTCGATACGCTGGTCGCGCGCAGCGGCGCCGACCCGGCCCAGGTCGAGGACGTCATCATGGGCTGCGTCATGCAGACCGGCGAGCAGTCCAACAACATCGCCCGCAACGCCATCATGGCCTCGAAGCTGCCGGAGTCCGTTCCCGGCACCTCGGTCGACCGGCAATGCGGCTCGTCGCAGCAGGCGCTGCATTTCGCGGCGCAGGCGGTGATGTCGGGGGCGATGGACGTCGTGATCGCCGCCGGCGTCGAGAGCATGACGCGGGTGCCGATGGGGCTGTCATCCACGTTGCCGGCGAAGAACGGCTTCGGCCACTACAAGAGCCCGGGCATGGAGGGCCGCTACCCCAACATCCAGTTCAGCCAGTTCACCGGCGCCGAGATGATGGCGAAGAAGTACGGCCTGGAGAAGGAAGCGCTCGACCAGTACGCCTTCCAGAGTCACCAGCGCGCGATCGCGGCGACCCAGGCCGGCGCCTTCAAGGAGGAGATCGTGCCGGTCTCGATCACCCGCGCCGACGGCTCGGCCGACATTCATCACATCGACGAGGGCATCCGTTTCGACGCCACGATCGAGGGCATCCGCGGCGTCAAGCTGATCGTCGAGGACGGACGGCTGACCGCGGCCAGCGCCAGCCAGATCTGCGACGGCGCCTCCGGCGTCATGGTCGTCAACGAGCGCGGCCTCAAGTCGCTCGGCGTCAAGCCGCTGGCGCGGGTCCATCACATGACCATGATCGGCCACGACCCCGTCATCATGCTGGAAGCCCCGTTGCCGGCGACCCACAGGGCGCTGAAGAAGGCCGGCCTGAGCATCGACGACATCGACCTGTTCGAGGTCAACGAGGCCTTCGCCTCGGTGCCAGCCGCGTGGCTGAAGGACACCAAGGCGGATCCGGAGAAGCTCAACGTCAACGGCGGCGCCATCGCGCTCGGCCATCCCCTCGGCTGCTCGGGCACCAAGCTGATGACGACGCTGGTGCACGCGCTCAAGGCCCGCAACAAGCGTTACGGCCTGCAGACCATGTGCGAAGGCGGCGGCATGGCCAACGTCACCATCGTCGAGCGCCTCTGAGGCATCGACCGCTTTTCCGGATGATGCTCCAAGGCTGCCCGTCGCCGCGCCGGCGACGGCGGCCGGCCCTGCCGCGCGCCGGGCCATGATCCCCCGCAAGGTCGACGACGAGGTTTCCGATGACCCACCCTTCGCTGCACGCGCGGTCGACGCCCGACAAGATCGCCTATCAGATGGCCGGATCCGGCGAGGCGATCACCTACCGTGAGCTCGATCGGCGTTCCAACCAGGGCGCCCAGCTGTTTCGCGCGCTCGGCCTCGAGGCCGGCGATCACATCGCCTTCCTGATGGAGAACTCGCTGGCCTTCATGGAAATCTGCTGGGCGGCGCAGCGCTCGGGCCTCTACTACACCGCGATCAGCCGCTACCTGACGCCCGAGGAGATCGCCTACATCGTCAAGGACTGCGGCGCCCGCGTCATCATCACCTCGGAGAAATGCGCCGACGTCGTCGCCGCCGTGAAGTCGGACGACGGCTCCGCCACGTTTTACACCACAGGGCCGGCGCGGGCCGGTTTCCGGTCGTGGGACGAGGCGCTGGCGGCGCAGCCCGCCACGCCGGTCGCCGACGAGGTCGCCGGCTACGACATGCTGTATTCGTCCGGGACCACCGGACGCCCGAAGGGCATCAAGCGTGCATCGACCAACGACCCGATCACCACGCCGAACCCGTTCCTGCACTTTCTGTGCGCCAACATGTGCGGGATGTCGTCGGACACCCTCTACCTGTCGCCGGCGCCGCTCTATCACGCCGCGCCGCTGCGCTTCAACATGATGGTCGGCGTGCTGGGCGGCACCTCGATCATCATGGAGCATTTCGACGCCGAGGAATTCCTCAAGCTGGTGGAAAAGCACCACGTCACGCAGAGCCAGCTGGTGCCGACCATGTTCGTGCGCATGCTGAAGCTGCCGGACGAGGTACGGATGCGCTACGATGTGTCGTCGCTGAAGGGCGCCATCCATGCCGCAGCGCCCTGCCCGATCGACGTCAAGGCGCGCATGATCGCGTGGTGGGGCCCCATCCTGATCGAGTACTACGCCGGTTCCGAGGGCAACGGCGTCACGGTCTGCACCTCGCCGGAATGGCTCAGCCACCGCGGCAGCGTCGGCCGCGCGGTGGTGGGCAAGGTCAAGATCCTCGACGAGGCCGACAACGAGCTTCCGGCCGGCGAGATCGGCGGGGTCTATTTCGCCGACGCCCCGACCTTCGCCTATCACAACGATCCCGAGAAGACGCGGCGCGCCTACAACGCCCGCGGCTGGTCGACGCTCGGCGACGTCGGCTATCTCGATGCCGACGGCTATCTCTACCTCACCGACCGCAAGGCCTACATGATCATCTCCGGCGGCGTGAACATCTACCCGCAGGAGACCGAGGACGTGCTGATCACCCACCCCGCGATCGCCGACGTCGCGGTGTTCGGGGTGCCCAACGAGGAGATGGGGGAAGAGGTCAAGGCCGTGGTGCAGCCGCACGACATGAGCCGCGCCGGCAAGGCGCTGGAAGCCGAACTGATCGCGTTCTGCCGCCAGCACCTGTCGCCGCTGAAATGTCCCCGCAGCATCGACTTCGAATCGGAGCTGCCGCGCACGCCTACCGGCAAGCTGGTGAAGCGGCACCTGCGCGACCGTTACTGGCCGGCGGCCCCGCGCGCCGCCGCGTCCTGACCTCGCCCGGCCGGCCCTGGCAGCAGCCTCGCGCTGCGCCGCGGCAATGTTGCCGCGGCGACACGCGTCGCCGTCAAGTGACGCCCCCTCTGCCCATCGGCCACAATCTCTCCACAACGCCATGCGGTTTGGGGCACGGGCTCGGGGCCCGCACATGGAGACCGTCGGCGTTCTGTGTTAAGCGGGGCGGGGTCTTTTTTTCTCTGCACCACCGATTCGAAAGGGCGCGATGTTGAAACTTCTTTGTGTGATGGCTGTCCTGCTTGCCTCCATTCCGGTCGCGGCGCTGGCGCAAGGTTCGCAGCAGCAACGCTCGGGAACCCCCGAAGAACAGAAGGCCTGCGCAAAGGACGTCGCCCGGCATTGCCGCACGTTGATGGACGAGGGCGATCTCGTGGTGCTGGGCTGCCTGCAGCAGCACCGCGCGGCGATCTCGGCGGCCTGCAACAAGGTCCTGACCGATCACGGCCAATAAGTAGCCCGCGCCCGACACCCAACGCGCAGCCATTGTGGCCGCGCGGCGGCCTTTGATTTGGCAAACTGATCGGCGGCAACGTGCCTGCGCCGAGCCGCCGTCGGATGGCGCCATGCCGCAAGCATCGGCCGCCGGATTTCGCGCGAGCCGATGTCCACCAGTCCCGGAGTGATGGAATTGTAGAAGCGGGCCAGCCCGCGGCTCAGGCCGACTTGCGCATGGCGTTGTCGACCAGCGTCTTGCCGAGCGACCACACCGCGCCCGGCACCCGGTGGCTCGCGCTCACCACCGTATCGAACGCGGTTTCCATCCACTGGCAGTCCTCGTCGGTGATCGTGAGCGAGGGCAACAGCTTGATGGTGTGGCTGGCGTGTCCCGAGACCTGGGTTAGGATCTTGTGGTCCTTGAACAGCGGGATGGTGATGAGCTGGCAGAACAGCCCCTTGCTCGCGGTCTCGAGCACGTTCCAGGAGGCCTTGAGCGCCAGCGATTTCGGGGCGCCGAACTGCACCCCCAGCATCAACCCCTTGCCGCGCACGTCCTTCACCAGCTCGTATTTCTGGGTCATCCGCCCCAGCCCGGCCAACAGCCGCTCGCCGCGGCGCTGGGCGTTTTCGATGAGCTTTTCCTGCTTGATGACCTCGAGCGTGGCGATCCCCGCCGCCATCGCGAGGTCGTTCTTGGCGAAGGTCGAGCCGTGCACCACGGCACGGTCCATCCGGTCGAAGATCCGGTCGAAAATCGCCTTGCGCGTCAGCACGGCTCCGACCGGAACATGGCCGCCGGACAGCGCCTTGGCCAACAGGACCATGTCCGGCTCGACCTTCCAGTGCTCGACCGCCAGGAAGCGGCCGGTGCGTCCCATTCCGGTCTGGACCTCGTCGGCGACCAGCAGCGTACCGTAGCGGCGGCACAGCGCCGCGGCCTCGGGCAGATAGTTGTCGTCGGGCAGATTGACGCCCTTGCCCTGGATCGGCTCGACGATGAAGGCCGCCACCTGGCGGGAGGCCAGCGCCTTCTCCAGCGCCGCCAGATTGTTGAACGGAATGGAGGTACAGCCGGGCAGCAAAGGCTCGAACCCGCTGCGGAAATTCATGTCGTCGGTGAGCGACAGGGCGCCATAGGTGAGACCGTGATAGGCCTGCCCGCAATAGATGATGTCGGTGCGGCCGGTGGCGGCGCGGGCGAACTTGATGGCGGCTTCGACGGTTTCGGTGCCGGAATTGGCGAAGAACACCTTGTCGAGGTGAGGCACCAGCTCGATCAGCTGCTCGGCCAGGATGCCGGCCAGCGTCGAGATGTCCATCTGCACCAGATTGGGCAGGTCGCTGTCCAGAACGCTCTTGAGGGCGCTGCGCAGCACCGGGTGATTGCGCCCGATGGCGAAAACCCCGAACCCGCTCAGCAGGTCGAGGTAGCGTTCGCCCTTGCGGTCGAACAGGTACTGGCCCCGCCCCTCGACGAATCCGACGTCATAGCCGATGGTCTTGAGAACGCGAACGAGCTGCTCGTTCAGAAACCTTCCGTGCAGGTCGCCGCGTTCCGCCTGGCGGGCGGCGAACATCTCGGAAACGTCAAGATTCGGGTACATCGTTGCGTACATAGGGGGTTTTGCGACGGCGTCGTCAACTGGAAATCCGGAATGCGGCGATTTGACCCGTTTTGCTGGAACTTCTGCTAAGGTTGAGTCGCTTCGCTGCATTGCCGAAGAGGAATTATGAAGAAGATTGCTTACTGGTCGATCACGATTCTGGCATTCGTTGCTCCCGCGGGAGCGGCCACTCCGGTGGCCGCCACGGGGCCGGTGGGCGAGTGGGTCGTCGAGGACGGCGTCGCCCGCATCCGTATCGTCGACTGCAACAGCCACCTGTGGGGCGTCGTGTCCTGGGAGAAGAACCCCGGCGGCATCGATTCCGCGAACCCCGACACCTCGAAGCGAACCAGACCCACGCTCGGCATCCCCATCCTGCTCAACCTGACGAAACCACCGTCGGGCAACACCGACCAGTGGACCGGCAAAATCTACAATGCGGAAAACGGCAAGACCTACGACGCCAAGATCAGGCCTCTCAGCCCGGACAAGCTCGAACTGAAGGGCTGCGTCCTCGGGTTTCTGTGCGGCGGCCAGACCTGGACGCGCTACGTCGACCCCGCGGCGGCGGCACCCGCGACCTCACTCCCAGCACCGGCGGCCGGCGCTGTCAAGGGCAAGGCGGGGACGGCGGCGGCCAAGCCTGCGCCGGCCCCCGACCCGGCGACGGAAATCTGTTCACTCCCCGAGATCGCGGGGACGCCCCATTAGCGCCGGCTGAAACAGCACTGCCGCCGCCAACGTCGTCACCAGCGACAGCGCCATCAGCTTGCCCATGCTCGACGTGCCGGGATGGCTGGACAGCCACAGGCTCCCGAACGCCGTCGCGGTGGTCATGGCGCTGAAGAAGATCGCCCGGGTCAGGCTCGACTGCAGCAGGTCGGTCTGGCCGGCGCGCCAGGCGGTCACGTAGTAGATCTTGAAGGCGACACCGATGCCGAGCAGCAGCGGCAGCGCGATGATGTTGGCGAAGTTCAGCGGCAGGCCGATCAGCACGCAGATTTCGAGCGTGACGACGCCGGCGAGCAGCAGCGGCACCAGCGTCAGCAGCACGTCGCCGATGCGGCGAAGCACGATCCAGAGCAGGATCGAGATCGACAGCAGCGCCCAGCATCCGGCCTGGATGAACGCCGACACGATGGTATCCCCGGACTCCAGGATCGAGATCGGGCCGCCGGTCGCGCCGGGGTCGACCTTGAGCACGGCGGCGGCGAACTTGCGCAACGTGTCGTTGTCGTTGGGGTCACCGCTGGGCTGGGCCTGGACCCGCACCCGGCCGTCCGGCTTGCTCCATTCGCCGGCGATCTCCGGCGGCAGGGTCTTGAGGCTGACGGGCTGCGCCTTCAGCATGCTGCGGATCTGGTCCAGCATGATCGAAAGCGGGGTGATCATCGTGGCCTCGACCTTGTCGCGCAGGGCGGCGTCGGCCTTGGCGAGCTTGGTCAGATCGTCGGCGAGGCGCCGGCAGGCATCGGCCCACGGCGCGGCGGTCTTGCCGGCCGACTTGCGCAGGCTTTGCGCGGCCTCGTTGAGCGCGACCACGCGGTCGGTGTCGCTCGGCGGATCGCCGGCTTCGCCGGCGAGGATCGGGTCGAGGGTCGCGGCGGCCTTGTGGATCAGGCCGAGCTTGGCCTGCTGGTCCGGCGGCACGAAGGTGTCGAGCGAGATGGTGCGGGCGACCTCGGGAAGCTTGTCGAGCTTATCCTGGAGCGCCTTGGCGTCCGCCTCCGAGGCCGCGATCGTCTCGACCGCGTTGGTTCCCGACTTCGGGTCCTTGCGCAGATCCAGGTAGGTCGCGATCGACTCCATCTTCTTGCTGCGAAGGTTCATCGGGTTGAAGTCGAACTGCAGGAAATACAGCAGCGGCAGGCCGGCCACCGCAACGCCCAGCGTGGTGGCGACGATCGCGACACGATGCTGTTCGAGGAAGCGATCGACCGGCGCCAGGAAGGAGTAGCCGAGCGGTTCGGATTCGCCGGGCGGATTCAGCAGGGTCAGCAGCGCGGGCAGCACCGTCAGCGCGGCGACGTAGGCGATGATCATGCCGGCGCCGGCGATCTTGCCGAGCTCGGAGACGCCCTCATAGCTGGTGGGGAGGAACGACAGGAAGCCGGCCGCGGTGGCGATCGCGGCCAGCGTCAGCGGGACCGCGGAGTGGTCGGCGGCCACCTCGATGGCCTGGTGCAGGTCCCCGGTGTTGAACCGTTCGGCGCGGTAGCGCACGCTGTACTGGATGCCGAAATCGACCCCGATGCCGACGAACAGCACGGCGAAGGCGATCGAGATCAGGTTCAGCGCCCCGACCAGCATCAGGCCCGCTGCGGTCGTGACCGACAGGCCGATGGCGATGGTGATGAAAACGGAGATGATGATCTTGGGCGAGTGCAGCGCCAGCCAGAGGATGAACAGCACCACGACGACCGTCCCCAGCGTGTTCACGAGGGCGCCGTCCTGGACCGTGCCGAATTCCTCATTGGCGATGGGAACCGGGCCGGTCAGCCGCACGTCGGCCTGATATTTGCCTGCCAGATCGAGATCCTTGGCGGCCTTGCGGATGGCGTCGGTGGCGACCTTGCCGGGTTCGAGCGCGTTGAAGTCCAGCACCGGCCGCAGCGTCAGCAGCATGCGGCGGTCGGCGGGGGTCAGCGGCGCGGGGCTGCTGATCTCCCGCCACGAGAAGCTCGCCGGACCGTCGCCCATCGCCTTCTCGACCGTGTCGGCCACCGTGGTGAGGGGGCGCGCCAGCGCCTCCTTGGGGTACTGGTTCCGTTCGGCGCCGTTGAGCCCGAATTCGAGCACTCCGGTCAGGCCCCGCAAGTTGGGGTCGTCGATCAGGATGTCGAAAATCGGCGAGGCCGACGTGAGTTGAGCCGTCAACTTGGCGACGTCTTCGGTCGGGAGAAACAGCAGGCCGTTGGCGTCGAAGAACGGGCCGCCCCCCGGAATGTCGGCGGCCAGGAACTTATCCTTTTGCGGCGCCAGCACTTTTTCCAGGTTCAGGCCGGCCTCGCGCGCCAGCTCCGGGGTCGGCGCCTCGACCACCGCCAGAATGAGGTCATTGCGGCCCGGGAAGGTCTTCTCGAACGCGATCTCCCGCTTGCGCCACGAAAGATCGGGCGAAATCAACTTGTTAATGTCGGTGGAGATGGCGAAATGGTGGGCGGTATAGTAACCCGAGGCTCCAGCCAGCAGGACTGCGGCGGCGACGGTGAGCCATGCATGACGCGTACACACCCTCACGACCGCAACAATAAACCTTGTCAGCACAGCTTTTCTTTCTATGTGTGGACGGCTGGTCAGCAACGTTCGGGCTTTCGGGGGCCCCGGCCAGTTAACTCTAGGACGCTTAAGGGGTGCCCTTAAGTCACACAAGCTGTCATAACGCCATCCCTGGCTGAGAAATACTGCTGAAAAACTGACACAAATGCTACAATGCGGGCCGTTCCCGTCTTGTTCCCATGCTGAGTTGGACGATACTGCATGACTTCACAGACGCCACTTCTCGACGCTGTCAAATCCCCTGCCGATCTCCGACGCCTCAAGGAAAACCAGCTTCCACAGCTTGCGGCGGAATTGCGGGCGGAGACCATCAACGCCGTCGCCGTGACCGGCGGGCATCTCGGCGCCGGGCTCGGCGTCGTCGAGCTCACCGTCGCACTGCATTATGTTTTCAATACGCCGTCCGATCGTCTGATCTGGGACGTCGGGCACCAGGCCTATCCGCACAAGATCCTGACCAGCCGCAGGGACCAGATGCGCACGCTGCGCCAGGGCGGCGGCCTGTCCGGCTTCACCAAGCGCGCCGAAAGCGAATACGACAGCTTCGGAGCGGCGCATTCGTCGACCTCGATCTCCGCCGGCCTCGGCATGGCGGTGGCCCGCGACCTCGCCCACGAGGACCGCAACGTCGTCGCCGTGATCGGTGACGGCGCGATGTCGGCGGGCATGGCCTACGAGGCCATGAACAACGCCGGCGCAATGGATTCGCGACTGATTGTCATTCTCAACGATAACGAGATGTCGATCGCGCCGCCGGTCGGCGCGATGTCGGCCTATCTGGCGCGCCTGCTGTCGGGGCGGACCTACCGCTCGCTGCGCGAAATGGGCAAGCATGTGGCGAGCCATCTGCCCAAATTCGTCAAGACCGGCGCGGCCCGCGCCGAGGAATATGCCCGCGGCATGGTCACCGGCGGCACGCTGTTCGAGGAACTCGGCTTCTACTATGTCGGGCCGATCGACGGTCACAACTTCGACCACCTGCTGCCGATCCTGAAGAACGTCCGCGATTCCGAGCAGGGACCGATCCTGGTTCACGTGGTGACCCAGAAGGGCAAGGGCTACGCGCCGGCGGAAGCGTCGGCGGACAGGTACCATGGCGTCGTGAAGTTCGACGTCGCCACCGGCAAGCAGGCCAAGGCGCAGGCCAACGCACCGTCCTACACCCGCGTGTTCGGCGAAAGCCTGGTCAAGGAAGCCGAGAAGGACGACAAGATCGTCGCCATCACCGCGGCGATGCCGTCGGGAACCGGCGTCGACATCTTCGGCAAGGCGTTCCCGAAACGCACCTTCGACGTCGGCATCGCCGAGCAGCACGGGGTGACTTTCGCCGCGGGCCTCGCGACCGAAGGCATCAAGCCGTTCGTCGCGATCTACTCGACGTTCCTGCAGCGCGCCTATGACCAGGTGGTGCATGACGTCGCGATCCAGAGCCTGCCGGTCCGCTTCGCCATCGATCGCGCCGGCCTGGTCGGCGCCGACGGTCCGACCCATGCGGGCTCGTTCGACCTCGCCTATCTCGGCTGCCTGCCCAACTTCGTGATCATGGCGGCCGGCGACGAGGCCGACCTGGTGCACATGGTGGCGACCGCGCGCGCGATCGACGATCGGCCCTCCGCCTTCCGCTTTCCGCGCGGCGACGGTACCGGCATCGACCTGCCCGCCGTCGGCGTGCCGCTCGAGATCGGCAAGGGCCGCATCCTCCGCGAAGGCACCTCGGTGGCGCTGCTGTCGCTCGGCACCCGGCTCGGCGAGTGCCTGAAGGCGGCCGACGTGCTCAAGTCCCACGGCCTGACCACCACCGTCGCCGACGCCCGCTTCGCCAAGCCGCTCGACACCGACCTGGTGCTGCGCCTGGCGCGCGAGCACGAGGTTCTGATCACGATCGAGGAGGGTTCGATCGGCGGCTTCGCTTCGGCGGTGCTGCAGACGCTGACCGACCACGGCGCGGCCGACAAGGGCCTGAAGGTCCGCTGCATGGTGCTTCCCGACACCTTCATCGACCAGGACACGCCGGCGGCGATGTACGCCAAGGCGGGCCTCGACGCGAAGGGTATCGTGCTGAAGGTGTTCGAGGCCCTGGGCCGCGATGCCGACAAGTCGCTGGTGCAGCTTGCTTGATCGTCGCGCCCTGAACGTCGTCCTCGCCCAGCCCCGCGGATTCTGCGCCGGGGTGGTACGCGCCATCGAGATCGTCGAGCGCGCGCTGGAGAAGTACGGCCCGCCGGTCTACGTCCGCCACGAGATCGTGCACAACAAGTATGTCGTCGAGAGCCTGAAGGCCAAGGGCGCGGTCTTCGTCGAGGACCTGCACGAGGTTCCCGCCGACGCCGTGACCGTGTTCAGCGCCCACGGCGTGGCGCGGAAGGTCGAGGAGGAGGCGGCGGCGCGCGGCCTTCCGGTGCTCAACGCCACCTGCCCCCTGGTCACCAAGGTGCACAACCAGGGCAAGCGCTATGTCTCCAAGGGACGCTCGCTGATCCTGATCGGCCACGAGGGCCATCCGGAAGTGGTGGGTACCATGGGCCAGATCGACGGCCCGGTGATCCTGGTGCAGAACGTCGACGAGGTCGCGGCCCTGCAGCTGCCGCAGGATACCCCGCTGGCCTACATCACCCAGACCACCCTGAGCGTCGACGACACCAAGGACATCATTGCGGCGCTGGAGGCCCGGTTCCCCGATATCCAGGGACCGGACACCCGCGATATCTGCTATGCGACACAGAACCGTCAATCGGCGGTGCGCGACCTCAGCAAGGTGGTCGACGTGATCCTGGTGGTCGGGGCCACCAACAGTTCGAACTCGAACCGGCTCCGCGAGATCGGAACCGAGGTCGGAGTTCCCAGCTACCTCGTGGCGGATGGCAGCGAAGTCGACCCTGAGTGGTTGAAGGACGCCAGAACCGTTGGTATTACCGCGGGCGCGTCGGCCCCCGAGGTTCTGGTCGACGACGTGATCGAGGCCCTGCGCCGCATCGGACCCGTGACGGTATCCCTGCTTCCCGGCCGCGAAGAAAACATCGAGTTCCGCCTGCCAGTCGAATTGACCCGTCTGAGCACCGTTCCTTGAAAACGATTCGAGAAAGTCAGTCGCTCATCATGGCCATTCCGTTTTTCAAAGAGATCAAGATCGGCTCGTACCTCGTGAAGCAGAAGCTCATGGGGCGTAAGCGCTATCCGCTGGTGCTGATGCTCGAGCCGCTGTTCCGCTGCAACCTGGCCTGCGTCGGCTGCGGCAAGATCGACTATCCCGACGCCATCCTCAACCGGCGGATGACGGCCCAGGAGTGCTGGGACGCCGCCGAGGAGTGCGGTGCGCCGATGGTCGCGATCCCGGGCGGCGAGCCGCTGATCCACAAGGAGATCGGCGAGATCGTGCGCGGCCTGGTGGCGCGCAAGAAGTTCGTCTCGCTGTGCACCAACGCGCTGCTGCTCGAAAAGAAGCTCGATCTGTTCGAGCCGTCGCCGTATCTGTTCTTCTCGGTTCACCTCGACGGGCTCAAGGACCACCACGACAAGGCGGTGTCGCAGGTCGGCGTGTTCGATCGCGCGGTCTCCGCGATCAAGGCGGCCAAGGCCCGCGGCTTCACGGTCAACGTCAACGCCACCATCTTCGACGGCCATCCGGCCGAGGAGATCGCCAAGTTCCTCGACTTCACCGCCGAGCTCGGCGTCGGCGTCTCGATGTCGCCGGGCTACGCCTACGAGCGCGCGCCGGACCAGGAGCACTTCCTCAACCGGCGCAAAACCAAGGAGCTGTTCCGCAAGGTCTTCGCGCTCGGCAAGGGCAAGAACTGGAATTTCATGCATTCCGGCCTGTTCCTCGACTTCCTGGCCGGCAACCAGACGTTCCATTGCGAACCGTGGGGCATGCCCGCGCGCAACATCTTCGGCTGGCAGAAGCCGTGCTACCTGCTCGGCGAAGGTTACACCAAGACCTTCAAGGAGCTGATGGACACCACCGACTGGGACTCCTACGGCACCGGCAAGTACGAGAAGTGCGCGGACTGCATGGCGCATTGCGGCTACGAGCCGACGGCGGCGAACGCGGCGGTGACGAATCCGTTCAAGGCGCTGTGGGTGTCGCTGCGCGGCATCCGCACCACGGGCCCGATGGCGCCGGAGATCGACCTGTCCAGCCAACGGCCGGCGCAGTACATCTTCTCCGAGCAGGTGCAGAAGAAGCTGTCAGAAATTCGCGCCGACGAGGCGACCGGCACTCTCACCAAGAAGCAGGCCACGACAGCCGCTTAACGAGCGCAGCGCGCGGTTGAAATCGCGCCCGGCCGAGACCAGCGCCGGGATCGCCAGCGGATTGAGGGCGATTCCGCGCATCACCTTCCAGACATCGACCTGACCGTCCGGCTTCAGCGCATCCATGGCGAGCCGGGGCAGCGCGCGCGAGGCCGGGTCGCTGATGACGCGAACCGCGGCGAACGGCAGATTGTTGTCCTCGGCATAGGCGGCGGCGATGTGGCTTTCCATGTCGACCGCGACGGCCCCGGTGCGGGCGCGCAGCTCGGCCTTGCCAGCCTGCCCCAGCACCACGTCCTCGGAACCAGCCAGCGCGGCGGTGACGATCCGCGGTCGGCGCCCGACCTGCAGCGTGGCGAGATTGTCCTGCGGCGGCGTCAGCGCCAGGAACCGGGTGGCGCTGGTCACCACTTCGGTGGCGATGACGATGTCGCCCGACCTCAATGCGGGATCAAGGCCGCCGGCGACGCCGAAGCTGATGATCCCGCGCACGCTGGTGGCGTCGAAGCCGGACATGTGGTCGCGCAGCTGGCGCGGGCTGCTGCCACTGCAAACCACTGTCAAACCATGTCCTTCCGCGATTCGGGCCTCCTGATGGAGGCCCGTCACGATCAAGACCGGGAGACCGTCGAAAATGGCGTCGCCGCCTGCCCCAGGAATCACATCCCCACCCCTGCCAGCCGGCTGTTACTATCGCGCAAGTTTCGGTACCGCGCCAGCGCCCACAGCGGAAAGAACTTGGAATAGCCGTGATAGCGTAGGTAAAACACCCGGGGAAAGCCGCCGCCGGTGTAGGCCTGCTCATTCCACAGGCCGTTTTTTGCCTGCATCTGCAGCAGATAGCGGATCCCGCGCTGGGTGGCCGGATGGTCGACCTGGCCGGCCGCCATCAGGGCGAGCGTCGCCCAGGAGGTCTGCGATACCGTGCTCTCGGCTCGCTCGTAGCCGCGATAATCGAGCTTGTAGCTGTTGCCGTCCTCGCCCCAGCCGCCGTCGGGATTCTGGATCGAAATCAGCCAGTCGGCGGCCTTGCGCATCGCCGGATCGGCGTGGTCGAGGCCGGCGGCGTTCAGCGCGCACAGCACCGACCACGTTCCGTAGATGTAGTTGACGCCCCAGCGCCCGAACCACGACCCGTCGGCGAGCTGGGTCCGCCGGAGGTACTCGACACCGGCCTTGAGCGCCGGGCTGGTGTCGACGGTCTCGCCAAGCTGGGCCAGCATCGAGACGCAGCGCGCGGTCACGTCGTCGGTCGGCGGGTCGAGCAGCGCCCCGTGATCGGCGAACGGAATGTTGTTGAGGTAGTATTCGAGGTTGTCGGCATCGAAGGCGGCCCAGCCGCCGTCCCGGCTCTGCAGTCCGAGCAGCCATTCGCGGCCTCGCGCGATCGCCTCGTCGTAGCTCTTGTCGCCGCTGCGGTTGCGGACGCGGTCCATCGCCATCACCACCACCGCGGTGTCGTCGAGGTCGGGGTAGTGCGGGTTGGCGTACTGGAAGGCCCAGCCGCCGGGGCGAACGCCCGGCCGCTTGGCGATCCAGTCGCCCTCGACGTCGAGCACCTGCATCGGCTTGAGCCAGTCGAGCGCGGCCTTGGCCGCGCTGCCCGCCGTCTCGCCGCCGGCCTCGATCATGGCATGCGCGGTGAGCGCGGTGTCCCAGATCGGCGACAGGCACGGCTGGCAGTAGGCCTCGTCGTCCTTGACCACCAGGAGCTTCTCGATCGACTTGCGCGCGATGGCGCGCAGCGGATGATCCTCGGGATAGCCCAGCGCCGCGTACATCATCACGCTGTTGGCCATCGCCGGGAAGATCGCCCCGAGGCCGTCCTCGCCGTTCAGCCGCTCGGTGGTGAACGCCACCGCCTTGTCGACCGCCCGCGCCCGCATCGCCTTGGGAAACAGCGGATCGATCAGGCGCAGCGCCTTGTCGACCAGCGCGAAGAACACGAACCACGAGGTCTTCTGGTGCGGCGCCTTGGGCGCCATGCCGATGGCCCTGAGATCGCGCTCGACGAACAGCTCGTCGAGCGAGACGCCGAGCGGATTCCTGGCCCGCGGCTGCTTGAGCATCAGCACCAGGAGCGGGACGATGACGGTGCGTGCCCAGTACGAGATTTTGGTCAGGTGAAACGGAAACCAGCGCGGCAGCAGCATGATCTCGATCGGCATCATCGGCACGGCGCGCCACGACAGGATGCCGTAGAGCGCGAGCAGGATGCGGGTGAAGACGTTGCTTCGGGAGGCGCCGCCGCGCGACAGGATCGCGTTGCGCGCGCGCACCATGTGCGGCGCCTCGATCGGGTCGCCGATCATCTTGAGCGCGAAATAGGCCTTCACGGTCGCGCTCATGTCGAAGCCGCCGCCGTGGAACAGCGCCCAGCCGTCGTGATCGCACTGGATGCGCCGCAGGTAGACCGCGATCCTGGCCTCGAGCTCGTGGGCGATCGGCTCGCCGAGATAGTGCCGCAGCAGCACGTATTCCGCCGGGATGGTGGCGTCGGCCTCGAGCTCGAACACCCAGTGGCCGTCGGCGTTGCGGATCGCGAGCAGCGCGTCGCGCGCGGCGCCGATGGCGGTGTCGAGGCTTGCTCGCGAATCGATGGTCTGGTCCTGCGCGTCCATGGTGTCCAATGCCGTGTCGTTGCTGCTCGCCGGCCCCGTCCGGGCGGCGAGGCGGTCACATCCGCAATACGTGGTCGGCGGCGCGGTCGCCCGACCGCACCGATCCCTCGATGGTCGCCGGCAGCCCTGTATCAGTCCAGTCGCCGGCGAGAAACAGGTTTGTCCAGGAGGTCGAGGCTCCCGGGCGCATCGCGTGCTGCTCGGGGGTGGCCTCGAAGGTGGCCCGGCGCTCGCGTACGATCTGCCATGGCGGCAGGTTGGCCTCGATGCGCGCCACCTTGCAGACGTCGGCCCAGACCGCGCGCGCCAGTTCCTCCCGCGGCGTGTCGATCAGCCGCTCGCCGTCGCTGACCGTGACCGAGAGGCGCTGCGGGAAGGCGAACAGCCACTCCACCACGCTGCCGACGACGCCGACCAGCGGCGGCAGCTCCGCCGGCGGATCATAGCGGAAATGCAGGTTGACGATGGCGCGGAACCGGGTCGGCGCGCTGAGACCCGGGACCAGGGCGGCGGCGGCGCGCGCCGGCACCGCCAGCACTACGGCGTCGTCCGCGCCCAGCGCGATCTCGCCATCGATGAATTTCAGGACGGTGACCTTGCCGCCGTCGCGCGTCAGCTCGCGCAATTCGCGCCCGGTCCGCACGCTGCCGCCGCGCGCCTCGATGAAGGCGATCGCCGGATCGATCAGCACCGAGCTCAGGCCGCCCTGCGCCACCAGCGGCCGGCAGGCCTTGCCGCCGGCGAGCAGCGTCTCGCGCACGATGGCGCCGGCGAGCCCCGCCGAGCCCTGCGGCGGATCGATGTTGAGCGCGGCGAGCAGCAACGGCTGCACCAGCCGGTCGTACAGCGTGCCCTTGCACGTGATGGTGTCGCCGACTCGTCGGCCGGTCGAGGCGAACACCAGCGGCGCGAGCGCGAAATAGTCGCGCGGCCGGGTGTCCGGAACGCGGCTTGCCTTGTCGAACACCCACAGCGGCAGGCGGCCGTCGTTGAGCCGCAGCGTCCATTGCCGGCCGTCGCGCAGGTCGACGAACGGAAACTCGGCCTTGGCGGGGCCCAGCAGGCCGGCCTCCGACCCGATGGTGCGGGCATAGGCGAGGGCGTGACGGTTGCCGGACAGCAGCAGGTGGTTGCCGTTGTCGATGGTCAGGCCGGTGGCACCGTCGAAATAGGAGCGGCAGCGCCCGCCGACCTGCTGCGTCGCCTCGTGGACGTGCACCGCGTGGCCGGCCTTGGCGAGCCGGACGCCGGCCGACAGGCCGGAGATGCCGGCGCCGATGATGTGGACGGTTCTTGTCATCAGATGAATGCGTAGCGGGCGAGAATGAGCAGCTTGGCGGCCTTGCCGAGCCGCACCGGGGCCCGGGGCGGGGCAAAGCCCCGCGCCACGAGCCGATCGAGAATGGCGTGGTAGTAGCGCGACATGATCCGCGGCGCCTTGACGAGGCGGCGCGCATGCCGCGCCATGATCGCGTCGGACTGGACGAAATGGGCCTCGGCCTGCTCGACCAGCGGCACGCACACCCGCGGCAGCGCTGGGTCCGCGGCCACCGCCAGCGGGTCGGCCGCGGTGATGCCGGCGCCCAGCAGCAGTTCGCGCGGCAGATAGAGCCGCCCGATCGCCGCGTCCTCGTCGATGTCGCGCAGGATGTTTGTGAGCTGCAGCGCGCGGCCGAGATGATGCGCCAGCGCCTCGCCGTCGGGCGAGGGAATGCCGAACACCTTCACCGACAGCCGGCCGACCGCGCTCGCGACCCGGTCGCAGTACAGATCGAGCGTCGCCAGGTCGGGCGCGCGGATGTCGGCGGGAATGTCCATCTCCATGCCGTCGATCACGGCGAGGAAATCCTCGCGCTTCAGCCCGAATTCCCTAACGGCGCCGGCATAGGCCCGCACCGACGGCGGCGGATGGCCCTGATAGAGCGCGTCGATGTCGCGGCGCCACTGCGCGATCGCGGCGAGCCGCTGGTCGCGGGGCCCGTCCGCGTCGGCGATGTCGTCGACCTGGCGGCAGAAGCTGTAGATCTGGAACATGGCGTCGCGCTGCGCCGGCGGCAAAATCCGCATGGCGGCGTAGAACGAGCTGCCCGATGCCTGGCCTTCCGCCGTGACCGGCGCGGCCGCCTCCACCTGGACCGTCATGCCTGCGACGCGCTCCGTGACGCACCGGGCCGCCCGGCGATCCAGCGCAGCAGGCCGCCGGCCATGCCGGCGAGACCGTGCGCCATGAACTGGCCGCGCGAGAGATGGACGGCCTCGCTCAGCGAATCGCGCTCCTGCAGCAGCGCCACGATCTGTTCGGCATAGGTCTGGATCACCGCGACCTCGAGGCTGAGCCGCAGATCGCGCACCTCGGCGCCGAGCCCCTTGCCCGCCGCGAGCAGCGCGGCGTTGCGCGCCGCGAGGCGATGCAGGCAGTCGAGCAGCTGTGGCGGCGCGCGCTCGAGCGAGAGCTGCTCGACGCTGGCGCCGCTGGCTGCGAGCGCGTCCTGCGGAAGGTAGACGCGGTCCAGCTCGCGGTAGTCCTTGGCGCAGTCCTGCAGGTGATTGTTGATCTGCAGCGCCGCGCACAGCGCGTCCGACGCCGCCCATGTCGCGCGGTCCTCACCGTGCACGTCGAGCATGAAGCGCCCGACCGGCATCGCCGACAGCGAGCAATAGTGGATGAGCTCGTCCCAGTCGGCGTAGCGCAGCTTGGTGACGTCGAGGCGAAACGCGTTGAGGAGGTCCTGGGCGTGCCGGGGGGCCATCGACCGCGCCGCCAGCGCGCGGTGCAGGGCGACCGCCTCGGGCTGCTCCTCGCTGCGCCCGAACAGCCCGTCCTCCAGCCGGTCCAGGAAGTCGAGCTTGTCCTTCGGCGCCAGCGTCGGATGATCGGCGACGTCGTCGGCGGTGCGGACGAAATTGTAGAACGCCATGATCACGGCGCGATGCCGCGGATGGATCAGGAACGACGCGACGGGAAAATTCTCGTCGCGGTGGGTCTTGCCCGAGCGCAGGTCGCCGGCGGTGGTCATCTCGCCCCCGATACGTTGGCCTGGACGCGGCCTTTCCACATGCCGCCGCGGCCCATGTAATATTGATAGGCGGAATTCATCGTGTAGATCAGATAGGTGAAGGCAATGGCCGGGAGAAACACGCCCCAGGCGGGCGAGCGGCCATAGTACCGCAGCGTGGGCTGGAAGGCGACCGCCATCAGGGCCCATGTCGAAAGCGCCAGCAGCCGGGGAATCAGGGGGCCGCTCAGCGCGATCGCCACCGGCGCGAGATAGACCAGCGCCATGCCGATCAGCGTGCCGGCGAGCAGCAGCGGCGAGTATTTCAGCTGCGCGTAAGCCGAGCGCGAAATCATCTGCCCGACCTCGGCGAGGCGATCGGACGCGCGCACGCTGCGGACGTCGCGGGAAAAGCCGAGCCAGACCGGACCACGGCCCTTGAGCAGCCCGCCGACCGCGCAATCGTCGATCAGCGCGCCCCGCACCGCGTCGATGCCGCCGGCGTCGCGCAGCGCTTGCCAGCGCGCCAGGATGCAGCCGCCGGCCGCCGCCGCGGTGGCGCGATCGCTCCGCGCCACCCAGGAGAACGGATAGAGCATCTGGAAAAAGAAGACGAAGGCCGGCACCAGGAAGCGCTCGGCGAAACTCTCGCAGCGCAGCTTCGCCATGATCGACGCCATGGCGAGGCCCTGCGCCTCGGCGCGATCGACCAGGCGCGGCAGCACGTCGCCGGAATAGACGATGTCGGCGTCGGTGAGCAGCACGTAGGTCGGCTGGTCCGGCCGCGCTTCGAGGTGGCTCAGGCCCTGCTTCACCGCCCACAATTTGCCGGTCCAGCCCGCGGGCGGGGTACGGCCGGTGATCACGGTCAGGCGGTCGGCAGCACCGAGCGCCGCCGCCGCCCTGGTGGCGATCTCGCCGGTGCCGTCGCTGCTCTGGTCATCGACGAGAATGATCGACATCCTTCCGGCGTAAGGCTGTGCCAGCAGCGAACCAATGCAGTCGCCGATGCTCTCGGCCTCGTCGCGCGCCGGGATCACCGCGATGACGTCCGGCCAGGCCGCCCGCGCCGCCGGCGTCGTGAGCGCGTCGTAGCGCGACACGCGCCAGAATCCGCCGTGGAACCCGACGAGATAGAGCCACGCGGCGAGACTGATGGCGGCAACGGTCAGGAGCAGCATGGTGGCGATCGAACTCGATGAAATCCTCGCGGCCCCAGGGGAAAGACGGGCGCATGACGGCGAACCCCTCCACGGACCGGCGCGCCAAGGCCGCTCTTTTGCGCTTTATTTGCGTTTCAAACAAGCTCAAATCGCAGCCAAGCCCGTTTTCACCGATCTGTTTTCTATCGTAATATTAATGGCTTAACGGGCCATCCCATGGCCACGCCCCGACCCTGCCGCGCGGCCTGCCGAAAGTTCGCCCATGACCTCCTATCCGCCCCGTCGCATCGTCTGCCTGACCGAGGAAACGGTCGAAACCCTCTATCTGCTGGGCGAACAGGACCGCATCGTCGGCGTCTCCGGCTATGCCGTGAGGCCGCCCGGAGTGCGCAAGGAGAAGCCGAGGGTCTCGGCGTTCACCACGGCCGACCTGCCCAAGATCCTGGCGCTTCGGCCGGATCTGGTCCTCGCCTTCTCCGATCTGCAGGCCGCCATCGTCGCCGATCTGGTGCGCGCCGGGCTCGACGTTCACGTTTTCAACCAGCGCGACATCGCCGGCATTCTCGCCATGATCCGCACCCTCGGGGCGATGGTGGACGCGGCGGCGCGCGCCGAAGCCCTGGTCGAAACGCTGTCGCGGCGGCTCGACGCGGTGGCGGCGAGCGGCCGGCTGCGATCGTCGCAGCCCCGCGTCTATTTCGAGGAATGGGATGAGCCGATGATCAGCGCCATCGGCTGGGTCTCGGAACTGATCGGATTGGCCGGTGGCCGCGACGTCTTCGCCGACCTTGGCACCGCCGCCGCGGCGCGCGACCGCATCGTCGCGGCGGATCAGGTGATCGCGGCGGCGCCCGACATCATCCTGGCGTCGTGGTGCGGCAAGAAGGTCATCGCCGAGAAGATCCGTAGGCGGCCGGGCTGGGACGACGTGCCGGCGGTTCGCCACGGCCGCATCGTCGAGATCAAGTCACCGCTGATCCTGCAGCCCGGTCCGGCCGCCCTGACCGACGGCCTCGACGCCATCGTCGCCGCGCTCGACCGCATCTAGCGAAATCACGGACCTCACTTGCGCGACGCCGCGCCGCGCCGTTTCGGCCGCGGCCCGGCGCTTTCGCCGTCGCTCGACTTGCCGCGCAACGCCGCCGCCACGCGTTTCACCTTGTTGCGCAACGCCGTGAGCCCGGCCAGATCGAGATTGCTGGCGCACATCATGGCGGCGGGAATGGCGCGAGCCCTGCTCCGGAACGCCTGCCCCTTCGCGGTCAGCGTCACCCGCACGACCCGACCGTCCGCGGCATCGGGCCTGCGCCGAATCCAGCCGGCCGCCTCCATGCGCTTGAGCATCGGCGTGAGGGTGCCGCTGTCGAGAAACAGCGGCGCGCCGAGCTCCCTGACGGTCTGGCCATCGCGCTCCCACAGTTCCAGCAGCACGAGATATTGCGGGTAAGTCAGGCCGACCGGATCGAGGAACGGTCGGTAGGCCTGGACGAAACCGTGGGCCGCGGCATAGATCGCGAAGCACAGCTGGTTGTCCAGAAGCTGTTCCGGCGGGGGCATGGGCGCCGCACGCGCGGCCTGTTTCGCGGTTGCAGTTTGCAAGGATGTGTTCTCCGCCTCGTCCGAATGGCCCACCTGCCCGTCGCCAGTTTGCGCATTTGCGATGCCCGCGCAACATCTTGCGACCGCTGGTCGCAGTCTTCCGGGTTGCACCGGAACCAGCATCACGCCAAATTCAATTGTGCGCAATCTAATTTGCGGTTAACACCTGCGCCGCAACTGCCCCGACCCGTCAACCCCCAAGAACGAAAGGATGTTCCATGTCGCTCGAGAAGGTGCTCTACAAGGCTCACGCCAAGGCGACCGGCGGCCGCGAAGGCCGCGCGGTGTCGTCGGACAACGTGCTCGACGTCAAGCTGACATTGCCCAAGGAGATGGGCGGCAGCGGCGCCGTCGGCACCAACCCGGAACAGCTGTTCGCCGCCGGCTACTCGGCGTGCTTCCTCGGCGCGCTGAAGTTTGTCGCCGGCCAGGCAAAGGTCGCCATTCCGGACACCACGACGATCGAGGGAACCGTGGGCATCGGTCCGCTTCCCACCGGCTTCGGCATCGAGGTCGAACTGAAGATCACCATCCCCGGGCTCCCGCGCGAACAGGCCGAGGCGCTGGTGCAGAAGGCGCACATCGTGTGTCCCTATTCCAACGCCACCCGCAACAACATCGACGTCAAGCTGATCGTGGCCTGACCGGCGAGATCAGACGAAGGCTTGCGCCCGGCCGCCGCCAGCGGCCGGGCGTCTTGCCGTGACCGATCCGGATCTTTAGCCTCGCCCGCTGTCCCGGCGGCCGATGCGGCCCCGGCACCAAGCAACGTCAGTTCGGGAGGATGCATCCATGACCGCCGGCACCAATCGCCAGATTCTGCTGATCGAGAAGCCCACCGGAAAGCTCGCCCCCGAACATTTCAAGCTGCACGACGCGCCGATGCCCGAGCCGGACGACGGCGAAGTGCTGCTGCGCGTGCTCTATATCTCGCTCGACGCCGCCAACCGCGCCTGGATGCATGGCGCGACCTATCGTTCGGCGATCGAGACCAACACCGTGATGGCGGGCGGAGGACTGGCCGAGGTCGTCAGCTCCCGCGCCGCCGGTTTCGCGCCGGGCGACCTGGTGTTCGGCGACACCGGCTGGCAGACTTTCGCCGCCGTCGCCGCCGGGCATCTCACCAAGTTGCCGCGGCTCGAGCCGCTGACCTATCTGCTCAGCGTCTACGGCATCGCCGGGCTGACCGCCTATTTCGGCCTCATCAATGTCGGCAAGCCCAAGGCCGGCGAGACCGTCGTGGTGTCGGCCGCGGCGGGTTCGGTCGGATCGCTGGTCGGACAGATCGCCAAGATCAAGGGATGCCGGGTCGTCGGCATCGCCGGGGGCGCCGACAAGTGCCGCTGGCTGACCTCCGAACTCGGCTTCGACGCGGCGGTCGACTACAAGGCCGGCCCGGTGTTCAAGGCGCTCAAGGCGGCCGCGCCGCAGGGCATCGACGTCTATTTCGACAATGTGGGCGGCGACATCCTCGAAGCCTGCCTGTTCCAGATGAACCAGTTCGGCCGCATCGCCTGCTGCGGCGCCGTTTCCCAATATGACGGCCCGCCCTCGGCCACCGGCCCGCGCGGCGTGCCCGGCCTGATCGTGGTCAAGCGGCTGACGATGCAGGGCTTCATCGTGATGGATTTCGACGCGCAGCGCCCGCAGGCGCTGGCCGACCTGCAGGCCTGGGTCAAGGCCGGCAAGCTCAAGGTGCAGGAAGACATCATCGACGGCCTCGCGAACGCGCCGCGCGCCCTCGTCGGCCTGCTGGCGGGGGACAATCGCGGTAAACGCATGGTGAAGGTCTAGGCGGGTCCCCCACCGCGGGCACCTCGCGCCGCGCCCGGCTGTGCCAGACCGGCACGCGCGCGGTGCGATGAGCTGATTCACAGATTGCAAACCACCCTGGTCATTTGGCCGTACGGGTGATTGTTTCTTAAGCGCTGTCCGTCAAGTGTGCCTGCGAAATCCGGGGTAGTGGGGGATTTCAGCTCGCGGCAACGTCCGTCGCGTGCGACAGGGACAGGACCGCGGCGCCATGCTGCTCAGCACACCAACGATCGAGCTCGTCGTTCTGGCGAATTTCTTCGCGCTGTCGATCGCTTGGTCCTACGTGGCACGCAACTATCCCGATCTGAACGCCGCGCGATTCTGGCGCGCATCATCCTTTGCCGCCGCCGCCGCCGCCGCCGCCTCACTGCTGCGGGGCGTGGTCGATCCGCTGGCGCCGATCGTGATCGGCAACGGGCTGATGATCCTCGCCTGCTGCCTGGCACTGGCCGGCATCCGCCGCTTCCACGGCCGCTCGGTGCCCTGGCGCGCCAGCGCCTTGATTCTCGCCGTCACCGTGGCGCTGTTGGTGGTCTTCCTCGAAATCGACGACGACATCGCGGCGCGCGTCGTCATCGTGTCGCTCGCCCAGATCGCGATCCTGGTCTGGTCCGCCAAGGAGCTGCGCGATGCGCGCGCGGCCGGCCCCAGCCCGGGCGCCAATCTCGCCAGCATCATGATGGTGATCATGCTGATCGCCCAGAGCCTGCGCGCGTTCTGCGCCTTCACCGGCATCGGCGGCCCGATCTCGCTCGTCAACTTCAACGGCACGCAGGCGCTCGGCTTCCTGGTGCTGCTGTTCGCCAGCATGATGGTCAATTTCGGATTCCTGCTGATGGCGGTCGACCGGCTGCGCAGCGAGGTCGCCGCGCTCGCCATGATCGACGACCTGACCGGCGTCGCCAATCGCCGGCACTTCCTGGTGCGCCTTGCGGACGCCTGCGCCTACGCCACCCGCACCACCCAGCCGCTGGCGCTGCTGATCATCGACCTCGACGGGTTCAAGGAGATCAACGACGGCCACGGCCATGGCGCCGGCGACGCCTGCTTGCGCGCGTTCACGCGCGCGGCCCAGGCGCGGCTGCGCGACAGCGACCTGTTGGCGCGCACCGGCGGCGATGAATTCTGCGTGATCCTGCCGGCGACGACCCTGAACGAGGCCGCCATGGTGGCGCGCGACCTGGTCAAGACCTGCCGCCGGACCCGCGCCCACTGGAACGGCGAGCAGATCGCCATGACCGTGAGCATCGGCGTCGCGGAATGGTCGCGCGACGTCGGGCTCGATTTCGAAATGCTGATCACCGCCGCCGACCAGGCGCTCTACGCGGCGAAGCGGCAGGGCCGCGACCGCCTCGCCCTGCCGGAGCTCTTGCCCGCGCCGATCCGCGCGCCGCTGCCGCTGCCGCTGACGGCGTGAGCCGGTCCGCGCTCGCCGCGCGAGCGGTTACTTGCGCTTGAGGCTGAGGATATAGGCGACGAGGTCGTCGGCGTCATTCGGCTTGATGATGAAGTTCGGCATCGTCTTGTGGCTGCTGAGCAGAAACACCTTCAGCGCCAGTTCCGTGGTCGAGGGCATGTTCGCCACCGCGACGAAGTCCGGCGCCGGCTTGCCCGTGTTGATCGCGGTGGGTTCGATCGCGTGACAGTCCCTGCACCACTCGCTCGCCAGCCGATGGCCGGTCGAGCCGTCGCCGCTGCCCGGCGGCACGGTGTCGGCCGCGACCGTCGCAAGCCCGGCGACCAGCATCGCCGCGCCGGCGGTCCCCGCCAAGATGGTGCGCTTGCTGATGGTGTGCGACATGGGAGCATTCCTTCCGAAAGAGCGGGTGGATCTGTCTCTAGAGATTCGCCTGCCGCGCCGTGTTGACCTGGGTCAACGCGGTGCGCGGCCTGCGTTCAGGCCTCGACGGCCTGCGGCGCCTGGTCCGGCTGCGCGGTTGCCGCCGCCTCGGTCTGCGCGGGACGAACCACCGTCACGGTGCAAGTCGCCTCGGCCGCGACTTTGGCCGAAACGCTGCCCAGGATCGAGCGCATCATCGAGTTCTGGCGCGCGCCAAGCACAATGTGATTGACCCGGTTGACGCTGGCGAACTCGACGATCGCGGCCGCCGGGTCGACCGCCTCGATGACATGAACGGTGAGCTGGCTGTCCCCGAGTTTGAGGGGGCTCGCCCAGTGCCGCAGCGCGACCAGGCGATCGATGTGCTTGTTGTGGCCCTGTTCGTCGAGGGTGGTGTCCATGCTGATGCGGCCGAGCTTCAGCACGTTGAGGCAGGCGAGCCTGGCGGAGGGCAGCGTCGCCAGGATCCGCCGCGTCATCTCCCGCAGTTCGTCATGGAGCGCGAGCGATCCTTCGCCGAGGTCGATGGCGATGGCGACGATCGGCGCCGAGGCGAGCTGCGCCGTCACCGTGGTCTGACGGCGCTGCGTCAGGTCGCGATTGAAACGCCGCCGCCAGGCCGTCGACAGCGGATCGCGCCGGATCCGCTCCGACCGCCCGGTCAGCTTGACGCTGTCGGGATTGCCGAGATCGAAGGCCAGCTGGGCCGCGGTGGGATGGCGCCAGGCCGGTTCGATTTCGAGGCATCGCAGCACGATTTCCTGCAGCCAGGGCGGATAGTCGGGCTTCAGCCGGCGCGGCGGCTCGGGATCGCGCCACAGCCGGCGCCGCATGCCGCGCAGCGTCTCGGACTCGCCGAACGGCCGCACCCCGGTGGTGAAGAAATAGAGCAGGACGCCCAGCGAAAACAGGTCGCTGCGCGGATCGTTGCGCACGCGCAGCAGGCGTTCCGGGGCCATATAGGGCGCGGTCCCGAACGGCAGGCGAAACTCCTCCTGCATCAGGTCCGGCAGCTGGTCGTGGCAGGCGAGCCCGTAATCCAGCAGGACCGCCTCGCCGGAGGGCCGAAACATGATGTTGCTCGGCTTGATGTCGTGATGAATGACGTGCTGCCGGTGCAGGTGGTCGAGCGCGGTCGCTATCTTCGCGCCCATCGCGGCGACCTCCGCATAGGGCAGCGGCAGACGCGGCAACCGCGGCAGCAGCGTCTCGCCGGCCACCCGCTCCATGACGATATAGGGCTGGACGGCGAAATCTCCGGCGGCGACGAAACGCGGCACGTGCGGCCCGGCGAGCCGCGGCAGGATCACCTGCTCCATCTCGAAGCTGACGATGGCGGCGGGATCCTCGCCTTCGCCGATGCGCGGGACCTTCATCAGCAGCGGCGTGTCGACGCCGGGGCTCGAGACCCGCCACAGCGTCGCCATGCCGCCGCGATGCAGCTGTTCCTCGACCCGAAACCCGTCGATCAGCGTACCCGGTTCGAGCGTCGGTTTCACCATGGCGCAGCCCTCTCTCTCCGGGACACTAGCGGCCCACCGCAAGCCGGTCCGCCAGCCACGGCGGCAGGCCCTGGGCCCGGATGCAATTCGCGGCGCTCTCGATGTCGTAGGGCGCCCGGCGATAGGTGATTTCGCGCCGGGTGGTATCGAGCATGGCATAGCTTGCCGCCGGATTGCCGTCGCGGGGCTGGCCGACCGATCCCAGCACGGCGAGCCACTGCCGCCCCTGCAGCAGCTGGATCGGCACGTCGCTGGTGGGCGTGAACGTCGTCAGCTTCCCGGTCGTCGACATCGAATAGAGCGCCGGCCGGTGGACGTGGCCGCAAAACGTGACATGGGCCGTGGTCGCCTGGATGCTGCGCGCCGCGTCGCCCGCATCCAGCACGTAATTCCAGTTGCCCGGGCGGCTGGCGTCGGCGTGAACGAACAACAGGCCCCAATCCTCGAAGGTCAGCGGCAGCTCCGCGAGAAACGACCGCTGCTCCCGCCCGAGCTGGCTGCGGGTCCATTCAATCGCCGCCCTGGCCTCGCTGTTCATCTGGACGCGCGGGTTGCCGACGGCACAGTCGTGGTTGCCCTGCAGCGCGACGGCGCCGGCGGCCACCAGGTCCATTACCGTCGACACGCACCAGTCGGGGTCGGCGCCATACCCGACATAGTCCCCCAGCAGCACGAACTGTTCAGTACCCTCGGCCCGCGCGCACGCCAGGCAGGCCGCGAAGGCCTGCCGGTTGGCGTGAATATCGGTGAGAAGCGCGACCCGCATGGCTGACCCTGACATCGAAAGAAGGACGGGACCATACGCTCCCGGCGCTGACCGTGCCCTCCGACATAATTTAGATATGGGGCTGAAGACAAACAGACCTGTTTGATCAGGATCAACCACGCCCGGCGCGGCACGGCTGCCGCGCCCGGAAGGCGGTTGATCGTGATCAACACGAGTGGTGCCAAGATGCCTACAAGACCAACCGAACCGCCGATGAGGGAGGAAGCCGTGTCCGACGCCCAATTGCGACAAGACGTCATCGAGGAACTCGCCTTCGACCCACGCTTCGACGGCACGCATATCGGCGTCGCCGTCGACGGCGGCGTCGTCAGCCTCACCGGCCATGTCGAGAGCTATGCCGAGAAGGTGGCGGTCATCGCCGCCGCGCGGCGGGTCCGCGGCGTTCACGCCATCGCCGAGGCGATCGAGATTCGCTACGTGCCGGATCCGGTCCATGCCGACGATCAGATCGCGCGACGCGCGGCCAGCCTCCTCAAGTGGGACAGCTCCATCCGGCCCGATACCATCGACGTGGTGGTGCACAATGGCTGGGTCACGCTCAGTGGCCAGGTCGACTGGTACTACGAGCGGGTCGCGGCCGAGGAGAGCGTGCGCAAGCTTGCCGGCGTCCGCGGCGTCGCCAACGAGATCACCATCCGGCCGCGGGTGGCCGAGACCGACATCAAGTCGACGATCGAGGCCGCGCTGCGCCGCCGCGCCGAGCACGAGGCGGAGGCGATCCACATCTCGGTTCACGGCGGCAACAAGGTCACGCTGGAGGGCGAGGTCACAAGCTGGGCCGAGCGCATCGCAGTCGAGACCGCGGCGTGGTCGGTGCCCGGGGTAACCGCGGTCGACGACCGCCTCAGCGTCCGGCGCAAGGCGTAGGACGCCAAGGAACGGCCGCTTTATGCGGCAGCCGCGAGCTTGCGCGGGTTGGCGCCGTGCTCCTTGAGCACGGTGTCGGTGGCGTCGACCTCGCGCAGCGAGACGTCGTAGCTCCACAGGTCGGCGAGGTGCTGCAGCACCAGCTTGGCGTCGGCCTCGTTCAACAGGTTGCCGTCGACCACCTGGTGGCGCAGCAGCAGGTGCCGGTCGCCGGCGAGATCGACGTCAACCACCTCGATATTCGGTTCGAGCAGCCCGACGTCGTACTGCCGCGACAGCGCGCGGCGGATCCGCCGGTAGCCGCGCTCGTCGTGGATCGCCTCGACCCTGATGCCCTTCGGCTCGGCCGGATCGTCGTGCAGGTGGAACATGCGCATCTCGCGCATCAGTCGCGGACTGAGGAACTGGCTGATGAAGCTCTCGTCGCGGTAGTTGGCCCAGACGTCGCGCAGCACCGCCATGGCGTCGCCGGTGCCGGCGATGTCCGGAAACCAGGTGCGATCCTCCTCGTCCGGGCGGGTCACGATCCGCTCGATGTCGCTCATCATCGCGAAGCCGAGCGCGTAGGGGTTGAAGCCGGAAAACCGCTGGTCGTCGAACCCCGGCTGGAACACCACGTTGGTGTGGGACTGCAGGAATTCGAGAAAGTTGCCGTCGGACAGCCGGCCCTGCTCGTGCAGGCGGGTCATGATCTTGTAGTGAACGTAGGTCGCGGTGCCCTCGTTCATCACCTTGGTCATGCCCTGCGGATAGAAATACTGGGCGATGTGACGCACGATCCGCAGCAGTTCGCGCTGCCAGGACTGCAGCCGCGGCGCCGACTTCTCGAGGAAGTACAGGATGTTTTCCTGCGGCAGGCCGAGCAGTGCGCGGCGACGGTCGATGGTGAGCTCGTTCGCGGTCTTGCCCGGCCCGGCCGGCACGGTGCGCCACAGGTCGTTGAAGGCGCGCTCCTCGTGGCGCCGCCGCTCCTGCTCGCGCCGCTCCTCGGCGCGCAGGTCGAGCGTCTTCTTGCCGGGATAGCGGAAAATGCCGTGCGACATCAGGGCGTGCGCGGCATCGAGCGTGCGTTCGACGGCGAGCTGACCATAATGCTCCTCGCAGTGGGCGATGTAGGTCTTGGCGAAATTGAGATAGTCGAGGATGCCCTCGGCGTCCGTCCACTGCTTGAACAGGTAGTTGTTCTTGAAGAAATGGTTGTGACCGAAGGCGGCGTGCGCGATCACCAGGGTCTGCATGGTCGCCGTGTTTTCCTCCATCAGATAGGAGATGCACGGCGAACTGTTGATGACGATCTCATAGGCCAGCCCCATCAGGCCCTTGCGGTAGAACGCCTCCTGGTGGGCGAAGTGCTTGCCGAACGACCAGTGCTTGTAATACAGCGGCATGCCCACCGACGAGTAGGCGTCGAGCATCTGCTCGGCGGTGATCACCTCGATCTGGTTGGGATAGACGTCGAGGCCGAGCTCCTTCAGCGCAATCCCCTCGCAGGCGTCGTGGATTCGCTGCAGCACCGAGAAATCCCAGTCCGCCCCTTCGAACAAGCGCCCTTTGGCCGCAACGCCAGCACTCACGGAGCCACCCTTTCCTGACCGACACGCTTCTGGAACAGATCGCGAAACACCGGATAGATCTCGCCCCGCTCGGCCACCTTGCGCATGGCCAGCGGCGCGCCGTCGGCGCACAGTCGCTGGTACAGCGTCCACAGCGCCGATTCCGGCATGTTGGCGAAGCCGCCCGGTTCGCTGACCTCGAGATAGGCGTAGTACTGGGTGAAAGGCAGGATCAGGTCCTTGAGCAGCCGGCCGGTGGTCTCGCCGTCGGAATAGGAGTTGTCGCCGTCGGAACTCTGGGCGGCGTAGATATTCCAGTCCGCAGGGTCGTAACGCTCGCGAATGACCTCGTGCATGCACTGCAGCGCGCTGGAGACCAGCGTCCCGCCCGACGCCGGCGCGCGGAAGAAGGTCTCCTCGTCGACCTCCTCGGCGCGGTCGGTATGCCGGATGAAGACGATGTCGACGTGGCGATAGCGCCGCGTCAGGAAGATGTAGAGCAGCATGTAGAACCGCTTGGCGAGGTCCTTCATGTGTTCGGACATCGAGCCGGACACGTCCATCAGGCAGAACATCACCGCCTGCACCGCCGGCTTCGGCACCGTCTCGAAGCGGCGATAGCGGATGTCGATCGGATCGATGAACGGAATCCGCCGCATCTTCGACTTCAGGGCGTCGAGCTCGGCCTGCAGCTTGGCGCGGCGCTCCTCGTCCTCGCAGGCCTCGCACTGGGCCTCCAACTGCTCGATGGCCTCCGGCCGGGGCCGGCGCAACGCCACCCGGCGGGCCAGCGCCAGCCGCACGGTCCGGCTGACCGAGAGGTTGGCCGGCGAGCCGGACACCTTGAACCCTGCCCGACGCAGCCCCTGGTGTTCGGCCTCGGCGAGGCGGCGCTTGGCGAGATCGGGCAATTCCAGATCGTCGAGGAAGATGTCGAGGAATTCGTCGCGGGTCAGCACGAAGCGGAAGGTGTCCTCGCTGTCGCCCTCGCCCGCGTCCTTGGGCTTGCCGCTGCCTTCGCCCGAGCGCGGCAGGATGTCGCCCTCGATGAATTTCTTGTTGCCCGGCAGCACCATGTCGGGACGGCCCGAGCCGCGACGCAGTCGCGGCTCGGTGGTGCCGTCGATCGGGATGCTGACCTCACCGCCCTCGAGCACGTCGCGGATGCCACGCGACTTCGAGGTTTCCTTGACGGCGCGCTGGATCACGGCCTTGGCGCGGCGCAAAAACCGCTGCCGATTCTCCAAGCTCTTCTGGTTCGGATTCAGCCGGCGGTCGACAATATGCATGGTCATTGCGCCCAACTCAACGCGCGTCTCACCCGACGTCGCCCTCCGCTCATCCGGCCTGCTTCACCCTCATGTACCATTCGACGAGCCGCCGGACCTGCCGCTCAGTGTAGCCGCGCGCGACCATGCGCTCAACGAATTCGCCGTGCTTCTTCTCGGTCTCGCCGTCCTTTTTCGAGCCGAACGAAATCACCGGGAGCAGATCCTCGACCTGCGAGAAGATCCGCTTCTCGATCACGTCCCGCATCTTCTCGTAGCTGGTCCAGGCCGGGTTCTTGCCGCCGTTCTGGGCGCGCGAGCGCAGCGAGAACTTGACCACTTCGTTGCGGAAGTCCTTCGGGTTGGCGATCCCGGCGGGCTTCTCGATCTTGGTCAGTTCCTGGTTGATCGACTCGCGATTGAGCAGCTGACCGGTATCGGGATCCTTGAAGTCCTGATCCTCGATCCAGGCGTCGGCATAGTCGACATAGCGGTCGAACAGGTTCTGGCCGTATTCCGAGTAAGACTCCAGGTAGGCCTTCTGGATCTCGTGTCCGATGAACTCGGCATAGCGCGGCACCAGCTCGCCCTTGATGAACTCGAGATAGCGCTTCTCGGTCTCCTCGCTCAGCTGTTCGCGGCGGATCGACTGTTCCAGCGTGTACATCAGGTGGACGGGATCGGCGCCGATCTCGTTGGTGTCGTGGTTGAAGGTCGCGGCCAGCACCTTGAACGCAAAACGCGTCGAGGCGCCGTCCATGCCCTCGTCGACCCCGCCGGCGTCCTTGTATTCCTGCACGCTGCGGGCCTTCGGATCGGACTCCTTGAGGGATTCGCCGTCATAGACCCGCATCTTGGCGAACACCGTCGAGTTGTCATGCTTGCGCAGGCGCGTCATCACCGAAAACCGCGCCAGGGTCTCCAGCGTTGCCGGCGCGCAGGGCGCGTTGGCGAGCTCCGATCCCTGGATCAGCTTCTCGTAGATCTTCTGCTCCTCGGTGACGCGCAGGCAATACGGCACCTTGATGACGCAGATGCGGTCGATGAAGGCCTCGTTGTTCTTGTTG
>JARLJA010000192.1 GCA_031291445.1 Xanthobacteraceae bacterium | reverse complement strand
CGCCTGCGCGGGGGTCGAGGTGTCCGCCCAGGCGGGCGCGGTGGTGGTCTAGATGGCCGGGGCCGCGCCGCCCCCCCCCCGCGATGCCATCGACGATCGCCGTCGCGATCCGCTCGTAGGCCTCTTTGTCGACATGGGCCGACGGGCTCGCCGCGCACCACAGCGTCGGCACCAGCTCCCACCCGAAGGCTTCTGCCTGCGCTATGAAGCCGGAAATGCCGACATTGATGTCGCGAATGGTCTCGGCGATCGCCGTGCCCTCGGCCATTGCCGGCCAGCCGCCGCCCTGGACGAAGTCCTGGTAGGTCGCCTTGGTCGGCGCGAAGGTGTTGGTCTCGTGCAGAAACCCGCCAATGGCGATCCGTGGTGCCGACATTCAGGACGTCTCGTACCGGAAGGGAGCGGGCAGCTCGTCAGGAGGAAGTGGTGGCGGCAACCATAGGCCGGAAATTGGCGAAATCCCAGCCTCGCCCCGGCGCGGCTTCCAGAAGCTCCCGGGTATAGTCCTCGCGCGGCCGGGTGAGAATCTCCCCGGCCGGTCCCTGCTCGACGATGCGGCCGCGCTGCATCACGATTACGTCATCGCAGATCTGCGCCGCGACGCGCAGATCGTGGGTGATGAACAGCAGCGCAATGCCGAGACGGGACTGGATCTCGTCGAACAGCTCCAGCACCTGCGCCTGCACCGAGACGTCGAGCGCCGAGACCGCTTCGTCGGCGACCAGCACATCCGGCTCCATCGCCAGCGCGCGCGCGATCGCGATCCGCTGGCGCTGGCCGCCGGAAAACTGGTGAGGGTAGCGCGAGATGGCGTCGGTCGGCAGATCCACCAGCCGCAGCAGGTCGCGGGCCTTCGCCAGCGCGTCGGCATGGGAGGTGCCGAAATTGATCGGCCCCTCGGCGATGGTTTCGCCGACCGTCAGCCGCGGATTGAGCGAGCGATACGGATCCTGGAACACCATCTGGATGCGCTTGCGGTGCGGCTGCAGCAGGCGCCGCGACAGGTTCGAGATCTCGCGGCCGACCAGGCGAATCCCGCCGGAGGTCGGCTCGATCAGCCGGACGATGCAACGCGCCACCGTCGACTTGCCGGAGCCGCTTTCGCCGACGATCCCCAGCGTGCGGCCCTTGTGAAGCGTCAGCGTGACGTTCTCGGCGGCGGCGACCTCGCGGGATTTGCCGAGAAACGACCGTTCGCGATAGGTCTTGGTCAGCTCCGTGGTATCGAGCACGACCGGTGTGCCGGTGGCGGCCCGAGGCGGGCGCGGGATCAGGCTCGGCACCGCTGACAGAAGTCTTCGCGTGTAGTCCTGCTCGGGGCTGCTCAGGATCCTGCGCAACGGCCCGGTTTCGACGATCTCCCCGCGCCGCATCACGGCGACCTCGTCGGCGATCTCGGCCACCACGCCCATGTCGTGGGTGATGAACAGCACCGCGGTGCCGTGATCCCTCTGCAGATCGCGGATCAAGGTCAGGATCTGCCGCTGGGTGGTGACGTCGAGCGCGGTGGTGGGCTCATCGGCGATCAGGAGCTTGGGCTCGAGCACCAGCGCCATCGCGATCATGATGCGCTGGCGCTGGCCGCCGGAGAGCTGGTGCGGATAGGAGGAGAACACGCGCGCGATGTCGGGCAACCGCACCTGGTCCATCATGGCGAGAATGCGCTCGCGCCGGGTACGGGCAGTGAGCGAGGTGTGGGCGCGCAGCACCTCCTCGATCTGCCGGCCCACCGTCATCACCGGATTGAGCGCCGTCATCGGCTCCTGGAAGATCATGGCCATGGTGGTGGCGCGGAGCTGCCGCAGTCGCCGTTCGGAGGCGGCGCGGATCTCCTCGCCGACGAGGCGAATGCTGCCGCTCGACGCCTCCAGCGCCCGCTTGGGCAGCAGCCCCATCACCGCCAGCGACGTCACCGACTTGCCGGAGCCGCTCTCGCCGACGATGCAGAGCGTGCGTCCGGCCCTGGCGCTGAGGGAGATGCCATCGATGATGCGGTCGGGGCGGGCGCCGCGATGGGCGACGACCAGGTTCGAGATCTCGAGGGCGGCCGCGCCTTCGCCGGTGGAAGCGATGGTCATGGCGCCTCCTGCCGTCGCTTCATGCGTGGATCCAGCGCGTCACGCGTTGCGTCCCCGATGAGGTTGATGGAGAGAATCGTGACCGAGAGCAGAAGCCCCGGCCAGAAGATCAGCGAGGGCTTGACCTGGAACACGGCGCGGCCCTCGGCCATGATGTTGCCCCAGGTCGGAATCTCGGGGCTGATTCCGGCACCGAGAAACGACAGGATCGCTTCGGTCAGGATGGCGGAGGCGCAGATATAGGTGCCCTGAACGATCAGCGGCGGGAACGTGTTGGGCATCAGGTGGCGCCACAGGATCTTGGGCAGGCTCGAGCCGATGGCAACCGCGGCCTCGACATAGGGCTCCTCGCGCGCCGACAGCACCACCGAGCGCACCAGCCGGACCACGCGGGGAATCTCGGGGATGACGATGGCGATGAGCACCGATTTCACGCTGGCGCCGGACAGGAAGATCACCGTGATTCCGAGCAGGATCGCCGGAATCGCCATCAGCCCGTCCATGATCCGCATGATCACCGCGTCGACCCATTTGAAGAATCCCGCGACCAGTCCGATCGCGAGCCCGGCGGCGACGCTGATCACGGCGGCGCCGACGCCGATCAGCAGCGAGATCCGGCCGCCGTAGAGGATGCGGGATAGCAGGTCGCGTCCGTAGGCGTCGGTGCCGAGCGGAAAATCGGCGCTCGATGGTTTGAGGCGCAGCGCGGGCGTGAGCTGCAGCGGGTCGTGGGGGGACAGCCAGGGCGCGGCGATCGCCGAGATCACCACGAGCGTCAGGCAGATGCCGGCCGCGAGAAGGATCGGGCTCGAGACCAGGAAACCGATCCGCGACGGGGACGGAGCGGGTCGGTCGAGCGGTTCGGTGAGCGGGGCGGTGGGCATCAGTAGCGTATGCGCGGATCGAGGAAGGTGTAGGCGACGTCGATCGCGAGGTTGATCGCGACGTAGAGCGCGCTGGTCAGCAGCGTCACCCCCTGGATCACGGGATAGTCGCGGGCCAGCACGGCGTCGACCGTGAGCCGCCCGATGCCCGGCAGGTTGAACACGCTTTCGGTCACCACGACGCCCGAGATCAGAAGGCCGAAGCCCGTGCCGATCACGGTAATCACCGGAACGGCGGCGTTGCGCAGCGCGTGCTTCAGCAGCACGCTGGTTTCGGCAAGGCCCTTGGCGCGCGCGGTGCGGACGTAGTCCTCGCCCAGGACATCGAGCATCGATGCCCGGGTCATGCGGGCGATCAGCGCGATGTAGATGAAGGACAGTGCCAATGTCGGCAGCAGCGCCCGCTCAACAAATGGTCCGACACCCTTGCTGATGCTGCGGAAGCCCTGGACCGGAAGCCAGCGCAGATCGATCGCGAAGATTTGAACCAGCATGTAGCCGACGACGAAGACCGGTACCGAAAATCCCATCACCGAAAGCCCCATGACGAAGCGGTCGATCCAGGTGCCGTGACGCCAGGCGGCGATGACGCCGAGCGGTACGGCGATGATGATGGCGAGCACGATGGTCGCGAGCGCGATGCTGATCGTCGGCTCCAGACGCTGGCCGATCATGGTCAGGACGGGAACGTTGGAGATCAGCGAGACGCCGAGATCGCCGTGCAGGATCTTGAGGATCCAGGTCAGGAACTGCTCGGGCAGCGGGGCATTCAGCCCCAGCGAGGCGCGGATCCGCTCGAGCTGTTCCGGGGTCGCCAGATCGCCGGCGATGATCGCCGCCGGATCACCCGGCGTGAGCCGCAGCAGCATGAAGACGAACAGCGCGACCACCCCCATGACGGGGATCGAGGCGAGGACGCGGCGAACCAGATACCCGAACATTCCCGGCCGGCCTTCCTATGGTCCGCAAAACGGCAGAGCCACCCATCGCGCATGCGGGGCAGCGGTACGCTTTGGGGCGGACAGCCGGGGGCGCGTCATCGGGCGTCTCGGCGAAGGGGAAAAACTCATGTCGCGGCATCTCTTGCTATACCCTGCCAGCAGCGGTGCGTGGCGTAAAGAGGACAGCAAATACCGTGCCATCTCAGACGGGCGCGGTCGGCCTTGGCGCCGATGTCGCCTCAATCGAGCACCGCAAGCAACCCTGCCATCAGCCGTCCACGCTCGGCGAGGCTGTCGACCTCGATATGCTCCTCGAGCGTGTGTGCGCCCGCGCCGCGGACACCCAGTCCGTCCAGCGTCGCAATCCCCATGGCTCCTGTAAAATTTCCATCGGAGCCGCCGCCGGCGCTGCCGTGGGTCAGCTCGATGTCGAGCATGCGGGCAACAGTGCGGGCCTTCTCGTACAGCGCCATGGTCTTGGCGTTGGGCTCCCACACCGGGCGCGTGACGCCGCGGGTGACGGTGAAGGCAACGTCGTTCTGGGTGCCCGACAGGGCCAGCATTCGCTCGACGCCGCGATCGAGATCCTCCTGCCGCTTGGCCATGCTCAGCGCCTCGCCGGTGCAGCTCGAGGCCACGCAATTGACCCACTGGCCGCCGTGGACGATGCCGACGCTGAACGTGCAGTCGTCGCCGGTCATGGCGTCGATGGCGATGATCCGGCGCGCCATTTCCCGGATCGCCGACCGGCCGGCCGCGAGCGTCGCGCCGGCGTGGCTGGGACGACCCCTGGCCTCGAGATTGAAGCGCGCGATGGCGTAGCGTCCGGTCACGACCCCGTTCTCCGGCCGCCCCGGCTCGGGGACGAGGACGTATTTGTTGCGGCTGGCTTCCGCCTCGATGAGATCGCGGGTGCTGGGCGTGCCGACCTCTTCATCCGGGGTCAGCAGGAACGTGACGGGGAGCGGTGTGACCACCGCGGCGCGCTGCAACTGGCGCAGCGCTTCGAGCGAGAGATAGTTGCCGCCCTTCATGTCGAAGATGCCAGGGCCGTAGCACTTGTTGCCGTCGCGCCGCCATGGCAGTTTCGCCAGGGTTCCGACCGGGTGAACGGTGTCGAGGTGGCCGGCGATCAGCACGCCCGGCTCATCCTTCTTCGGGTGGGGAAAGCGGGCGCGGACGCAGCCGCCGAATCCGTTGCGGCCCGCGATCCGTTCGATGCTCGCGCCGGCGAGCGCGAGGTCTCTCGCCGCGAGATCGAGCATGCGATCGACCGCTACCGCATCCCAGGTGGGGCTTTCGCATTCCACCCACGGGCGCAGCCCGTTGAGCATGGCTTCGGAATCGAACGGCAGGCGCGCGGGATTGAGAGTGCTCATGGCGGGATGCTGCTTTCTTGCCGGGCAGCGGTTGCCTCGGACAGTCGATGAGGACGCTCAGGATATCGAGCTGCCGTCGGCAGGCAACTGGTTTCCAGCCGTACCGCCGCGTGTCACGCGCGGGCCTGCGCCGCCGCCTGCGTGGAATCGCGATTGACGGTGCTGGGTCTTGGTGCAAGTCTCGAAAGCTCATGACGCACGACGCGTTGCGTGTTGGCGTCAAACTGCGCGCGTGCTGGCCGCGGAGCACCGCGTATCGCCCCCGGGGCACCGGGTCGGTAAAGTGTTCACAGGAGATGGTCGATGTCGTCGGTTCGCGGTAGGCTGGTTCGCGGTGAGAGGATGTTTTCGGGATTTCGTGGCGCGGTCGGACGGGCCGCGCTCGCCGCCACGGTGCTGGCGTTTCCGTCGCTGTCACCGGCCAAGACGATCACCGCGGTCATGCATTCCGATTTGCGCGTGATCGACCCGATCATCACCACAGCCTATATCTCCCGCGACCACGGCTACATGGTCTACGACACCCTGCTGGCGATGGATTCGAATTTCCGGATTCGCCCGCAGATGGCCGACTGGAAGATTTCGGACGACAAGCTGACCTATACCTTCACCCTGCGCGACGGGCTGAAGTGGCACGACGGCAAGCCGGTGACGGCGGAGGACTGCGTCGCGTCGCTGAAGCGCTGGGCGGCCCGCGACGGCATGGGCCAGAAGCTGATGGATTTCACCGCCAGCCTCGAGGCGACCGACGACAAGACCATCACGCTCAAGCTCAAGGAGCCGTATGCGTTGGTGCTGGAATCGATCGGCAAGCCGTCGTCGGTGGTGCCGTTCATGATGCCGAAGCGCATCGCGGAAACCCCGCCGGACAAGGCGATCACCGAGCAGATCGGGTCCGGGCCGTTCAAGTTCGTGAAGTCGGAATTCCAGCCGGGGGTCAAGGCGGTCTACGAGAAGAATACCGACTACGTGCCGCGGTCCGAGCCGCCGAGCTGGACGTCGGGCGGCAAGGTCGTGAAGGTCGACCGGGTCGAGTGGGTGACGATGCCCGATGCGCAGACCGCCATCAACGCTCTGCAGTCCGGCGACATCGATTTCCTCGAGGCGCCGTCGTTCGACATGTTGCCGACGCTCGCGGCCAACCCGGAGCTCAAGGTCGAGACGCTGAGCAATCTCGGCTATCAGACCCTGCTGCGGATGAATTTCCTCTATCCGCCATTCGACAACGTCAAGGTGCGGCGCGCGGCCCTGCTGGCCATGAACCAGAAGGACGTGCTCGATGCGCTGGTCGGCAATCCGCAATACTACAAGATCTGTGGTGCCATCTTTGGATGCGGGACGCCGCTCGAGACCGACGCCGGATCGGAGACGCTGACAAAGGGCAACGGCATGGAGGAGGCCAGGAAGCTGCTGGCGGACTCGGGCTACGACGGCACGCCGGTGGTGCTCATGGCGCCGACCGATGTCGGCGCGCTGAAGCCGCAGCCGATCGTGGTCGCCGAACTGTTGCGCAAGGCGGGGTTCAAGGTCGACGTCCAGGCGACGGACTGGCAGACCGTGGTGACGCGCCGCGCCACCCAGAAGCCGCCCAGCGAAGGCGGCTGGAACATGTTCTGCACCAACTGGGCCGGTCCCGACGTCTTCAACCCGGTGGCGCACGTCACGCTCAACGGCAAGGGCAAGAACGGCGGCTGGTTCGGCTGGCCGTCCGATGAAAAGATGGAAGCGTTGCGCGATGCCTTCGTACGCGCCACGGCTCCGGCGGAGCAGAAGAAGATCGCGACCGAGATCCAGCAGAGGGCATACGAGCAGGTGACCTACGTTCCGCTCGGTCAGTACCTGGCTCCCAGCGTCTGGCGCAAGGAGATCACCGGGGTCCTCGACGGGCCGGCCACGCCGGTGTTCTGGAACATGGAGAAGTCCGAATAAGGCGGCGGCTGCTGGTGCATTCTCGTCACCCTGAGAGTCTGACTCAAAAGGCAATCGACTGAATCCGGCCGCTATTGATGAACTCGTCATGCGCGGGCTTGACCCGCGCATCCACTCTTTAGGGCTTCGCCGTGTCGCAAAGCGTGGATTGCCGGGTCAAGCCCGGCAATGACGAGAAAACAATGATCGCGTGATGCCAGAATCGCCTGAAACGGTCAGGCTCTGAGGAACTGGGACGGCGCAAGCGTGCCCCCTCACCATGAGGATATATCGCTCTAGCGCGGGTCGATCGGGGTCTTCACCGGGGTGCCCAGCAGCCCTTCCAGCAGGCGCGCGCCCGCCAGCAGTTGCGCCTCGGCGCGCGGCGCCGCGACGATCTGCAATCCGACCGGCAGCCCCTGACTGGTGAGACCGCAGGGCAGGGACAGCGCGGGACAGCAGACCAGCGTGATGGCGTAGACGATGGCGAGCCACTCGACATAGTTGTCGAAGCGGTGGCCGGCGCATTCCGCGAGGTAGCGCTGCTCGACGGGGAAGGCCGCGACGATCGTCGCCGGCGCCAGCAGCAGGTCGTAGGTTTCGAAGAAGGCGAGCGCGCGCCGCGTCAGCATGACCCGCTGGGCCTCGGCCTTTTCGACCTGCTCGGCCGAAAGCTGCAGGCCCTTCTCGATATTCCAGACCACCTCGGGCTTGAGCAGGTCGCGATGCTGTCGCAGCAGCGAGGCCGCGTTCATGGCGAAGTCGAAAGCGCGCAGCGTCTGGAAGCAGTCGTGGGCCTCGCTCAGGTCCGGATGGGCTTCCTCGACGATGACGCCGGCCTCCGCGAAGGCCTGCGCGGCCTTCCGGGTGATGGCGGCGACCTCGGGGTCGACCGGAGTGATGCCGAGGTCGGGCGAGTAGGCGACCCGCCGCGGCTTGGCTCCGGACCGCGCCGCGGCGAGAAACGACGGCGACACCCGCGGCAGCGACAGCGGATCGGCCGCGATCTCGCCCGCCATGGCGTCGAGCAGCAGGGCCACGTCCTCGACGTTACGGGCCATGGGCCCCTGCACGCCGAGCGTGCCGTCGATCTTGGAAGTCGGCGTATGGGCGACCCGGCCGATGCTCGGCCTCAGCCCGACGATACCGCAGAAGCTGGCCGGGTTGCGCAGCGATCCGCCCATGTCGGAGCCGTGGGCGAGCCAGGCGGTGCCGCTGGCAAGCGCCGCCGCGGCGCCGCCGGACGAGCCCGCCGCCGATCGGGACAGGTCCCAGGGGTTGCGGGTGGCACCAAACACCTCGTTGAAGGTGTTGGCGCCCGCCCCGAATTCCGGGGTGTTGGACTTGGCATAGATCACCGCGCCATTGGCCTCGAGGTGATCGACCAGAATGTCCGAACTCTCGGGGATGTTGTCGCGGAAGATCGGCGAACCGAGGGTCGTGCGTACGCCCTTGACGCTGGTCAGGTCCTTGATCGGAACGGGGAGGCCGGCGAGCAGTCCGCGTTCGCCGGGCGGCTTCGTCATCAGCGCGTCGGCATGGGCCCGCGCGCGGTCGAAGCAACGGGTCGGAAGCGCATTCACCTTGCCGTCGACCTCGTCGATCCGCTGCTCCAGCGCATCGAGCAGATCGTGAGGGGTGATTTCGCCGCCTTTCAGCCGCTCCACGATGGCGCAGGCGGTGGCCTGCAACAGCTCTGAAGATGAACCCACCATACGTCCTTTTGGTCTGTTTGATGGGCCGATGCTAGCAATCTTTTGCACCGGTGAAACCACCTTCCGGCGCGCAGCTCCGCGATCCAGGCGCAACCCTGCCTCTGAGGGCCGAGACGTCCGGCCGTCTGGCCTTGATCACTGGGGGCAGGTCGACCGCACCAGGCGGTGCACGAATTCGAGCTTGCCGATCACCGCCGGCGACAGCACGAAGGGATAGAGGTCCGGCTGGCCCATGCAGCGGTTGATGCTGTTCATGGCGAATGAAATCGGCAGCCAGTTGTCGACCAGGGCGGCGAAGTCCCGCACCTCGTAGGGGTCGAAATCGACCAGCGCATCGTGCGCTCCGGTCTCGTCGAGGCGCGGCGCCACCTGCAGGTTGAACGCGCGCGCCATCTCCATGGTGTCGAGGATGTGCAGGTAGTGGGCGAAGGTCTCGGCGAAATCCTCCCATGGGTGCGAGGTGGCATAGGCGGACACGAAGTGGTTCTGCCAGTCGCCGGGAGCGCCGTGATCGTAATAAGCCTTGAGCGCTTGCGCGTAATCGGCGGTCTCGTCGCCGAAGACCTCGCGAAACGCGGCTTCGCCGTGCCGGTCGTGCACCAGGCGGTCCCAGAAGTAGTGCCCTACCTCATGGCGGAAGTGACCGAGCAGCGTCCGGTAGGGCTCTCTCATGTTGGAGCGCCGCCGCTCGCGTTCGGCGTCGTCGGCCTCGCTGACCGCAACGGTGATCACGCCGCTGTCGTGGCCCGTCATGACACGGGTCCCGTGACCGTAAGGCGAGTCCGCCAGGAAGTTGAACAGCAGGCCGTCGGGGTTGCCCGGGCGGGTCTCGAGCGGGAGCCTGAGCTTGAGCAGGGTGTAGAACAGCCGGTGCTTGGCGGCCTCGATCTTTCGCCAGTTCGACGCATTCACCGGCTGCGACAGATCCGGGATCACGCCGTTGTGGCGGCACGCGCGGCAATACTGCTCCGCGGTGTCGGCGTCGACCAGCCAGTTGCAGACGCCGTGCTGGGCGTTGAGACAATACCTGTAGGATGCCGTGGGGGTGGTCGCGCTGCGCCACAACTGTCCGTCGGACTCAAGCGCCAGCAACCGGTTCTGGCCGGGCTCGTAACCGAGCGCATGCCCGCACTTTTCGCATCGGGTGTTCTCGAAATAGAGCAGTTGTGCGCACACCGCGCACTTGAACAATCTCATCGGTCCTTATCCCGGATCAAACAGCCGGTCCCAACTTTCCGGGCTTTGGGAAGTTCCTGGCGGGCAAGGACCCCCACCAACGCCTTGCGCCCGAATGCCTCAAAATGTGGCTGGCCCTGACCGCTCCGTGGGCGTTATGCCGCAATGACCGGCACGGCGCCGCAATTCGGATGGCCGGCAACGGAAGTAGCGTTGACAGCGACAGAATTGCGCTGAACTCTCAATACCATAATTCTCAGCCGGTGGCGTCCCATTGTCCATTCTTGTTTCGCTTCATCACTTGACGCGCTATGTCTATGAGCGGCCGGTGGCGCTCGGTCCTCAGATCGTGCGCCTGCGTCCGGCGCCGCACAGCCGGACCCGGATTCCGAGCTATTCGCTCAAGATCACCCCATCCAACCACTTCATCAACTGGCAGCAGGATCCTCACGGCAACTGGTTCGCGCGCCTCGTTTTTCCGGAAAAATCCGATACCTTCGCGATCCAGGTCGATCTGACCGCGGACATGTCCGTGGTCAATCCGTTCGATTTCTTCACCGAGCCGTACGCGGAAGAATTCCCGTTCTCCTATCCGGACGACCTGGTAGCTGAACTTGCCGCCTACACCACGCCCGAGACCGCCGGTCCGCGGCTGGCGGGGCTGCTTGCAACCCTGCCGAGCGGCGATATCGGCACGGTGACGCTGCTCGTCGAATTGAATGCGCGGCTGCAGAAGGACATTCGCTACGTCATCCGCATGGAGCCCGGCGTTCAGACGCCGGAGGAGACGCTGACGCTTGGCTCGGGATCGTGCCGGGATTCAGCGTGGCTGCTGGTCCAGATCGCACGCAACCTCGGCCTGGCGGCGCGTTTCGTCTCGGGCTACCTGATCCAGCTCAAGCCCGACATCGAGCCGCTCGACGGACCGAAAGGCCCCACCCAGGATTTCTGCGATCTCCACGCCTGGGCGGAAATCTACATCCCCGGCGCCGGCTGGATCGGGTTCGACGCGACCTCGGGGCTGTTGTGCGGCGAGGGGCATATTCCGCTGTTCGCCGCGCCACACTATCGCGCCGCCGCGCCGATTTCCGGCATGGTCGAGCCGGCCAAGACCGAGTTCGGCTTCGAAATGAACGTGACGCGGATCCACGAGGCGCCGCGGGTGACGTGGCCGTTCTCGGACGCCGCCTGGGCGAGGCTCGACACGCTCGGCGATCTGGTCGACCGCGACTTGCAGAAGTCCGACGTGCGCCTGACCATGGGCGGCGAACCGACCTTCGTCTCCATCGACGACTTCCAGGCGGCGGAGTGGAATACGGCCGCCGTGGGACCGACCAAGCGGCAGTTCGCCGACGCCCTGGTGCGGCGGCTGCACCGGCGGTTCGCCTCCACCGGGTTTCTGCACTACGGGCAGGGCAAGTGGTACCCGGGCGAAAGTCTGCCGCGCTGGGCGTTCGCGCTCTACTGGCGCAAGGACGGCGTGCCACTGTGGAGCGACCCGTCCCTCGTCGCCGCCGAGAGCGACACCCACGCCGCGGTCGCGGCCGACGCCGAGGCCCTGACCCTCGGGATCGCGCGCAATCTCGGCATCGACGGCGGCAACGTGCTGCCGGCCTTCGAGGATCCGGTGCACTGGATGCTGAAGGAGGCGGAGCTTCCCGGAAACGTCGACGTCTTCAATCCGCGGATCGACGACGCCGAGGAGCGTGCGCGGATGATGCGCACCTTCGAGCGCGGACTATCGAAGCCGGTCGGCTATGTGCTTCCGGTCCAGCCCTGGAACGCGAAAGTGCGGGAATGGCGCTGGAGCAGCGAAAAATGGCAGCTGCGGCGCGGCCGGCTGTTTCTCATGCCCGGCGATTCCGCCATCGGCTTCCGATTGCCGCTCGGCGGGCTGCCGTGGATTCCGCCGGCGAGCTACCCTTACGTCCATCCGCAGGATCCGACCCATCCGCTGCCGCCGCTGCCGACCCGCGAGGAACTCGAAAAGCTGCACGTGCAGACGCCGCCGGCGGCGCGTTCGCAGCCTCCGGCCCCGCTGCCGCCGGACGCGGCCGACATCGGCGGACATGTTCGCACGGCGCTCAGCGTCGAGCCGCGCAATGGCATCCTGAGCGTGTTCATGCCGCCGGTCGAGCGGCTCGAGGATTATATCGCGCTGCTTGCCATCATCGAACGCACCGCACGCGAGACCGGTGTCGTCGTCCATATCGAGGGTTATCCGCCGCCGGTCGATCCGCGCCTCAACGTCATCAAGGTCACGCCCGATCCCGGCGTCATTGAGGTCAACGTTCAGCCCGCCGCGACCTGGCGCGAGGCGGTGGAGATCACGACGGGCCTCTACGAGGACGCGCGGCAGACCCGGCTCGGCACCGACAAGTTCATGGTCGACGGACGCCACGTCGGCACCGGCGGCGGCAACCACGTCGTGCTGGGCGGTGCGACGCCCGTCGATTCGCCGTTCCTGCGCCGGCCGGATCTGTTGCGCAGCCTGCTGGTCTACTGGCAGCGGCACCCGTCGCTGTCCTATCTGTTCTCCGGGCTGTTCGTCGGCCCGACCAGCCAGGCGCCGCGCCTGGACGAGGCGCGCCAGGACAGCCTCTACGAGCTGGAAATCGCCATGGCGCAGGTGCCCGCTGCCGGCCGCGGCCATATCCCGCCCTGGCTCGTCGACCGCGTGTTTCGTAACCTTCTGACCGACGTTACCGGCAACACCCACCGTGCCGAGATCTGCATCGACAAGCTCTATTCGCCCGACGGTCCGACCGGTCGGCTCGGCCTGATCGAATTTCGTTCGTTTGAAATGCCGCCGGACGCGCGGATGAGCCTCGCCCAACAGCTGCTGCTCCGCGCCCTGGTGGCGTGGCTGTGGCGCGAACCCCAGAGCGGACCGCTGGTGCGCTGGGGCACGGCGCTGCACGATCGCTTCATGCTGCCGCACTTCGTTTGGGCCGATTTCCTCGGTGTGCTCGCCGATCTCGGCCGCGCCGGCTACAGCTTCGAGCCGGAGTGGTTCGAAGCGCAGCGCGAATTCCGCTTTCCGTTCTATGGCGCGGTCCATTACGGGGGAGCCCGGCTGGAGTTGCGACAGGCGCTTGAGCCCTGGCATGTGCTGGGCGAGCAGGACGCGGGCGGCGGGACGGTCCGCTTCGTCGACTCCTCGGTCGAGCGGCTTCAGGTCAAGGTCGAGGGTGTAGTCCCGGGGCGCCATGTCGTGACCTGCAACGGGCGCCGGGTTCCGCTGACCGAAACCGGCGTCTTCGGCGAGGCCGTGGCGGGGGTGCGCTTCAAGGCCTGGCAGCCGGCCTCCGGCCTGCACCCAACCATCCCGGTCCACGCCCCGCTGACATTCGATCTGGTCGACACCTGGAACCGGCGCTCCCTCGGGGGCTGCGTGTACCATGTGGCTCATTCCGGGGGACGCAGCTACGACACATTCCCGGTGAATTCCTACGAGGCCCAGGCCCGCCGGCTGGCGCGGTTCCAGGATCACGGCCATACTGGTGGACCTGTCGACTCCCTGCCTGTAGAGACCTCCGGGGAGTTCCCGCTGACGCTCGATCTCAGGCGCCCCGTCGGCGGGTAGAGGCTTTGCGGCGCTGCAGTTGGGGCCACCATGAATCCTGCTTCCGAAAGCACGGTTCGGTCCGCGTCGGAGGACAGCGGATGGGCGGCTTGCTATGCCGATTACCGACCTCTGCCCGGGATCCCCGACGAGTTCATCGGCGCCGACGGCCGGCCCAAGGCGTGGTGGCTGGATCTTCTGGACCTGCTGAGCCCCGACGAGATGGACCACTCGCAAGCCGTTGCGCGCCGCCATATCCGCGACCTGGGCGTTTCCTACCGCGTCGGCAATGAAGCCAAGGAACGGGTCTGGCCGGTCAGCACCCTGCCGCTCCTGATCGGCGACAGCGAATGGCACGAGATTTCCGCGGGCATCACCCAGCGCGCCGAGATGTTCGAGGCGCTGCTCGCCGACGTCTACGGGCCCGCGCGCCTCATCAGCGACGGCATTCTGCCGGCGGCCGTGGTCGCGGGCAGCAAGGAGTTTCTCCGGCCGCTGGTCGGGGTCGAGCCGCCGGGCGGCAAGTGGCTCAATCTCTATGCGGCGGATATCGGGCGCGGCCCCGACGGCCGGTGGTGGGTCCTGAACGACCGCGCGCAGGCGCCGTCGGGGGCCGGGTATGCGCTGCAGAACCGGCTGGCGATGTCGCGGGCCCATCAGTCGGCCTATGCGGCGATGAACGTGCAGCGGCTGGCGCCGTTCTTTCGCGCCTTCCGCAGCGGGCTCGCCGCGAAGGCGGACCGCTCGGATCCGCGCATCTGCCTGATGACGCCGGGCCCTTACAGCCAGACCTATTCCGAGCAGTCCTACCTGGCGCGCTATCTCGGGCTGCTCCTGGTGGAGGGCGACGACCTCGTCGTCCACGACGGCAAGGTCCATGTCCGCACCATCGCCGGCCTCAAGCGGGCCGACGTGCTGTGGCGGCGGGTCGACGCCGACTACGTCGACCCGCTCGAACTGAAGGGCGACTCCCGGCTCGGCGTCCCGCAGCTGGTTTCCGCGCTCCGTAACGGATCGGTGGTCGTCGCCAACATGCCCGGCGCCGGCTTCATCGAGTCGCGGGCGCTGCTCGGCTTCATCCCGCGGATCGCGCGCCACCTGATCGGCGAAGACCTCGTGATGCCGAACATCGCGACCTGGTGGTGCGGCCAGGCGCCGGCGCGCGACAAGGTGCTCGATAACCTGGACACGATGTCGATCGCCGGCGCGTTCAGCGATCGCGTGCCGGGATTTCCGTCCAGCCACAACCTGGTCGGCTCGGATCTCGATGCGGCGGTGCTGGCCAAGATCCGCGCCGCGATCACCGCGCGCGGGATCGACTATGTCGGCCAGGAGGTGGTGCGCCTGTCGACGGCGCCGGTGTTCGAGGACGGCCGCCTGATGCCGCGGCCCTTCGTGCTGCGCGTCTTCGCCGCGGCCACTCCCGAGGGCTGGCAGGTCATGCCTGGCGGCTACTGCCTGATTTCCGACAAGGCCGATGCACGGGCCGTCAGCATGGGCGACGGCGTGCAGTCGGCCGATGTCTGGGTGCTGTCGGACAGTCCGGTCGCGGCCGAGACCCTGCTGCCGACGCGGGAGAACGTCCAGATCCGGCGCATCCTCGGCAATCTGCCGAGCCGTGCCGCCGACAACCTGTTCTGGTTCGGGCGCTATCTGGAGCGCGCGGAAGCCGTGCTGCGGATCGTGCGCTGCCTGAGCACGCGCACCGTCGATCTCGATTTCGCCGCCGGAGAGGGCGCTGACCCGATCCAGCGGCTCGCGGGAATGCTGGTGGCGTGGGGGGCGGTCCCGACCGACCAGGATGACCAGCCGATCCCGGCCCAGATGGCCATCGCGATGGCGTCGGAAAGCCAGTATGGATCGGTCCTGAGCGCGGTGCGGATGGCCTACGGCGCGGCCTCGGTGATCCGCGAGCGCTTGTCGATCGACAGCATGAAGCTGCTCGCCACCCTCGAGAGCCAGCTCCAGCTCAAGCCGGCCGACCTGCAGGACGAGGCCGAGGCGTTCGAGGTCGCCAATCGCGCCCTCTCGACGCTCGCGGCGATCTCGGGCCTCGCGCAGGAGAACATCAATCGCGTGGCCGGATGGCGGTTCCTGGACATCGGGCGCCGCGTCGAACGCGCCATCAACAGCTGCCGCTTCGTCCGCAGTTTCGCCGGCGATCATGCCAGCGCGGCCGATCTCGACGTCCTGCTCGACCTGATCGATTCGCAGATCACCTACCGCTCGCGCTACCTGGTCGGCGTCGCGCTGGCGCCGGTGCGGGACATGGCGCTGCTCGATCCCTACAATCCGCGCTCCGTGAGCTTCCAGATCGGCCAGTTGCGCGAGCACATGGATACGCTTCCGACCCTGAGCGACGACGGCATTCCGGAGGAGCCCAAACGCTTCATCGACCATCTGGCCGGGGAAATCGCCAGCACCTCGGCGCAGGACATCGAGCCCACCACCGTTCTGGCGTTCGAGCAGACGCTGATGCGATTCGCGGACGCCGTTGCCGCGCGCTATTTCCTGCAGCGGCCCGACACCATGCGGCCCAAGGACAAGAGTGGCCTGGCGTGATCTACGACGTCCGCCATGCCACCAGGTATCTGTACGAGGCGCAGGTGGCCTCCGCCAAGCTGGCGCTGCGCCTGACGCCGGCTGATCGCTTCGGGCAGCACCTGATCAGCCATTCCCTGATCATTCGTCCGACCCCGCGGCGCTTCATTCGCCAGCGCGATTTCTTCGGCAACGACGAGACCATCGTGCTGCTGGACACGGCGCTGGTCGATCTCGAGATCACGGCACTGGCGCGCGTCGAAGTGGCGCGTCCGGCGGGGCTGCTCGCCAATGCCAGCCCCGACTGGCAGGTGGTCGCGGCCAAGGCCATCGTGGAGCCATCGCTGGACGCGAGCTCGCCGGTCCATTTCCTGTTTCCCAGTCCGCGCGTCGAGCTCGTGGACGACGTCACGCGCTACGCCGGCGAAAGCTTCGCCGCCGGCCGTCCCGTCATCGACGGCGCGCGCGATCTCGCCGCTCGCATCCGGCGCGACTTCGCCTATCGGCCGAATTCCACCGAGGTGTTCACGCCGCTGGAGCAGGCATTCGCCCAGCGGCGCGGCGTCTGTCAGGACTTCGCCCACATCATGATCGCGGGCTTGCGCGGCCTCGGCCTCCCTGCCGCCTATGTCAGCGGCTACATTCGCACCATCGCGGCGCCCGGCGCCGTGCGGCTCGAGGGCGCCGACGCCTCGCATGCGTGGGTCTCGGTCTGGTGCGGCCGCGAGATCGGGTGGTTCGGGATCGATCCGACCAACGCGATCGACGTCGGCAACGACCACATCGTGCTTGCGGTCGGCCGCGACTTCGGCGACGTCTCGCCGATCTATGGCGTCTTCCTCGGCTCCGGTGCCCAGGAGCTCGAGGTCGGCGTCGACGTCATTCCAGTCGAACAATCCTCCCGGGACGCGGCGCTGCCGGAACCCGCGGAGCAGGGGACACCACCATGACCGAACACGTGACCACCGCCCTCGACGCCGGCATTCTGACCGTGACGCTGGCGCGGCCCGACAAGAAGAATGCGCTCACCAACGCGATGTATGGTGTGCTTGCCGATGCGCTGCAGCGGGCCGAGACCGATCCGGCGATCCGTGTGGTGGTGCTGCAGGGCGACGGCGACAGCTTCACCGCCGGCAACGACCTGGCCGATTTCGCCGCGCAGTCGCAGGGCCTGCACAAGGGCGAGCGGCACGTGCTGCGCTTCCTCGACGGCCTTGCCCGGGCGACCCGGCCGCTGGTCGCGGCGGTCCAGGGCAACGCCGTGGGCGTCGGCACCACCATGCTGCTGCATTGTGATCTCGTCTATGTCGCCGACACCGCCCGCCTGACCACGCCGTTCGTCAATCTCGCGCTGGTTCCGGAGGCGGCCTCCAGCCTGCTGCTGCCGGCGCGGATCGGTTACGCCAGGGCGTTCGCGATGTTCGCGCTGGGCGAAGCCGTGGATGCGGCCACCGCCGTCGCCATCGGCCTCGCCAATGCCGTGGTGCCGCAGGCCGAGCTGCGCGCCAGGGCGCGCGCCGCCGCCGAGACCCTGGCGAAACGGCCGCTCGGCGCGCTCGCCCACACCAAGGCGCTGATGCGCAGCACCGACGCCATCCGCGCGCAGATGGACCGCGAGGGCGCCATCTTCCAGGAACGGCTGAAATCCGCCGAAGCCCGCGAAGCCTTCACCGCCTTCGCCGAGCGCCGTCAGCCGGATTTTTCCAAGGTCACGGGATAGGGCGCGCGCCACTCTGCTGCGCGGCGGACACCAGCCAGTCGGCGAAGACGGCGAGCTTCGGGGTCTTGCCCGCCGGCTTCGGCGAGACCAGGTAGAAGCCGGCGTCCGCGGGCAGCGCGATATCGAACGGCACCACCAGGCGCCCGTTGTCGATGTCGTCCTTGACATAGGACGTCCGGCCGATCGCGACGCCGAGGCCGTCGATGGCGGCCTGGACGGTCATCAGCGACAGGTCGAAGGTGAGGCCGGGGCGCGCCGCCGTCGCGGGCAGTCCCGCCGCGGTCAGCCACAGCCGCCAATCGTCGCCAAATCCGCTGGTGTGGAGCAGGGCATGGTGGGCGAGGTCCTGCGGACCCCGCAGCGGACGCGGGCCGGAAAGCAGCGCGGGACTGCAGACCGGAAACAGGTCGTCAGCCATCAGCCATGTCGCGTGGACGCCGGGCCATTGGCCGCGGCCATAGCGGATCGCGGCGTCGACGTCGTCCTTGCGGAAATCGACCAGATCCATCGAGGTGGTGATGCGGACGTCGATGGCGGGCTGCAACTCCTGGAAGGCCGCCAGCCGCGGCAGCAGCCACTTGGCGGCGAATGACGCCAGCGTGCTGATGGTGAGGACGCGGTCGGTGCCGCGTCCGCGCAGCCGCTCGGTGGCCAGCCGCAGGTCCTGAAACGCGGCCCGGATGGCGGGGAGATACTCGGTCGCCACCGGCGTCAGCGCCAGGCTTCGGTTGCGGCGCGCGAACAGCACCACGCCAAGCTCCTGCTCCAGCCGGCGGATCTGGTGGCTGATCGCGGTCTGGGTGACGTTCAGCTCGGCGGCGGCCTGCGTGAAACTCATGTGGCGCGCCGCCGCTTCGAACGCGCGCAATCCGTTCAGCGAGGGCAGGCGAGCAGCCATTGCTGGCCCCTGAGCATCGCTCGCCGGCCGAAGGTGGCGTCGAGCCAAGTTCCACTAACATGAGATTTAGTCATGAATAGCGGCGCAAAGTGTCGTTTGTCAATGGCCGGTTCGAGCGGGATAAACGCTCCTCGTTAGCTGCAAATGGAGGTTCAGATGTCTGCTTGCGCTGCTCAACAAATGAAATTTCATCATGACGAGACCAGCTTGGAGCTGATCGGCCGCACGTTGCGAACCTGGCGCCGCCGCTCTGCCGAGCGCCGCGAACTGGCCGCATGGACTGACCGCGACCTCAACGATGTGGGTCTGGCCCGCGACGACGTCGTGCACGAGATCGACAAGCCGTTCTGGCGCGGCTGATCCGGCGGCCCGGCGCTGCTCCTTTCCTTCAACGCGACACCTTTTGGGACAACGGCCATGGCCATCGCAGCGATCGCAGGACACGGCGGTGGATTGCCGCGAGGACCGGCCGGTGGCGCGCCGCATATCCTCGGGCTGCGCAATGGGGCCGTTGCGACCGTCCGTTTCGTGGCGCCGCAGGACCGCGCCGAGCTGCAGGATTATTTCAGCGGGCTGTCGCCGCAGTCGCGTTACAACCGTTTCACGGGCGCCCGCGGCGGCCTTTCGGACCAGGAATTCGACGAGCTGTTGCGGACCGGCGAGCAGGGGCGCTTCGCCGTGGTGGCGCGGATGAGCGTCGGCGGCACCAGCACCGTCGTGAGCGAGGCGCGTTATGCATTCGACGCCATGGTTCGGTCACTGGAATTCGGGCTGTCGGTCCACGAGGCGTTCCGCGGCCAGGGGATCGGCCTCGCCATGCTGTTCAACCTCGAATGCCGGGCGCGCGCGCTCGGCGCCGACTGGATGTTCGGCGACACGCTGTGGACCAACGACGAGATGCAGGGCCTGGGTCGCAAGGCCGGGTTCGCGCTGTCCAACACGCCGGGCGACTGGCGCGAAATCCGGCTGCGCAAGCCGGTGGCGGGGCGCCCGTGCGCCGGCGACTGGGGCGACGCCGGCCAGTTGATGATCGCGTAGCAGCCTCCGCGTGTGCGGATCAGCGTCCGGCCGCGGAGCGCAGCTGTTCGGCGGCGGGCGGCGGTTCGGCGTCGGCGGGCGCGGGGGTCTCGTCGCGGCGCGGGTTCATCCAGTTCGAGAGCCGATCGAGGTAGAGATAGACCACCGGCGTCGTGAACAGCGTCAGCGCCTGGCTGACGATCAGGCCGCCGACCATGGCGTAGCCGAGCGGCTGGCGCAGCTCCGACCCGGTCCCGTGGCCCAGCATCAGCGGCACCGCGCCGAGCAGCGCAGCCATGGTCGTCATCATGATCGGCCGGAACCGCAGGATCGCCGCCTGGCGGATGCTCACCTCGCTCGACATGCCTTCGTCGCGTTCGCCGGCGATGGCGAAGTCGACCATCATGATGCCGTTCTTCTTCACGATGCCGATCAGCAGGAT
>JARLJA010000191.1 GCA_031291445.1 Xanthobacteraceae bacterium | reverse complement strand
CCGTGAAGCTCGGCGTCAACTACCGCTTCAACTGGGGCGGACCGGTCGTCGCCAAGTACTGAGGTCACTTAGACCACAGATCCGTCCGCTGATCGGACACGCGAAAGCCCGGCCTCACCGCCGGGCTTTTTCGCTTTGTGGCACGCCTTGCTGGCGTCACCCTTGCCGCAACCGCGCTGCCAAACCACATAGCCCTTGTTGCCCCCGAATCTCAGGACCGTAGCGGCCGTCCCGAACGACTGTTTGGACGACGGCTCTTGTTCATGATATGTTCCGGGGACAACTCGACCGGTTGAGTCTCGTCGCCTTCCTGCGCCGCACGTGCCGTGTACGATGGCGCCAGGCAGGAACCGAAACGTCGTGGCCCGCACGTGCGATCCCTTGGTTCGCCGGTTTGCTGCGGCCGTCGGGACGTCATCCTGTGCGTAGTGTGCGATGTGACAAGCGGTCCATCGTGGACATCCAAACCACCAACCAGGCGCCGGTGGCGCCGCCGGAAACCCGCGATGGACGAAGTTCTCAAGGCGACGCGCAAACAGCCTGCAGCGGCCAACCGGGGCATCAGCATCCGCGGCGCGCGCGAGCACAATCTCAAGAACGTCAATCTCGACCTTCCCCGCGACCGGCTGGTGGTGATGACCGGGCTGTCGGGCTCGGGCAAGTCGTCGCTCGCCTTCGACACGATCTACGCCGAGGGCCAGCGGCGCTACGTCGAGTCGCTGTCGGCCTATGCGCGCCAGTTCCTGGAGATGATGCAGAAGCCGGACGTCGACCAGATCGACGGCCTGTCGCCGGCGATCTCCATCGAGCAGAAGACCACGTCGAAGAACCCGCGCTCGACGGTGGGCACCGTCACCGAGATCTACGACTACATGCGACTGTTGTGGGCTCGCGTCGGCGTGCCCTATTCGCCCGCCACCGGGCTGCCGATCGAGAGCCAGACCGTGTCGCAGATGGTCGACCGGGTGCTGGCGCTGCCCGAGGGCACGCGGCTCTACCTGCTGGCGCCGGTGGTGCGCGGCCGCAAGGGCGAATACCGCAAGGAGCTCGCCGAGTACCTCAAGAAGGGGTTTCAGCGCGTCAAGATCGACGGCGCCTTCCATGAGCTCGCCGAAGCGCCGGTGCTGGACAAGAAGTTCCCCCACGACATCGACGTGGTGGTCGATCGCATCGTGGTGCGGCCCGATATCGGCCAGCGCCTCGCCGAATCCTTCGAGACCGCGCTGAAGCTCGCCGAGGGCCTCGCCGTGGTCGAGTTCGCCGACCCGCCCGCGGGCCAGGACGGCGACAAGAAGCCCGACAAGAAGACCGCCAGGATCCACGACAAGAGCGGCCCTGAGCGCATCATCTTCTCGGAGAAATTTGCCTGCCCGGTCTCCGGCTTCACCATCCCCGAGATCGAGCCGCGGCTGTTCTCCTTCAACAACCCCTACGGCGCCTGCCCGGAATGCGGCGGCCTCGGCGTCGAGCAGAAGATCGACGCCGAGCTGGTCATTCCCGACAAGGAGCTGACGCTGCGCAAGGGCGCGATCGCGCCCTGGGCCAAGTCGTCGTCGCCCTACTACGTGCAGACGCTGCAGGCGCTCGGCAAGTTCTACAAGTTCACGCTCGACACCAAGTGGAAGGATCTGGCGAAGAAGACCCAAACCGCGATCCTCTACGGATCGGGCGAGGACGAGATCAAGTTCGCCTACGAGGACGGGGTCCGCTCCTACGAGACCAAGAAGCCGTTCGAGGGCGTCGTCACCAACATCGAGCGCCGCTTCCGCGAGACCGAGAGCGAGTGGGCCCGCGAGGAGCTCGGCAAGTATTTCAGCGACGTGCCGTGCAAGGGCTGCCTCGGCCACCGGCTCAAGCCCGAGGCGCTGTGCGTCAAGGTCGCGGGCAAGCACATCGGCGAGATCTCCGAGCTCTCGGTCAGGCACGCCGGCGAGTGGTTCGCCGAGGTGCCGGCGAAGCTCACCACCCAGCAGAACGAGATCGCGGTCCGCATCCTCAAGGAAATCCGCGAGCGGCTGACCTTCCTGATCGACGTCGGCCTCAACTACCTGACGCTGTCGCGCGCCTCCGGGACGCTGTCGGGCGGCGAAAGCCAGCGCATCCGGCTGGCGTCGCAGATCGGCTCCGGCCTGACCGGGGTGCTCTACGTGCTGGACGAACCCTCGATCGGGCTGCACCAGCGCGACAATGCCCGCCTGCTCGACACCCTGAAGCGGCTGCGCGACCTCGGCAACACGGTGATCGTGGTCGAGCACGACGAGGATGCCATCCGCCTTGCCGACTATGTCGTCGACGTCGGCCCGGGCGCCGGCATCCATGGCGGCCAGATCGTCGCCAAGGGCACGCCGGCCGAGGTGATGGCCAACCCCAATTCGCTCACCGGCAAGTACCTCACCGGCGAGCTGGCGGTGGAGATCCCGGAGCGCAAGCCGCCCAACCACCGCCGCACCCTCAAGGTCATCAACGCCCGCGGCAACAATCTCAAGAACGTCTCCGCCGAGATTCCGCTCGGCCTGTTCACCTGCGTCACCGGCGTCTCCGGCGGCGGCAAGTCGACGCTCCTGATCGATACCCTCTACAAGGCGATTGCCCGCAAGCTCAACAACGCCAGCGACGCGCCGGCGCCCCATGACCGCATCGAGGGCCTCGAGCACATCGACAAGATCATCGAGATCGACCAGTCGCCGATCGGCCGCACCCCGCGCTCCAATCCCGCGACCTATACCGGGGCGTTCACGCCGATCCGGGAGTGGTTCGCCGGCCTGCCGGAAGCCAAGGCGCGCGGCTACGAGCCCGGCCGGTTCTCCTTCAACGTCAAGGGCGGCCGCTGCGAGGCCTGCCAGGGCGACGGCGTCATCAAGATCGAGATGCACTTCCTGCCCGACGTCTACGTCACCTGCGACACCTGCAAGGGCAAGCGCTACAACCGCGAGACGCTCGAGGTGCTGTTCAAGGGCAAGTCGATCGCCGACGTGCTCGACATGACGGTGGAGGAAGCCGCCGAGTTCTTCAAGGCGGTGCCGCGGGTGCGCGACACCTTCAAGACGCTGCATCGCGTCGGTCTCGACTACATCCATGTCGGCCAGCAGGCCACCACGCTGTCCGGCGGCGAGGCCCAGCGGGTCAAGCTCGCCAAGGAGCTGTCAAAACGGGCCACCGGGCGCACGCTCTACATCCTCGACGAGCCGACCACCGGCCTGCACTTCCACGACGTCGCCAAACTGCTCGACGTGCTCCACGAACTGGTGAACCAGGGCAATACCGTGGTGGTGATCGAGCACAACCTCGAGGTCATCAAGACCGCCGACTGGGTGATCGATCTCGGTCCCGAAGGCGGCGACGGCGGCGGCGAGATCGTCGCCTGGGGTCCTCCCGAGGACATCGTCCGGGCGCCGCGCAGCCACACCGGCAAGTTCCTGGCACCGGTGCTGGCCAAGGCCGGCAAGCCGCGCAAGCGCAAGGCCGGCGAAGCGGCGGAATAGCGCGCCGGCTGCGGGGTTGACCACGATGGCGCGGAGATCCGGCGCCGGGCGTGTCGCGGTCTGCGGTCGATGAACGGTCGATGAGGTGTTGTGGGGTGCGGGTGAGCGGCAGGCCACGACGGGCGCGCCACGGCGCCGCACTCGCGGCGGCGATGCTCGCGCTCGTCTCGACGGCCCGCGCCGAAGATTGCGGTTTCAAAACCCCGCCGGACATCACGGTGGCCAAGGAACTGATGATCACCGACCTCTCGGTGGTCAACGACGCGCGCGCCGCGGGCGCGGACGGAGCGTGGTCGTTCGGCCATCTGATGCGGCTGGCGGCGGGTGAGCCGAACGCCGCGCGCCGGATGGTCAGGGACTGGCTGCGGAGCTGGGACACGCCGCAAACCATCAACGGTTTCGCGCTGGCGCCGCGCCCGGCGCTGGCTGCAGCGGTGGCGCGGCCGTGGATGGCGCTGGACGGCGCAACCTCGCCCGAGGACTGGACGCCGGATCTTGCCCACGCGCCGTTCCGCCTGCTGGCCATCGTCTATCGGCCGGACCTCGGCATCATCGGGCCGGACGGCGCCATCGCCAGCGCCGGCGAGGCGCGCTTCGCGTTCACGGCGCTGGACCTCACCAAAGGCGCGAGCCTCGACACCGCGCCACCGCTGCCGTTCGCGGTGATCTTCGAATTCGCGCTGCCGGCCCGCGAGCGCGACGAGGTCCGACGCTGGGCCGAGCGCTGGCACCGGCTCGGCCGCCTGCGGTTCGGGCCGACCTACAACGCGGCGCTGCAGGACATCACCGATCGCTTCGACGGGGCGTCCGGCCCGGCCCAGCCGCCGCGGCTGCGCACCAACGAAGGCCTGAGCGCTCCGTGGCAGCTGCGCGAATTCCATTTCGATCCGGCGCGCGGGCGGCTGGCCAACGCGCCGACCACCAACACCCCGCATCTCAGCCTGATCGACCACGACGCCGAGCTGTCGGCGCAGATCAACGCCCATCCCGGCGAAGACATTCCGTCCCGCTTCCTCGGCGGCGGTTCTGAAATTCCCGACGCCGCGTTCCGCTGGCCACCGATGGCGACCGACAACAACGTCGTGCGCCACACCTTCGCGATGTTGACCTGCAACGGCTGCCATGGCGCCGAGACCGGCCGCAAGGCCGACGCCGCCACCGCCGGCGCCGCCGGCTTTCGCCACCTCGGCGGCCGCCTGCGCGACGAGCGCGCGACGCTGTCCGAATTCCTGACCGGCAATCCGACGGTTGTGCCCGACCCGAGCGGCAAGCTGCAGGTGTTCTGCGACATCAAGCTCCGCGAGAAGGCCATGGACGAGGCGCTGCATGCCTCCAACCCGGTCGGGAGCGCCGCCCATGACGCCGACCTGTCGGTCGCGCGGGAGCGCCGCGACCGCGCCGACTAGCGATTGAGCTGGTCTTGCGACTTCATCGGCCAAGCGGCCAGCGCCCTGCAGAAAGCCCGCGCGCGGCGGGCTTTCCTCAGTCAGCGATGCGGCGGACCGATCCGGTCTTCAGGTCTTGAGGTCGTCAGGCACCTTGCCGCCGTTCTCCGCCAGCTTGCGGATCACCTGCTTGTGCAGCCAGACATTCATCGTGGCCGAGTCGTTGGTGTCGCCGCTATAGTTCAATTCCTTCGCCAGTTCCTTGCGCGCGGCCAGGCTGGAATCGAGGTTGAGCGCCTTCATCAAATCGACGATCGACGTCCGCCATTCCAGCTTCTCCTTCTGCGCGGCGACGGCCTTGTCGAGCACCGCTGCCACGTCCACGGTCTGCGCCGGCGCGGCGCTTGGCGCCGCACTGGGCGCCGCACCAGCCGCAGGCGGCGCGGCATCGGCCTTGGTGCCGAAAATCGCGCTGACAATCTTTCCAAAAATGCTCATTCGTCGCTCCCGGTTTTGAACACCCACTGCGCCCGTGCCGACTGTAGAGAACCGGACAGGCCTTGCCAACGCGCCACGGCGACGCGGCGGCCGCGCTGTACGCGACTGGTTCCCGTTCGCGCCCGCCGGCGCTTTGTCTGATGATCATGATGCAATGCCCGCCCTCGCAGTGCGAGGAGCCGCAGTCACTGATCCGTGACAACCAGGTGGCGGTATCAGCGTTAGACTGAAACGAGTGGTCGCGACAGGTCCCTCCCCGTCAGACGCGCTTGCTGCCCGACGGGCCAGCCCGTTCTGTGATTCCCGGCTTGGATCCCAGGCTTGATCGCGATCGTTGGCGCGGCCGCGCGCCTTTTGCTGCGCGGCCGGATGAAGTCGGCCCCATTCAATCAAAAAGCCGTTCGAGACAGAATGGCAAGTTAGGGAGACGCAACCATGGCCACCCCGTTGACAGGACAGATCTCTTCCCTTGGCACCCGCGGCGGCGGCAGCGCGATCATGCCCGCGATCCGCAGGATCGACCTCGCGGATCTCGGCGTCGCGCTGCGGGAGGGCTGGGACGACTTCAAGGCGGTGCCGAGCCACGCCATCATCCTGTGCATAATCTATCCGGTGCTGGGCCTGGTGCTGGCCAGGCTGGTGCTCGGCTATTCGGTGCTGCCGCTCTTGTTCCCGCTCGCCGCCGGCTTTGCCCTGCTCGGCCCCTTCGCCGCCATCGGGCTCTATGAACTCAGCCGCCGGCGCGAGGCCGGCGAGGACGCATCCGCCCGGCACGCCATCGGCGTGCTCCGCGCGCCGTCGTTCGGCGCCATGCTCGGCCTCGGCGCCATCCTGCTGACGCTGTTCGTGGTCTGGGTCGCCGCGGCCCAGGCGATCTATATCGCCACCTTCGGCTACGCACCGGCCGCCGGAATGCCGGACTTCCTGATGCGCGTGCTCACCACTCCGCAAGGGTGGATGCTGATCGTGATGGGCTGCGGCGTCGGGTTCCTGTTCGCGCTCGCCGCCTTCTGCATCAGCGTGGTGTCGTTCCCGTTGATGCTCGACCGCAACGCGTCGACCGCGGATGCCATGCTGACGTCGCTGCGGGTCGTGGCCGTCAATCCGGGACCGATGGCGGCCTGGGCGCTGACGGTCGCGGCCCTGCTCGTGATCGGCTGCGTGCCGGCCTTCGTTGGACTGGCCGTGGCGGTGCCGGTGCTCGGTCACGCGACCTGGCACCTGTATCGCAAAGTGGTGGCATAAACCGCGCCGGTCCATCCTCGCGCTGACAACCCGGCCTCAGGGAACGGCGAAAACCTCGTACGCTCCCTGCACCGACGCTCCGCCTGACTGAAGGAGGGTCACGCGCCAGCCGAGGTCGGCTGCATCGTGAACTTTAATTCACTCCTAATTCACCATGCGAATTATACATGGCAAAGCGGGTGCTTTGCGACCGGCCTAACGGTATCATATTAACGAATCTCGCCGTTGACTTGGCCTCCAAAGGTAACGGATTGGGCAGGCATCGGCCAAAAAAGCGCCTATTGCCCCGCAAAACAGCCGGATCGACGGCGGGCGGCGCGCAAACGGGGCCTGTCAGATTCGAGAGGATTTGTTAATCAATTCTTTCTTTAGATATGCGGTCCATGACTAGCTGCATCGCAACATAGGCTATGCTGCACTGCGATTTCTTCCCCTATATTCATTTCATCGGACTGGCCCACTTGAAGAGCTGAATCCGGATGATGAAGGAGAGATTGCAATGTTGATGTCGCTTATCCGCATGATCCAGGCGTTCAGGGACTACCACCGCAACCTGAACGAGCTGTCCCGTCTCACTGATCGCGAACTGGCCGACATCGGCCTCGATCGTGCCGACATTCCGCGTGTTGCGGCTGGCGCCTATAACGGCTGACCGACCCCGAGCCTTGGCTGAACGATAACGCCCGCCCCGCGCGGGCGTTGTCGTTTCCGTCGGCCCGCGCGCACCTGCCTTGGCGGCGCGCCTTCCTCTGATCACAGCGGCGCGGTTGCCTTCGGCCCGGCCAGGTTCTAAGCCATCTGCGGATCAGCAATGGCTATCAGCTCCCCCACCACGTCAGACACCGTTCATGTCGTCGGCGCCGGCCTCGCCGGCTCCGAAGGCGCCTGGCAGGTTGCCAGGGCCGGACTGCGCGTGGTGCTGCATGAAATGCGGCCGCACCAGATGACCGCCGCGCACCGCACCGAGGGCCTCGCCGAGCTGGTGTGCTCGAACTCGTTCCGCTCCGACGACGCCCGCAACAACGCGGTCGGGCTGCTGCACGCCGAGATGCGCCGCCTCGAATCCCTGATCATGCGCGCCGCGGACGCCAACCAGGTTCCGGCGGGCGGTGCGCTCGCCGTCGACCGCGACGGCTTCTCGCAGGCGGTGACCGAGGCGCTGCGGACCCATCCGCTGATCGAGATCCGCCGCGGCGAGGTCGCCGGCCTGCCGCCGCAAGACTGGGCGCGTGTCATCGTCGCCACCGGCCCCCTCACCTCGGCGCCGCTGGCTGAAGCCATCCGCGACCTCACCGACGAGGGCGCACTGGCGTTCTTCGACGCCATCGCGCCGATCGTTCACCGCGACTCCATCGACATGTCGGTAGCCTGGATGCAGTCGCGCTACGACAAGGTCGGTCCCGGCGGCAACGGCGCCGACTACGTCAACTGCCCGATGACCCGCGAGCAGTACGAGAGCTTCGTCGCCGCGCTGATCGCCGGCGACAAGATCGACTTCAAGGAATGGGAAGCCGACACGCCGTATTTCGACGGCTGCCTGCCGATCGAGGTCATGGCCGAGCGCGGCCCCGAGACGCTGCGTCACGGCCCGCTGAAGCCGGTCGGCCTGACCGACCCGAACAATCCGACGGTCAAGCCCTATGCCATCGTCCAGCTGCGCCAGGACAACAAGCTCGGCACGCTCTACAACATGGTCGGCTTCCAGACCAAGCTGCGGCACGGCGAACAGACCCGGATCTTCCGCACCATTCCCGGGCTCGAGAACGCCGAATTCGCGCGGCTCGGGGGCCTGCACCGCAACACCTTCCTCAACTCCCCGAAACTGCTCGACGGCGAACTGCGCCTCAAGGCGCAGCCGCGGCTGCGGTTCGCCGGCCAGATGACGGGCTGCGAGGGCTATGTCGAATCCGCCGGCATCGGCCTGCTGGCCGGGCTGTTCGCCGCGGCCGAGGCGACCGGACGGCAGCTCGCGCCGCCGCCGCCAACTACGGCGCTCGGCGCCCTGCTCGGCCACATCACCGGCGGGCATATCGAGACCATCGACGCCGGCCCGCGCTCGTTCCAGCCGATGAATATCAATTTCGGGCTGTTTCCGCCGCTCGCCAACCCGCCGACCCGCGACGCCGACGGCAAGCGGCTGCGCGGCAACGACAAGACCATCGCCAAGAAACAGGCGATCAGCGCCCGCGCGCTGGCTGATCTCGAGACCTGGATCAGCGACCGCCTGCGCGCACCGGCGGCCGCCTGACCCCGCAGAGCCGCGTCAGAGGCCGCGGCCGAGACGGGCCGCGCACCAATAGGTCCACAGCACACCGAGATGCGACACCGGCTCCAGGCGGTACGGATCGAATTCGACCCGCCGCAGCCGCCCCAGCGTTTTCCGCGTCAGCGCCAGCGGCAGCAGCGCCGTCCGCAGCGGCCGCGACGGCGCCGGCACGGCGGCGAGATGCCGCTCCGCCTCGCTCGCCAGATAGGCCAGCACGGCGCGCAGTCCGCGCGTCGCTGCACCGGCGAGGACCTCCTCCGGCGTCACCCCGTTCAGCGCCAACAGGTCGCGCGGCAGATAGAGCCGCCCGCGCGCGGCATGGTACGGCACCAGGCTGACGAGCTGCGTCAGTCCCTGCGCCAGGGCGGCGTGATGGACGAGGTCGGCCGGCACCTCGCCCTGCGGCTGGCAGATCCGCGCCGCGAGCGCGACCAGCACCGCGGACGTGTCGCCGACGAACGCCTCGAGCGCGGCGAGATCAGGGATCGCGTCGCCGTAGAGGTCGCCGCGCCAGGCCTCGATCAGCTGTGAGAGCTGGGGGATCGGGAGGTCGAAGGCGGCAATGGCGTGCCGCAGCTCCGCGGCCACCGGATGGCCCTCGACGCCGCCGTGGTCGGCGCCGGACAGCGCGTCGCTCCACCATTGCAGGCGGATCTCGCCGGGCAACGGCTGGCTGACGTGATCACGCACCCCGGCGACTTCCCCGGCGAAGGCGTACAGCGCCAGCAGCGCCCGGCGCGTCTCCGGATCGGCAAACAGGGTCGCGGCATAGGCGGGAAAGTTCTGCGTCCGCACCGCCTCGGCGCAATGCGCCGCCGCGTCGACCGGCGGGGCGGCAGCGGTCATGGCACCGCGATCAGCGCCGCCGCCACGCGCCGCCGCTCGGCCAGCATGATGTTGTAGGTTCGCACCGCCGGCCCGGTCAGCATGGCATCCATCACCACGTGCAGCGCGCGCAGCTCCTCGCGCAGCCGCGCCGGCGGCAGCCACGGCGCGGTCCCGGTGCCGATGATCAGCGTGTCGATCGCATTCGCCGCATCGAACACCCGTTGCAGGGCGTAGCGGTCGATCGCGGCGGTGTCCGTCACTGGCCAGGCCCGGATCGAGCCCGGCAGGCACAGCAGCGACCCGCGATGGGACATCTCGGCGAAGCGAAACCCGCCATTGCCATAGGCGTCGATCGGCGCGGACCTCGGCAGGTGCGGCGCGTCCGGCCCCATGTCAGGGCTTCTTCGCCGGCGGGCCGTCTTCGCCGTGACGCGTCGAGCCGACCCCCAGATAGATCAGCACCGGCGAGGCGATGAAGATCGAGGTGTAGGTGCCGACCAGCACGACGCCGAACATCATGGTCGCGGTGAAGCTGTGGATCGCCTTGCCGCCGAACAACAGCAGCGCCAGCAGCGCCAGCGTCACGGTGACGTGGGTGATGATCGAGCGCGACAGCGTCGAATTGATCGAGGCATTGAGCAGGTCGGGCATCGGCATCTTCTTGTAGCGGCGCAGCATCTCGCGGATCCGGTCGTAGATCACGACGGTGTCGTTGAGCGAATAGCCCAGAATCGTGAGCAGCGCCGCGATGCTGGTGAGATCGAAATCGATCTGGGTGACCGACATGAAGCCGATGGTCAGCACGATGTCGTGGACGTTGGCGATCATGGCGCCGAGCGCGAACTGCCATTCGAAGCGGAACCAGAGATAGATCAGGATCGCGATGATGGCGAGCATCAGGCCGATGGTGCCGTAGGCCAGGAGCTCGCTGGACACCCGCGGTCCCACCACCTCGACGCGGCGATACTCGACCGTATCGCCCAGCGTCTGGCGCACCTTCTGCACCGCGGCCTGCTGGGCCTGGTCGCCGCCGGGCTGCTCCGCGACACGGATCAGGACGTCGGCCGGTCCGCCGAACTGCTGCAGCTGGATATCGCCGAGTCCGAGCGCGCCGAGCTGGCTGCGCAGCGCCGAAATGTCGGCGGGCCCCGACTTGTTCTGGATCTCGATCAGCGTGCCGCCGCGGAAATCGATGCCGAAATTCAGGCCGTGCACGAAAAACAGCGTGATGGCGACGATCGACAGCAGCGCCGAGATCGGAAAGCTGATGCGGCGGAAGCGGATGAAATCGAACTTGGTGTCGTCGGGGACGATGCGCAGCGACGGAATGACGCCCAGGACGCTGAGCACCGTCAGGACGACGATGAAGGCGGCGAGCGCGATGATGATCCAATGGGTCACGGCCGGAACTCTCTATCTCAAATCGGCACGGCCTGCGGCCGCTTCCACCTCACCCACCCCGCCACGATCAGCCGGGTCACGGTGAAGGCGGTGAAGACGGTCGTCACGATTCCGATCCCGAGCGTCACGGCGAAACCGCGCACCGGGCCGGTGCCGATGTAGAACAGCACCGCGGCGGCGATGAAGGTGGTGATGTTGGAATCCATGATGGTCGCCAGCGCGCGGCTGAATCCGGCGTCGATCGCCGAGATCGCGTTGCGTCCGCCGCGGATCTCCTCCCGGATGCGCTCGTAGATCAGCACGTTGGAGTCGACCGCGATGCCCACCGTCAGCACGATGCCGGCGATGCCCGGCAGCGTCAGCGTGGCGTTGAGCAGCGACAGCGCCCCGAAGATCATCGCCACGTTGATCGCGACCGCGATGTTGGCGAACACCCCGAACAGCCGATAGGTCAGCGTCATGAAGATGATGACGAGGACCGAACCGACATAGGAGGCGAGCTCGCCGGCGGCGATCGAGTCCTGGCCGAGGCCGGGCCCCACCGTCCGCTCCTCGATGATCGTGAGCGGCGCCGGCAGTGCGCCGGCACGCAGCAGGATGGCGAGGTCGTTGGCCTGCTGGACCGTGAACCCGCCCGAGATCTGGCCGGATCCGCCGGTGATCGGCTCGCGGATCACCGGCGCCGAGATCACCTCGTTGTCGAGCACGATGGCGAACGGCAGGCCGACATTGTCGGAAGTGGCCTGCGCGAACTTGCGCGCGCCGGAGGTGTTGAAGCGAAAGGAGACGATGGCCTCGCCGGAGCGCTGGTCGAATCCGGGCTGAGCGTCGGTCAGGTCGGCGCCGGAGACCAGCACCTGCTTCTTGACGACATACGGCACCTTTGGCGTCTGGGTGCTCATCAGGAGGTCGGAGTCGGGCGGCACCCGCCCCTGCATCGCCTGATCCGCCGGCACCGAGGTGTCGACCATCCGGAAATCCATCTTCGCCGTCTTGCCCAGGATCTCCTTGAGCCGGCTCGGATCCTGCAGGCCCGGCACCTGCACCAGGATGCGGTCGATACCCTGGCGCTGGATCAGGGGCTCGACGGTGCCGAGCTCGTTGACGCGCTTCTCGATGATCTGGATCGACTGCTCGACCGCCTGGCGCATGCGCTCGGTGACGGCGGCCTGCGGGATCGACAGCCGGATCAGGCCGCCGCCGGCGTCGGTGACCTCGACGGTGCGCTGGCCGCTCGCACCGGCGAGCCCGCCCACCGGCTGGGCCAGCTCGCGCAGCTTGGTGAGCGCGGCCTGGCTGTCGGCCTCGGCGACGCGCACTTCGACCGCCTCGCCGCGCACCGCGATGCCGCCGGTAAAGCGGATGCGGGCGTCGCGCATCGCGCGGCGGGCGTCATCGGCGACCTGGTTGAGCTTGTCCTTGCGGACCGAATTGCCGTCGACTTCGAGCAGAATATGCGAGCCGCCCTGCAGGTCGAGGCCGAGCACCAGCCGGCGCTGCGCCCATTTCGGCCATCCCTTCACCGTGCTCTCGGGAAAGAAATTCGGGACGGCGCACAGGCACACCACCAGCGCGGTCAGGATGATCGCCAGCGCCTTCCAGCGGGTAAAATACAGCATCGGGATAAAACCTGTCGGAAATCTCTGGGCCCAGTTCGAGCTCGCGCGGCATCACCCCGCCGCGGCATCGTCCTTGACCGGCTCACCCTTGGAGCGAACGCCCGACACCATGGCGCGCATCTGGCGCACCCGGACGCCGTCGGAGATCTCGACCTCGATCTGCTCGTCGTCCACCACCTTGGTCACCTTGCCGACCAGGCCGCCGCTGGTCACCACCGTGTCGCCGCGGCGCAGGTTCTTGACCAGTTCGTTGTGGTCCTTCAGCTTCTTCTGCTGCGGCCGCAGGATCAGGAAATACATGATCACGAAGATCAGGGCGAAAGGCAGCAACGACATCAACATGCTGTTGGCGTCGCCGCCGCCGGCGGCCTGAGCAAAAGCGGGAGTGATCAACATTCGAACCGTCCTCACATCGTCGGAAGAAATCGGGCGCGGATTTCGCGGTGCGGCAAGCCGAGCAAATCGGCCGCGCGGACTGCGACGACCCGGTGATCCGCGGCCACGCGTGCTCTAGGGGAAATTCTCACGCAACGCCATACCAGAATTGCCACTTTGCCAGCACCTTACCCGCCTTCCAGCCCCATTTGGGCCGGCCGACGCCGGCGGATCAAGGGAGCGAAAACGGTCGTCGCATTCGAGACAGAATCCGAACGCGGGGCCCGGACAAAGTTGCGCGGACTATAGCCACCGATCCTCCAATTGCAACGCTGCAGCAGCCCTGCGGGGAGGCTGCTTGCCCCGGCCCGCAGAGCTCCATTAGGGTGCCCGCGGAAAAGGTGGATGGATGTCAAAAAAACCCAACAAATCAGGCACCAAATCGAGCGCCCGCAAGGCTGCTGCAGTCCCGGCCGGCCGCCGCCCGCAAGCGACCGGGACGCCCCGGCGCGCGGCGTCAGACGCGCCCTTCGAACAGCGGGTGCTGGTTGCGCTGGAGACCATCGCGGCGGCGCTGGCGGCGTCCTCGCCCCCGTCGGCGCAGGCCCAACCGCTCGCCGACGCCGATGCCTTCGTCTGGCATCCCGGCGGGCGGCTGGCCCCGGTGCCGCGCGTCAGCCGCGTCGACCTCGGCCTGCTCAAGGGCATCGAGCGGATGCGCGACATCCTGATCGAGAATACCGAGCGCTTCGCCACCGGCCTGCCGGCCAACAACGCCCTCTTGTGGGGCGCGCGCGGCATGGGCAAATCGTCGCTGGTCAAGGCCGCGCACGCCCACGTCAACGGCCTGCCGTCGGTCGGCGGCCGCCTCAAGCTGATCGAAATCCATCGCGAGGACATCGAGAGCCTGCCCACACTGATGACCCATCTGCGGGCCTCGGATTTCCGCTTCATCGTGTTCTGCGACGACCTGTCGTTCGACGGCAACGACGCCTCCTACAAGTCGCTGAAGGCGGTGCTCGAGGGCGGCATCGAAGGCCGGCCCGACAACGTCATCCTTTACGCCACCTCCAACCGCCGTCACCTGCTGGCGCGCGACATGATCGAGAACGAGCGCTCGACCTCGATCAATCCCGGTGAGGCGGTGGAGGAAAAGGTCTCGCTGTCGGACCGCTTCGGCCTGTGGCTCGGCTTCCACAAATGCAGCCAGGACGAATATCTGGCGATGGTGCGGGCCTATTGCGCGCACTTCGGGATCGACGTCGGCGACGAGGAGCTCGAGCGGGACGCCCTGGAATGGGCGACCACGCGCGGCTCGCGCTCCGGCCGCGTCGCGTGGCAGTTCGTTCAGGATGTCGCCGGGCGCAACGGGGTGCGGCTGTCGCCGCCGGCTGCGTAAGGCCGGCGCGGCAAGAGCTCGGCGGTCGGCGATGAACCGCCCGGCTGGCGCGCTGAATTTCGGAGCGCCAGCTCAGGCGCCGTTGAGGAACTGGAGCGGATCGACCGGCGAGGATCCCTTGCGGATCTCGAAGTGGAGCTGGGGCGAACCGACTTCTCCCGACTGGCCCGACTTCGCGATCACCTGGCCGCGCTTGATGGTCTCGCCGCGCTTCACCAGCAGTTCGCTGGCGTGGGCGTAGGCGGTGACGTAGCCGTTCGAATGCCGGATCAGGACGAGATTGCCATATCCTTTGAGCTCGTTGCCGGAATAGGCCACGACGCCGTCTTCGGCGGCCTTCACCGGCGTGCCCTCGGGCACCGCCACGTTGATGCCGTCGTTCTGCTTGCCGTTGGTCTTGGCGCCATAGGTGGTGATCACCCGCCCGCGCACCGGCCAGCGGAAGGTCGGCAGCGCGCTGGTGGTCTCGGACTTGGCGGGCTCCGCCTCGGCCACCGGAGCGTTCGGATTGGCGATGTAGGCCTTCGGAGCTGAATCGGCCTGGGCCACCTTGGTGCCGGCGGCCGGCGCAGCTTTCGCGTCCGCGGTGGCGACCGGGGGCGTCGCAGGGGCAGCGGGTGCGGCCGCCGCGGTCTTGCCCGGGACGGTGATGCGGGAGCCGATCTTGAGTGGCGCCGTCGGCGAAAGATTGTTGGCCTTCGCCAGCTCCGCGACCGAAAGGTGGTTGCGCCGGGCAATGCTGATCAAGGTGTCGCCGCGATTGACGACGTGCACATCCGCGGTGGCGACGGCGGGCTTCGCGACCGGTGCGGCCACGACCGCGGGAGCAGCCACCGGCGCGGAGGCAACCGCCAGCCCCGGCGCGGGCTGGCGCGATGCCGTTGCCTGGCGCGGGATGATGAGCTGCTGGCCCGGCTGCAGCGCGCGCGGCCCGGAGAGACGGTTGGCCTGCATGATCGCGGCCGGCGACACATTGTAGCGGCGCGCCAGGCCATCGATGGTGTCGCTGGTGCCGACGATGATGGTGGTCCCGGGAACCGGCGTGGCGGCCACCGAGCGGGGCGCGACGGTTCCCGTGGTCTCGATCGGCTGCGACGGCGGAGTATAGGAGGCCACGCCGCGTCCGCCGCCGCCCGATGAATAGGACGGATAGGACTGGACTGGGGCGATTTGGGGCGCCGCGGAGCTATATTGCGGAAGCGGACGGCTCTCGACGGCTCCCGACGGCGCATATTGCGGCGAAACCGATCCGGTCGCGCCGCTGGCGTAGGGGCTGGAATATCCGTTCTGGGAAAACCGCGATGAGGTGTCCGCGCTGCAACCGGCAAACCCGATCGAGGTCAGCGCCAGCACTGCAATCTGCGGAACTCGGCGCGTGCGAAGCAACGCGGCAACTCTGGACATGGTTACTCACTGGGTACGCAACTCACATGGAATTGAGTAAACACAGTCCCAGTAAACAAGCATTTAACCTGCCGAATCCGTAAACAACCGGAGGGGCCTACATCTCCCGGGCGATACCCGGAAGCGCCGGCACGAAGCGCACACCGATCAGCTCGGTGCGCTCCAGCCCCTGGGCGGTCTTCCGCAGCTTCACCAGGGTCTGGCTGCCGGTCTGCGGACCGACCGGCGCGACCAGGATGCCGTCGGGCTCGAGACGCCGGATCAGATCCTCCGGGATCTGGTCCATGGCGGCCGTGACGATGATCCGGTCGAACTGCCCGGCGCTGTCCGGAACATCGTATCCGTCGCCGACCAGGACCTCGACGTTGCCGCAGCCGAGCTCGCCGAGCCGCTTCCTGGCCCGCTCGGCCAGAAAGCGAAACCGCTCGAGCGTCACCACGTCGGCGGCCAGCCGCGACAGGATGGCGGCCTGGTAGCCCGACCCGGTTCCAATCTCCAGGACGCGGTGGTGGTGCTTCAGCTGCAACTGCTCGGTCATGTAGGCGACCACGAAGGGCTGGCTGATGGTTTGCCCGCAGGCGATCGGCAGCGCGGTGTCGGCATAGGCGGCAGTCTGGTCCTCAGGCTCCACGAAGGCCTCCCGCCGAACCTCCTCCATCGCCCGCAGCACGGCCTGATCGCTGATGCCGCGCCGCCGCATCGTCAGCTGGAACATCATCTTGTCCTGTGGCGCAAACACCGCCATTCACCCGCCCTCTCTCCAATCACTCACGAGACAGCAATGCCGGCGGCCACGCAAGCGCCGGTGGCTTCGCAGACGCGCCCGGCAAACTTTGGCTGTTGCCACAGAGGCGCCGCATCGACATAGTTCAATCGCGGTTCGAAAAACGGGGCAGTTCCGATATGGCCACGCCGACAGCCTCGAAAGGCTCGGTCCTTCTCGTCGAAGACGAGACCATGATCAGAATGCTGGTGGCCGACATGCTCGCCGATCTCGGCTACGAGATCGCCGCCGAGGCGGGCGATGTCGACCAGGCCCTGAAGTTCGCCCGATCGGCGAAATTCGACCTGGCGATCCTGGACGTCAACGTCAACGGCAAGCTGATCTCGCCGGTGGCCGACGTGGTGGCGGCGCGCAACCTGCCCTTCGTGTTCGCAACCGGCTATGGCGCCGACGGCCTGCCGGAGCAATATCGCCAGCATCCGGCGCTCCAGAAGCCGTTTCGTCTCGAAGCCCTGCAGCAGGCAATCGATGCCGCGCTCCAGGGCCGCGTGGTCTGACGCCACGCCCACGGATTCGCAGGCGCGCGGCCTGCCCCGACCTAGCTGCCCTTGAACACGCCCCGCAGGCGATCGGAAAACGCGGCCGCCGTCAGGTCGAGATGCAGCGGCGTCACCGCGACATGGTGAGCGGCCAGCATGGCGAGATCGGTGCCCTCGCCCGGGGCGTCGGGATTGGCCACCCGCTCGAAACCGATCCAGTAATAGGGATTGCCGCGACCGTCGCGGCGCTCCTCGATCCGCAGGAAGCCCTGGTTGCGCTTGCCCTGACGGGCCACGGTCACGCCCTTGACGTCCTCCACCGCGCAGTTCGGGAAGTTGATGTTGATCACGGTATCGGTCGGAATGCCGGTCTCCAGCACCTTCCTGATGATATCCGGCCCGAGCTTGCGACCCGTGTCCCAATGCGGATTGCGCCGGCTGTCGACGCCGAATTCCTGCGACAGCGCGAAGGACGGAATCCCGAGGATCACGCCTTCCATGGCGCCGGCGATGGTGCCCGAATAGATCACGTCCTCGGCGACGTTGCGGCCCTTGTTGATGCCGGAAAGCACCAGATCCGGCTTCTTGTCGCCCAGGATGTGACGGGCGCCCATGATCACGCAGTCGGTCGGCGTGCCCCGCACCGCGAAATGCCGCGGCCCGACCTCGCGCAGGCGCAAGGGATCGTTGAGCGACAGCGAATGCGACACGCCCGATTGATCGAGCTCGGGCGCGACCACCCAGACGTCGTCGGACAGCTCGCGGGCGATCTCCTCCAGGACCGTCAGTCCGTGGGCGTGGATGCCGTCGTCGTTGGTGCAGAGGATGCGCATTTGGTCAGGTGCTCTTTTCGATGCTCTTGAGGCCGCCCATGTAGGGCTGCAGCACGGTCGGAACCGCGATGGAGCCGTCGGCCTGCTGGTAGGTTTCCATCACCGCGATCAGCGCCCGTCCGACCGCGGTTCCCGAACCGTTCAACGTGTGGACGAAACGCGGCTTGCCGTCGCCGCCGCGCGTGCGCGCGTTCATGCGCCGGGCCTGGAAGTCGCCGCACACCGAGCACGACGAGATCTCGCGAAACATGCCGCCCTCGCCCTGCCCCGGCATCCAGACCTCGATATCGTAGGTTTTCTGCGACGCGAAGCCCATGTCGCCGGTGCACAGCGTCACCACGCGGTAATGCAGTTCGAGGCGGCGCAGCACCTCCTCGGCGCAGGAGAGCATGCGCTCGTGCTCGTCCTTGCCGGTCTCCGGGCTCGTGATCGAGACCAGTTCGACCTTGGTGAACTGGTGCTGCCGGATCATGCCGCGGGTGTCGCGCCCGGCCGCGCCGGCCTCGGCGCGGAAGCACGGCGTCAGCGCGGTCACGCGCAGCGGCAGCTCCTTGTCGTCGAGAATGGATTCCCGCACCAGATTGGTCAGCGGCACCTCGGCGGTCGGGATCAGCCAGTAGCCCACGTCGGGCGGCAACTCGTCGATCACCCGCATCTCGAACACCAGGAGGTCGTCGAGCTGCAACTCGGCGGCGGGCTTGTTGAGCTCGCGTACCGCGAGGTCGACGGCACGCGCCCGGATCTGTTCATAGATCTCGGCCTTGCTGACCGGCGGCGCGGTGCCGAACTGATCGTCGCGGAACTTGGGCAGTTGAGCGGTGCCGAACATGGCCTCGTCGCGCACCAGCAGCGGCGGGTTGACTTCCATGTAGCCGTGCTCGCCGGTGTGCAGATCCAGCATGAACTGCCCGAGCGCGCGCTCGAGCCGCGCCAGGCCCTTCCTCAGCACCACGAAGCGGGCGCCGGAGAGTTTCGCCGCGGCCTCGAAATCCATGAAGCCGAGCGTCTCGCCGAGCTCAACGTGCTCCTTCGGCGCGAACCCATAGTCGCGCTTGGCGCCAAAGCGATGATGCTCGACATTGCCATGCTCGTCGGCGCCATCCGGCACCTCGGCAAGCGGCAGGTTCGGGATCGCCGCGAGCGCGTCGTTCAATTCGCGCTCCGCGATCCTGGCGGCGGCCTCGAGCTCGGGGAGCCGCGCCTTGAGCTCGCCGACCTCGGCCATCAACGCGCCGGCGCGGGCCTCGTCCTTCGCCTTCTTGGCGTCGCCGATCTCCTTCGACGCCGCGTTGCGCCGCGCCTGGGCCCGCTCCGCCTCGGTGATCGCGCTCCGGCGGCGATCGTCGATCGCGAGCAGCGCCGGCGCCTGCGGCGGCAATCCGCGGCGCGCCAGCGCGGCGTCAAAGGCCTGCGGATTGTCCCGGATCAGCTTGATGTCGTGCATGCGGCAGTCCTGCGTCTCGGCCGGGTCTGGACCGGCGATCGGATGGAGATGGGTTAGACCAATTCGTGAACGCCCCGGCAACCCCCGGGATGCCGGCGAATCGACGGCCATCCGGTGAATACTATGGCGCCTCGGTCCGCAGCATGACGCCGTCGGGAACCGGCGGCGGCAGGATCACGGCGCCGGCGTCGCCCCCGGCGCGTCGGCGGGCGGCGACGGGGTGGCCGCCTGCTGGGCCGCCGCCTTCTTCTCCACCATCGCCACCGCGATGATCGAGCCCTCATAGAGCACCAGCAGCGGAATCGCGAGCGAGGACATGCTCAACACGTCCGGCGGGGTCAGGACCGCAGCGATGACGAAGGCCAGAACGATGAAATATCGCCGCTTCTCACGCAGCATCTTCGACGAGATGATCCCGACCCGCCCGAGCAGCGTCAGCACCACCGGCAGCTGGAACGCGATGCCGAAGGCGAAGATCAGCGACATCATCAGCGACAGGTATTCGCCCACTTTCGGCAGCAGCGCGATTTGCGCGGTGTCGGGTCCGCCCAGTTGCTGCATCCCCAGCGAGAAGCGGACCAGCATGGGCAGCACGACGAAGTACACCAGCAGCGCGCCGAGCACGAAGAAGAACGGCGTGGCGACGAGATACGGCAGGAACGCCTGCCGCTCGTTGCGGTACAGCCCCGGCGCGACGAACTTGTAGATCTGGGTCGCCATGATCGGAAACGACAGGAACGCCGCGCCGAACATCGCGAGCTTCAGCTGCGTGACGAAATACTCGAGCAGCGCGGTGTAGATGAACTTGGAGTTCTCCGGGCCGGCAACCCAGACGAAAGGCCAGACCAGGATGTTGTAGATCTGCTTGGCGAAGAAGAAGCACGCGATGAAGGCGATGCCGAAGCCGATTAGCGCCTTGATCAGCCGCGTGCGCAGCTCGATCAGATGCTCCATCAGCGGAGCCTTGGTGGCCTCGATGTCCTCGTGGGTCATGACCCGGTCTTGCCTTCGACGGGGTCGTGCGGAGCGGTCGGAGCCGCGGCATCGACCGCCGATGCGGTCTCCGTCGGCTCGGCGGGCGCCGGCGGCGCGACTGCCACGCTGTCCTTGAGAGTTTCCTCGATATCCTTCGTCGTCGCGCTCATCAGATTGCCGGTGGACACGCCGCGCGCAGCCTCCGACACTTCGTCGAAGGATTTCTTGAGGTCGGCCATCTCGGCTTCGCGCATGGCCTCCTGGAACTGGGACTGGAATTCGCCCGCCATGCGGCGCGCCTTGCCGACCCACTGGCCAACCATGCGCAGCACGCCGGGCAACTCTTTCGGACCGATGGCGATCAGCGCCACGACGCCGATCACGACCAATTCACCCGAGTTGATGTCAAACATGGCAAACGTCAAACATGGAAAATCCCGCTCACGCGAAGGCGCTGCGCCAGCGCGCCGCAGAGGTCCGTCGGCTCGCCGTCAGACCGCCTTGCTGCCGACGTCGGTGCGCGGCGCAGGCTGCGCGGTGCCGCCCTCGATGGACTTCACCGGCTCGGTCTTCTCCGCCACATCGTCGTCCTTCATGCCCTTCTTGAAGGCCTTGATGCCCTGGGCGACGTCACCCATCAGATCGGAAATCTTGCCGCGTCCGAACAACAGCAGGACGACCGCGATCACCACGATCCAGTGCCAAATGCTCAACGAACCCATCCTGCCAACCTCCACACGGTGGACCTGCCCGCCGGTTCCGGCGTGGCAATCCCCTCTGCTGCAAAACCCTTCGGCGGGTCTCCCCGCGACGCCTGACCGGCGCGCGAGGCTCAACCGCCAAGCCCTACATTCCTCGTTGGAAACTAGGCGGCGCAAGCGTCAAAAACAAGGACTTAAGCCCGCCGACGAAGGGCGGTATTTGACGCATTGCCGGCAGCGTTAATCCGTGTCAGCCACGGCAGTCCCGCAGCCGTGACTGCCGTGGTCAGCCTTATTCGGGATTTTCCGGATTTTCCGGCTCGACGGCCGGCGCGAGCGCCAGATCGAGATCGCCGGGTTCCAGCGGGTCCTCGTCCTCGCGCAGCGCAGGATCATCCGACGGCGCCGGCACGGCAAAGCCGGTCGGCAGGCGGGAATCGAGCAGCCCTGTTCCCTTGAGTTCATCCAGCCCTGGCAGATCGCCCAGGGCCTCGAGGCTGAACTGGGAGAGGAAGCTCTCGGTGGTCCCGAAGGTCAGCGGACGCCCGGGGGTCTTGCGGCGGCCGCGCGGACGGATCCACCCAGTCTCGAGCAGCACGTCGAGCGTTCCCTTGGAGGTGACCACGCCGCGGATGTCCTCGATCTCGGCGCGGGTCACCGGCTGGTGATAGGCGATGATCGCGAGCACCTCGATCGCGGCGCGCGACAGGCGCCGGGTTTCGGTGGTTTCGCGGGTCATCAGCCAGGACAGGTCATTGGCGGTGCGGAACGCCCACTTGCTGCCGATACGAACCAGGTTGACGCCACGCAAGGCATAGTCCGCCTGCAGCTGCTCGAGCGCAGCCTTGACGTCGGCGCCTTCCGGCAGGCGCTTGGCCAGGGCGGCCTGGTCGAGCGGCTCGGCCGCAGCGAACAGCAGCGCTTCGAGAAGGCGCAGCTCCTCGGGCCGCGCGCCGACGGTTTCGGACGGCTCGTCGACCTCGACGATGCGTTTTTCCGCCAGGCTTGCCATGGCTCGGTCTCCCTCTTCTTCCACTTACCCCGCCGGTTGCTCGGTCGCCGACGCCACGTCGGAAGCCGGCTGCGGGGGACGCTTACGAAAATAGATCGGCGCGAACGGTTGCGTCTGCTGCAGGTCGACCTGCCCCTCGCGCACCAGTTCCAGCGCCGCGGCGAAGCTCGACGCGAACACGGTCGCGCGCTGGGTCGGGTCGCCGACGAAACTCATGAGATACTCGTCGAGGCTGGCCCACTCCTCGGCGATCCCGACCAGCCGCTCCAGCGTGGCGCGCGCCTCGGCCAGCGACCACACCGTGCGCTTGGCGAGGTGCACCGACGCCAACACGCGCTGCTGGCGCTGCGCGGCGTAGGCGGTCAACAGGTCGAACAGCGTCGCCGTGAACTTCGGATGCTTGATCTCGGCGATCTGCTCGGGCTCGCCGCGCGGAAACACGTCGCGCATCAGCTGCGGCCGCGTCATCAGGCTGTTGGCGGCCTCGCGAATGGCCTCGAGCCGCCGCAGCCGATTGGCGAGCGCCGTCGCCATCTCCTCGGCCGAGGGGCCTTCCGCGGTGGCCGGCTCTGGCAGCAGCAGGCGGGACTTGAGGAAGGCCAGCCACGCCGCCATCACCAAGTAGTCGGCCGCGAGCTCCAGGCGGATCTTGCGCGCGGCCTCGATGAAGCTGAGGTACTGGTCGGCGAGCGCGAGGATCGAGATCTTGGCGAGATCGACCTTCTGCTGTCGCGCCAGGGCCAGCAGCAGGTCGAGCGGCCCTTCATAGCCTTCGACATCCACCACCAGCGCGGGTTCGTCGTCGACCGGCGGCGGAGCCGCGGGCAGACCGGTTTCGAACGAGAGAATCTCGGCGCTCATGCGCTCAAACCTTTCGCCTGCGCCAGCAGGCCGTCGAGTTCCTGGCGACCGGCGGCGCGGTCGAACGGCTTCGGCGCGCGGCGCGCCGCCACGGCGCGACGGGCCCGGGTCTCGGCCGCTCCAGCGAGAAACGGCGAGACCGCCGCCACCACGCGCATTTCGTCGAGCTTGCCGTTGCAGTGCAGGACGACGTCGCAGCCTGCCGCGAACGATGCCTCGGCGCGCTCGGCAATCGATCCGGCCAGAGCGTTCATCGAGACGTCATCGCTCATCAACACACCCTGAAACCCGATCCAGCCGCGAATCACCCGGGAAATGATTGTCGCAGAAGTCGTCGCCGGTTGGGCGGCGTCGAGCGCGCTAAACACAACATGTGCAGTCATCGCCATCGGCAGGTCCGACAGCGGCCGGAACGCGGCGAAATCGGTGCGTTCGAGCTCCGCCAAGGGGGTATCGACGGTCGGAAGACGCAGATGCGAGTCCGCGGTGGCCCGCCCATGGCCGGGGATGTGCTTCAATACCGGTAACACGCCACCATCCGCCAGGCCCTCGGTCACCGCCCTTGCCAGGGCAGCGACCTGCGCCGGGTCGGTGCCGTAGGCGCGGTCGCCAATCACCGCGTCAGCCCCCGGGACCGGAACGTCAGCCAGCGGCAGGCAGTCCACCGTGATTCCGAGATCGGCGAGATCGGCCGCGATCAGGCGGCTGGCCAGCCAGGCCGCGCGACACCCCGCGCCCGGATCGCCGGCATAGAGTTCGCCGAAACGTCCGCCAGCCGGATAGGCCGGCCAGTGCGGGGGCCCCAGGCGCTGCACACGGCCGCCTTCCTGATCGATCAGCACCGGGGCCTCGTCGTCGCCGACGCAGGCCCGCAGCTGCCTCACCAGGTCAGCCACTTGGGCGGGGTGGTCGACATTCCGCTTGAACAGAATGAAGCCCCACGGTCGCTCGGTCCGCAGGAACTGCTGTTCCTCCGCGGTCAGGACAAGGCCGGAAACTCCGGTGATGAAAGCGCGGGTCGACATAGAGGGCCGATTAGCCCGCGACGCCGCCGAGGGTCAAGGAAGCCGCCGTTAATTCCTTTGGACGACGCACTGACCGCCGGCACTTTTCAGGCTGCCGCAGAATTGCGACGCCTCGTCGGGGGAACCGAAGGGGCCCACCATGGCGCGGTAGTACACGCCCTTTTCGCCGAGGTCGGCCCGTTTGATCAGCGGCGTTCGCGAACCGAGCACGCTCGGATACTTGCCCTGCAGCGCCCGGTACGACGCCTGGGCATCGGCCTCGCTGCGCTGCGACGCAATTTGCACCAAGTAGCCCCCCGAGGTGACACCGGGCGCTGTGGCCGGAGCCGTGGTCGCAACCCGCGTGGGCGGAGCCGACGCCTGCGGCGCCAGCGACAAGGGCGCGTTGGCAGCCGGTGGCGGCGCGGCGGGAGCAGCCGCTCGCTGGCTCGCCGCCGGCCTGGTCGTGGCCGGAGCCGGCGCTGGCGGGGCCGCGTCCGCCTGGTCAGGCCGGACGCTGACGGTGTGTACTTTGCGCGGTTCGCCGAGACCCGACCCCGGACCGACCGCCGCCGGCCGCGGCGGCGTGGCGCTGGCGTCCTGCGGCGGCGTACTGGGGTTGGTGGTGAGCGGCGGGAACACGATCCGAGGGCCGGTGCGCTGGGTGCTCGGCGCATTGACGTCGACCGGCTGCTCCTCGCGCGGCACCAGGCGCTCGCTCCCCTGCCCGGCGGACATCCGATCCTGGATCTGTTTGCCCGACGCGTCCCCGGTCTGCTGGGCGGGAGGCAGGATCTTGTTGGGACCGGCATCGGCCTTGATCATCGGAGCTTCGCCGCTGCGCGGCGCCGCGATCAGGGTGCGGTAGGCATAGGCTCCCGCGGTTCCGACCACGCCCAGCGCCACCAGCGCCACGACGGTGGCCATGCCGCCGCGCCGGGGAGCCGGCGCGGGTTCGCTTTGCGCGGCGTAGGAGCGCAGATCGGCATAGGGATCGGCCGGATAGCCGTCATCGGCGTGGGTCGCGTAGGCCGGATGGTCCGGCGCGCCGTAAAGCGCCTCGTCATAACGGGACGGATCGAGCTCGGCCTCGTCGAGGGCGCCAGCACCGTGACCAGCGTCCGGATAGGCGCCGCGGCTGCCGTGCAGGAATTCAGACGCATCGGCGGCCGCCTCGTCGGCGTAAGGCGAATGCCCTTGCAGGGCCGGCGGCGCCTCATCGTACGAGGGCTCCTGGTACGCCGGCTCCTCGTAGGACGGCTGCACCGGAGGCCGGTGATTGGCACGCTGGATCCAGGACGGGAGCGGAGCGCCCTCGTTCGGCTCTTCGGGCGCGGCCCCCCGCGGCGGCAAACCGCGCTCCGGCGCCAGCCCGGCGAACGGATCGGTCTGCCCGATCAGCCGCGCCAGTTCGGCCAAGGGGTCGTTCTCCCCCTGCTGGCTCGGCTGGTCATAGCCATCATTGTCGGTGCGCAGCGGTGCGCCCTGATACCGATCTGAGTATCGATCTGCCATTGTGATGTTGCGTTCCCTTCGGGAAACCGTCGACCGCGGGTCCCAACCGAACCCGGCTCTCGCCGACCGCCATCACTTCCCCATGGTGAACGGCGTATCCCCTCGCTTGTCGCTTCTCGCGCCTACCGCATCTCGACCGGAGCGTGGACGCCAAGTACGGCAAGCCCAGACGCCAGAACCGAGACAACCCCCTGAACCAAGGCGAGTCGTGCGACTGTAAGTTCTGCATCATTGGGGATAATGAAGCGTAAATGAGGCAGATCGCGCCCCTTGGTCCAGAGCGCGTGGAATTCGCTGGCCAGATCATACAGGTAAAACGCGACCCGGTGCGGCTCGTGCGACAACGCCGCCGCTTCGACGATACGCGGATAGAGCGCGAGGTGACGCATCAGGCCGAGTTCGGCGGCGTCGTCCAGCCGGGTCAGGTTGGCCCCCCGCAGGGCGGCAACGCGGGCCGCGTCGTCCTCCGGGAGATCGGGGACGGTCTCTCTCGCGTTGCGGAAGATCGAGTGGCCGCGGGCGTGGCCGTACTGGACGTAGAACACCGCGTTGTCCTTGGACTGCTCGATCACCTTGGCAAGATCGAAATCCAGCAGCGCGTCGTTCTTGCGGAACAGCATCATGAAACGGACGGCGTCGGCGCCCACCTCGTCGACCACCTCGCGCAGCGTGACGAAGTCGCCCGAGCGCTTCGACATCTTGACCGGCTCGCCGTTCCGCAACAGGCGGACCAGCTGCACGATCTTGACGTCGAGGGCGCCCTTGCCGGCGGTGACCGCGGCGATCGCCGCCTGCACGCGCTTGATGTAGCCGCCGTGGTCGGCGCCCCAGACGTCCACCATGTTGTGGAAGCCGCGATCGAACTTGGTCTTGTGATAGGCGATGTCCGACGCGAAGTAGGTGTAGGAGCCGTCGGACTTCTTCAGCGGGCGGTCGACGTCGTCACCGAATACGGTGGCGCGAAACAGCGTCTGCTCGCGATCCTCGTAGTCCTCGACCGGAGCGCCCTTGGGCGGCGGCAGCCGACCTTCATAGATGTCGCCCTTGGCCTGCAGCTGCGCGATCGTCGCGCCGACCTGGTCGTGCCCCTCGATCAGCGAGCGCTCGGAAAAGAACACGTCGTGGCGGACGTTCAACGCGGCGAGGTCCCGCCGGATCTCGTCCATCATCATGGCGATCGCCCGGCTGCGCACCAGCGGCAGCCACTCCGCTTCCGGCTTGTCCAGCAGCGCCGCGCCATGCTCGCGCGCCAGCGCGTCGCCGACCGGCTTGAGATAGTCGCCCGGATAGAGGCCCTCTGGAATGTCGCCGATCGCTTCGCCAAGCGCCTCGCGGTATCGCAGGAAGGCGGAGCGCGCCAGGACATCGACCTGGGCGCCGGCATCGTTGATGTAGTATTCGCGCGTGACGTCGTAGCCCGCGAATTTGAGCAGGCTCGCCAGCGCGTCGCCGAACACCGCACCGCGGCAGTGTCCGACATGCATCGGCCCGGTCGGATTGGCCGACACATATTCGACGTTGACCTTCTCGGCGGCGCCGACGGCGCTGCGCCCGTAGCCATCGCCGGCGTCGAGCACCGCGCGCAGCGCGTCGAGCCAGGCGCTATTGGCGAGCGTCAGGTTGATGAAGCCCGGACCGGCCACTTCGGCCCTGACGATCAGCCCGTCGAGCCGCAGCCGCGCCGCGATGGCCTCGGCAAGGTCGCGCGGCTTCGCTTTGGCGTCCTTGGCGAGCACCATGGCGGCATTGGTCGCCATGTCGCCGTGGGAGGCATCGCGCGGCGGCTCGACGACCACGCGCGACAGATCCACCGACGCCCCGAGCACGCCCTCGGCCGCCAGCGTCCGGCAGACCGCATGGACGCGGCCGAGCACGTCGGCGAACAGGTGCGGTCGGGAGGGCGAAGCGGTCATCAAGCGTCGGAATCCAAGGGGGCGGCCGCGGGCCGGATACCGCGCCGCCTAACGCAAATCCGGTGTCGAGTCAAAGAGACGGGCATGCTCGACGAGGGCGTAGCGGTCGGTCATGCCGGCGATGAAATCGGCGATGTGGCGGGCATGTTCCGCCTCCCCGCGGTTGCCGCGCACTGACCATTCTGCGGGCAGGTCCTCCGGCCGGTCCTGATAGCGGGCGAACAGCTCGCAGACGATGTCCTCGGCGTCGCCCATGATCCGCATCACCCGGGCATGGCGATACATGTGCTGATAGAGAAACGTCTTGATCTGGGCATCGGCGGCGGCGGCCTCGGCGGAGAAGGCGACCAGCGCCGCCGCGTTGCCGCGCACGTCGTCGACCGAGCCCGGCGCCCTGGCGCCGAGGCGGCGGCGGGTTTCAGCCGCCACGGCCTCGATCAGATAGGAGATCAGCTCGCGGACCACTTCGGCCCCGCGGCGGCCCTGGTCGAGCCGCGGATAGCGCGCCGATATGGCCCGGATCATGGCCTGCGTGACCGGGATCGCCGTGAGGTCGTCGACCGTGAACAGCCCGGCACGGAGGCCATCGTCGATGTCGTGGGCATTGTAGGCGATGTCGTCGGCCACCGCAGCGATCTGCGCCTCCAGCGAGGCGTGGCTCCAAAGCTCGAGGTCGTGGCCGGCGACGTAGCGCGCGATATCGACCGGGAGGCCACGCGCGCCGTGATGGGCGGTCGGGCGGCCGGCGCGGTCGGTGAGCGGACCGTTGTGCTTGACGATGCCTTCGAGTGACTCCCAGGTCAGGTTGAGGCCGTCGAATTCGGGATAGCGGTGCTCGAGCCGGGTCACCACCCGCAGCGCCTGGGCGTTGTGATCGAAGCCTCCGAAGGCCTCGAGGCAGGCATCGAGGGCCCGTTCGCCGGCATGGCCGAACGGCGGATGGCCGAGGTCGTGGGCCAGCGCCAGGGTCTCGGTCAGGTCCTCGTCGACCCCCAGCTGCCGGGCGAGCGCGCGGGCGATCTGTGCCACCTCGAGCGAGTGGGTCAGCCGGGTCCGGAAGTGGTCACCTTCATGGAACACGAAGACCTGGGTCTTGTGCTTGAGGCGGCGGAACGCGCTGGAATGGATGACCCGGTCGCAATCGCGCCGGAACGGGCTGCGGGTGCGGCTCGGCGGCTCGGCGAACAGGCGTCCCCGACTGTGGTCGGGATCGCAGGCATAGGGCGCACGCGGCGCTGCCATTCCAACCGACACGGAGGGGCTGACCTTTCCGGCATTTGATTCTGCGCTGGCGCGCACTTAACTATGAGACGCGGCGGATTCAAACCGCGACGCGCCAATCGCGGCCCGCACCGCAGCGACAACGGAGCAACCGATGACCCCGAACGTGACCATTTCCGACCGCGCCGCCAGGCGGATCGGGGAGATCCTGCATTCCGAAGGCAGCGGTGCCATGCTGCGAATCAGCGTCGAGGGCGGCGGCTGCTCGGGATTTCAGTACAAGTTCGACATCGCCCGCGAGAAGGCCAGCGACGACCTGGTGATTTCCCGCAACGACGCCGTGGTCCTGGTGGACCCGACCTCGGTGACCTTCCTGAGCGGGTCGGAGGTCGACTTCGTCGACGACCTGATCGGGGCCTCGTTCCGGGTCAACAACCCGAATGCGACGGCCTCCTGCGGCTGCGGAACCAGCTTTTCGATCTGACGTCGGCGCCCTGCCCGATCGCCCGCCGCCCACACACTTCTCGAGGATTTTGCCAGCTCATGCGGATAGCCACCTGGAACGTCAACTCGATCCGGCAGCGGCTCGATCACCTTCTGGCCTGGCTGAAGGACAGTTCTCCGGACATCGTCTGCCTGCAGGAAATCAAGTGCGTCGACGAGGCGTTCCCGCGCGAGCCCATCGAGGCGCTCGGCTACAACGTCGTCACTCACGGCCAGAAGACGTTCAACGGCGTGGCACTGCTGTCGCGGCTGCCGTTCGACGAGACCCGCCCGGGTCTCGCCGGCGACCCGGACGATGTCCATGCCCGGTTTCTCGAGGGCGTGGTGTCGGTCAACGGCGGCGCGATCCGGGTCGCCTGCCTCTATCTGCCCAACGGCAACCCCACGGGCACCGATAAATATCCCTATAAGCTCAAATGGATGTCGAGACTTCTTGGCTATTCGAAGGAACGGCTTAAGGCCGAGGAGAAGTTCGTCCTGGCCGGGGATTTCAACGTCATCCCAGCGCCCCGCGACGTCCACGATCCCGCCGCGTGGGTCAACGACGCCCTGTTCCTTCCCAGCACCCGGGAGCGATTTCAGGCCCTGCTCGATCTCGGTCTGACCGACGCGATCCGCGCGGTCACCGACGAGGCCGGGCAGTACACCTTCTGGGACTATCAGGCCGGCGCCTGGCAGAAGAACAACGGCATCCGGATCGACCACATGCTGCTGTCGCCGCAGGCCAGCGACCGGCTGGTGGCCGCCGGCATCGACCGCCACGTCAGGTCCTGGGAAAAGCCCTCGGACCATGTCCCGGTGTGGATTGAGCTGGATACCGCCGGGGCCGGCTAGCCTGGCGAACCGAACCGGCCTCGCGCTGCCTCAGTCGCGGCGGCCCTGAACCCACCGCTCCAGCATCTGCAACGCCATGGCGCGATCGTCTTCCGACGCCTTGGCGAGCGCGGCGTTGTAGCTTTCCTGGATCCAGATCTCGTCGGGCGTGGCGCCGTCGCGGGCCAGCGTCAGCAGCATCAGCCCGCGTGCCGCCTGGCGTTGCAGGTTGACGCCGTTGAACAGCATCTGTCCGAGCAGGGCCTGGGCCTGGTGCTGCCCCTTCTGGGCGGCGAGCCCGAGCCAGCGCACGCCGTACTTGGTGTCGCGCGGGGTGCCGATGCCGTCCAGATAGAGACGGGCCAGGTTGTACTGGGCGTCGCGATTGCCGAAATAGGAGGCCGCGTAGGAGAACATCTCCCGCGCCCGCTCCGGGTCGGCCTTGACGTGGGAGTTCGGGATGCCGTCGAGGTAGTAGCGCCCCAGCGCCACGAACGCGTTCGCCACGATCGCCGCCTGCGGCGCCGACGGATTGTCCTCGGCATGGGCATTGGCGATGCGGCTGAAATAATTGAACGCCCGGAGATCGTCGCGGCCGACGCCGTTGCCGTTGGCGTACATGTTGCCCAGCTGCCATTGCGCGATGGCCTGACCTTCCTCGGCGGCGTACTGCAGCGACGACAGTGACGGCGGCGCCACCGTTTGCACGCCCTTTTTCACGGCCGCGGCGCTGTTGGGCTGTCCGACCACCGGGAGTGCCGTTTCCGACCCATTGACCGCGTTGCCTTCGAACGCCAGGCCCGGGGTGGCAAACATCATTGCACCGACCGCAAGAGCAACGCGAATATGGTCCGAAACCCGCATCTTTCGCTCACAACGCCGCTGCGACGCATCGCAGCCCTGTCGGCTGCGGGGCGGATCGGCTCGGTATTGGTTCACAGCTTGCCCGCGGTGTGGGACGGCTGTCACGCCCACACCCTCCGCCGTCATGAGCCGGTCCGAGACGCGTGAACGCCGCCGGGTGGCCCGCCCTGCCAACGGGATCCTTGATCGAAAACCGCAAGGTCAGACCTTGCGATGAGTCTTTGTCCACAAAGCGGCCACGGCGCTTCGAATCCACGGCAGATGGTGACCTTTTGAAGGATTCATCGCCGCCTGCCGCGACGCGATGGCCGCCGCCATCGGCCCGACGCAGGCCGCCGTCGCCGACGAGGGCAGCAAGCCCTTGTGGCGCTTGCCCCCCGGGCTGCCGGCTGGTGATGGCGGTATCGGCGTGCATGCTGCGGCGCTTCCAGGCCAGTCCCTTCATGTGGGTCCGACCCGGCGACACGGTCCGTGTGCCGCAGTTGATCAGCTGCCCCTAGAAAGTCGACTGGCTGAAGACTGTGGTGGCGGGTGTGGCCAAATCGCGGCGAAGGCCGCCGCCAGTTGGCGCCAAGGTTAAATGTCCAGACAGTGTTGCGGAGCCGCAACATTCGTTGCAGCTGAGCAACCCCTGGGCGGTCAGATGTTGAGGACTCTGCCATAGGCGTCGAGCACGGCTTCCTTAATCATCTCCGACAGCGTCGGGTGCGGGAAAACCGTGTGCATCAGCTCCTCCTCGGTGGTCTCGAGATTCATCGCAACCACATATCCCTGGATCAGTTCGGTGACCTCGGCGCCAACCATGTGAGCGCCGAGCAGTTGCCCGGTTTTCTTGTCGAAGATCACCTTGACCAGCCCCTGGTCCTCGCCCAGCGCGATGGCCTTGCCGTTGCCGACGAAGGGGAAGCGGCCGACCCGGATATCGCGCCCCTCTTCCTTGGCCCTGGCTTCCGTCAGCCCCACCGAGGCAATCTGCGGATGGCAGTAGGTGCAGCCCGGGATCAGCCGCTTGTCCATCGGGTGCGGGTTGAGACCCTTGATGGCCTCGACGCAGATCACCCCCTCATGCTCGGCCTTGTGAGCCAGCATCGGCGGTCCGGCGACGTCGCCGATGGCGTAGATGCCGGGCACGCTGCTGCGGCCATGGCCGTCGATCACGACACAGCCCCGATCGGTCTTGACCCCGAGCTTCTCGAGGCCGAGCCCTTCGATATTGCCGACCACGCCGACCGCCGAGATGACCCGCTCGACCTCGATGGTCTCGGTCTTGCCCTTGCCGTCGTCCAGCGTCGCGACCACGCTGTCGGCCTTCTTGTCGAGCTTCGTCACCTTGGTCGCGACGCGGATCTTGATCCCCTGCTTCTCCAGGGCCTTGCGAGCGAAGGCTGCGATCTCGGCGTCCTCGACCGGCAGGATCTGCGGCAGCACCTCGACCACCGTGACGTCGGCGCCCATGGTGCGGAAGAACGACGCGAACTCGATGCCGATGGCGCCGGAGCCGACCACCAGCAGCGACTTCGGCATCCGCTCGGGCACCATGGCCTCGAAATAGGTCCAGATCAGTTTCTTGTCCGGCTCGAGGCCGGGCAGGACGCGCGGTCGGGCACCGGTCGCGATCACGATGTGCTTGGCCTGGTAGCTGCCGGCGCCGAGCGCGCCCTTGGGCGCCTCGGCGGACGACGCCTTGACCGTGAGCCGACCGGGCGCCTCGATGGTCGCCTCGCCCCAGATGACGGCGATCTTGTTCTTCTTCATCAGGAAGCCGACGCCGTCGTTGAGGCGCTTGGAGACCCCGCGCGAGCGCTGCACCACCGCCTTGGCGTCGAACGACACGTTGTCCGCCGACAGGCCGTAGTCCTTGGCATGCTGCATGTAATGATAGATCTCGGCCGAGCGCAGCAGCGCCTTGGTCGGGATGCAGCCCCAGTTCAGACAGATGCCGCCGAGAAACTGCTTCTCGACGATCGCGGTCTTGAGACCGAGCTGGGCGGCGCGAATCGCGGCGACGTAGCCGCCGGGCCCCGAGCCGATGATGACGACGTCGAATGAAGTGTCGGCCATTCTCGCAATCTCTGTGTTTGGATCGCCGGAGGGGGGATCGATCACACCACCATCATGATCGGATTTTCGATCAGGGCGCGGAACGCCGCGACCAGTTCGGCGCCGAGCGCGCCGTCGATCGCGCGATGGTCGCACGACAGCGTCACGCTCATGATGGTCGCGATCTCGATCTTGCCGTGCCGCACCACCGCGCGTTCCTCGCCCATGCCGACCGCCAGAATCGTGGACTGCGGCGGATTGATCACCGCGGTGAAGTCCTTGATGCCGTACATGCCGAGGTTGGAGACCGAGGTCGTGCCGCCCTGGTACTCTTCGGGCTTCAGCTTGCGGGCGCGGGCGCGCGCCGCCATGTCCTTCATCTCGGCCGAGATCACCGAGACCGACTTGAGGTGGGCGTTGCGGATCACCGGCGTGATCAGGCCGCTGGGGATCGACACCGCGACGCTGACGTCGGAGCCCTTGTGACGCAGCATGGCGCCCTCGGTCCAGGTCACATTGGCATCCGGCACGCGCTGCAGCGCCAGCGCCAGCGCCTTGATGACGAAGTCGTTGACCGACAGCTTGTAGGCCGGCTTGCCGTCGCCGGTCTTCGGCGCGGCGGCGTTGATATCCTCGCGGGCGGCGACGAGCCTGGTGATGTCGCAGTCGGAGGTCAGATAGTAGTGGGGAATATCGCGCTTCGCGACGGTCAGGCGCTGCGCAATGACCCGGCGCATGCCGTCGTGCGGCACCGCCTCGTAGCTGCCCTCGGCGAACAGGGCGCGGATCTGCTGATCGGACGGCCCCGCGATCGGCGCCGCGGCTGCGGCAGCGGGAGGCGCGGCGGCCGGCTTGAGACCCTTGCCGGACTTGGCGGCTTCGACGTCACGCGCGACGACGCGGCCGTGCGGGCCTGAACCCTGTACCGCCGACAGGTCGATGCCGAAATCCTTGGCGAGGCGGCGCGCCAGGGGCGAGGAGAACAGGCGATGGGGCGAAGCCGGTGACGACGCGACGGGCGCAGCCGGAGCCGGCGCGGCAGCCGGCGTGGTCGGCGCTGCGGCGGGAGCGGCCGCCGCAGGAGCGGCGGATGGAGCCGGGGGAGCCTTCGCCGCCTCCTTGGCGGGGGCGCCCGCGCCGGCCGACTTCACGTCCTCGCCTTCAGTCGCCAGCACCGCGATGACGTCGTTGACCGGCACGTCTGCGGTGCCCTCGGGCACCAGGATCCGGGCGATGGTGCCCTCGTCGACCGCCTCGACCTCCATGGTCGCCTTGTCGGTCTCGATCTCGGCAATGACGTCGCCGGATTTGACCTTGTCGCCTTCCTTCTTGAGCCACTTGGCAAGGTTGCCCTTCTCCATGGTGGGCGACAGGGCAGGCATGAGAATGTTGATTGGCATGGGGCGGCCCTGATCGTCAGCGGTAACAAACGGCCTTGGCCGCGGCGACAACCTCTTCGACCGTGGGCAGGGCGAGTTTCTCGAGATTGGCCGCATACGGCATCGGCACGTCCTTGCCGGAGACCCGCATCACCGGCGCATCGAGGTAGTCGAACGCGTGCTCCATCAGGCGCGCGGCGATCTCGGCGCCGACGCCGGACTGCTGCCAGCCCTCCTCCACGGTCACCGCCCGGCCGGTCTTCTTGACCGATTCCACCAGGGTCTCGGTGTCGAGCGGCCGCAGGGTGCGCAGATCGATGACCTCGGCCTCGATCCCCTCCCCGGCCAGCGCCTCCGCCGCCTTGAGCGCGTAGGTCATGCCGTGGGACCATGCGATGATCGTCACGTGCTGACCGCTCCGGACGATCCGTGCCTTGCCGATCGGAAGGACATAATCGTCGAGCTTCGGCACTTCGCCGCTGTGCCCGTAGAGGATCTCGTTCTCGAGGAAGATCACCGGATTGGGATCGCGGATCGCGGCCTTCAACAGCCCCTTGGCGTCGGCCGCAGAATAGGGCGCGATCACCTTCAGGCCCGGGATCTGCGAGTACCAGGCCGAATAGTCCTGGCTATGCTGGGCGGCGACCCGGGCCGCCGCGCCGTTGGGGCCGCGGAACACGATCGAGCATCCCATCTGGCCGCCCGACATGTAGAGCGTCTTGGCCGCCGAGTTGATGATCTGGTCGATCGCCTGCATGGCGAAATTGAAGGTCATGAATTCGACGATCGGCTTCAGCCCCGCGAAGCCGGCGCCGACGCCGACACCGGCGAAGCCGTGCTCGGTGATCGGGGTGTCGATCACCCGGCGGGCGCCGAACTCCTGCAGCAGCCCCTGGGTGATCTTGTAGGCGCCCTGGTACTCGGCGACTTCCTCGCCCATGACGAAGACGTCGCCGTCGCGCCGCATCTCCTCGGCCATGGCGTCGCGCAGCGCCTCGCGCACCGTCATGGTCACCATCTCGGTGCCTGCTGGGATCTCCGGATCCGACGGCGCCGCCGCAGGCGCCGCTGGAGCGGCCGTCACGGCCGGGGCCGCGGGCGGGCTGGCGGCCGCCGGCACGGCCTCGGCAGGCTTGG
>JARLJA010000190.1 GCA_031291445.1 Xanthobacteraceae bacterium | reverse complement strand
GGCCCGCGCACCGCCGGCGCGGCGGCTCTTCTGGATCGACCATTCGAGCGCGGCCTCCACCGGCGTGGTCGCGGGGTCGATGTCGTGGCCGTGCAGGCAGAGCCCGGCTTCGAGCCGCAGGCTGTCGCGGGCGCCGAGCCCGGCGGGCATCACGCCCTCGGCGTCGAGCAGCGCCACCGCAAGCGCCTCGGCGTCGGCGGCGGCGACCGAGATCTCGAAGCCGTCCTCGCCGGTATAGCCCGAGCGCGACACCAGGCAGGCGATGGGTCCGGCGCGGAACGCGGCCACGTCCATGAAGCGCATCTTGGCCGCGCCCGGCGCGATGCGATCGAGCGCCTCTGCCGCCTTGGGGCCCTGCAGTGCCAGCAGCGCGCGGTCGAACTGCGCCTCGACCACGCAGGCGTCCGACAGCGCGGCGACGAGGTGATGAAGGTCGGCGTCCTTGTTGGCGGCGTTGACCACCAGGAACAGGTGGTCGCCGAGGTTCGTCACCATCAGGTCGTCGAGGATGCCGCCCGCGGCGCTGGTGAACTGGGCATAGCGCTGGCGGTTCGGCCCCAGGGCCTCAATGTCCTGCGGCACCAGGCGCTCCAGCGCGCGCGCCGCATCAATTGGGCGGCCGGATTTCGGCGTCAGCCGGATCTGGCCCATGTGGGAGACGTCGAACAGGCTGGCGGCGGCGCGGGTATGCAGATGTTCCTTGAGAACGCCGGCGGCGTACTGCACCGGCAGCTCGTAGCCGGCGAACGGCACCATCTTGCCGCCGCGGGCGCGGTGCAGGGCGTCGAGCGGCGTGTGCTTCAGGGCGGCGGAGGGGGCGGGCTCGGCTGTCGACACGGCGGACTCCTGACGGATGAAGAGGACGATTCCTCCCGTCGAAGCCCCATCTGTCGCTGTGCCTGAGAGTATTATCCCGTCGGCGGCCGCGCTCCCGTCAGGGACGCGGCTCTTTCCAGATGTCGTCTCGTCGCGCGGTCCTTCTGCCTGAGAGTTTCCGGGGCGGTTGCTCCTTCGGCGCCGCCCCAAGCCTTTCGGATTGGGCCGGTCTCTCCCGACGCGACGTACTCAAGACCTAACTCGATAGGACCTGCAGAAATCATGCCGGCCGGGGACTGTCAACGCGCCGGCGGCGCTATCAACCACTGTTGTGCACGGAAGGCGCCCGCGCGGGCGCGGCCCACGCCGGGGATCGTTTCTGGACAGGGTCAGGCCCGGCAAGTAAAAGCAATCGCGGGACAAATTATCCTCGCCCTGTGCCCGGTTTTAAGGCAGTTTTGCCCGCCTTCGAGACCGCAGCGGCGCCGTGCCAGGAACGGGGCGCGGCCGGACAGGTCTCTCGGGACACGATTCACTGACAACGATTCACTGACAGCAGTGTCACTGGACAAGATTGCGACTGGACGAGAATGAGCGGCGTTAACGAAATCAGATCGGCGTTTCTCAGCTATTTTGCCAAGAACGGTCACGAGGTGGTGCCTTCGTCGCCGCTGGTGCCGCGCAAGGACCCGACATTGATGTTCACCAATGCCGGCATGGTGCAGTTCAAGAACGTCTTCACCGGCCTGGAGAAGCGGCCCTATCATCGCGCCGCCTCCTCGCAGAAGTGCGTCCGCGCCGGCGGCAAGCACAACGACCTCGACAATGTCGGCTACACTGCGCGCCACCACACCTTCTTCGAGATGCTCGGCAACTTCTCGTTCGGCGACTATTTCAAGGACCGCGCCATCGAGCTCGCCTGGACGCTGATCACCCGCGACTACGGCCTGTCGAAGGACCGCCTGCTGGTGACGGTCTATTCCGAGGACGACGAGGCCTTCAGGCTCTGGAAGAAGATCGCGGGCCTGCCCGACTCGAAGATCATCCGGATCCCGACCTCGGACAACTTCTGGCAGATGGGCGACACCGGCCCGTGCGGCCCGTGCTCGGAGATCTTCTACGACCACGGCGACCACATTGCCGGCGGCCCTCCCGGCTCGGCCGACGCCGACGGCGACCGCTTCATCGAGATCTGGAACCTGGTGTTCATGCAGTTCGAGCAGGTCGCGGGCGGGGTGCGCAACGCGCTGCCGAAACCCTCGATCGACACCGGCATGGGGCTCGAGCGCATCGCCGCGGTGCTGCAGGGCAAGCACGACAACTACGACATCGACCTGTTCGCCGCGCTGATCCGCGCCATCGCCGACCTCACCAATGTCGACGCCGACGGCCCGCAGAAGGCCTCGCACCGGGTGATCGCCGACCACCTGCGGGCGTCGTCGTTCCTGATCGCCGACGGCGTGCTGCCGTCCAACGAGGGCCGCGGCTACGTGCTGCGCCGGATCATGCGGCGCGCCATGCGCCACGCCCAGCTGCTGGGCGCCCGCGAGCCGCTGATGCACCGCCTGGTGTGGGCGCTGGTGCGCGAGATGGGCCAGGCCTATCCGGAGCTGGTGCGCGCGGAGGCATTGATCGAGGAGACGCTGCGGCTGGAGGAGACCCGCTTCCGTAAGACGCTGGAGCGCGGACTGGCAATCCTCGACGAGGAGACCCGCGCGCTCACCACCGGCGACCGTCTTCGGGGCGAGACCGCGTTCACGCTCTACGACACCTACGGCTTTCCGCTCGACCTCACCCAGGACGCGCTGCGCCCGCGTGGCATCGACGTCGACATCGACGCCTTCAACGCGGCGATGGAGAAGCAGCGCGCCACCGCGCGGGCGTCGTGGGCGGGTTCGGGCGAGGCCTCGACCGAGGCGATCTGGTTTCCGCTGCGCGAGCGGCTGGGTGCCACCGAGTTCCTCGGCTACGAGACCGAGAGCGCCGAGGGCGTGGTCGCCGCACTGGTCAAGGACGGCAAGGAGACCGACAGCCTGAAGGCCGGCGACAGCGGCATCGTCATCCTCAACCAGACGCCGTTCTACGGCGAATCCGGCGGCCAGGTCGGCGACACCGGCGTGCTGTCCGCCGAGGGCGTGCGCTTCCGCGTCACCGACACCCAGAAGAAGGCCGGCGACCTGTTCGTCCACGTCGGCAAGGTCGAGCTCGGCACGCTCCGGCTCGGCGTGCCGCTGACGCTCGACGTCGACCACCGCCGCCGCACCTCGATTCGCGCCAACCACTCGGCGACCCATCTGCTGCACGAGGCGCTGCGCCTGGTGCTGGGCGACCACATCGCCCAGCGCGGCTCGCTGGTCGCGCCCGACCGGCTGCGTTTCGACTTCGCCCATCCCAAGCCGATCACGGCGGAAGAGCTGCGCAAGGTCGAAGACATCGTCAACGACATCGTGCTGGAGAACGAGCCGGTGACGACGCGCTCGATGGCGGTGGACGACGCTCGCGCCGCCGGCGCCCGGGCGCTGTTCGGTGAGAAATACGGCGACGAGGTGCGTGTGGTCTCGATGGGGAAAGGTGGCGGCAATGCGCTCGGCTGGTCGGTCGAGCTGTGCGGCGGCACCCACGTCCGCCGCACCGGCGACATCGGCGTGATTTCGGTGCTCGGCGAGAGCGCGGTGTCGTCCGGGGTGCGCCGCATCGAGGCGCTGACCGGCCGTCACGCGCGCGAGCACGCCAACGCCACCATCGCCACCGCCAAGGCGGCGGCCGGCGAGCTGCGGGTGACACTCGACGACATGCCGGCGCGCATCGCCGCGCTGCTGGACGAGCGCAAGAAGCTGGAACGCGAGCTGTCGGACGCGAAGAAGAAGCTGGCGATGGGTGGTGGCGCGGCGGCGGGGGCCTCGGCCGGCGAGCCCTCCGGCGTCAGCCGGGTCGGCGACGTCCAGCTGATGGCGCGCAAGGTCGCGGGCATCGAGATGAAGGACCTCAAGAGCCTCGCCGACGACGGCAAGAAGCAGCTCGGCTCCGGCGTCATCGCCATCGTCAATGTCGGCGAGGACGGCAAGGCCGGCGTGGTGGTCGGCGTCACCCCCGATCTCACCGCGCGCTACAGCGCCGTCGACCTGGTGCGCGTCGCCTCCGAGGCGCTCGGCGGCAAGGGCGGCGGCGGCCGGCCCGACATGGCGCAGGCCGGCGGCCCGGACGGCTCCAAGGCGGACGCCGCCTTGCAGGCCATCGCGGCGGCGATCGGAGCCTGAGCCATGGCGCATCCGCGCGCCTGGCACGCGGAACACGCCTGCCTCAACGCCTGGCCCGCGCTCTACGGCGTGGTGCATGACGGCTGGGTGCTGCGGCTGGCCGACGGCTTCAGCCGCCGCGCCAATTCGGCCAATCCGCTGCACGCCGAGGCGCGGATCTCCGGCGCCACGCTGCAGTATTTCGAAAACCTGTTTCGCGTCCACGACCTGCCGATGATCATCCGCGTGCCGACGCTGCTCGATCCCGAGGTCGATCGCACGCTCGAGCGCTTCGGCTTCGTCGCCGAGGGCGAGAGCGTGGTGCTGTTCGGCGAACTCGACGCGCTGGCGGCGAAATCCGATCCCGCGGTCAGCGTCGTCACCGCGCTCGACGAGCGCTGGCTGGCCTCGCTCAACCGGATGCAGGGGCGCAACCTCGAGCAGAGCGCGATCTTCGACGACATCATGGCCTCGATCGCGCTGCCGGCGGGCTTCGCCACCCTCACCGAGGGCGGCGAGGTGGTGGCGCTGGCCTGCGGCGTGCTCGACGGCGACATGCTGGTGTGCTAATCGATCATCACCGATCCGCGCCGGCGCGGCGCCGGGTTCGGCCGCCGCCTGACCTGCGCGCTGATGCACTGGGCGCGGCTCAACGAGGCGACCTGCGCCTGCCTGCAGGTCGAGGCCGCCAATGCCGGCGGCCGCGCGCTCTACAAGGGCATCGGCTTCCTGACCGAGCTGTCGCGCTACCACTACCGGCGCAGGCCGTAGGGCCTCGTCTTGTATCTTCCGAAGCCGTTTTGCATGTGGATGAGAGTATCCTCATCGTCATTGCCGGGCTTGACCCGGCAATCCACTCTTCACTTCGCAGTCACTGCTCAGAAGAGTGGACCCGCGGGTCAAGCCCGCGGGCGACGCAGAATATTCGGCAACGCCGCGGCTTGCACTATCCCCTGTCATGCGCGGGCTTGATAGCGACCCGAGGCGTCGTCCAACTCTACCCCCGCCGCATGTGGCGCGCGTGGTAGGCGAGCTCGATCGAGATCCAGCGCTGGAAGCTGTCGCGCAGGTGGGGCGTCGCCGCCGGCACGCCGCGGCCGTCCAGCGTCAGGTAGCCCTGCCGCGCCCCTTCGGTGATCAGGTTCGAGACCTGGGTCTTCGACAACCCGAAGCGCCGCGCGATGGCGGCCCGGCTCGGCAGCGGCGTGCGGTCGAAGTCGGCCTGCATCACCGTGAACACCAAGGGCGCCGCGCCTTCCTGGCCGCCGTAGTAGGCGATGAACTCCGGCATCCGGTCGGTCGGGGGATCGCCCATGGTATGCTCGCGTCCCGCCGACACCGACATGCGCCGGACGGCCTGCGGGTCGTCCAACATCATCCGGGTTCGTTGCAGCTGCGGCTCCAGGATGTCCAGCGCGCGCGCCGCGTTGACGAGGCGCTGCCGCGCGAGCGCCAGCAGGCGTGGCGTCGGATGGTAGAACTTCTGACGGCTGTCCGTGGTGCCGCGTCGGCTCCGCACCAGGCCGGTCAGGGTCATCAGCGCCAGCATGGTCTTCAGCACCCGCGGGCCGATTTCATGCCGCCGCGTGCACAGGTCGAGCAGCCGTCCGTAGGAGGCGCCGCCGTCCTCGCCGAAGCGCTCGCGGTCGGAGTCGAGATAGATCAGATAGCGGACAGTCCTGAAGCGGGCTTCGTTGGCCATCGCCTTGCTGAAGAGCCGGGACGTCTCGCGAAACTCGGCCAGCCCGGCGGTGTAGGCCCGCAGCGCCTGGGGAAACCCCGGCTGGGCCCGAAGCTGCGCGGCTTCGGCGACCAGACGATCCTCCGCGGGTGCGGGGGACGTGCCGGGCATCTGGTCTGGGCTGCGGTCAAACATTTGCGACTGAGTCCGGATCGGGTGCGTTTTTGACCGCGCGCCGCCGCGCGGGGAACCTTAGTTCTGTATCACCCGCCACGGGTGAATCGCGCAACCTTCGCGCAACACGGGGGGGCGCCGCATCCAGCGCGCAACGCTCCCGGCGGGTAGCCGAGCAGAGGTTTTGGCGATGAACGAGGACAGGAAGACCGACGTCGGGATAGCGCCCAGGTCGTGCACCGCGTGCGAGCAGCCGATGCGCCTGTCCTACCGCGAGGCGGTGCAGTCCGGCGGCGAACTCAGGGTCTATGAATGCCATGACTGCCGCACCACCATGACGGTGGTTTGCCCGGCCGCAACGAGCCTTCCGCCCCTCCGGGCTTAGTGAAGTTGTGCGCTATATTCGCCCATGAATATCGGTAGGCGGTGCAACGAGATAGGCGATAGCCGGCCCCCGGCGCGCCGGGCCGGCCAAGACCCGGGGACATCGAAGCTCGAGCCGCGCAACGGCGCGATCAGTGCGACGGCTTGGCTCGCCGCGGCCGGCCGCGCCCGTATCGGGGTTGCGTCCGGGAACTCGATTGCGGAGTGGGCGTTGTCTGGCTGACATTCATCGTTTCCGCGAGGGTACTATGTCGCATCGTACCGTGTCGCATCGTGCCGTGACGATCTCGGGCTTTGTTGTCGCGCTCGCCGTTGCCGGGGCGCCGTTGGCGGCGATGGCACGCCACCGGCACCACCAGCCGCCGCCGCAGCAAGGCGCCGCAGCCTCCCAGGCCGCTCCCGGCGGACGTATCTCCCCCAATCCCCGTGCCGCCAGCATGCGCCAGAGCGAGGACGCGCTGCGCAAGGCGATGACCTCCGATCCCGTCGCCAGCGCGGCGCGGACCCCGGGCGCGCTGCGCGATCCGAAGACCCGCGCGCAGGTGTCCGCGGCGCTGGCGGTGGCGACGCTGCCGCGGCCCGAACTGGCCGGCAGCCGCCATCGCGACGGCGGCCATGGCTGGGTCGGCCCGGTGTTCTGGCCGTTCGCGACCTTCGACCTGTTCGACGCCGCGCTGTGGGGCGACGGCGCCGACGCCGCATTGTGGGGCTACGGCGGCGCCGACCTGGTCACCGGATTGTTCGGCCCCTATCCCGACGACGACGTCACCGCCTATGCGCGCTACCTGCCGTCGGCGACCACCGCCGCGCCGCAGCCCTCGATGCTGGCGCGGATGTGCGGCGAGGTGAAGAGCGGCGACATCGCCGGCGTTCCGGTCGAAGCCCTGCGCGACAGCCTGTCGCTCGACGATGGCCAGCGCTCGGCGCTCGACGATCTCGCCAGGGCTCTGACCGACGGGGCGCGCCTCATCGCCGCCGCGTGTCCCGAGACGCTGCCGCTCTCCGCCCAGCAGCGCGTCGGCGTGATGGGCCAGCGCCTCGACGCCATGATCGCGGCGGCCGACGCGGTGGCGCCGCCGCTGTCGGCGTTGTTCGACCGGCTGAGCGACGTCCAGAAGGCGCAGTTCGCCGCGCTCGGCGCGCCGGCCGCGGCAATGCCGGCGTCGTCGGCGCCCGCTGCAGCCGCTCCACAGCCGGCGGCGGCCG
>JARLJA010000189.1 GCA_031291445.1 Xanthobacteraceae bacterium | reverse complement strand
TATAGCCGACGGCAAGTTTCGCCGCGACCATTGCAATCGGAAAGCCGGTGGCTTTAGAGGCCAGCGCGGAAGAGCGCGACACCCGCGGATTCATCTCGATCACGACCATGCGCCCGTCGGCCGGGTTGACGCCGAACTGCACGTTGGAGCCGCCGGTCTCGACGCCTATCTCGCGCAGCACCGCCAGCGAGGCGTCGCGCATGATCTGGTATTCCTTGTCGGTCAGCGTCAGCGCCGGCGCCACCGTGATCGAATCGCCGGTGTGCACGCCCATCGGATCGAGGTTCTCGATCGAGCAGATGATGATGCAGTTATCCTTCTTGTCGCGCACCACCTCCATCTCGAACTCTTTCCACCCCAGCACGCTTTCCTCGATCAGGACTTCGTCGGTGGGGGAGGCGTCGATGCCGCGCTCGACGATCTCGATGAACTCGGCCTTGGTGTAGGCGATGCCGCCGCCGGTGCCGCCCATGGTGAACGACGGACGGATGATCGCCGGCAGGCCGATCTCGTCGAGCGCGCGCAGCGCGTCCGGCAGCGTCTTGGTCTGCCGCGAGCGCGGGGTCTCCAGCCCGATCCGGGTCATGGCCTCGCGGAAGCGGCCGCGATCCTCGGCCTTGTCGATGGCGTCCGCCGTGGCGCCGATCATCTCGACGTCGAACTTTTCCAGCGTGCCCTGGCGGCGCAGCGACAGCGCGCAGTTCAGCGCCGTCTGGCCGCCCATGGTCGGCAGCAGCGCGAAGCCGCCGGGGAGGACGTGGCGCTCCTTCTCGATGATCTTGGCGACGATCTCGGGCGTGATCGGCTCGATATAGGTGGCGTCGGCGAGCTCCGGGTCCGTCATGATGGTGGCCGGATTGGAGTTCACCAGCACGATCCGGTAGCCCTCTTCCTTGAGGGTCTTGACCGCCTGGGTGCCCGAATAGTCGAATTCGCAGGCCTGGCCGATGACGATGGGGCCGGCGCCGATGATCAGGATCGTGGCTATGTCGGTTCGTTTTGGCATTGCGTCTCGATCGTGGGGGCGGTCAGGAAGCGGTCAGGATTTCGGGCACAAAAAAAGGGCGCGCCTGTCGCGCGTCCTGTGCTGGGCGCCGAGACAGTGCCTCGCGCGGGGTGTCTTTAGACCAGATTCCCGTTCCGGGGAAGGGAATATGTCCCCCGCTGGGGGAAATTCCGCAGGAAAAACAGAGGAAAACAGGCGGAATTGGGTGGGGCTGGGGGCGGTCCGGCTCAAAACGCGTGCCGGGCGACGAAGGTCATGCGGGCCGGGTTGTGGCCGACATTGACCGGGGCGCGGGAGGCGGCGAAGCCGGTCTTGCGGAGCTTCGCCAGGACTTCCTCCTCGCTGTAACGCTGCAGGCCGATCTTGGTGCGCAGCTGCCAGTAGTCCGACAGCGAGGTCCGCACCAGGCCGACCAGCGCATCCTTGAGAAAACCGTGCTTCGCCCCCATCCGCAACAGCGCCATGACGTCGGTGCCGGCACCGACGTCGGGCTGCAGGATGTCGCCGAGAACGAGTCGCCCCGACGGCTTCAGCACCCTGCGGAAGGTGGCGAGCGCGGCGTCGAGCTCCGCGGGCGACATGTACTGCGCCACCGAGATCATGACGGCGAGATCGACGGAAGCGTCGTCGAGGTGGCGCAGGTCGTCGAGCGAGCGCACCTTGATGTTGAGGATGCCGGCGAAGCGGGCGATCAGGCGGCCGCGCACGCCGGGCGCGGGCTCGGCGAGGATCAGCCGGCCGCAGCGCTCGGCGACCCGCGCCGCCGACAGCGCCTCGCCGCAGGAATAGTCGAGCACGACCGCGTCGGGCGAGGAGATGTAGCCGATGATGTCGTCGGCGATGACACGGAAATGCAGGTCGCGGTGCAGCTTGCTGACGTAGATGGTATGGGTCGAGTCGTAATAGTCGATCCAGTCATCCATGGCGCCGCTCCGGGCGCGCGGCGACGGCAGCAGCGCGCGCATCGCGGCCACGCCGGAGCGCCGCATCGCGGCGATCGACAGGGTCCGTCCCACCCGCGATCGCTGCGGCTGCCGGCCGGCGGCTGTACGCCATGACACGCGCTCAGGCTCTCTTTTTCCGCTCGCGCATCAGGTCGGCGAAGCGCTTGAACAGGTAGTGGGAATCGCGCGGACCAGGCGAGGCTTCGGGGTGGTACTGCACCGAGAATACCGGCCTGTTCTTGAGCGCGATGCCGCAGTTGGACTGGTCGAACAGCGAGACGTGGGTCTGCGTCACGTGGTCGGGCAGCGACGCCTTGTCGACGGCGAAGCCGTGATTCATCGAGGTGATCTCGACCTTGCCGGTGGTGAGGTCCTGCACCGGGTGGTTGGCGCCGTGGTGGCCCTGGTGCATCTTCACCGTGGTGCCGCCGACTGCGAGCCCGAGCATCTGGTGGCCGAGGCAGATGCCGAAGGTCGGCAGTCCGGTCTCGATGATCTTCCTGATCACCGGCACCGCGTATTCGCCGGTCGCGGCCGGGTCGCCCGGGCCGTTCGACAGGAACACGCCGTCGGGCTGCAGCGCCAGGATCTCGTCGGCCGAGGTGGTCGCCGGCACCACCGTCACCTTGCAGCCCTCGCCGGCGAGCAGCCGCAGGATGTTGCGCTTGATGCCGTAGTCGATGGCCACCACGTTGAATTCGGGGGCGTCCTGGCGGCCGTAGCCGTCCTGCCAGCGCCACGCGGTCTCGTCCCAGGTGAAGCGCTGGCCGCTGGTCACCATCGGCACCAGGTCCATGCCGACCAGCCCCGGCCACTCGCGCGCGTCCTTCTTGAGCGCGGCGAGGTCGAACTTGCCGTCGGCGGCGTGGGCGATCACCGCGTTCGGCATGCCCTGGCTGCGGATCAGCGCGGTCAGCGCGCGGGTGTCGATGCCGCCGAGGCCGACGATGCCGCGCGCCTTCAGCCACTGGTCGAGATGCCGCGCCGCCCGGTAGTTCGACGGGTCGGTGATGGCCGCGCGCAGCACGACGCCGCGGGCGCCGGGCGTCGCGGCCATGTTCAGGGCCTCGATGTCCTCGTCGTTGGTGCCGACATTGCCGATATGGGGAAAGGTGAAGGTGATGATCTGGCCGGCATAGGATGGATCGGTCAGGATCTCCTCGTATCCCGTCATGGCGGTATTGAAGCAGACTTCGCCGACGGCGGTGCCTTCCGCGCCGAGGCCGAAACCTTCCAGCACGGTGCCGTCGGCCAGCACAAGGAGCGCGGTCGGTTTGAGGTCCGGCCAGGCGGCAGCGTTTCCAGATTGGGTCATGAGCGCACCACATAAACCGTGCGCTCGGCCGCGTCAAAGGCCGCGGGGCGGGACCCACAGGGGAGGCCGTCCGGGCCCCCGACGACATTCACACATCTCGTAGCGGTCCCGATCATGTTGGCCGAGAGCGTCGTCTTCGGGCAGTGAATGTTCCCTCCCCCCTTGTGGGGGAGGGTTAGGGAGGGGGGTGATGGGAGAAGCCGCAGCGCGGCAGCTCGCTCGTTGCGCCCTCACATCGATTTCGGAATGTGCGGTTTACCCCCCTCCCCGGCCCTCCCCCACAAGGGGGGAGGGAGCGCGCAACACCTCGCTCCTCTCGGGCTGATCGAGATTGCGTGATCCGGTGGGCCTGGCAGCAATCTGGCAAAAAATACCTGCTGACGCCGCGGCTTGGGCCTGATTAGTGTGCGCCGCCGGGTCGGCCTGGACGGTCCGACACCGGTGGAACCCGCACCACAAGACCGAGCCGCCGCAGCGGCCACATATTACTAGGGAGACGTCACGCCATGGACGGGGAGTTGATGAACCGGGATCCGCGCCTGCATTCCGGCGGAACGGCGGGAGGCCTGATCACTTCGGCCCTCATTCGTTTCGCCGACCGCCCGGCGATCGCCGACGGGGTCACGCACTGGACCTACCGCGAGCTCGGCGACGCGGTGGCGCGGTTCATCACCGTGTTCCGCGCGCTGGGGCTGAAGAAGGGCAGCGCGATCTCGGTGCTGTCGGGCAACCGTGTCGAGACCTGGGCCGCGATCTGCGCCGCCATGGTGATGGGCGCGCGCTACACCTCGCTGCATCCGCTGGCGGCGGAGGACGACCAGGCCTTCATCGTCGAGGACGCGGAGATCGATCTGCTGCTGGTCGAGGCCGGCAAGTTCGAGGCGCGCGGCCGGGCGATCCAGCGCCGGGTGCCGGGGCTCAAGCACATGCGCGCGTTCGGCGTCGCCGACGGCATTCCCGACATCCTGGCGGAGGCCGCAGCCGCGGCGCCGGCGCCGCTGGTCGACGACGGCGAGGTCGGCGACCTCGCCTTTCTCGCCTATACCGGCGGCACCACCGGGCGCTCGAAGGGCGTGATGCTGCCGCACCGCTCGCTGGTGGCGATGACGCTGGCGCTGTATGCGGACTGGGACTGGCCGGCGGAGATCCGCTACCTCGCCGCGACCCCGATCAGCCACGCCGCCGGCGTCACCATTTTTCCGGTGATGCTGCGCGGCGGCTACACCCGCCTGGTGCAGGGCTTCGAGCCGGAGGTCTATGGCCGTGTCGTCCAGGACGAGAAGATCACCGCGACCTTCCTGGTGCCGACCCTGATCTACGCGCTGATCGACAATGTCGAGCTGCGCCGCCGCGTCGACCTGTCGTCGCTGGAGATGATCGTCTACGGCGCGGCGCCGATGTCGCCCGACCGGCTGCGCGAGGCGATGGCGATCTTCGGCCAGGTCTTCGTCCAGCTCTACGGCCAGACCGAGGTGCCGCAGGTCATCACCTCGATGCGCAAGATCGACCACGACGTCGCCCGCCCGGAGCGGCTGGGGTCCTGCGGCCGGGCCAACCCGATGCTCGACGTCAAGCTGTTCGATTCCGAGATGCGCGAGGTGGCCGTCGGCGAGCCCGGCGAGATCTGCGTGCGCGGCACGCTGGTGATGGACGGCTACTGGAAGCGGCCGGACGCCACGGCGGAGGCGTTTCGCGGCGGCTGGCTGCACACCGGCGACGTCGCGGTGAAGGACGCCGAGGGCTTCTACTACATCGTCGACCGCACCAAGGACATGATCATCTCGGGCGGCTTCAACATCTATCCGCGCGAGGTCGAGGACGCGCTGATGTCGCATCCCTCGGTCGCCTCGGCCGCGGTGATCGGCATTCCCGACGACAAGTGGGGCGAGGCGGTGACCGCCTTCGTGGTGCTGAAGCAGGGCGCCGTCGCCGACGCCGCCGAGCTGCAGGCCCACGTCAAGGCCAGGCGCGGCGCGCCGTGGTCGCCGAAGACCATCGATGTGGTCGCGGCGATCCCGGTGACCGGGCTCGGCAAGATCGACCGCAAGGCCCTGCGCGCGCCGTACTGGGAGGGCCGCCGGCGAGGGGTGGCGTGAGCGGCTTTGCATTCACACATCTCTACTCTCCGCCCGAGAGGACCGTGGTTTTGGGATCTCCCTCCCCCCTTGTGGGGGAGGGCCGGGGAGGGGGGTAAACCCCAAGCTCTGAATTGATGTGAGGGCGCAACGAGCGATCTGTCGCGCTGCGGTTTCTCCAACACCCCCCTCCCTAACCCTCCCCCACAAGGGGGGAGGGAACGGTTCGTTGCCGGAGGGCTTCAGCGCCACAAGCGGGCGATGACGCTGAGAATGCCGTCAGGCTCTGAGGAGTTCACATGTCGCATACCCTTCCGCTTCTTCTCGTGCCCGGGCTCGCCTCGTCGTTCCGGATCTGGGAGGGCGTGATCCCGCCGTTGTGGCGGCACGGGCCGGTGATGGTGGCCAACCATGTGCGCGACGACAGCATGGCCGCGATCGCGCGCCGCATCCTCGCCGAGGCGCCGCCGCGCTTCGCGCTCGCCGGCCACTCGATGGGCGGCTACATCGCCTTCGAGATCATGCGGCAGGCGCCCGAGCGGGTCGGGCGGCTGGCGCTGCTCAACACCTCGGCGCGGCCCGACACGCCCGAGGCGACCGGGCGCCGCCGTGCCCTGGTCGCGATGGCGCGGGACGGGCGCCTGCGCGAGGTGCTCGATGCCATCTTTCCAACCTTCGTCCATCCGGCGCGGACCTCCGACGCCGGCCTGCGCCAGCTGGTGCACGCCATGGGCGACGACGTCGGGGTGGAGGGCTTCATCAACAACCAGACTGCGATCATGGCGCGGCCGGATTCGCGGCCGATCCTCGGCGCCATCGACTGCCCGACGCTGGTGCTGACGTCGGACCACGACGTCCTGCTGCCGCCGGCGCTGTCGGAGGAGATCGCGGGCGCCATCGCCGGCGCCAATCTGGTGGTGGTGCCCGACTGCGGACACCTGTCGCAGCCCGAGCAGCCGCAGGCGGTGGCGGCCGCGCTTTCGGCGTGGCTCTCGGCGCCCAGCGCCTGACACCGTTTCGCAGCACGCGCGGGCCGATCTTTCCACGGCGAATTCAGCAGCTTGCCGCGCGAGACGCGCGCCGGCAAAATGAACCTGTGCTAGGAGACAACCGGGACACCGACAGGCACCGTCCGGGGGGCGGGACGACTGATGTTTCGACGTGAGGGGGATGGGGACGTCACATGCTGACGCCGGCGGAACTGGTGTGGTTGATCGCGGCGGTGGCCAAGGGCGACCAGGCCGCGTTCGAGCGCCTCTATGGCGCCACCCGGGCGAAACTGTTCGGCGTGGTGCTGCGTATCTTGCGGCGACAGGATCTCGCCGAGGAGGTGGTGCAGGAAGCCTATATCAGGGTCTGGAATAGCGCCGGCCAGTTCAATCCGGCGCTGGCATCTCCGATCACCTGGATGGTGTCGATCGCCCGCAACCGGGCCATCGACCTGGTGCGCAAGCGTGGCGAGACCTCGATCGAGGAGGAGCCGGCCGCCATGGAGGTGGCCGCCGACACGCCCGACCCGCTGGCCCGGCGTGAAATGACGGAAGAATTGAAGCGGCTCCTGGCCTGCGTCGGCAGGCTCGAGCCGGACCGCCAGAAGCTGGTGCTGCTCGCCTACTACAACGGCTGGAGCCGCGAGCAGCTGGCGGCGAAATTCGACACGCCGGTGAACACGGTGAAGACCTGGCTGCGCCGCAGCATGATTGAGATCAGAGAGTGCCTGGGCCTGGCATGATGTTGGTGCGATGAGCTACAGCGAAGACCATATCGTCCTGGCGGCGGAATACGTGCTCGGCACTCTCGACGCCGAGGAGCGCGACCAGGTCGCGACCATGATGAAGGTCGACGCCGACTATCGCGCGGTGGTGGAGGGCTGGGAGCGCCGGCTCGGCGAGCTCAATGCCATGGTGGGCTCGGTCGAGCCGCCCCCCGAGCTGTGGGACAAGATCAAGGCGGCGACCTTCGGCGTCGCCCAGCAGGAGCCGCTGGCGCTGCCCGAACTGCCGCCTCCGCCGCCCGAGCCGGTGGCGGCGCCGCAGCCGGCGGTCGACGGGGCTGAGATCATCGCCCTGCGCGGCCGGGCGCGGCGCTGGCGCATGGTGGCGACGGGGGTGAGCGCGCTCGCCGCCGCGCTGGTGGCGGTGGTGGTGCTGGAGGTGGCGCAGCCCGACCTGCTGCCCGACGGCCTGCGTCCCCGGCCGCGGATCCAGACCGTCCAGGTCCAGGCGCCGCCGCCGGCGATACCGCCCCAGTTCGTCGCCGTGCTGCAGAAGGGCGCCGACGCGCCCGCTTTCATTCTCACCGTCGACGTCGCCACCAAGGCCTTCACCGTGCGCCGGGTCGGTGCCGAGGCGGAGCGGGGCAAGAGCTACGAACTGTGGCTGGTGTCGGACAAGCTCTTGAAACCGCGCTCGCTCGGGGTGATCGGCGACAAGGACTTCACCCGCCGGCCGACGCTTTCGGCCTACGACAGCGACATCATCAACAAGGCGACCTACGCGGTCACCCTCGAGCCCGAGGGCGGCTCGCCGACCGGCGTCGCCACCGGCCCGATCGTGTTCACCGGCAAGCTGGTGGAAACCGTGCCGCCCGCGGGGCGGTAAGGGGGATTTCGGCCCCTCGTCATGCGCGGGCTTGACCCGCGCATCCACTCTTTAGGGCTTCGCCGTGTCGCAAAGCGTGGATTGCCGGGTCAAGCCGGCAATGACGGTGTGGACTGGGCAAATGTCTTGCCCCGACCCGGTATCGCCTTTCAAACACCCCAAAAAAAGAAAACGCCCGTGGGGAGCGGGCGTTTCCTCGAAGACGTCACTTGGGGGGGAAGTGACGTGGTCGTCAGGGGTAGTCGCTTGGGGTCGTTACTTGGGTAGTTCTGGCAGCCGTTGCTCCGGCTGCTCCTTTACGCGGGACCTGGCGGGGATGGTCAGGCACCGCGTAAACTCGAAAAACTCGTTCTCCTTGCCGCTCCTTACCGGACGACCGAGGCCGAAGAGCTGGTGAACGCCACCGGCTTGCCCGCCTTGATCACGCGCGCGGTCTGGATGTTGTTATCGCCGCCGACCCGGGACAAAATCCCGACGCCGGCAACCAAGGTTGCGGCAAAGAGAGCCACGACGACGATCTTCAAGTGGGTCATGCGATCCGCACTGTAAAAAGAATGATTCACGAAAGCCTCCTGCTCGCTCTCGTCGCTCGTCTCGTACTTCGTCGTTGCTCGTTTGGTTCGTTTACCGCCTCTTCCCGTCTTGCTGAGGTTGGTCAACCTCCATCGCCGACGGGTTCATTGAACTCACGCCAGTCAACGTGGATATCGGGCTATGGGTTCGTAAGGGTCGATCACATTGCGGTGATATTTCTTGATCGGCCGCGAGCGGCCGGCGGCGGCGAAACCGCCGCTGCGCCGGTTAATTTAAAAAACTCAGTGCTTTATGGGAAAATCAGATCGAGCCGACGGTTTTCAGGCGGGCCCGGGGGTGGATCTCGGCCTGCGACAAAACAGTTGTCTGTGACCGAAAACGCTCAACCAGGGACCGCACGAACGGCCGGATCGCGGCCGAGGTCACCAGCACCGGCGACTCGCCCTCGCGCGCCGCCTGCTCGAAGCGCTCGCGCACCACGGTCATGAATTCCGACAGCTTCGAGGGTTGCATCGCCAGGCTGCGGTCGTCGCCGGTGCCGACCAGGGACTCGGCGAAGGCCTGCTCCCATTTCGCCGACAGCGCGATCAGCGGCACGTAGCCGTTGAACGAGGTGTTCTGGGCGCAGATCTGGCGCGCCAGCCGGGCGCGGACGTGCTCGACCACCGTCGCCGGGTTGCGCGAGAAGGCGAGCGCGTCGGCGATGCCTTCCAGGATGGTCGAGAGGTCGCGGATCGAAATTCGCTCGGCGAGCAGCAGCTGCAGCACCCGCTGGATACCGGAGATGGTGATCTGGGCGGGGACGATGTCCTTGAGCAGTTCGCCCTGCTCCTTGGGCAGTTCCTTGAGCAGCTTCTGGACCTCGCCGTAGGACAGCAGGTCCGACATGTTGTTCTTGAGCAGCTCGGTGAGATGGGTCGACAGCACGGTGGCGGCGTCGACCACGGTGTAGCCCTTCAGCGAGGCTTCCTCCTTCAGGCCGGCGTCGACCCAGGTGGCCGGCAGGCCGAAGGTCGGCTCGGTGGTGTGGGTGCCGGGCAGCGTCACCTGGGCGCCGCCCGGGTCCATGACCATGAAGCTGTTGGGCCAGATCCTTCCGTTGCCGGCGTCGACCTCCTTGATCTTGATGACGTAGGTGTTGGCCTCGAGCTGGACGTTGTCGAGGATGCGCACCGCCGGCATCACGAAGCCCATCTCGATCGCCAGCGACTTGCGCAGCGCCTTGATCTGCTCGGTCAGGCGGTCGGTTCCGTCGGGGCCGTTGACCAGCGGCAGCAGCGCGTAGCCGAGCTCGATCTTGAGGTCGTCGATCTTGAGCGCCGCCGAGATCGGTTCCTCGGCCGCGGCTGCCGCGGCTGCCGCGGCACCGGGCCCCTTGGCGGCGGTGGCCTTGGCCTCGTCCGCCGCCTTCTTGTTCTGGCGGCGCGCCAGCACCGCCAGCGTCCCGGCGCCGCCGCCGAGGATCAGGAACGGGATCATCGGGATGCCCGGCAGGGCGGCGAGGATCAGCATCACCGCCGCCGACATGCCGAGCGCCTGGGGGTAGCCGGACAGCTGCTTCATCAGCGCCTTGTCGGCGGCGCCGCTGACGCCGGCCTTGGAGACCAGGAGGCCCGCGGCGGTCGAGACGATCAGCGCCGGGATCTGGGTGACGAGGCCGTCGCCGACCGTCAGCAGGGTGTAGCTGCGGGCCGCCTCGGCGAACGGCAGGCCCTGCTGGGCGATGCCGATGATCATGCCGCCGATGACGTTGATGAACACCACCAGCAGGCCGGCAACGGCGTCGCCGCGGACGAATTTCGAGGCGCCGTCCATGGCGCCGAAGAAGCCGCTTTCGTCCTCCAGCGCCTTGCGCCGTTCGCGCGCGGCCTTCTCGTCGATCAGGCCGGCCGAGAGGTCGGCGTCGATCGCCATCTGCTTGCCGGGCATCGAATCCAGGTGGAAGCGGGCCGCGACCTCGGCGATGCGCCCCGAACCCTTGGTGATGACCACGAAATTGACGATCACCAGGATGATGAAGACGATGATGCCGATGACGAAATTGCCGCCCATCACGAAATTGCCGAAGGCCTCGATGACGTGGCCGGCGGCCGCCGAGCCCTCGTGGCCATGGGCCAGGATCAGGCGGGTGGAGGCGAGGTTGAGCGACAGCCGCAGCATCGTCGAGATCAGGAGCACGGTGGGGAAGGCCGAGAACTCGAGCGGCGCCTGGATGAACAGCGAGGTCATCAGGATCAGGATCGACATGGTGATCGAGACTGCCAGGAACAGGTCGAGCACGACCGACGGCAGCGGCAGGATCAGCACCACCAGGATGGTGAGGATGCCGATGGCGAGCGCGATGTCGCCGCGCCGCAGGATCCTGATGACGTCGGAAAAGCTCGGAAATCCTGAGCCGATCTCGTCCGCGCCGCTGCCCGCCGTCACATCCACCATGGTCGCCGCGTCCCCACGCCCCTGGCGCCCGCGCTCCCCGCGGGAGCGCGTCGCCGCCGGAAGGCCTCCGGCCGGTAAGTGGTTCACCGCACTCGCTTCCACGGGATCTCCCGCTCAGAAGGTCGGACGATACGCACTTTCCACTGGGCAAATTTTGCCCGGTGTATGGTTAGCAAAGGGTTAATTTCGGCCGGCCAAACCGCCGGCGGCGTTTTGGTGCGCCGCACATTGACCGCGAACGGCCCGGCACCCGATGGTGGCGCCCCGCCCGCCGGCCCCGGCGAGTCGCCGCCCAGTTTTACCTCGCCGGATCCGATCCCTGATGGCCCCGACCAAGCCCTTCGTTCCCGACTCGCGCGCGGCCTGGCTGCGGCTCCTGCTGGTGCTGGTCATCGGCTCGGTCGGGAGCGCCGGCATGTGGTCGGTGGTGGTGGCGCTGCCCGCGGTGCAGGCCGAGTTCGGCGCCACCCGCGGCGCCGCCTCGCTGGCCTTCACCTGCGCCATGGCCGGGCTCGGCTTCGGCGGCGTCGCCATGGGGCGCATCACCGACCGGTTCGGCATCGTCGCCGCGATCGCGGTGGGCACCGTGGCGCTGGCGGTGGGCTATCTCGGCGCCGGCTTCGCCACCTCGCTCGCCATGTTCAACGCCATGCACGTGGCGATCGGGGTCGGCGCGGCGGCCACCTTCGCGCCGCTGATGACGGAAGCCTCGTACTGGTTCGAGCGCCGGCGCGGCCTCGCCGTCACCATCGCCGCCAGCGGCAACTACGTCGCCGGCGCGGTGTGGCCGCCGATCGTGGCGCGCGGCATCGAGGCGGCGGGCTGGCGGGCCACCCACCTCGCGCTGGCGCTGTTCTGCGCGGTCGCGATGGCGATCGTGCTGGCGGCGCTGCGGGCGCAGATCCGCGGCGAGGGCCGTCGCAGCCATGCCGGCGCGCCGCCGCCGCGGCTCGATCTCGGGCTCTCCGGCAACGCCCTGACCGGCGTGCTGTGCATCGCCGCGGTGGCCTGCTGCGTCGCCATGGCGATGCCCCAGGTCCACATCGTCGCCTATTGCGGCGACCTCGGCTACGGCCCGGCGCGCGGCGCCGAGATGCTGTCGCTGATGCTGCTGTTCGGCATCGTCAGCCGGATCGGCACCGGCTTTGTCGCCGACCGCATCGGCGGCCTGCCCACGCTCCTGATCGGCTCGGTGGCGCAAGGCGCGGCGCTGTTGTTCTACGCGCTGTTCGACAGCCTCTCCTCGCTCTACGTGATCTCGGCGCTGTTCGGCCTGTTCCAGGGCGGCATCGTGCCGAGCTACGCCATCATCGTGCGCGAGACCATGCCGGCGTCGGAAGCGGCGACCCGGGTCGCCACCGTGGTGTTTGCGTCGCTGGTCGGGATGTCGTTCGGCGGCTGGGTGTCCGGCGAGATCTTCGACGCCACCGGCTCCTACGCCGCGGCGTTCCTCAACGGGCTCGGCTGGAACGCGCTCAACGTCACCATCGCGGTCGGCCTGCTGCTGCGGGCGCGGCGGCTGCTGGCGCTGGCGTGAGGGGATTCTACCGCCACGCGTGAGAGCGCCGTTAACCCGCTGGCGTGGAAACCGTTTTTGCCGTCGCGAGAACGATTGCCGGCCGCCGCCCGCCATTGTAAGGGGTGATTGCTCCGTTGGCGCCGCCTCGCGGCTCCCCGGCGGGCCTGTAGCTCAATGGTTAGAGCCGGCCGCTCATAACGGTCTGGTTGCAGGTTCGAGTCCTGCCGGGCCCACCATTCTGCTTCGCGGCGACGCACGCGCTTCCCCGGATCGCAATGTGATCTTGCGCGGAACACCGGCCACCAGCCCCCGAACAATGCCGCTCCGTGAAGAAGCCGAGTGCCGCGTTTTCGCAGCCGCCAGCCTCAGACGGAAAGCGGGTGGCTCAGGCTCCGAAAAAGCGCGATCGAAGGGTCAGACGCCGTATCCCCATTCGCAGGCCCGAGACCCACGAGGGAAGCCAAATGAGCACGACATCGCGAGTCGCATCTCTCCGGCCGGCGGCGGCGGTCGAGGCTGATCCGCGCTGGGCACGTGTCGTGGCGCGCGACCGGTCAGCCGATGGGCAATTCTGGTACGCGGTTGCGACCACAGGGGTCTATTGCCGGCCATCATGCCCTTCACGAACCGCCAACCCCAGGAACGTAAGTCTTTACGGCTCGCTGGCCGAGGCGAAGGCGACCGGTTTTCGCCCTTGCAAGCGCTGCAATCCCGACGGCCCGTCGGCCGACGTCGCAAACGCGGCGATCGTCGCCCGGGCGTGCCGTCTGATCGAACAGAGCGAGGAAGTCCCGTCATTGTCAGGCCTCGCGCAGGCGGCCAATCTCAGCACCAGCCACTTCCATCGCGTGTTCAAGCGCGTAACCGGCCTCACGCCGAAGGATTACGCCGCGGCCCATCGGGCCTCCCGCGTCCGCGATGAGCTCGCCAAGGGGCGGAGCGTGACCGCGGCCATCTACGACGCCGGATTCAATTCGAGCGGGCGGTTCTACGAGAAATCCAGGACCATGCTGGGCATGACACCCACGCAATACCGGGCCGGAGGCGCGAACGAAGACATCCGGTTCGCGGTGGGGCAATCCTCGCTGGGGGCCATCCTGGTGGCGTCGAGCGACAAGGGGGTGGTGGCGATCCTGATCGGCGACGATCCGGACGGACTGGTGCGGGATCTGCAAGATCGTTTTCCGAAGGCGCGGCTGGTGGGCGGTGACGAGGAATATGAGTCGATGGTCGCCCGCGTCGTCAGCTTCGTCGAGGCGCCGGGGCTCGGCCTGAACCTGCCGCTCGACGTGCGCGGCACGGCGTTTCAGCGACGCGTGTGGCAGGCCCTGCAGGATATCCCTGTCGGGGAGACGTCCTCCTATTCCGACATCGCCCGCAGGATTGGGGCGCCGAACTCCGTTCGCGCCGTGGCCCGCGCCTGCGCCGCGAACGCCATCGCGGTTGCGATCCCGTGCCACCGGGTGGTGCGCAATGACGGCGCGTTGTCCGGTTATGCCTGGGGCGTCGCGCGCAAGCGCGAGCTCATCGCCCGCGAGGCAACCGAGGCGTAACCGCAGAGGTGATGTCAAGGCAGGCTCCGCCGCGGCGTCGGTCCGCCATTCTCGATTTCAAGGCAAAAAGCGGAGTTCTCACCGCAGGCATCCGGGTCACTCTCCAGTCCTCGCATCAAGGAGAGATTGAACATGAACGCCCCCCATATCGTCAGCGAACCACCCATCCTCTATTTCGGCACGCCGGTCGTGCTGATCAGCAGCGCAAACGAGGACGGCTCGGCCAATCTCGCGCCCATGTCGTCGGCCTTCTGGCTGGGCTGGCGCTGCATCCTCGGCCTGAACGCCAGCTCCAAGACCACGGAAAACATGATCCGCACGGGCCAGTGCGTTCTGAACCTGCCGTCAGTGGACAATGTCGCGGCGGTGAACCGCCTGGCGTGCCTCACCGGCAGCAATCCGGTTCCCGCCGTGAAGCTGGCCAGGGGCTACACTTACGAAAAGCGCAAGTTCGAGACGGCCGGGCTGACGGCGATTCCGTCACTGACGGTGGCGCCGCCGCGCGCCCTGGAATGCCCGGTCCAGATGGAGGCCGTCGTCGCCGCGAGACACGACCTCCTGGAAGACGATGACGCCGCCCGCGGCAAGATCGTCACCTTCGAGGTCCGCGTGACGCGCGTTCACATTCATCCGGATATCGCGATGGACGGCGTTTGCAATCGGGTCGACCCCGACAAGTGGCGGCCGCTGATCATGAGCTTCCAGCGCTACTACGGCCTTGGCGAGGAGCTTCATGAATCGACCCTGGCGAAGATCCCCGAGGAGATCTACCGGATGCCGGACATCGCCCGGTCCCGCACCGCCGAGTTGGTGAAGTCCTGACGCGGGACCTGGCATGAGCAAGATAAATCCTCCGATTCAGGAGCACGAAACGGAGCGCCGCCGCGATGTGGTTTGTCTAGCGTCGACGCCGGAAGCGCGATGCTTCCTCGTGACAAATGGCAACAAACAGAGAGACCAAGACATGTCTAAGGAAGATGACAACAAGGCCATCGTCGGTCGATGGTTCGCGGATTTCTGGAGCAAGACCTGCAACCTCGGCATCGTCGATGAATTGGCCGCGCCCGACATGCTGTTGCAGTATTCGCTGCACGAACCCCGCCGCGGTCGCGATGACATCAAGGCCTTCATGACCGATTTCAGGACGGCGTTCCCGGATCTCAACTTCTGGGGCGTAGCCGACCTGATCGCGGAAGGCGACTACGTCGTCGCCCGTTGGGAGGGCGGCGGCACGCATACCGGTCCCGCTTTCGATGACTTCCTGATCGGAGGCCTGCCGGCCAACACCGGCCGCAAGATGAGGTTTACGGGAACGACCGTGCTGAAGCTCGAGGACGGCAAGATCGTCGAGGAGATCGGTCTCGACGACGGCGTCGCGGCCTTGACACAGCTCGGCCTCATCAAGACGGCGGCCTAGTACCTGGCTTTTTGAAGTTCGTGAGTCGCTCGCCGCGCCTTCGCCTCGCGAACTTCGGAAACCAAACGCGCGTTGATGCTCGCGCCGCGGCCGATCCGCACGCCGACGGCCCGGACTCATGGCCGTATCGATCACAGCCGATCGTCGTCACCCACGAAGGGCGCATCCTAGGGCATCGCGGGGCCGAGCTTCCAGTTCAGGCCGACGCGGACGAGATGGATGCCGAGCGTCCCGGTATCGAAATTGCCATGGGCGACGCTGGTTGTCGTGACGCCGCCGAAAGACGAGACGCCGCCGCTTTGAAACGGGAAACTGAAGCCGGCATATTGCGAATAGAGATACTCGCTCCTGAGGCTGAGGCCCGGCGTGATCGCGCAGTCCATGCCGGCGCCGGCGGCCCAGCCGATCCGGAGCACGCCGGTGCCGCCGCTTTCGGTGCCGCTGACGGTCGCAAACGTCGAGTTCGTGGATTCGGAGCTCGACAGGCCGGCGGAGAAATGCGCATAGGCGACGCCGCCGGTGGCATAGATCATGGCGCGGTCGAACACCTCGTAGCCCAGGCGCAAGCGCGTGGTGCCGAACCAGTCCTGTCTGACGTCGGTCTCCTGCGTGTAGGCGAAGGTGCCGGCCCCGTTGATATCGCTTTCGCTGAAACGGCTGCGGGCGTCGATGCCGCTCCATTGCAGATCGGTTTCGATGCCGGCGACGATCCGGTTGGCAAGCTCGCGGGTGTAGCCGAGCTGACCGCCCAGCACGAAGCCGCTGGCGCGCAGCTTCATGTCGATGGCGTCCAGGCTGGTCTCCGGTGGGCGGGGGAGGTTTTCGGTCGCCGTCGTGGTCTCGGTCAGCGACGGCATGAAGGTGCCGGCGCCGTAGCCGCCGTTCACGCCGGCGTAGAAGCCGGTCCAGCTCGGGCGCCAGGCGGCGATCGGGGTTGCCGGCGCCAACGCCAGCGCGTTCGACGGTTCGCCGAACCGGTAGTTCAGCCCGGCGCGGACCATGTGCACGCCGAGCGAGCCGGTCGAAAAGGTGCCGTTGACGTCCGGCGGGACCAGGTAGGGGGCCGTCACGCCTGCGAACTGCGAGTAGAGATATTCGGACTTGATGCTCATACGCGGATCGATCGCGTATTCGAAGCCTGCGCCAACCACCCAGCCGACCCGCGTCGACGTCATCGCGCCGCTGGTCTGGCCGTAGATCGTGGGACTCGGCGAAAGTCTCTGATCCAGGCCCCCGTTGCCGGCATTGAACTGGGCGTAGGCCACGCCGCCGGTCGCGTAAGCGAGGATCCGGTCGGCGAAAGCGTAGCCCAGGCGCGCACGCGTCGTGCCGAACCAGTTCTGCCCGATCGTCATGTCCGAAGTGTTGAGATAGACGGCGCCCAAAAGCGGATTCGTGGTGGTGTCGGCTTGGCGATTCCGAGCCTGGATCCCGCTCCACTGAAAATCGGTCTCCGCGCCGAGCACCACATTGTTCGTGGATTGATACGTGTAGCCGAACTGGGCGCCGGCGAAGAGGCCGCCAAGGCGATGGCTCTGCTGGTTGAGGGTGGTATCGGGGCCGAAGTCGCTGGGCGCGACGTAGCTGTAGGTCGGCGAGGCGGTCCCGCCGCCGGTCCCGCCGTTGAGGCCGGCATAGAAGCCGGTCCAGTTGAAGACGGCGGCGGGCGCCGGCGTCGAGCCGGCATCGGCCGGCCTGCCGCCGCACAGCATGAGGCTTGCCCCCACCAGGCAGGCCAGCAGCTTGAGACGGCAGCGGGACGAGGACTGCGATGTTGCACGGCCGCGAGGGCCGAGGCGTGACGACGTGAGCATCCGAATTTCCGATATTGCGGGGCCGATTTGCGATCTTGCGGCACCCTAACAGGTGCGGCGCGGCTGTCTTGGCGTCGGTGGAACGGTTCGCGGACTGCGCGGACCTCCGACCGATTTCGCTGTGGTTGTGGCTGGAAAACAACAATCGCCGCCAGCGAAATTGTCCTCGGAGGAACTTGAGTTGGTCCGTGCGGAACAGTGGTCGTTCTTCCCGCCACGAAACGCGGAACACACCGGGCCCGGCCTGTGGTATGAATGAACCAGGAGGTTCAATCATGCTGGAGTTGCAGCCCCTCAGGCGTACCCGCATATCGACCGACGAGCTTCCCGCGCGCGACCGCTTCGCGATGTGGCGGGAGATCTACGGCCGCGGCATCTTCAATGTCGAGATCGAGCCGATCGGCGAAACGCCGTTTCACGCCCAGGTCGATTTCATGCTGCTGCCCGACGTCGGGATCGCCGCCGGTTCGCGGTCGCCGGCGAGCTACAAGGTAACGCGCGAGCTTGCCGCCCGCGAGCCGGACGCGATCGTGATCGGCATCCTGCGCAGCGGGATCGCGTCGGCCACCCAGTGCGGCAAGGAGTTGATCGATGGCGTCGGCAGCGCCTGCCTGTTGTTTTGCGGCGAGCCTTCGTCCAGCTCGCTGCATACCGAGGGCGCCTTCATCACGCTGGCGCTGTCGCGGGCGGCGATCGCGAGCCGGGTGCCGAACCTGTCGGCTCTCGCCGGCACCGGGATCGCCAGCACCAACCCGGCGCTAAATCTGATGCGCCGCTATGTCGAGGCAATCGGGGCCGGAGCCGAGTTCGAGGACGCGGAAATCGCCCGCGCCGTCTCGACCCACGTCCTCGACCTCGCGGCGCTGGCGCTCGGGGCGCGCGGCGATGCCGCCGACCACGCCCGGCTGCGGGGGGCGCGGGCGGCCCGCTTCGCGGTCATCAAGTCGGACATTCTCGCCGGGCTGGGCACGCAGTCGCTTTCGCCCGACCAGATCGCCGCACGGCACGGCGTGTCGTCGCGCTACGTCCGCAAGCTGTTCGAGCAGCACGGGCTGTCGTTCTCCGGATTTGTCCTCGGCGAACGTCTGGCGCGGGCGCGCCGGATGCTGGCCGACCGGAGCTTCGCCCATCTGACGATCGCGCAGGTCGCGCACGACTGCGGCTTTGGCGACATCTCCTACTTCAACCGCGCCTTTCGCCGCCATTTCGGCGCGACGCCCTCCGATATTCGCGGGCAGGCCCGGCGCGGCATCTGAGCCGGATTGTCCTTGCCGCGCGACGACTCGCGCACCATGTCGACGAAGGAGAGATCGCCGGCGTCGGTGATGAGGCCGCATCGCGTCCCTTCAGAGCCAGCGGCGCCGACCGGCCTCACGCCCACGGGCTGACGACGATGTCCGACTGAAGGGTTCTCAGCCGCCGCCACTCGGAATAGAAACGTCGCATCGGCGGCGCCTCGGCCTCGGCGCGCGCCTGTTGCGCCTGCGCCAGAATGAAGGCCGCCGTCTGCTGCCATGTCGGAGCGGCCGCGCCCGCGGCCGTGGCGGGGGAGCGCGGCGGCGCGCGAAGGCTGCACGCCATGGCGGCTTCCAGGGTTTCCGGCGTGCAGAACACCGAGTCCTGCGCTTGCGCGGCGGTGTCTTCGACGCCCAGGACAAGGACCGGACAGCCGCAGACGCGCGCGTCCGGAATCGGCCCCGCCGCGGGGTCGGGCGTCACGCAAATCAGCGCGGTCGCGGCGTTGACGGCCAGTGCCCATTCATCGCCGTCATGAAACGCCAGCGCAGGACCTGCCACGCCTTGATCCGTTTCGCCGACGACGAGAATGTCGCATTTCAGGTCCCTGGCGGCTTTTTTCGCGATTTTCAGGCTTTTCGCGGCGGCGTGAACCTGCGGCGCGCTCCACCACAGAAAGAACGGCCGGGTCAGGCCGCGTCGTCTGCGGAAATGCGCGATGTCTTCCGCGGCGCGCGGGCGCAACAGGGCGTCGTCGCACCCGCGCGGCGCGAGCGGCGTGGCGGCGGTGTCGAGTTCGGGCCAGGCCTGCACCAGGCCCTGGCGGGCGAAGGGGGTCCAGCACAGGCGAAAGGCGGCGAAATGCAAGGCCAGCTTTCGCTCCCGGTCGAGGTCGTGATCCCGCCAGTCGGGCCGCGCCAGCTCCGACGCGGGGTCGTAGACCTGCAAGGCCGGAATGGAAACGGGCGCTCCATAGCCCGACGACAGATACACATCGACGCCGGTGTCGCGGCAAAATCTCTCGATCAGAAGCGAATCCGCCGGGGCGAATTCCGGACGATACGATGGAAAGGGGACGGCTTCGACCCCGGGAAGGGACGGGCTGTCGCCGCGGTCCAGAACCACGACGCCTCCGCCCGAGCGCGCCGCGAGCGCGGATGCGAGCGCGGCCCAGAGCCGGCGGCGACTGCTGTCGCCGATTTGAAAGCAGAGACCGTCGATCGCGAGCCTGATGCCCGGCTCCGGCGCGGCAACCAGCGCCCGACGCGGCGCGGAGCGGCCAGCCTCACGCGCGACGGCGGCCGCGACCAGCCGGTCCTCGACGACGGCTTCCGGCTCGCGGCGCCAGTCCGCGGTCAACGCAAGGCCTGCCTCGCGCGCGAAGTCCCGACGCGACAGCAGCAAGTTCGGCGAAATCAGGAGCGGAACATATTTCGCCTGCACGCGGCGTCCCTCTTCGACGCCGCGCGTTTCCGCGTGGGTGGAGACGCCGTCCGGGTTGACGTAATAGGCGACGTGGGCGTCGTTGAGCTTGAGGAACTGCTTTCCGGCGGCGCAGCAGCGCAGCCAGAATTCGTGATCGCCCGCCGACTGGAACGAGGTGTCGAACAGCCCCACCTCGTCGTGCAGGCGCTTGCGCCACATCGGCGCATTGTGAGGTGAATTGAACTGCAGCAGGTTGTTCGCCGTGAGGATCGGAAGATCGCTCTTGAAGCCCATGGCGGCGACCTGCGCGAAATCCAGCGAAACGTCGTAGGTGTAGTAGAAGTCTTGATAGACGACATCGACAAAGCCATGGCGCTCCAGCGCCGCGGCCTGCAGTGCGAAGGAATCGCCGCGGCGCCGATCGTCGAGATTGGCGTTGGTGAGAAAGGCGCCGCGCGCCATGTCGACGCCGATGTTCCAGGCGTCATAGATGCCGATGCGATGATTGATCCGCTTGTAGACGATATTGGGAAAGCGGCGCATGTAGTCTTCGATGATCCGCGCCTCCCCATCCGGCGAATCGGCGTCGACGATGATCAATTCGCTCTGATCGAACAGGCTCTGCGCGGTGATGTTTTCGAGAAAGGCCTCGATATAGGCGCCGCCCCTGTACAGGCTGGTGATGGCGCTGACCTTGATCGTGCCCGTGTGCCTGAAAGCGGCGTGTGCCCGCGGCGGCGGGTCGGCGGGCCTCGACGCCGGGCCGGTCAGCCTCTGCGCCGCCCGCGTCGCCCAGATCTCGCGGGTCAAAACGGCGTCCGAGCCCAGGATCACGGTCTCGTCGGTGTTGTACGGCGCTTCGCCCAGCCGCAACACCTCCCGCCGCCGGCGGATGAGGTTGTGCAGGAAATTGGCGCGTAGCGCCGGGTCTTCATCGAGAAAGCGCTTCCAGCCGGCCAGGTCTCTCGGCGTGACGATCGATCCGAGGAACAGGCTGCTGACGGAAAGGATGAATTCGCCGTCCGAGAGATCGCTCTCGGGATCCTCCTCGATTTGCCGGCGGCGAACGGCCTCATCGCTGCGTGAAACCTCCTTGAGGAATTCGGTGAGACCGAGGCCGTTGCGCAACCGGCTCAGCCAGTGATCGCTGCCCGCGGAATCGGGGGGGCGGCCGAGCACGAGCTGATAGACCAGGAAAATGCAGGTCCGGTAATCGGCGTCGCTGAAAGTCCGCGCGTACCGGCGCCGCAGGCTGTGCGCAATGCGGGCAATCGGCCGGCGCAGGGCATGACTGAAACTCGAATCCATCCCTGCCTGACTCGCTCCAGCCTTATTGGGTTATTCTAGCGCCGATCGCTTGCGGAGCCAATTCAGGTTTCATCCGGACGGTGGCAACGGTCCGGTCGGGAACGAGGTATTCCCTGCAAAGGATGGACTGCGGTGCTTTGGTCCAAATCCTTTAGCCCAAATCCTTTAGCCCAAGTCCTTTAGCCCAAGTCCTTTAGCCGATGCGCGGGAAACGTCCTATTGCAAATATGTGCGGGCGAAATTCCCATGTTCTCATGGTGCGGATCGCGTGGAGCGGCACTCACGCCTGCCTGGGACGGCCGGGCTTGCGGACGGCCGTCCGCGTGGGCGGCCGATCCCGGTCAGGCCTTGATCATCAGGCCCTGACCGGTCGGAAGGGTCGCGATGACCGTGCCGTTGCGGCTGGCGAAGTCATCAAGCGCCGCCTTCTGTTCGGCATAGGGCTGCCAGCCATAATCGTCGAGCACGACCAGGGCGCCGCGTGCCAGCCTGGGCCAGAAGTGCTCGATCGCCGCGCGTTCGGGATAGGCGATGTTCATGTCGAGATGCAGATAGGCGACCTTGGCGATCGATACCGACGCCAGCGTGTCCGGCACCTTTCCCCGGACGAGGCGGGCCCGGGGGTAGGGCGCGAAATTCGCCGTGGCGCGCTCGAAGCAGTCCGGATACCAGGCGTTTTCCGCGGCCCGGCCGCGTTCGGCTTCGCGCGGACTGATCTGCTCGGTCGGAATGCCGCTGAAAGTGTCAAACAGCCAGAAGGTCTTTCCGGTTGCGTTGAAGTCGACGTAGTCGCAGATCGCCAGCGAGAAAAAGCCGGTATTGACGCCGCATTCGACGAAGTCGCCGGGCAGCTTCGACCCCTGGAGCGCGGCCCAGCAGGCGATGTGGACACGCCACTCGATCTGCGGATCCGGATTGCCGTCGCCGAAGAAATCGAAGGCGAGGCCGGAGTCCGCGCCCCTGCGGTAGGCGCGGAGGAAGCGCTCGTCATCCAGGAAGCCGGGCCGCTTCTGCCAGACCGCCAGGTGATCGGCCTCATAGGTCGGAGGGTCGGAGCGCCAGGGCGTTCGCGGCGTCGGCTGCGGCCACGGTCGGTCCTGCTCCTCGACGGGATCGCGAAATGACATGCCGATCTCCTGCTGCTTTCTCCGGGGGGCGGCGCACGACGTCACGGCCGGCCCAGCGTCGGGCCGACCCGCCTGGCGACATAGCTCCAGATCTCCATTTCGGGGGTCGCATCGGCATGCGTGCAGCGATAGAGGTTTTTGGTGACGGATTTGAGCTCGAAGCCCAGCAGCCTCAGATACTCCACATACATCGCCGACGACAGCAGGAACCAGGAGTAATAGATACCGTTCAGGCCGCAGAATTTCATCACCGGCTGGTCGGTTTCGAAGCTGCCCTCGACGATGATCAGCGTGTCGTCGGCGGCGCGCGCGCACTGCAGCAGCGCCTCCAGAGGATCGCGCTGATGGACCAGGATCTGTCCGACGATGACGATATCGGCGCCCGAGATATGCTCGCCGGCCTTGTAGATGTCGCCGTGGACGACGGCGGCGGACGACCCCAGGCGCTCGTGGCAGAGCCAGTAGCTTCGTCGAATGCCCGTGCGGAACGGCATGTATTCGCCGGCAGCGGGCGTCGCGGGCCGATCCCGGTCGCCGTGCCGAAGATAGGGCACGTGCTGAGGCACGACATCATCGGCCGCGTCGAGCCCGACCACCTGGGCCGCGCCATGTCGTTCCGCCTCGAACGAGATCCAGCCGGTCGCCGTGCCGACGTCCAGCACGGACTTGCCGGCAACGTCGACGCCGCCGATATAGTCCTCAAAGCGCCCGCGCAGGTCCCAGGCGCCCGGAACGGTGACGTATCCCGTCGCGGGCGGAGGATGCGGCACATCCATCCAGTGGTAGAATTGGCAGCCGTCCTCGGGGCCGGCGACCTTCACCGGTTGGGCATAGGTCCAATCACGCAGCCTGATCACCATATCGTCCAATCCATTTCGTGCCGGTCGTCGGCGACTGAACGCGCGCGTCGCGGCCGCCGCCCCGTCACGAGCCGTCTGCTATCGCCGCCTTGCCCCAATGGCGCGCCGTGAGCCGCCGTTGAATTCGCCAGCCGAAATCGGCCATCACGTGCTTGATCAAGTAGAGGGTCGTGGCCCGACGAATCTCGCGATCGTCCGGCACCCGTCCCAGGACGCGGGCGCGCAGCCGCGCCATCTCCCGTTGGCCGGTATCGGCCATCTCCGACGATGTCTTCTGATCCTCATGAATGCGGAATGCGCCGATCAGGCGGGGCAGCCGGGCGAACTTGGCCCCAGCCGCGCGGAAACGCAGCAGCAGGTCCCAATCCATGGCGAAGCGGAAGCTTTCGTCGACCTGGCTCCCCACGCGCTCCCAGATGCGGCGACGCCAGAACAGTGTTTCCTGCGGAACATAGTCGGCCCACGACAGCACGGCATCGTCATGAGCGGGCATGATCCAGCGACCGATCATCTGGTCGTTGTCGTCGATCAGGAGACGGTGGCCATAGACGACATCCACGTCCGGGTGCCGGTTGAAGTAGTCCGCCACGGAATGGAGCGAGCCGGGCAACAGGATGTCGTCCGAGTTGAGCCAGCCCATGATCTCCCCGCGCGCGCGGGCGAAGCCCTTGTTGATGGCGTCGGATTGCCCATTGTCCGGCGCCGATTGCCACCCCGTCAACCGCGTCGAGTACCGTTGCAAGACCTCGAGGGTGTCGTCCGTCGATCCGCCGTCCTGGACGAAATATTCCAGGGCCGGGTAGTTCTGATCGAGAACGCTGGCGATCGTCCGGCCGAGAAAGTGTCCCTGATTGAACGACGGGGTGACGAGCGAGATGACTGGCGCGGGCGACAGGGCGGGAACGATCCGGTCAACCGCCGCCGCCACCGGGGGGGTCGCCGGGTGTTGCCGGAGGTCGCCGAGCCGGGGCCGCAGAATATCTCTCAACCGGCCGATGACGCGTTTCATCGCCCGGTCCGGATGGAAAGTGCGCTGCCTGTAGGCGGAAAGCTCCTTCTCCTGCCGTTGAATGAAAGCCTCTTTCTCCTCGAGCGCCCAGGTGAGCTGCCGGAGCGTCTCCTCGCCGGCGACTGACAGCTTGGCCTCGATCGCGCCCAGACGGCTGGAGATGCTGGCGAGTTCGGAGGAGATGGTCGCGTCGGTTTGCGATTTCGCCAGGCGCTCGACCACGGCGCTTTCCGCGCGTCGCACCTCCGCGCCAATGGTCTCCATGACCGACGGCATGATGAAATCGAACACCCCGGGCGGTATCGAGAGGCGATCGGCCAGGAAGGCGAAGTCCCGATGAAGGTAGTAACGATTGAGACCGTCGAAGTGGGCAAACACATAGCCGCTGTCCAGGACGTACGGCTCCCATCGGCCCCAGTTGCCCAGGTCGCCGGCGTTGAAGGTGCCCCAGCCGGGAAAGGCGTCGATCGGCCTGACGGCCTCGATCAGAAGCACTTTCGGCCGCCATTTCCCGAGATCGACCGAACGGAGAATCTGGTCCTCCAGCCCCTCCGCGTCCACCTTGAGGAAGTCGATGGCCTTGCCGGCGGCGTATTGTTGGAGAATGGAGTCCAGCCTGCGGATCTCGACAGGATAGGATTCGATATGCTCGCCGGACGCTTCGAGCTCGCTTGCCCTGTCCGCATCGAAGGTCGACAGCGCCGTGTTGCCGGTCACTTCGAAGAACGTCGCCGGCCCTTCCGGAAACCCGACCGCGCAATTGAGATTGGTGTCGCCCGGGCGCTGTTTTGCGAAGAGCTTGAAATTGGCGGGGACAGGCTCGATGTTGATGCCGCGCCAACCCAGATCGTAGAAATGCCTGGTGACCGACAGATCGCTCGGATGCGCAGCTCCGACATCGACATAGAATCCGTCCTGCTGGCCGGCGAAGATGCGGGCAAGCATGACGTCTTCGAAGTTCTGGGCATAGGAAAACATGGATTGGCTGCTTTCAACGTGTTGGTTCGGCTCGACCGTCGGGTTCGACGCTGACGTACGAGACGCACGCGCAGATGGAAAGCATCCCGTCGATGGTTCCGAACGGCAGCAACGGCTGCACGGCCATTCCATGGGGGGCGGATCGAGATTGACGCTTCTTCATCCGGATCGATGTTTCCACCAACCCGGCAAGTTTCTCAATCGAATTCTGCCTCGGTACTGGCTATCTTGCGCCGGATATGTCCACGTTATGCAATCGGCGGTTTCCAATGGCCAATTTGCGCGTTTCCGTCGTCGTCCCAACGCTCAGGCGAGCTGACACGCTGGCCAGCTGTCTGAAGACGCTGGCGGCGCAGGACTACGAGAATTGCGAATTCATCGTCCAGAACAACGGCGATGACCGGGCGACCCGGAGCGTCGTCGAGGCAATGAACGATTCGCGATTTCGTCATCATGCCACAGCCGACGTGTTGCCGATGTCCCGGAACTGGGAAATGGCGCTGGACCACGTGACGGGGGACGTCGTGGCATTCGTCGGCGACGACGACGGGCTCTATCCCGACGCCTGTTCGATAGCCGCCATGTTGTTTTCGGACAATGCGAACGACCTGGTGAGCTGGCGCCCGCACTGGTACTTCTGGCCATCCTACCCCAAACCCAGCCGGGCCAACACGATCCTGGCGGAGCTCGACCTGACGTTCGCCGTCGAGGAGGTGGATTCCCGGAGAGAGCTTCGCGGGGTCTACCGCTTTCTCACGCCCTACGCCAACCTGCCGATGGTCTACAACAGTTTCGTGCGAATGAGCGTCATCCGCGCGGCCAGGGAACGCCTCGGACCCTATTTCATGGGCTGGTCGCCGGACGTGACCTCCGGTCTAATCAACGCCTTCATGACCGAACGCTTCCTGCGCCTGTCCCGTCCCCTCTCCGTGACCGGCACGTCGGCCCACAGTACCGGCTATGCGGTCAGCGTTCCGAGGAGTGGTGACCGCACGCGGGAAATCGAGCAGCGCGATTTCGGCGCCCTGGCGCCACGTGCTCCCGAGCTCCCGGACACCAACCTGCTGCCGGTCCTGATCGCAAAGGATCTGCTGGCGGTGAAGAAGGTGTTGCCATCCGAAAGTGCGGGGATCGATATCGACTATCGCGGTTTGATGCAGCTCATCGCGAGCGCCATCAATGAGTATCCGGGAGCCTATCCGGAGGTGCTGGACATCATCGCCCGGATCGGCGGGGCCCATGGCGTGGCGATGGATGAAATTGCCATTCCGGCCGAGTCCCGCGCGGACGAGGTCCGCCAATCGCGCTTCAGCTACCGCGGCGACACCCGGGCCGGGCTCGCGCTCGACGGTGACAGGCTTGGGACGAGCGACATTGCGGGCGCCGTCCGGCTGCTGGCGGAGATTTCCCCGCGTCGGGCCGACCTCGACATCCGGGTGCGGCGGAACCGGATCCCGACGCTGGACGTCGGCCAGCCCATCGTCCTCAGGAAAGGCAGCAATCAGGCCGCGGCCTTGCTGGACGGATGGGGGGAGGCGGAATCGGAAGGAACATGGTCGGTGGGCCGCCAGTGTGCGCTCCGCTTCAAGGTGCCGTCGCGTGCCGGATATGAGCTGCGGCTGGCGTGCTCGGCACTCTTGACGGAGGTGCACCGTCACATCGACGTGGCCTGGCGATCGGGCCGCAGTGGCGGGGTCTGGACGTTCGACTACGATCGCCCGCCTCCGCGGACCGACATGATCATAGGGGCGGATGCGATCGACGACGACGGCCACGTCACCGTGTCATTCGAGATTGCAAAGCCGGTTGCACCGATCTTCCTGGGATTGAGCCCGGACATGCGGACACTCGGGATTTTCGTGTCATCGCTTCGAATGGCCGCCGACGATTGAGCCGGGTGTACGGGAGTTCGGCTCGCTCGGCTTTCGATCGTGGCGAATTCTGCTAGGGTGAGATCCAAACGATCAGTCAGGGGAGACCAACCCGTCATGAAGCTCGACACCACGATTTCCGCCGTCGTCACCGGCGGCGCATCGGGCCTCGGCGCGGCGACCTCGCGCATGCTCGCCTCGCACGGCGTCAAGGTCGCGATCTTCGACCTCAACGAGGAGCAGGGCGAGACGCTCGCCCGGGAGATCGGCGGAGTGTTCTGCAAGGTCAACGTCACCTCGACCGAGGAAGTCGACGCGGGATTTGCCAAGGCGCGCGCGGCGAACGGGCAGGAGCGCGTCCTGGTCAACTGCGCCGGCGTCGGCGGCGGCGCCCAGAAGACGGCGTCGTTCGACCGCGAGACCGGCAAGCCGAAGGAATATCCGCTCGAGAATTTCGAGCGCATCATCAACGTCAATCTGATCGGCACCTTCCGCTGCATCACCAAGTCGTCGGCGGGGATGCTGACCCTGCCGCCGCTGCCCGATGGCGAGCGCGGCGCGATCGTCAACACCGCCTCGGTGGCGGCCGAGGACGGCCAGATCGGACAGGTGGCCTACACGGCCTCGAAGGCCGGTGTCGTCGGCATCACGCTGGTGGTGGCGCGCGACCTTTCGGGCGAGGGGATCCGCTGCAACACCATTCTTCCGGGAATCTTCGACACGCCGCTGCTGCAGCGCGCGCCCGAGAGCGTCAAGGCCGCGCTGGCCGCTTCCGTGCCGTTTCCGAAGCGGCTGGGGCGCGCCGAGGAATTCGCCCAGCTCGCGCACACCATGATCACCTGCGGCTACTTCAATGGCGAGGACGTCCGCCTCGACGGCGCGATCCGCATGGCGCCGCGCTGATCGAGCCCAGTGTTCCGGTTCTAACATTCGCATCCGCTCGCGTCTCTTCGAGGGCTGCAAAGCACGGCAATGATCATCGATACGGCGGGAGCACTCCGTCGCTGCGGCAGGAATTGGCCTCGGTCCCCTCGTGAACGGGCGGCGCCGCCTTGCTCAGCAGTGCGCTGACCGGATCGGCCGGCGGAAAGATGCTGTCATAGATCGCGCGGGCCTCGCGAATGAGGCGGAGTCGCTCGCGCTCGGACTTCGGAATGAATCGAATGACGTCGCCCATATCTGCTCCAGACTTCCGTTTGCGGCCCGCCGCACCAGATCCCGCCGCGCAGTGTCCGATTTCAACAGGCAAGGCCCGTGCCACACCGTCCCGGAATGCCGTCGGCGCGGGCAGCGCCCGGTCAATCGCTCAGGCGGCGCCGGCGAGGCCGGGCATGTGGCTCGCCCATCGGGCCATGGACGCTACCCGCCTCTGGCGCTTCCCTCCGCGCGCGCCAGCGCCTTGGCCGCATCGGCAAGCGAGGCCTTCTCCGCTCGCCGCTCATAGTCGCCGGCAAGCGCCTCGAGTTGATCCGCGATCACGTGATCCGTCATGGTCCTGGCGGCGCGGAGCAGGGTTTGCGCGGTTTCCAGGTATTGCCTGCCGCGACCTGAGGTCCCGAACATCATGAGGCCCTCGCCGGTTTCAATTGGTCGAAGGCACCTGGGAGACAACGTCCCCCATTGCGGACATCCTGCCGGCGTGCCTGAGGAGGACGATGCACCTCTTGGAGCAGACCGAGGTCCGCCACGAGTGGTGCCGGATCAGACCAAACCTGCCGCCACAGACTGCACATCGCTTGGCACTGTCACGTCCAGCGCCGTCGAAGCGGTTCGTCATTGTCGCCTCCTCTCGATTTCGCCTGGCTATTCGTCAATCATATCGTTCTCACCGTCGCGCGGGACGAACCGACGCTCTTTCTTCACCGATGCAGCCTAGGACGATCCAGATCGACGGCTCAATTGAATGTAGGTTGTCGCCATGCATCTGAACGGGTCACGGAACTATACGAAGGTCTGCCCCCGACGGGCCTGGGGGAGGCAGGCCTTCATGAGTCCCGATGTTCGGAAGTCCTGCGGTTGACCGGGAGCGCTATAAGGTAATCACGACCTCGCCCGGCGAGCAGGCCTTCCGCCCCATGAGCGAAGGCAACTGCCCTCGGGCCAAGACTTGAGTGCCCGATCTCGACGAAGGAGTGCGCCATGACGACTGCCATTGGTTTCATCGGCCTTGGCGTGATGGGCGAGCCGATCTGCCGCAACCTCGCCCGCAAGACCGGCACGCCGGTGTTCGGTTTCGACCGCGCGGATGCGCCGCTGCAGCGTCTCGCGGAAGCCGGCGTCAAGCGGGCAGCGTCGTTGGCCGAACTCGCCGGGCAGTGCGACGTCATCTTCATGGCGCTGCCGAGCGGCAAGCATGTGCAGGCGGTGTGCCAGGGAGACGATGGTCTGCTCGGCCATGCCGGGCCGCGTCACACCATCGTCGATCTCGGCACCTCGCCGGTGGAGGCGAGCCGCGAGCTCGCCGGACGCTTCGCCGCCAAAGGCGCCAGCTATGCCGACGCGCCGATCGCGCGGACCCGGCAGGCCGCGGAAGAAGGCACGCTGAGCGTCATGGTCGGCGCGGACGCCGCGGTCTTCGACCGGCTCGAGCCGCTGATCGCGACGTTTGCCACCGACATCACCCATTGCGGCGCGGTGGGGGCAGGCCAGGTGGTCAAGATCCTCAACAACATGGTGCTGATGCAGACCGTGGTCGCGCTCGGCGAGGCGCTGGAAACGGCCAGGCGCGCCGGGCTCGATGCCAGGCTCCTGTTCGAGACCCTCGCCAAGGGATCCGCCGACAGCTTCGCGCTGCGCAACCACGGCATGAAGGCGATGCTGCCCGACACCTTCCCGGAACGGGCCTTTTCCACCGAATATGCCCGCAAGGACATCGGCTACGCGCTCGATCTCGCCCAATCGGTGGGCCTCAGGCTGCAGGGCGCCGAGCTCGCCGACAGGCTGCTCGGCGAGGCGATTGACGCCGGCTATGGCGAGCTTTACTGGCCGGTGCTGGCGCGCGTCATCAAGGCGTCGCACACCTGACGGGAGCCGCATGAAGAAGGCCGCAACAAAGTCTGCCGCGGCGCAGGCGCCGGCGTCGGGTCCCGACGTTCTCGTCATCGGCGGCGGCAATGCCGCGCTGTGCGCAGCCTTGATGGCGCGCGAGGCGGGCGCTTCGGTGCTGATGCTGGAAGCGGCGCCGCGGGCGTGGCGCGGCGGCAATTCGATGCATGTGCGCAACCTGCGCTGCATGCACGACGCGCCGCAGGACGTGCTGGTCGAAGCCTATCCGGAGGAAGAGTACTGGCAGGATCTGCTGAAGGTCACCGGCGGGCTGACCAACGAGGCGCTGGCGCGCCTGGTGATCCGGCATTCGTCGCGGTGCCGGCCGTGGATGCGCCGGCATGGCGTGCACTTCCAGCCGCCGCTGTCCGGCGCGCTGCACGTGGCGCGCACCAACGCCTTCTTCATGGGGGGCGGCAAGGCGCTGGTGAACGCCTATTACCGGAGCGCCGAGGCGCTCGGCGTCGAGGTTCGCTACGACACGCCGGTGAGTGGCCTGGCGCTCGAGGGCGGTCGCTTTCTCGCCGCCATCACCGAAGCCGGCGAACGCGTCGCGGCCAAGACCTGCGTGCTGGCCTGCGGCGGCTTCGAATCCAATCTCGGCTGGCAGCGCGAGGCGTGGGGCCGGAACGAGCGCGGCGAATGGCCGGCGGAGAATTTCCTGATTCGCGGCACCCGCTTCAATCAGGGCGTGCTGCTGAAATTCCTGCTCGATGCCGGCGCCGATTCCATCGGCGATCCGACGCAAGCGCATTGTGTCGCGATCGACGCCCGGGCGCCGCTCTACGACGGCGGCATCTGCACCCGGATCGACTGCGTGCCGTTCGGCGTCGTGGTCAACCGCGATGGGCGCCGGTTCCATGACGAGGGCGAGGACTTCTGGCCGAAGCGCTACGCCATCTGGGGCCGCCTGGTGGCGCAGCAGCCGGGGCAGATCGCCTGGTCGGTCATCGACCGGAAGGCGATCGGCCGCTTCATGCCGCCGGTGTTCGACGGCACCACGGCGAACAGTCTGGAAGACCTCGCCGGCAAGGTCGGTCTCGATCCCGCGGCGTTCATGGCGACGCTCGACGCCTACAACGCGGCCTGCCGTCCCGGCACCTTCGATCACACGGCGCTGGATGACTGCCGCACCGAGGGGCTGACGCCCGCCAAGACCCACTGGGCGCGGTCGATCGACACGCCGCCGTTCTATGCCTATCCGCTCCGCCCGGGGATCACCTTCACGTATCTCGGCTTGAAGGTCGACGACACCGCCGCAGTGCGCTTCGCCGACGTGCCGAGCGCCAACCTGTTTGCCGCCGGCGAACTGGTTGCGGGCAATGTGCTCGGCCAGGGCTACACCGCCGGCGTCGGCATGAGCATCGGAACGGCGTTCGGCCGCATCGCCGGCGCCAACGCCGCGAAGAGCGTCGGCTTCCCGCATCCGACCTTCGACGAGGACTTCAGCTATGCCGCAGGTCGCTGAAACGGCTGCAATGCCACCGCCGGGCGGCCCGTGCGAAGGCAGCGGCGGCCTCGTCGCGGCGCTGACGGCCGGCGAGCAGGAGGTCGCGCGCGTCATGCAGATCTGCAACGCCTGCCGCTATTGCGAGGGCTTCTGCGCCGTGTTCCCGGCGATGACGCGCCGGCTCGCGTTCGGCAAGGCCGATACGCATTATCTCGCCAACCTGTGCCACAACTGCGGCTCCTGCTTCCATGCCTGCCAGTACGCGCCGCCGCACGACTTCGCGGTCAACGTGCCGCGGGCGATGGCGACGGTGCGGGGGCGAACCTATCAGGACTACGCCTGGCCGCCGGCGTTCGGCCGGCTCTACCAGCGCGCCGGCCTCACCGTCGCGCTGGCGCTGGCCGGTGGTCTGGCGCTGTTTCTCGTGCTCGCCGCGGCGATGACGGGTGGCCTGCTTCACGCGCCGCTCGGCGGAAACTTCTATGCGATCTTTCCGCATAATCTTCTGGCCGCCCTATTCGGCGTGGTCTTTCTGTTCGCGATGCTGGCGCTCGGCATCGGCGTCGCCAGGTTCTGGCGTGAGATCTCGCCGGCCGGGGAGGCGGGGGCGGCGGCGCCGATGACCACGGTCGGTGTGCCGGCGGCCGCCGAGTCGGTCGCGGACGTGGCGCGGCTGACATATCTCGGCGGCGGTCATGGCGAAGGCTGCAACGAGGACAGCGACCGCTTCACGCTGTGGCGACGGCGCTTCCATCAACTCACGCTTTACGGCTTCCTGCTGTGCTTTGCCGCGACCTGCGTCGCCACGCTCTACCACTATCTGCTCGACCGCCACGCGCCTTACGCCTTCGACAGCCTGCCGGTGATCCTGGGCACGCTGGGCGGCGCGGGCCTGATCGTTGGACCGGTCGGACTGTTGTGGCTGAATGTGCGGCGCGACGCGCTGTTGACCGACCCCAGCCAGAAGGCGATGGATCGCGGCTTCATCGCCCTGCTGCTGCTGGTCAGCGCCACCGGCTTCGCCCTTTTGGTGCTGCGCGACACCCGCTTCATGGCGCTGTGGCTCGCCATCCATCTCGGCACGGTGATGGCGCTGTTCGTAACGCTGCCCTATGGCAAATTCGTCCACGGCGTGTGTCGCGCCGCCGCGCTGCTGAAGTTCAACATCGAGAAGCGGCTTCCGAATCGTCTCGGCCTGGGAGGGGACTAATCCACCGGCCGAGCCACTGATGAGAGGCCGGCCGGGGCGGGCACCGACGCGTGTGGCGTCATCGTCCTGTCCTTCGCGGGCCACTGTTCGGAAAGCGGCGGCAGCGGCATCTCCTTGCCGGTCATGCGCTCGACCGCGATGGCATACACGGTGATGGCGTCGAGCCGCGGGAAGAACCCCTTGGGACGCGTCGTTGCCGGCTTGCCGTATTTCTCCATCAATATTTCGCAGAACCGCTGCTTGACGTCGCGGTCGTCGACGATGCGTATCCGGCCGAACACGCACACGCTGCGATAGGCGAGGCCGGAATCGCATTCGAACCGGCCGTAGTCGAAGACGCCGTCCTGCTCGTCGATCTCGAAACAGACGCGCTGATCCCGCTCGACATTGGCGCGCAGGTGTCCCCGCGCGCTGGTGGTGTGCAGATAGACTTCGCCGTCGATCCAGAGATAGAGCAGCGGGATGCAATAGGGGAAGCCGTCCTCGCTCACCGTCGCGAGATGGCCGCTGTAGCCTCGCGCCAGCATCTGCAACACGCGTTCGTGCGACATGACGCGATCTGCGCGGCGGATCTGCGGTGAGCTCATGGTTCGGCGCTCCGTGCGGCTGACGTTTCGGGCCTCGCCTCAACCGAAACAGGATATGAAACAGGTGCTCCGGAGCCAAGAACCAGTTTGATCGCGCTTGCCGATTTCGCCCCGGAGGATTTCGGGCTAGCCTCGGACCTGGAGGGCTTCATCATGTGTTCTGACCAGCCGACGGACGGTGTCGTGGTGGACGACCTCGTCGTGCTGCTGCCGGCCCTGCTGCGGTCGATCGAGGCGCTGCGCTTTATCTCGCGCTATCTCGATCCGCCGGAGTTTCCCGCCATCCTGCAGGCGGTCGGCGCGCCGGACGAGGAATTGCGGGCCGCCCGCGCCCGGCTGACGCCATGGCCGGGTCGGCTGGCCGATGTCCGTGCCCGGCTGGACGACGCCGGTGACGCGGCGCTGGCGGCCTTCACCGGATTGCGCGAAGCCCAGGCGGACTCGAACTTTCGTGCGGTGTTTCGCGCGCTGCGCCACGCCGCCCGCGCCCAGGAGGCGCTGTATCCGCTCGCCGCGAAGCTGCCGCCGGTCAGTTCGCTGTTCCTCGACCCGGCACTGCAGGACGATGCCGACCTGCAGGCGGCGCTTGCCGGAGCGCCGCGGCGCGGCGAGACCGGCATCCTCCATGTCGACAACGAGCCCGGCAGCCGCGGCGGCTTGTCGCTCTACGTCCCGGAGAATTACAAGGCGGATCGGCCCTGGCCGCTGGTGATGGCGCTGCACGGCGGCAGCGGCAACGGACGGACTTTCCTGTGGAACTGGCTGCGCGACGCCCGTAGCCACGGCGCGATCCTGGTCGCGCCCACGGCGACCGGCCCGACCTGGGCGCTGATGGGCGACGACAGCGACACGCCCAATCTCGATCGCATTCTCGAATTCGTGCGGCGCGGCTGGAGCATCGACCCCGGCCGCCTGTTGCTGACCGGGCTGAGCGACGGTGGCACGTTCTGCTATGTCAGCGGATTGCGCGGCGGCTCGCCCTTCACCCACCTGGCGCCGATCGCGGCCTCGTTCCATCCGCTGCTGGCCGCAGCGGCGGATGCGGATCGCATCCGCGGGCTGCCGATCTACCTGGTTCATGGCCGTCTCGACTGGATGTTTCCGGTCGAGCTGGCGCGGCAGGCGCAGGCGTCGCTGGCCGCCGGCGGCGCCACTGTGACCTTTCGCGAGATCGGGGATCTCAGCCACTGCTACCCCCAAGAGGAGAATCCGGCGATCCTCGCGTGGCTGCGAAGGCAATGATCGCGGTGGTTCAGCGGGCGTCTCGCCGGGCCTTCGGGTGGCGCGACCTCGGCGCACACGGGCGTTGACCGCCCTCGGCCGGCTTTCCCGGCACCGCCAACTGGGCTATCAAGGGCCGGACCGGCACCGCCGGAGCAAGGCTTGCATAACGAAGCCAGCAGGGAGATCGACCATGGCCATCGCCGTCGCGGCGTCGGACGCCGCCGCTCGCATCACGCTGAACGACCTGCTGAACAGGCAAAGAACGGCGCAACTGCGGGAGGGCACGCCGTCGGCGGCCGTCCGGATCGACCGCCTCAACCGCTGCATCGCCCTCCTGGTGGATTTTCGCAGCGAGATCGAAGCGGCCCTGAATGAGGACTTCGGCGCGCGCTCCAGCCACGCAACGGCCTTTACGGACGTCGCCGGTTCGATCGGTCCGCTCAAGCATGCCCGCGACCACGTCGCCCGCTGGATGCGGACCGAGCGCCGCAGCACCACCCCGCGCATCCTCGGCCTGTTCGGCGCCAAGGCCGAGATCCGCCACCAGCCCAAGGGCGTCGTCGGCGTCATCAGCCCGTGGAATTTCCCGGTGAACCTGACCTTCTCCCCGCTGGCCGGCGTGCTGGCCGCGGGCAACCGGGCGATGATCAAGCCGTCGGAAGTGACGCCGGCGACCTCCGAACTCATGAAGAAGATGTTTGCGAGCGCCTTCGACGAGGAGGAAATCGCGGTCGTGACCGGCGGGCCGGACGTCGGGCAGGCGTTCTCCGGTCTGGCTTTCGACCACATCATCTTCACCGGCGCGACGTCGATCGGACGGCATGTGATGAAAGCGGCCGCCGAAAACCTGGTGCCCATCACGCTCGAACTGGGCGGCAAGAGTCCCGTGGTCATCGGCAGGTCCGCCGATCTGACCACCGCGGCGGCGCGCATCATGAGCGGCAAGACCTTGAACGCCGGCCAGATCTGCCTGGCGCCGGACTACGTGCTGGCGCCTTCCGATCAGATCGGCGGTTTCGTCGCGGCGGCGAAATCCGCGGTCGGCCACATGTTCCCGACGATCCGCGACAATCCCGACTACACCGCGGTGGTGGCGGATCGGCACTATGCGCGGCTCACGGGCTATCTGGACGACGCCCGCGCCAAGGGCGCTGAAATCGTCGAAATCAATCCGGCCGGCGAAGACCTGCGCCAGCAGCCCCACCGCCGCATCGCACCGACCCTGATCCTCAACCCGACCGACGACATGAAGGTCATGCAGGAGGAGATCTTCGGCCCGCTGCTGCCGGTCAAGGCCTATCAGAAGGTGGAAGAGGCCATCGATTATATCAATTCGCACGACCGTCCGCTCGGGCTCTACTATTTCGGCGCCGACAAGGACGAGCGGGACCGCGTGCTGGATAAAACCACCTCGGGGGGCGTGTCGGTCAACGACGTGGTGATGCATGTGGCCCAGGAAGAACTGCCGTTCGGCGGCATCGGCCCGGCCGGCATGGGGGCCTATCACGGCTATGACGGCTTCCGCGAGTTCAGCCACCGCAAATCGGTGTTCCACCAGATGAAGAAGGATATCGGCCCGCTGCGGATGCTGCGCCCGCCCTACGGCGCGGGACTCACCAAATATCTGGCGACCCAGATCAAGCGCTAGCGCGGGCTGGTGGGCTCGCCGCCCACCACAACCACGGCGTCATTCCGGGGCGTGCGCGGCGCAAGCCGCGCGCGAGCCCGGAAACCATAGCCCCGGCGTCCGCGGTGGCCACCGCGCTGGCAACGCCTCATCTCAAACTGGCGCTGCGGCGTATGGATCCCGGGCTCGCGCGCGTTGCGCGCGCCCAGGGATGACAATCTCGGGTTTGGCTAGTAGAGCGTTTTCCAGATCGGTTGACCCATCCTTCTTCGTCGTGCCCGGCGGCGGGCATGACGAGTCAATCCAAGCGGAAGCCGCTCGCGATCACGGCTCCAGCGCATAGCGCGTGAGATCGAGCGCGCCCGAACGCACCGGGTCGCTGGCGAGGTGGATCGCGCTGATTTCGTCGAACACCGACCAGAAGGCCGCGTTCGAACGCCGGACGCCGAAGCCGTCGACCAGCCGCTCGTAGTCGGCAGGCGACCTGAGACCCGCGACGGCGCCGGAAAATGCATCGACCTGGTCGTCCCTCATGACGAAGAACATGTTCGGGTAGGCGCCCAGCAGGCCGGCGCGCACGGTGAGCGAGTCCTCCCGCGGCGCGAAGCGCTCCGCCTCCGCGAACATCCACGACACGTTCTCGTGCTCGCGATTGTGCACCAGGCTGTAGGCCCGCGCGTGGCCGTCGGCGCCGCGCACCAGCACGACGACCAGTTCCGGAAGGAAGCGCGCAAACGGCGTGGCGTCCGCGGCCTTGACCGATGCAATCCGGCGCAGCGCCTGCTCCGGTGCCGTGAGTTTGGCGGCCGCTGCGTCGCGCGGCAGGTGCAATGTCTTCCAGTTCAGCGTGTCGGGACGTCCGCGCACCTGCGGGGGCAGATGCTGGTTGATCACCGCTTCGACCAGTTCGGCCTTGGCGTTGGTCGCGTCATGGTAGCGGATGCCGGTCGGTGCGGCGCCGTCGACGAGCGGGAAGACGTATCTGAGCTTGAGGTCGGTGAGCGGGCCGCCGCGATACCATGACCGGCGCAGGCCCGCGCGCTGCGATGGCGGCAGGAAGGCCAGGAACAGCTCCTCGGCCTCCATCCTGATCAGGTCCATGTAGAGCCGGGTCAGGGACTGGTGGCCGACATTGCCGAAGACGTCGTAGTTGATGACGAGATTGTAGACCAGGCGCTCGAACAGCGGGTAGTCGAGAACCAGCAGCGTCTTCGGCAGATCGCCGACCGCGCCCTGGGTGACGACGGCGTTGTCGAAGTGCCGGAATACGGTCAGCAGCGCGCTCGGGTTGTGGCCGTCCCCGTTCCAGATATCATCGAGCGTGTAGCCGTTCGGCCGAAGCTTGCGCGCTTCGTCGGCCCTGACCTTGCGGTAGGCTTCGCGACTCTCGACCAGCCGCCGCAGCGATTCAATGTCCTCCAGAAGCGGCACGTCGCTGCCCCATTCGCCGGGCAGGATCAGCATGTCGCGGACGCGCCGGGCATGGTCTTCGGACATCACCATGCCGTCGGCCGAAGGCCGCAGAAACAGCACGAAGAACTGCTCCTGGATGGAGTTGACCGCGACACTGCCGTTGCAGACCGGCCCCTTGATGAAGGTGCTGACTTCGTATTCGGCGTCGTCGAGCAGGAACTGGTAGCGCGCCCGCACGGGGATGTCGGCGAACGCGACGAACGGGTTGGCGGCGGTCTCCTCGCCGTAGCCCGGCAGCTTTGTTACCTCCCACTGCGGTTCGAGGAACGTCTCCCGGATCCGTTCGAGCTTGCGCGGCGACAGTTCGTAGGGGATGTGGGTCTTGTCGACGGTCGTACTGTCGAGGCGGCTCAGACAGTAGTGGACATCGCCGGGTCCTGGATCGTCGTTCGGCCGCCGCGTCGCGATCTCGTCGACGCCCGCCTCGCACGTCGTTCGCGAGCGCACCAGGCGAAAGAATGCCGGGTGCGGCGACGGCGTCTCGGCCGCGAAATGCAGATGCGCCAGGAACAGGTGCTCGTAGAGATAGCGGGCCACCAGTCGGTCGCGCGGCGAGGGGCCGTTGAGGAAGGCCTCCCAGGCGCGCACTTGCGTCTCCAGCTCGGGCGGCACAGACCGCCGGCGCGCGAGGTTTGCGTCCGAAGGACCCGGTGCCCCGCTTGCGATCCAGTCGTCGAGGGTCGCGAGTTCGTCCTGGGACAGCGGCGGCAGCCCGTAGGGCATTCCGAGCTCGGGCGCGCTTTGCGCGATGCGGGCTCCGGCGTCGCCGTCGGCCGGACAGACATTGCTCTCGCCGGCCTCTTTTGCCGGCTGCGCGGCGGGATGCCTGGCGCGGAGCGCCACCAGTTGCGCAAGCAGCGCCCGGGTCGGGTCGGCGCTGCCTGTCACGTCGAAAAAGCCCTTCTTGCGCCAGTCGGGTACGGTGTGGCCGTCGATGTCGAGCCGGGTGGGCGCAACGCTGTCCTTTCTGCCGCCGTCGTAGACATTGAGCCTGGTCGCTCCCCGCGTCAGGCCCGAATAGCTCTGCAGGTTGAGCTGGCAGGGGGCGTTGTAACAGCTGTGACAGGCGATGCAGCGGTTGTCGAAGATCGGCTGGATGCGGGCGGAGTAGACATCGTTCGCCGCGGCCGGCTGGGCATGACCGCTTCGGACGCCAGCCATCGCGGCCATGACGGTGGCCGCAAGCAGACAGGACATGCGCAAGTGAAACACGGGACCCTCGCCGGAATTTGTCGTCCCCTTCTTGCACCGGTGCCGGCGTTCCATCAAGCGCATGGACGGCGTCGCGGACATCGCGCATGATGGGGCTCTTAATCTCGCCACCGAAGCGCGGGAGGAGACGGAGGAGACCATGGCGCGGCTCTACAGCGACGAACAGCTCGCCGACATCGCAAAGCCGTTCGAGGACCATGCGATCGATGCGCTGCGGCGCGGCGATCTGGCGCGGGTGCGCGAACTGCTGGCGGCGATGCAGGATGGCCCCGCCGGGCTCGACGGCCTCTCCGGCCATACGCTGGCGCGCAAGGCGGCCAAGCTCCGGCGCGATTTCGGCTAGGAGGCGGCGCGCGAGGCGCTGGCGCGCATCGGCGCGCAGCTGATGCGGACGTGGACGGAGCAATACCGCGCCGGCGACGAGCGCGGCGCGATCGCCGACATGGTCGCGATCTTCCGCGAGCAAGTTGGCGCGCGGCTGACGCCGCTTCAGGAAACCGCGGAGGCGGTGGTGCTGGACATGACGCTGTGCGGCAGCGGCGGCAAGCTGGAAAAGCAGGGCCTGCCGCAGAAGCACCCGGACTGGTACGGCGGCTGGAGCGACGGCGTGAGCTCGTTCTGCCAGATCTGCAAGGCCTGCCAGAGCTCGCTCAACGATACCGTCGGCGCGAAGGTCTGGACCACCGACAAGGGCCCCGAGGGGCGCTGCACGCTGACCTTCGCCAAGGTCGCGACCAGGGGCGAGCGCCTGTTCTCCGACGAGGAGCGGGAGGCGCTGACGCTGACCCGGGTCGAGCGGGCGCGCCGCAGGCTCGAGGCCGGCGACGCCGACATCGCGGACCTGCTGGAGGGGCAGCGCAAGGACTGGAAGCCGTGGCACGATTTCGGCGTCGTGCTGCTGGAATATTTCTATGCCATCGCGCTGGAAAAGGGCGGGCCCGACTATCTCGCCGAGGTGCTCGACCAGACCTATGCGCCCGCGTTCCACGCCGGCTTCCCGCGTTATGCGGCCATGAGCGACGACGAACTGGTGCGCGAGATCGCCCGCACCTGGAACTATCATTGCGCCGACTTCACGCTGCTCGAGGAAGACGACCGCTTCGTGTTTCGCCTCGATCCGTGCGGCAGCGGCGGCCGCCTGTTCCGCGGCGAGATGTGGCGCGACATGTTCCACTATGGCGAGCCGCTCAGCCCGCTGATGCCCGACGCCCACGACGTCAATTTCAACCGCACCGCCGCGCCGGCCTACTGCACCCATTGCGCGGCATCCAACCGCGCCCAGCTCAAGACCGCGATGTCGCCGCAGACGCCGCTGTTCTTCGTGATCGACGGCCACGCCCAGATGCGGCCGGGGGCGCCGTGCCGGGTGTTCGCCTACAAGAAGAGCGCGGTGCGCGAGGCCATCGATCCCGACTTGTTCCGCCAGATCGGCCTCGAGCCGCCCCAGGGGAAACGCGCGTGACGGTGCCTGCGAACCCGTTCGACCTCACCGGCAAGGTCGCCCTCGTCACCGGCTCGACCATGGGCATCGGCGAGGGCATCGCCCGCGTGCTGGCCCGCGCCGGCGCCCATGTCGTCATCTCCAGCCGCAAGGCCGAGGACTGCGCCCGGGTCGCCGGGGATTTCGCCGCGGAGGGCCTCAGCGCCGAGCCGCGGGTCTGCCACATCGGCCGGATGGAGGACATCGCGGCCATGGCCGCGCATCTGAAGGACAGGCACGGCGGACTGGACATCCTGGTCAACAACGCCGTGCTCAGCCCGTGGCGCACCATCGACGACACCGACCTGGCACTGTTCGCCAAGGCGCTGGAGGTCAACCTGCGCGGCAACTGGTATCTCTCGGTCGAGGCCACCAGGCTGATGAAGCTGCGCGGCGGCGGCTCGATCGTCAACATCTCCTCGGTGGCGGCGCTGCATCCCGACAAGATGCTCGGGCTCTATTCGACCCTGAAGACCGCGATGATCGGCATGAGCCGCTCCTTCGCGCTGGAATACGGCGGGTTCGGCATCCGCGTGAACACCATCCTGCCCGGCGTGATCGAGACCAAGCTGGCCGCGGCCTTCGACGGGCCCGCGCGCCAGGCGATCCTCGACGGCACGCCGCTCCACCGCATCGGCGCGCCGGAGGAAATCGGCTACGCGGTGCTCTATCTCTGCGCCCGCAGCGGCGCCTTCGTCACCGGAGCGAGCCTGGTGGTCGACGGCGGCCTCACCATCGCCACGCACTGACCTGCGTGTCCGGCCGGCGCGCCGCGACGGCTGTCAAGATTCGCGGCTGCTGCCGAACCAGCGCCGGCAGGCGCGGCTGAAGCTCGTGGCATCGGTATAGCCGAGCGCAGCGGCCATCTCGTCGCGCGACAGCGCGCCGGCCGCGAGCATTGCGCGGGCGCGCTCGCGCAGCACGCCGTCGAGCAGCGGCCGGAAAGCGAGGCCGGCCCCGGCGAGCCGGCGCACCAGGGTCCGCCGCGACGTGCCGACCAGGCGCGCCGCGTCCTCTTCGCCCAGGCGCTCTGGCAGGCGCGCGGCGATCAGGTTCTCGACGATCTGCGGCAGCGCCGCGGTGTCCGGGCCGCCGGTGCCCGCGGCCTCCAGCGCCTCGACCGCCTTGGCGTGCAGTTTCGGATCGGCGAACGGCGAGGCCAGCGCGGTGAGCCGGCTTGGCACGTCGAGCGCCAGGGTGGGCGCGTCGAACCTCAGCTTGCAGGAATAGAGCGGCCGCAGCCGCGTGAAGTTTTCGGGGGTCGGCCACGGAAATTCGAGCGTCACCTCGGCGATGGCGTCCTCGAGCATCAGCGAAAACAGCGCATGGACGTTGAGGCTGACCGCCAGCGCCACGGCGCGCCACACGCCGTCATCGAGCGCGAAGGCAGGCAGGATCTCGAGCCGGACCGATCTGGCGGTCCGATGCAGCCGGTTGCGGATGAAGGGCGCCCGCGTCGGACCGTGGCGGGCGCCGGTCCTGAGCGCCTCCCCGATGGTCGGCGCCGTGCGCATCGCGACATCGAGCGCGCCCTGCAACGAGGTCGACCACACCGTCTCCGCCGCGAGCGGCCACAACTCGCCGTGCTTGCGGGTGATGTTGGCGACGAGCACGACGAGCGCCGACACCGGCATGTCGGCGCCCGGCTGGTCCAGGGTCTGCTGCCTTATCCCCGAGCCCTTCAGCAGGTCGTCGCGTTCGGCGCCGGTCTTGCCGAAATGCCGCAGCAGCGCCCGCGCATAGCTCACGGACACCGGCGCTTGCAGGGCGTCCGGGATCGGGCTCGTGCCCGCTTTTCGAAGTTCGCGATCCATTGCGGCGATCTCCTTCGCGAACTTCGAAAAGCAAAGGGCACGAACAGATCCATAATTCTAGTGGTCCTTTGATTCCAACATTCGCAAAGCGCCTGCTGAACTGGGATGCGAATGTTGGAATCGGACCACTAGCCCATGGCGCAAAATGCCACAATTTTGGCCTGTTGGGAACTGGCGATACGGGGCCGCGCTCGCCATGCTCAAATGACAACAAGTGGCAAAAACGCCCATCAAAAAACACCACATATCCGGAGGAACGCGATGATTTTCACGGGCACGAACGCTGCCGGCGAGGCCGTCACCTATCGCGACGGCAAGCGCTATCTGTGGATGCTCTCCTACATTCCGCCGCTGATCCCGCCGTTGTCCTACTGGCTCTACCTGCGGACCGGCAACGCGGCGGCGACGCTGATCCCCTTCCTCTTCATCTTCGGGCTCATCCCGCTGCTGGATGCGCTGATCGGCGAGGACCCGCACAATCCGCCGGCCGAGGTGGTCGCCGCGATGGAGAACGATCCCTATTACCTGCGGCTGGCGCGCATCGCCGTGGTGTTTCCGTGGCTGAACTACATCGCGCTCATCGCCTTCGTCGGCACCCAGGACCTGCCGTGGTGGTCCTATGTCGCGCTGCTGCTCGGGGTGGGCACCATCAACGGCGGCGCGCTGTTGATCGGCCACGAACTCGGCCACAAGGCGGACCGTCTCAACAGCTTTTTCGGCATGCTCGCCAACAATGCGGTGGGCTACGCCCATTTCCGGATCGAGCACAACCGCGGCCATCACACCTGGGTGTCGACGCCCGAGGATCCGGCCAGCGCGCGCTTCGGGGAATCGATCTATGCCTTCGCCGCGCGCGAACTGCCGGGCGCGTTCAGGCGCGGCTGGCGCAACGAGGCCGAGCGGCTGACCCGGCGCGGCAAGGCGGTGTGGTCGATCGACAACGAGATTCTCCAGGGCTTCGCGCTGACGCTGGTGGTGGCCGCCGGATTGATCGCCGTTTTCGGCTGGAAGGTGCTGCCCTTCATCCTCGCCCATCACTTCATCGGCTGGTACGCGCTGACCCAGGCCAACTATGTCGAGCACTACGGGCTGTTGCGCGAGAAGCTGCCGAGCGGGCGCTATCAGCCGGTCGAGCCGCGCCACTCGTGGAACACCAATCACATCGTGTCGAACCTGATGACGTTCCACCTGCAGCGCCATTCCGACCATCACGCCAACCCGATGCGGCCGTATCAGTCGCTGCGCGATTTCGACGACATCCCGCGGCTGCCGAACGGCTACACGGGCATGTTCGCTCTGGCGGCGATCCCGCCGCTCTGGTTCCGGGTGATGGACCCGCGCGCGCTGGCCTGGGCCGGCGGCGACGTCCGCAAGCTCAATCGCGGCGAGGACCCGCCAGCGCTGAAGGAGGCGGCCTGATCGATCCCTGACCGGCAAGATCGGCGTGGACACTCGGCGTTGGCTTTGTGATGCTCGCTCGCGAGAGACGGATCCTCTCGCGAGCCGTCGCACCCGGGGGACACCGCCATGCTGCTCGAAGGACGAACCGCCCTGATCTCCGGCGCCGCGCGCGGCATCGGCCGCGCCATCGCGGTTCGCCTGGCGCGCGAAGGCGCCCAGGTCGGGCTGCTCGACATCGATCCCGCGATCGAGGACACCGCGGCCGAGGTTCGCGGCCTCGGCCGCGGCGCTTGCGCGGTGAACTGCGATATTTCGGTCTCCGCCAAGGTCGAGGCGGCGGTCGCACGCATCACGGCCCAACTCGGTCCGGTCGACGTGCTGGTCAACAATGCCGGGATCGTCAACAACATCGCGCCGATCGAGAAGATGAGCGACGACGCCTGGCAGCGCGAGCTCGGCGTCAACCTCACGGGCGCGTTCAACCTGGTGCGCGCGCTGGCTCCCGCCATGGCCGCGCGCGGTTTCGGGCGCATCGTCAACATCTCGTCGGTGGCGGCGCGCGGCGGTCTGTCCCGCCAGGTCGGCTATTCCGCCACCAAGGCCGGCCTGCTCGGCCTGACCCACACGGCGGCGCTGGAATACGCGCGGCGCGGCGTCACCTGCAACGCGGTCCTGCCCGGCATGGTCGAGACCGAGAACGTGCGGGCGATGCCGCAGGCGATCCGCGACCAGGCCCTGGCCCATACCCCGGTGCGCCGCTTCGGCGAGCCGGAGGAAGTCGCGGCGCTGGTCGCGTTTCTGTGCGGCGCCGAGGCCGGCTACATCACCGGCGCGGAAATCGACATCTCCGGCGGCGGCCATCTCAATACCCTGGTGCTGGGCAGCCGGCGCGAAGCCGCCGGTCCCTGACCGGCAGGGATCCGCTCGTACTTCGAGGTTCGCAGCCGGTCGACGCAAGTTGCCGGCGTCCGGCCGTGACAGTCTCGGCGTTTGAAACGTGACCTCGCTCGGCGCCGCGCCACGGCGCCGTAAGTTTGACCTGGGCAGGAGCAGCCATGGATTTCCAGCATTCGGAGCGGTCGCGGGAGTTGCAGGCCCGGGTGGGCGAGTTCATGCGGCGCCATGTCGAGCCGGTCGAGCACCTGTACTACGACCAGGTGCAGGCGGCGGCCCAGCGCTACCGCACGCCGCCCGTGCTGCAGGAGCTCAAGGCGCTGGCCCGCCAGCAGGGGCTGTGGAATCTGTTCCTGTCCGGCGAGCACGGCAGCGGCCTCACCAACCTCGAATACGCTCCGGTCAAGGAGATCATGGGCCGGGTGCTGTGGGCGCCCGAGGTCTTCAACTGCTCGGCGCCGGACACCGGCAACATGGAGGTGCTGGCCCATTACGGCACGCCGGAGCAGCAGGAACGCTGGCTGCGTCCGCTGTTGGATGGGCGCATCCGCTCGGGCTTCTCGATGACCGAGCCGGCGGTGGCGTCGAGCGACGCCACCAACATCCAGTGCGAGATCCGGCGCGACGGCGACCACTACGTGATCAATGGCCGCAAGTGGTTCACCTCGGGGGCGATGAACGAGGACTGCGAGCTCCTGATCGTGATGGGCAAGACCGATCCGAACCATCCCGACCGCCACCGCCAGCAGTCGATGATCCTGGTGCCGCGCGACACTCCCGGCGTGCGCATCGTCCGCGACATCCTGACCTTCGGCTACGACGATGCGCCGGTCGGCCATCCCGAGATCGTCTACGACAACGTCCGCGTGCCGGCCGCAAACATCCTGCTCGGCGAGGGCCGCGGCTTCGAGATCGCCCAGGGCCGTCTCGGGCCCGGTCGTATCCACCATTGCATGCGGCTGATCGGCTGCGCCCAGCGGGCGCTGGAGCTGATGTGCGCGCGGGCCACCTCGCGCGTGGCGTTCGGCAAGCCGCTGGCGGAGCAGGGCTCGGTGCGCGAGGACATCGCCCATTCGTTCTGCGACATCGCGCAGGCGCGGCTCCTGACGCTGCAGGCCGCCGACAAGATGGACCGCGAGGGCAACAAGGCCGCGCGCGACCTGATCGCCGCGGCCAAGATCGTGGTGCCGAGCATGGCCGCGCGGGTGATCGACCGCGCCATCCAGGTCCACGGCGGCGCCGGCGTGTCGCAGGACACCTTCCTGCCGCGCGCCTATGTCTATGCACGCTTCATCCGCATCGGCGACGGGCCGGACCAGGTGCATCTCGCCGCCATCGGCAAGGACCTGATCAAGCGCGGCGGCACCGCCGCCTGACGCCGCGGCCGCTCGCGCGCCGAGCCCGCCTGACCGGGAAGTTTCGGTGAACATGCCTATTTCTGGGCGTGCCACTAGGGTTTTTTGCCTAGCGGCCTGGGCAATCTCAAGTATAGGTCTGAGCAGATCCCGCTATTACTTAAAACGATCGTATTAAATATAGTATTAATGAAATTATGTACTTTGAAACGTAACGGTAATTTAAGACCGCGCTGCAATCATGGCGACAGGTTGTTCGAGTTGTGAGACAGAATTCTCACAATTTCCTCTTGAGCGGGTGTCGCCGGTGTCTCACGCCACTTCCCCAGTCTGTCGGCTCGAACTCGACGGTGCGCAGACCGTGCGCACGATCCAGGCCGCTTACGAGCGCCTGGCCGCGGCGATGGCCGCGCATCAGGCCATCGAAATCGATTGCAACGCCGCCGTCGAGCTGGACCTCAGCCTGATCCAGCTGGTGCTGGCGGCCAAGCAAAGCGCCGACAAGGCCGACAAATCGCTGACTCTGGCCGCGCCAGCGAGCGGCAAGCTGCGCGCCGCCCTCGACCGCGCCGGCTTCCTCGCCACCGCGGTGCGCGGGCCGGGCGAGGCGTTCTGGTTGAAAGGAACCAAAATCCCATGACGAAGACCATTCTCAGCGTCGACGACTCCGCGAGCGTGCGCCAGATGGTGCAGCTGACCCTGCAGGGTGCCGGCTACCAGGTGATCCAGGCCAATGACGGCGCCGACGGCCTCGCCAAGGCGCAGACCTCGCCGGTCGACATGGTCGTGACCGATCTCAACATGCCGGTGATGAACGGCCTTGGCCTGATCCGCGAGCTGCGAAAGCTGCCCGCCTATCGCGGCGTTCCAATCCTGTTCCTCACCACCGAATCCGACGCCGAGATGAAGAAGCAGGCCAAGGAGGCCGGCGCGACCGGCTGGATCACCAAGCCTTTCCAGCGGGACCAACTGGTCTCGGTGGTGAAGAAGGTGCTTGGCGCATGACCCCGATCGACGCCACCGAAACCTACCGCCAGGAAGCCCAGGAGCTCCTGGAGCAGCTCGAGCACGCGCTGCTCGAGATCGGTCATCGCCCCGGCGACGCCGACCTGATCGACAGCGCCTTCCGCGCGCTCCATACCATCAAGGGATCCGGCGCGATGTTCGGCTTCGACCGGGTCGCGGCCTTCACCCATCATGTCGAGACCGCGTTCGACATGGTCCGCAAGGGCAAGGTTGCCGCCACCGCCGAATTGGTGGCGCTGACGCTCGCCGCCAAGGACCAGATGCGGCGGCTGATCGAGGCGCCGGACGCGGCGAGCGACGCCGACGGCCGGGCGATTCTCGACCGGCTGCAGGCGGCGGTCGACAGTGCGACGGTCGGGGCGGCGCCCGTCGAAAGCGGCGCCGCGGCCGGCCCGGTGACCTGGCGGGTGCGTTTCCGCCTGCCTTCCGGCGCCATGGCGACCGGCTCGAATCCGCTGCTGCTGATCGAGGAGCTCCGGGAACTCGGCGAGGCGACGGTGACGGCGCTGACCGAGCAGGTGCCGGCGCTGGAGGATCTCGACCCCACCGAATGTCATGTCGGCTGGGACGTCATCCTCACCACGCTGGAGCCGCGGGAGCGGATCGAACAGGTGTTCCTGTTCCTGCTCGACGACATGGAACTGGCGATCGATCGCGTCGAGACCTGCGACGACCCGCCGCGACCCGGCGAGGTGCTGGTGGCGCGCGGCGACGTCAAGTCCGCAGAGCTCGACGACGCGCTCTCCCGCCAGGCGCCGGTCGGCAAGCCGCTGGTCGAGACCGGCACGCTGTCCGAGGACAAGCTCGCGGGGGCGCTGGCCGAGCAGCAGCATGTTCGCGCCGCGTCGGCGGCGAAAAGCGGCAGCAGCATCCGCGTCCCGGCGGAGCGGCTCGACGAGATGATGGACCGCGTCGGCGAGCTCGTGATCGCGCAGTCGCGCCTGAAGCAGATCACGGCGTCGTCCGACGATCCGCAGATCCAGTCGGTGGTCGAGGAAATCGAGCGGCTGGCGCGCGAGCTGCAGGACACCACCATGGGCGTGCGCATGGTGCCGATCGGCTCGCTGTTCGGCCGCTTCCGTCGCCTGGTCCACGATCTCTCCCGCGATCTCGGCAAGGAGATTGAGCTGGTGACGACCGGCGAGGATACCGAGCTCGACAAGACCGTGATCGAGCGGCTGGCCGATCCGCTGGTCCACCTGATCCGCAATTCCGGCGACCATGGGCTGGAGACCCCGGACGGCCGCGCCGCTGCCGGCAAACCTGCGAGCGGCCGCATCAGCCTGACCGCGCGCCATGCCGGCGCCGAGGTGCTGATCACCATCGGCGACGACGGTCGCGGCCTCGACCGCGCCCGCATCCAGGCCCGCGCCGAGGAGAACGGCCTGCTGGCGCCGGGCGCCAAGCTCGGCGACGAGGAACTGTTCAAGATCATCTTCGAACCCGGCTTCTCGACCGCGCGCGAGGTCACCAACCTGTCCGGCCGCGGCGTCGGCATGGACGTGGTCAAGCGCACCATCGAGGACCTGCGCGGCACCATCGACGTCCGCAGCACTCCGGGCCGCGGCTCCGAGGTGACGTTGCGGCTGCCGCTGACGCTCGCCATCATCGACGGCCTGCTGGTGCGGATCGGGCGCGGCCGCTACGTGATCCCGCTGACCGCGGTGGAGGAATGCGTCGAGTTGACGCCGCAGGACGACCTGCGCTCCACCGGCCGCAGCTTCCTCAGCATCCGCGACGAACTGGTGCCGTTCATCCGGCTGCGCGAGCAGTTCCGCACCGGGACCCCGCCGGATCCCTATCAGAAGGTCGTCGTCGTCTCCGACGGCGAGTCGCGGGTCGGCCTGGTGGTCGACCAGGTGATCGGCGACCACCAGACCGTGATCAAGTCGCTGTCGAACCTGCACGCCGACGCCGCGTCGTTCTCCGGCGCCACCATCCTCGGCGACGGCACCGTCGCGCTGATCCTGGACGTGCCGCAACTGGTCGAGGACGGCCGGGCGCGCGACGACCGGCTCAAGGCCGCGGGCTGAGGGGAGGGGACAGATGAAAGCAGCGATGATCGACCGGCCGCTCGAAGTGCTGACCATGGACCTGCAGGGCCAGACCTTCGCGCTGGAGGCCGCCCAGGTCCGCGAGATCCTCGATCTGGTACCGGTCACCGAGGTGCCGGGCAGCCAGCCCTTCGTCAACGGCCTGATCAACGTCCGCGGCAAGGTGGTGCCGGTCGCCGACCTGCGCCTCAAGTTCGGCATGGAGCAGACCGAAGACACCATCGACACGCGCTTCGTCGTGATCGAGATCGAGATCGACCGGGTGCCGACCATCGTCGGCATCCGCGCCGACAAGGTCCACGAAGTGACCGAGCTGGCGCCGTCGGCGCTGGCGGACGTGCCGCGCGTCGGCATGCGCTGGCGGCCCGACTACATCCGCTTCATCGGCAAGCGCGGCAACGACTTCATCGTCATTCCCGACATCGCCCGCATTCTGTCGTCCGGCTCCGCGGAGCCGGCGAATGAAAACCTCACCCTGGATCGCACCACGGCGGGTCCCGCCGTCGCCAGCCGTTAAGGAGTCCTCCGATGCGCTTCACCATCAAACTGAAACTTGGATTGACCTTCGCCGTCATCATCGTGCTGTCCGGCGCGACCGCCTGGCTCGGCATCAGCAACATGGAGTCGCTCGAGACCACGCTGGGCAACGTGGTGGACGGGCCGGTCAAGCGCCTCAGTGGGTCGCAGCAACGCGACACCGACCTGATGTACGTGGTTCGGGCCGAAAAGAACCTGGTGATGGCCACCAGCAAGGAGGACATCGCCCGCTTCGACGGCGAACTCGTCAAGCTGCGGCAGACGCTGTTGAGCGATCTCGAGAGCGCCGAAGCCAACGGGACCGTGCAGGGCAAGCCGCTGTGGGCGGGCGCCAAGACCGCCGTGCAGCAGCTCGCGGCCGTCGAAGACAAGATGCGCGCCGCGGTGGCGCGCGGCGACCACGAAGAGGCGCGCGTGTTGTCGACCACGGACGGGCGTCAGCACGTCGGCGAGGCCGCGAAGTACCTCGCGGACCTCGTCACGCTGAACCGCGGCCTGCTCGACAAGGCCAGGGCGGAGGCGCGGCAGCAGTATGAGAGCGCCCGCACGCTGATGATGACCATCGTCGTCGGGTCGCTGCTGGTGGCGGTGTTCGCCGCGCTGTGGATCGCGCTCAGCATCGCCCGCGCCCTGACCCGCGCCGGCGCGCTGGCCCAGGCGGTCGCCGGCGGCGACCTCACCCAGACCATCGACAACGCCTCGCGCGACGAGGTCGGTGACCTGATCGGCCACATCAACGAGATGGTGCTGCGGCTGCGCGGCGTGGTGGCGGAGGCGCTGAGCGCCGCCGACAACGTGTCGGCGGGCAGCCAGGAGCTGTCGTCGAGTTCGGAAGAGCTGTCCCAGGGCGCCACCGAGCAGGCCTCGTCGGCGGAGGAAGCCTCCTCGTCGATGGAGCAGATGGCCGCCAACATCAAGCAGAACGCCGACAACGCGGCGCAGACCGAGAAGATCGCGCGCCAGTCGGCGGCCGATGCCCAGGCCAGCGGCGAGGCCGTCGGCCGCGCCGTCGAGGCGATGCGCACCATCGCCGAGAAGATCACCATCGTGCAGGAGATCGCCCGGCAGACCGACCTCCTGGCGCTCAACGCGGCGGTGGAGGCGGCCCGCGCCGGCGAGCACGGCAAGGGCTTCGCGGTGGTGGCCTCGGAAGTGCGCAAGCTCGCCGAGCGCAGCCAGACCGCGGCGGCCGAGATCTCGACGGTGTCGTCGCAGACCGTGAAGGTGGCGGCGGAGGCCGGCGACATGCTGACCCGCCTGGTGCCGGACATCCAGAAGACCGCCGGCCTCGTCTCGGAGATCAGCGCCGCCTGCCGCGAGCAGGACGTCGGCGCCGACCAGATCAACCAGGCGATCCAGCAGCTCGACAAGGTGACCCAGCAGAACGCCAGCGCCTCCGAGGAGATGTCGGCGACGTCGGAAGAGCTAGCGGCCCAGGCCGAGACGCTGCAGTCGAGCATCGCCTATTTCCGCACCGAGGAGAACGGATCAGCGGCGCAGCGCCGTCCGGCGACGGTGAGCCACGCCCCGGCCGCGCGCCCGGCGAAGTCCGCCGCGGCGCGACCGGCTCCGGCCGCGAAGCCTGCCGCCACGCCGGCGGCCAAGCCCGCCGCGGTCGGTGCCGCCAAGCTGATCGGCCACGTCCAGGCCGCTAAACGCAACCGCAACGCCACCGGCAATT
>JARLJA010000029.1 GCA_031291445.1 Xanthobacteraceae bacterium | reverse complement strand
TCGGGCGCGGGCGCGTCGCCGGCCGCGAGAGACTGCAAGGCGCTGTGCTGCTCGGTCATCGCACCAAATTCGAGGGTAGGGATTCCTGGTTTCGGTCATGCCGAGACCTGACCGGCGGCAGAGGCCGGGATTTACAAGCAATCGCAACATCGAGCGAGTGGCTTTTTTGTCGTCATGCGCGGGCTTGACGTTTTTCACGACTCCAGGCGCTCACTGCGCTGGCCGCGTCACTCCGCCGGCAGCGGCACCCGGTCGTCGATCAGCGAATCCAGCGCAGCACGGACGTCGACCTTGCCGTCGATCACCCCGGCCTGCTGCAGCGCCAGACCGGCGGCGAGGATCGAGTCGCGCTGCGGCACGCCGATCCGGCTCACGGTGAGGTCGGTACGCTCGTCGAGCTGCTTGTCGACCACCACCGCCGGGAGGTGGGTGACGGCGATGAAGGCGCGCTTGAGCTCGTCGCGATGGTCGAGGGCGTAGTGGCGCGCCTCCTCGTAGCGTGCCAGCACCCTGCGCGCGAGATCGGGGTGATCGCCCAGGAACTGCTCGCGAATATTGAGAATGCCGAAGGTGTTGGCATCCGGCTGGCGGAAGAACAGCCGCGCCCCGTCCTCGATTTCGGCCTGCGCCATCATCGGATCGAGGCCGGCCCAGGCGTCGACGTCGCCGCGGATCAGCGCGGTCTTGCCGTCGGCATGCTGCAGCAGCACCGGCGTGATGTCCTTTTCGCCGAGGCCCGCGCCCTGCAGCGCGCGCACCAGGAAGATGTGCGGGTCGGTGCCGCGGGTGACGGCCACCCGCTTGCCCTTGAGGTCCGCGACCGTCGTGATCGGAGAGCCCTTGGTCGTCACCAGCGCCGTCCATTCCGGACGCGAATAGACGTAGATCGCCTTGATCGGGTTGCCGTTGATGCGGGCGACGAGCGCCGCCGATCCCGCGGTCGAGCCGAAATCGAGCGAGCCCGCATTGAGGAATTCGAGCGCCTTGTTCGACCCCGCGGACTGGACCCAGACGATCCTGATGCCCTCGGCGGCGAATTCCTGCTCGAGCAGGCCCTTGTCCTTGAGAACGACCGAGACCGGATTGTAGGTCGCCCAGTCGATCACGATCTGCTTCGGCGCGCCGGCGGCGGTGAGCCGCCCCGGCAGAACAGCGACCGCCAGCGCCACCGCCGCCGCAACCCGCCATAGACCCGTGAGCATCGCCGCCTCCCCGCACCAACCGCCAGGTTAATTCGATCTTTATTTCAATGGCTTATGGTCGCGGTCAATGAGAATATCCGCCCGCCCGGCGGCGTCTGAGGGGAATAATGTTCTGTCCGACGGCTCGCCGGCGGCAGCGACATTCCAAACCGGTCCCACGACGCCGCGTATCGCTAGTGACAGCGCAAGGCTTGTCCATTATCCCGGATGCCATGGATAGCGTCGTGATCGATACCGCCGCACCGTCTCAGGCCCCGTTCGAGACCGCACGCGTCGAGCAGGCCATCGCCGAGCTTGCCGCCGCGCACGCCGGGCGCGACGACGCCTTTCGCGTCGCGCTGGCCCAGTTGCTCAAGGCGGAAACCACGCAGGCGCGCGAACTGGTGCAGGCGCAGCTCTTGAAGGACCGTCACGGCCGCCGCTGTGCCGAGCAGCTGTGCGCCATCCAGGACGACGTCATCCGCCTGCTGTTCGATGCGGCGACGCGCTACCTCTACCGCACCCAGAGCCGGTCGGATGCCGAACACATGTGCGTGGTGGCCACCGGCGGCTACGGCCGCGGCCTGCTGGCACCGCAGTCCGACATCGATCTGTTGTTCCTGCTGCCGTACAAGCAGACCGCCTGGGGCGAGCAGATCGCCGAGGCGATCCTCTACTGCCTGTGGGACATGGGGCTGAAGGTCGGCCACGCCACGCGGTCGATCGACGAGACGATCCGGCAGTCGCGCGCCGACATGACCATCCGCACCGCGATCCTGGAGACCCGCTTCCTGGTCGGCGACCGCAAGCTCTACGACGAACTGGTCACCCGCTTCGACCGCCAGGTGGTGCAGGGCACCGCGCCGGAATTCGTTGCCGCCAAGCTTGCCGAGCGCGAGGAGCGCCACCGCCGCGCCGGCCAGTCGCGCTATCTGGTCGAGCCCAACATCAAGGACGGCAAGGGCGGCCTGCGCGACCTGCACACCCTGTTCTGGATGGCGAAATACGTCTACCGCGTCCACGGAGCCGAGGAGCTGATGGCGCGCGGGGTGTTCGACGCCCACGAATACCGCACCTTCCGCCGCTGCGAGGACTTCCTGTGGTCGGTACGCTGCAACATCCACTTCTTCACCGGCCGCCCCGAGGAGCGGCTGTCGTTCGACCTGCAGCGCGAGATCGCCCAGCGGCTCGGCTACACCTCGCATCCCGGCATGCAGGACGTCGAGCGCTTCATGAAGCACTACTTCCTGATCGCCAAGAAGGTCGGCGACCTCACCGCGATCCTGTGCGCCAAGCTCGAGGACCAGCAGGCCAAGCCGGCGCCGGTGCTGGGCCGCCTCGGCCGGGTGATGGCGCGGCTGCGGCCGCCGGCGCGGCGCCAGCGGCTGCGCGAGGAGCCGGACTTCGTCGACGACAACAACCGCATCACCCTGGTCGGCCCGGATGTGTTCAAGCGCGATCCGGTCAACCTGATCCGGATCTTCCGCCTCGCCCAGAAGAACAACCTCGCCTTCCACCCCGATGCCATGCGGATGGCGACGCGTTCGCTCGGCCTCATCAACGAGAAGGTCCGCGAGGATCCCGAGGCCAACCGGCTGTTCATCGAGATCCTGACCTCGGAAAACGCCGAGATCGTGCTGCGCCGGATGAACGAGACCGGCGTGCTCGGCCAGTTCATCCGCGCCTTCGGCCGCATCGTCTCGATGATGCAGTTCAACATGTATCATCACTACACGGTCGACGAGCACCTGCTGCGCTGCGTCGGCATCCTGCAGGACATCGAGCGCGGCGGCATCGACGAGTTCGCGGTGGCGACCGACCTGATGCGCAAGACCAGGCCCGAGCACCGGGCGCTGCTCTATGTCGCGGTGTTCCTGCACGACATCGCCAAGGGCCGGCCGGAGGACCATTCGACGGCCGGCGCCAAGGTGGCGCGACGGCTGTGCCCGCGGCTGGGCTTCAGCCCGGCCGAGACCGAGCTGGTGGCCTGGCTGATCGAGGAACACCTGACCATGTCGACGGTGGCGCAGTCGCGCGACCTGTCCGACCACAAGACCATCGAGAAATTCGCCGCCGTGGTGCAGTCGCTCGAGCAGCTCAAGCTGCTGACCATCCTGACCACCGCCGACATTCGCGGCGTCGGCCCCGGGGTCTGGAACGGCTGGAAGGCGCAGCTGTTGCGCACGCTGTATTACGAGACCGAGCCGGTGCTCACCGGCGGCTTCTCCGAGGTCAACCGGGCGCAGCGCATCGCTGCGGCGCAGGCCGAGTTCCGCGCCAGCTTCACCGAGTGGCCGGAGCGCGAGGTCGACGCCTATATCGCGCGGCACTACCCGGCCTACTGGCTCAAGGTCGAGCTGCCGCGCAAGATCCGCCATGCCCGCTTCGTGCGCGCCAGCGAGCAGAGCACCCACAAGCTCGCGGTCAATGTCGGCTTCGACGAGGCCCGCGGCGTCACCGAACTGACCATCCTGGCGCCCGACCATCCCTGGCTGCTGTCGATCATCGCCGGCGCCTGCGCCTCCGCCGGCGCCAACATCGTCGACGCCCAGATCTACACCACCACCGACGGGCTCGCGCTCGACACCATCGCGATCTCGCGCGAATACGACCGCGACGACGACGAGGCGCGGCGCGCCACCCGCATCGGCGAGATGATCGAGCAGGTGCTGGAAGGCAAGCTCAGGCTTCCCGACGTCATGGCGCGGCGCAACGGCAGCCGGCCGAAGACCCGGCCGTTCACCGTCGAGCCCGAGGTGACCATCAACAACCAGTGGTCGGACCGCTACACCGTGATCGAGGTCTCCGGCCTCGACCGCCCCGGACTTCTGTTCCAGCTCACCACCGCGATGTCGAAGCTCAACCTCAACATCGCCTCCGCCCATGTCGCGACCTTCGGCGAACGCGCCCGCGACGTGTTCTACGTCACCGACCTGCTGGGCGCCCAGATCACCGCGCCGACGAGGCAGGCCGCGATCAAGCGCGCCATCATCCACCTGCTCGCCAGCGAGGACACAACGGCGGCGACGGGGTAAGGATGAGTTGTGCTTCGTGAGGCGCTACGTCAGTCCGTAGACAAGCAATCCAGTATCGGCAGCGCTGGAGGTCGATCTCTGCGTCACCCGCGGACTGGATCCGCGGGTCCACACTTTGAGGCTGTCGCTGCGAAGTGAAGAGTGGATTGCCGGGTGACCTTAGTCCTGGCGATCCGTCGAAGACGGATCGCGCTGCCCGGCAATGACGCCGAGAGGGAGGCAAGCGCGTTGCCGACACCGCCGGCCGATCAACACCGCCGATGGCGCCGTCGCGGGAACTGGGCGTAAGATGGAACCGGATATTCGCTGGGGGGAGCCATCATGTCCGTCATCGCCACGATCGCCGTCGCGCTGGTCGCGCTGCTGCACGTCTATTTCCTGGTGCTGGAGATGTTCCTCTTCACCAGGCCGCTGGGGCTGAAGACCTTCGGCAACACCGCGGAAAAGGCCAGCGAGATGGCGGTGCTGGCCGCCAACCAGGGGCTCTACAACGGGTTCCTCGCCGCCGGCCTGATCTGGGGGCTGTTGCAGCCGGCGCCCGGCTTCGCCTTCCAGATCAAGGTGTTCTTCCTCGCCTGCGTGATCGTGGCCGGGCTCTATGGCGGCTACTCGGCCAAGCGCACGATCATCTACGTCCAGGCGCTGCCGGCGGCGGTCGCGCTGCTGCTGGTGTGGCTCGCGTGACGCCACGATGGCGCCCGTAATTCGCCGTTAACGTCTGCTTAACGCGACCTTAAACCGCGCCCGTTAGCGTGCGCGGTGTCTTGGGCGTGAGCAGAGTCGCGTAATGGGATCAGCACGGCGAAAGGACGGCGGACGCCGCGAGCCCAAATTCGGGCCCGATTCGTCGCTGGACGCCCTGCGCCTCGGCAAGAGCGATCGCATTCGCGGCGACGACGAGGCGCCACCGCGCCGCCGCGCCAGCCCACCCATCGACGATGACGACAACGACGCGCCGCCGCGCGAGCGCCGGCCGCGCAACAAGGCGCCGCGCCGCGGCCGAAGCGGCCGTGGCTCCGGCTTCAGCCTGGGCCGGCTGGTCTATTGGGGCGCGGTGCTCGGGCTGTGGGGCGCCATCGCCGTGGTCGGCGTCGTGGTCTGGGTCGGCGCGCATCTGCCCCCGATCCAGGCGCTGGAAATCCCCAAGCGGCCGCCGACCATCCAGATCGTCGGCGCCGACGGCAGCGTGCTGGCGAACCGCGGCGAGATGGCCGGCGCCAACGTGGCGCTGAAGGACCTGCCGCCCTACCTGCCGAAAGCCTTCATCGCCATCGAGGACCGCCGGTTCTATTCCCACTACGGTGTCGATCCGGTCGGCATCGCGCGCGCGCTGGTGGCCAACATCCTGCATCGCGGCGTCTCCCAGGGCGGATCGACCCTGACCCAGCAGCTCGCCAAGAACCTGTTCCTGACCCAGGAACGCACCATGCAGCGCAAGCTGCAGGAGGCGGAGCTGGCGATCTGGCTGGAGCGCAAGCATTCCAAGGCGGAGATCCTCGAGCTCTATCTCAACCGCGTCTATTTCGGGTCCGGCGCCTACGGCGTCGAGGCCGCGGCGCAGCGCTATTTCGGCAAGCCGGCGCGCAACGTCACCGTGGCCGAGGCAGCGATGCTCGCCGGCCTGGTCAAGTCGCCGTCGCGGCTCGCGCCCAACCGCAACCCCGAAGGCGCCGAGCGCCGCGCCGAGACCGTGGTCGGTGCGATGCTCGATGCCGGCTTCATCACCGAGGCGCAGGACAAGGTCGCGCTCGCCCATCCGGCGCAGGCGGTGACGCCGGCCGGCGCCGGATCCGTGAACTACGTGGCGGACTGGATCTCGGAGGAACTCGACGACCTGATCGGCCAGATCGACCAGGACGTCACCGTGGAGACCTCGATCGATCCCAAGCTGCAGGGCATCGCCGAGGCCGCGGTGATCGACGAACTCGCCGCCAAGAGCGGCAAGTTCAACGTCTCGCAGGGCGCGCTGGTGGCGATGACGCCCGAGGGCGCGGTGCGCGCCATGGTCGGCGGACGCAATTACGGCGAGAGCCAGTTCAATCGCGCGGTCACTGCCAAGCGACAGCCCGGCTCGGCGTTCAAGCCGTTCGTCTATCTCACCGCCATCGAGCAGGGCCTCACCCCGGAGACCGTCCGCCAGGACGCGCCGCTCGACATCAAGGGCTGGAAGCCGGAAAACTACACGCACCAGTATTTCGGCCCGGTCACCTTGACCCAGGCGCTGGCGATGTCGCTCAACACCGTGGCGGTGCGGCTCTGCCTCGAGGTCGGGCCGAAGAACGTAGTGCGCACGGCCTATCGCCTCGGCATCTCGTCCAAGCTCGATCCCAACCCCTCGATCGCGCTCGGCACCTCCGAGGTGTCGCTGACCGAACTGGTCGGCGCCTACGCGCCGTTCGCCAATGGCGGCCACAGCGTCACGCCCCACGTCATCAGCCGGATCCGCGCCACCGAGGGCAACAAGGTGCTCTATGCCCGCGCCGCTGATCCGCCCAACCAGGTGATCGAGCCGAGGAACGTCGCGCTGATGAACACCATGATGCAGGAGACGCTGCTCAGCGGCACCGCGCGCAAGGCCGAGATTCCCGGCTGGCAGGCCGCGGGCAAGACCGGCACCAGCCAGGACTTCCGCGACGCCTGGTTCATCGGCTACACCGCCAACCTCGTCACCGGGGTCTGGCTCGGCAACGACGACAACTCGCCGACCAGGCATGCCACCGGCGGCGGCCTGCCGGTGGAAGTGTGGACGCGCTTCATGCGCGCGGCGCACCAGAGCGTGCCGGTGGCGGCGCTGCCGAACTCCGATCGCGGCGTGTTCGCCAGTGTCGCGAACACGCTGTCGCCGCTGATTGACCAGGGCGGCCCGCCGCCGCCCGCGGCGGCGCCGATGCAAGCGGCCCTGCCGCCGCCGCGCGGATCGTCGTCGCCACCGCAACTCGCGCCTCCGGGCGGCATGATGCCGCCGCCGACGACGCCCGCCTCGGTACGGCCGCAGCCCAACATTCGCCCCGAAGCGTCGGCCGGGCTCAACGGCTGGCTGGCGGATCGGCTGTTCGGCGGGGCGAGGTAGAGCAGTTCGGATCCGGGTTAACTCGTCATGGCCGGGCAGCGCGATCCGTCTTCGACGGATCGCTAGGACTAAGGTCTCCCGGCCATCCACGTCTTTATCGCCGCGCTTCAACGACGACGTGGATGCTCGGCAGACCCTACGCCTAGAGCATTATTAGATGAAATTGAGTCAGATCCGTCATCCTGAGAGTCTGACTCAAAATTGCAGCCAATAAAATCAGGCCGTTATTGATGAACTCGTCATGCCCGGCCAGCGCGATCCGTCTTCGACG
>JARLJA010000188.1 GCA_031291445.1 Xanthobacteraceae bacterium | reverse complement strand
CCGCAGCGCATCCGCCGGCGCGCGAGGAAGAGAAGCGGTAACCGCGCCGCAACACCCATCCCGGATCGCATGATCCGGGATGGTTTTTTGGCTTCGATGGACCGGCGCCCGTTGGTCGATCACACGGCCATGGCCGGCGCGCCGGCGGCGGCACCGACCTTGGCGAACCGCCGCAGCGTCCGTTCGAGATCGTCGGTGTCCATGTCGCGCGTGATGAACACGATGCGGGTGCGGCGATCGCCCGACGGCCAGGCCTCGAGCTGGACCGGCGGATGGAAAATGTGCTGGACGCCGTGGATCACCATCGGCCGCTCCGGGTGATCGGACACCGCGACGATGCCCTTGACGCGCAGCATCTCCTCGCCGCGAAGCGCGGCGAGCAGCTCCAGCCAATAGGAGAACGCGCCCCAGGAGACCGGCTCGTCGACGATGATGCTGTGGGTCTTGATGCGGTGGTCGTGCCGGCTTGCATCATGGTGGTGGTGGTCGTGGTGAGCGTGGCCCGCCCGGACCGGCTCTTCGGTGAGCCAGCGGGCGATGTCGCCCGCGCGTTGCTGCACCGGGCGGAGCCCGACATCGAGGATCGCCGACGGATCCACGCGCCCTTCGATCACGTCGGCGACGGGTATCCCGGGATTCAGCGTGCGCAGCAGCGCCCGGATCGCGGCCAGCTCGTCGCTGGACGCGATGTCGCACTTGGTGAGAAGAATGCGATCGGCCACCGCGGCCTGCTTGAGCGCTTCCCGGTGCGCGGCAAGCGTGCGGGCGCCGTTGACGGCGTCGACCGTGGTGATCACGCCCGCCAGGTGCCATCGTTGCGTGACCGCCGGGTCAGCCATCAGCGTGTGCAGCACGGGCGCCGGATCGGCGAGGCCCGTGGTCTCGATGACGACGCGGCGGAACGGGGCGATCTCGCCACGCGCGATCCGTCCCTCGAGGTCCGCGAAGGTTTCGATGAGATCGCCACGCACGGTGCAGCACAGGCAGCCGTTGTCGAGCACGATCAGGGTTTCGGTCGACCCGCTGACCAGCAGATGATCGAGGCCGACCTCGCCGAATTCGTTGATGATCACGGCGGTGTCGGCAAGTTCGCTGCTCGTCAGCACGTGGTTGAGCACCGTGGTCTTGCCGCTGCCGAGGAAGCCGGTGAGGACGGTGACGGGAATGGTCTGGTCGTGGCTCATGGTCAATCCCGCTCGAACACCAGTTCGCCCTCGAAATAGGTGGCCAGCACCCTGGTCTCGGCGAGATCGTCCGACGGGATCTCGAACAGGTTGCGGTCGAGCACGATGAGATCGGCCGACTTGCCGGGCTCCAGCGAGCCGGTCACCGTATCGAGGCCGATTGCCCGCGCCGGGTTCCGGGTATAGATCTCGAGCACGTCGGCAAGATCGAGCGCCTGTTCCGGCCACAACGCGCCGGGAAATCCGCCCCTGGGATTCTGCCGGGTCACCATGCCCTCGATGCCGAGCCATGGGTCGGGATTGGAGACCACGGGCCAGTCGGACCCCGCCGCCATCAGCGCCCCGGCTGCCAGCAGATCGCGGTTCGGCCAGTAGCGCGCGGCGCGCGCTTCGGGGACCGCGGCCTTGATGGCCTCGATGATCGGGCTCGGATACCAGATGATCGGGGACAGGTCGGCGACGACATCGAGCTCCTTGAACCGGGCAACGTCGTCGGGGTCGATGAAGCCGGCGTGGGCGATCTGGTGCATCCGGCCCGGCCCGTTGAACGAGCGCACCACGTCGATGGCGTCCAGGGTGTCCCTGACGGCGCCGTCGCCGGCGCAGTGGATCTTGGTCGACAGCCCGAGCTTCTCGCACTTGGCGATCCAGCGTGCGAGCTCGGGAATCGAGACCAGCGCCTCGCCGCGGAAGCAGCAGCCATGGAGCTTGTCCGGCGTATAGGGCTCCCGCATCGAGGCGGTGCGCGTGGTCGGCACGCCGTCCATGAAGATCTTGACGAAGTCCGGCCGCACGTGACGCGAGCGGAAGCTCTCGCGCAGCGCGATCAGGGCGTCGCCGAAGATGTCGGTCCCCATCAGCGGCTGATGCGCCGGCATCGAGGCGACGCACCATGCCGTGAGCTGGCCGCGCCCGTCGAGCTCCGCCAGCGCCTGGAGATACGGCAGCATGGTGTTGGCGTCCTGATAGGCCGTGACGCCGAACGAGTTCAGGATCTGCACCGCCCGCCTGGTCGAGGAAACGTTGCGGCCGGCGGCGTCCTCGACGGTTCGGGCCAGCGCCGTTTCCGCCAGCGTCGACGCCCGCTCCAGCAACAGCCCGGTCGCCTCTCCGGTGTCCGGATCGCGCACGATTTCCCCGTTGAGCGGATTCGGGGTGTCGGCGTCGACGCCCATGATCGCGAGCGCGCGCGAGTTGACCCAGCGGCTGTGCTGGCTGTCGTCCCGCAGCATCACCGGATGGTCCGGGCTCGCCGCATCCAGCGCCGCCCGCGCCGAGCGGCTGTAGAGACGGCCGACGATGTTGCTGCCCCAGATGCCGCCCGAGATCCAGTCGCCGGGTTTGGTCGTGGCCGCGCGGGCGCGCACCACGGCGATCACCTCCTCGAACGACAATGTCGGCAGGATGGTGGTCTCGAACAGATCGGCCTGGCCGCCGCGGGTGTGATGATTGTGCACGTCGATGATGCCGGGCATCACCATGCGGCCGCGCAGGTCGACGGTCCGCGTCTGCGGCCCCCTGAACGCATCGATGTCGAGGTCGGTGCCGATCGCGATCACCCTGCCCTCGCCGATCGCCACCGCCTCGGCCCACGATCTGCGGCCGTCGACCGCATAGATCGATCCACGGTTCAGGATCAGATCAGCCTTGGAATCAGCCTTGGAACAAACCTTGGGATCTGCATTGGAGCTCGACATGGCTGCTCTCCTTCTCAAGCTGGCCGATCTTCGCAAGGGGACGACGCACGGATGCCGTCAGCCCGTCTTCTCGACGTTCCAGAACAGCGGCGCCGGCGCGGCGACGATACCCTTCAAAGTCTTGGCGTGGGCGACGGGCTGCCGGAATTTTCCGCCGGGAATATGCGTCACGACCTCATAGGCCCGCGCCTGGATGGCCTCGGCGATCGCCTTCTGCTGCTCCAGCTTCGGCTCAAGCGCATATGTGTCGCGCAGGCTCTCGATCGCGGCGTCCTCGGGCCAGCCGGCGAAGCCGCTGGCGCGGCCTTTGGCATCGACCAGCGTATTGGCGATGGGATTCATCAGCTCGGCGGTGGTGGTGACGTAGTGGTAGATCGACCAGCCGCCCTGCGCGGTCGGATCCTGCTTGAGCCGCCGCAGCGTCAGCGTGCCCCAATCCATGGCCTGGACCGTCACATTCATGCCGAGGGCGCGCAGCTTTTGCGCGGTCACCGTGCTGGAGCCGAACAGCAAGGGCGAGTCGGTGCCCTGCAGCATGACCACCGGCGCGCCGTCGTAGCCGCCCTGCTTGAGCAGGTCCTTGGCGCGGGCGATGTCGGGCTTCGTGTTCCAGCCGACCTCGCTGGCCAGCGGCGTGCCGGCGCCGAACATGGCGGCGCTGGTCTGGTAATAGTCGGGATTGCCGACCTGGGCGTCGAGCCAGTCCACCTGACTGCTGGCATACATCATGGCCTGGCGGATTTCCGGCCGGCTGAACGGCTCGGTCAGCCAGTTCATGCGGCAGACCGACATGAATCCTTGCGCGTTGTAGTCGGCGACGCTGATGCCGTCGGCCGCGGCCAGCATCGGCAGCAGATCGTGCGGCGGCGCTTCGATGAAATCGATCTCGCGACTGATCAGCGCGTTGGCCGCGGTCTGCACGTCCGGCATGCCGATCCACTCGTAACGATCGATCTTCACCACCTTGCCGCCGGCCATGCCGTCGGGCGCCTCCTGGCGCGGCACGTAGTCGGGATTGCGCTCGTAGACGGCGAGGCTGCCCGGACGAAACTCGGCCGTCACGAACCTGAACGGCCCCGAGCCGACGAACTCGGTGATCGGCTTGTCCGGCGGCTGCGCGGCCAGCCGCGCCGGCAGGATGAAGGGAATGATGCTCGACGGCTTGCCGAGCGACTGCAGCACGTTGCCATAGGGCGCCTTCAGCACCATCTGGAACGTCCGCTCGTCCACCGCCCTGAATTCGGCGACGAACGACATCATGCGGGCGCCCATGGTGTCGCGCTTGGCCCAGCGCTGCAGCGACGGAATGACGTCCGCCGAGGTGACGGCGGCGCCGTCGTGAAACTTCAGACCGGAGCGCAAGTGGAAGCTGTAGGTCAGGCCGTCCGGCGAAACCTCGTGGGTTTCGAGCATCTGCGGCCTGATCTGGAAACTGGAGTCGATGGAGAACAGCGTATCGTAGATGTTCAGTCCGTGATTGCGGACGCTCCAGGCGCTGCTGATCGAGGGATCGGTGGCGCGCAGCGGCGCGTGCATGACCGCGCGAATGGTCCGGTCCGACCGGGCGCGCGCACCGCGCGGCATCATGCCGGCGGCGAGACCCGCCGCTCCCGCCTTCAAGAGGGTCCGGCGACTCGGGTCTTTGACCATGGCAGCTTCCAGTCGGTGAGAGGAGGACGCGCTGGCGGGACAGCCAGCCGCACGGATCGGTTTGATGTCAGGCGGTGAGCGCGGGGGTGCCGGGTGGAGACATCATGCACGTCGGGGCGCGCGGGGCGATGACGTTTGACGCGGGCCTGCCGGCCATTTCCAAGGGTCCCATGCTGCGAGCGGCGCCCGGATTTAGCCGAGGGCGCAGCCGTGCCAGCAAGTGACCCGAATGACAATTACCGCTAGGATCGGGCCAAACTTGGCGTAGCGACTTTGACATGGCCTTCCAGACGATCGCGGTGGTCACGTTCGACCAGATCAGCCCCTTCCATCTTGCGGTGCCCTGTGTCGTGTTCGGGGACATTCATCCAGGAGTGCCGGCGTTCGATCTGCTGGTCTGCGCGGCGGAGCCCGGGCCCTTGCGCACAACCGCCGGCTTCGAGGTGTCGGTCCGGCACGGCATAGATGTACTGGCGCGTGCCGACGTCATCATCGTGCCGAGCTGGCGTGATCCTGCGGAACGCCCTCCGGCGGCGCTGCTGGCCGCGCTGGTGACGGCGGATGCGCGCGGCGCGCGGATCGTGGGACTTTGCCTCGGCGCCTATGTCCTGGCCGAGGCGGGATTGCTGGCCGGGCGGCGGGCGACGACGCATTGGTCCTATGCGGCGGATTTCGCCCAACGCTACCCGGCCATCCAGGTGGACGCGGACGTGCTCTATGTCGACGATGGCAGCCTGACGACCTCGGCGGGCACCGCCGCGGGGATCGATTGCTGCCTGCATCTGCTGCGCCAGGCCCACGGCTCGGAAGCCGCCAACAGGGTGGCGCGGCGCCTCGTGGTGCCGCCTCACCGGCAGGGCGGGCAGGTGCAGTTCATCGAGCAGCCGGTGCCGGAAACCCTGCGCGCCTCCCGCCTGTCGGAGCTGCTCGATTGGATTCGCGGAAATCTTGCGCTGCTGCACACGGTGGACAGCCTGGCCCGGCGCGCGCGGATGAGCCGGCGAACCTTCACGCGTCAGTTCCGCCGGCAGACCGGCATGAGCGTCGGAAGCTGGCTGCTGGCGGAGCGACTGTCGGTGGCGCAACGGCTGCTCGAGACGACCGAGCAGCCCATCGAAGGCATCGCGTATTTCACCGGGTTCAGGACGGCGAGCTCGCTGCGGCAAAGCTTCAAGGCCGCGTTCGGCGTGGCGCCATCGGCGTGGCGCGAGACGTTTCGGGCCTGAGGTGGCCGGCTCGAGTGGCCGCCGCCGTTCCGATCGCCGTCGCCGCGCCGCCCATGCAACGGCGCCTCCACATGATCGCGTAGAGATCCTCCAGCGCGCGGGTGTAGGCCGTCACGTCGAACAGCGGCGTCGTCAGGCGATTGTGTCCGAGCCTCGCCTTGCAGGCAGCCATCCGGTCGGGTTCGGTCGCGAGCCTGCGGGCGATGGCGACATAGTCGTCCGCGTCCGCGGCGACCAGGTCCGGCAGGCCGACCGCATGCAGCAGGCTCCCCGCCACGCGGGATGGAAACGTGTCGCCGGCGCAGGTCACCACCGGCACGCCGGCCCACAACGCATCGCTCGCCGTGGTGTGCGCGCCATAGGGCATGGTGTCGAGCACGAGATCGGCGAGCTGCAGGCGGCCGAGATGCTCGCCCTGCGCCACGTCCGGCGCGAACACCAGGCGGTGAGGCGCGATGCCCCGGCGCAGCGCCTCGCCGCGCAGGTTGCCCTCGGCCCGCGCGGCGCCGAGCAGCCACATCACGCTGTCCGGCGCCGCCGCGAGCAGGCGGCACCACAGGTCGAACACCGCCGGCGTGAACTTGTAGGCCTGGTTGAAGCAGCAGAACACGAACCCGGTCTCGGGCAGCCCGACCTCGGACCGCGTCGGCCTGCGGCCGATCGCGCCGCCTCGTCCGTGGGGCTGATAGCAGTGCGGCATGTAGGCGAAGGCCTCGGAATAGTCCGACGCGGCCGCGGGCGGCGTCATGAACGCATCGGTGATGATGTAGTCGCAGATGTCGGCGCCGAGCGTTCCCGGATAGCCGAGATAGTTCACCTGGACCGGCGCCGGATGCAGCATCAGGATGCCGGTGCGGGCGCCGAGCGTATAGCCCTTGAGATCGACCAGGATGTCGATGCCCGCGTCATGCACCGCGCGCGCGGCATCGGTGTCGCTCAGCGCCGCGACGTCGTGAAAGCCGTCGACGGCGGCGCGGACGCGACGCCGCAGGCTGCCGCCGTCGTCGGCTCCGAAGGAGAAGGCATGGACCTCGCAGCGCCCGCGATCATGGGCCTCGAAGGTCTCGATCAACAGCCGCGCGGTGGCATGATCGTGGAAGTCGTTGGACAGGTAGCCGATGCGCAGCCGGTCGCGCAGGCCGAGATCGACGGCGAATGCCAGCCGTTCACGCTCGGGAACGCTCCCTGCGATGCGATCCCGCGTCCACAGCTCAGAGCAGGCGCGCTGCTCCCGCGCGCTGATCCCGGGCACCGACAGCGCCAGGAACGGCGACAGCCGCCCGGCTTCGCCCTGGGACAACAGGGCGCGAACGCGCGGCGCCGCGTCGGCGAAGTCCTCCCACTCGCACATGTCGCGGCTGCGGCTGACGGACCTCACGGCGTCCGCGCGCCCGCGGGACGCGCCATTGCGCGGGCGGTCCCGGTCACGTCCGTCATGGCGTGGCGGCCGGCGACGACGGCAGGAACAGGCCGGCCTGGAAGCAGCTGCTCATGTGCTCGACCTTGGCGATGGCGCGATCGGCGGCCGGCGCCGGCAGCTCCTGCCGCGCGGTGGCGCGGAACAGGTCGAGCCAGCGCTCGAAGAATTCCGGCCGCAGGTCGAGGCCGAGATGGGCCGAGAACGGGTTGCCGGTGTAGCGGGTGGTGCCGAGCAGGGTCTTCGACCAGAAATCCCGGATGGTGGCGAAGTGATGCTCCCAGTCGGCGACCGCGCGGCCGAACACCGGGCCGATCAGGTCGTCCGCGGTGGCGCGGGCGTAGAAGCGCCGCACCAGGCGATCGAGATCGGCCTCGGTGATGGAGAGATCGGCGGCGAGATCGGTCGACGGCTCGAGCCGCGGATCGCCCTCGGCGCGATCGGGCACCAGCGCGGCCAGCTCGGGCGCGGCGTGGCGGGTGCGGTGGTCGCGATTGAGCGGCGGATTGTAGGCGCCGATCAGGTCCCGCGCGATCTGTGCACGCTGCCGGGCCTGGGGGCGGATCATCCACAGCTGCCCGTCGATCACCTTCATGGCGTCCGGCTCGCGCGCCGCGAACGCCGCGGCGTCGGCGGCGATGTCCTCGGCGTCCGCGATCAGCACCGGATGGACCAGATCGCCGATCCGGCGGGTCAGCGCATAGACCCCGGCGGCGTGCGGCAGCGGCGTCGACAGGAAGCGGAAGCCGCGCAGCTCGGGCTCGCGCTCCAGCGCGCGCGGCAGCAGCGGTCCGGCCGCCTGGGAGCCGACATGTACCGTCATGGCGCGTCCTTTCCGATGCCGGGCGTCGCGGTGCCGCCCGACGAAGGATCAGCAAGCCGCGTGCCAGCGGGGACGCAACCAAACGCCCGAACACCGCGCAAGGTCCTGTCGGATTCGAAACAGGCGTGTTCGGTTGCCGACAATCGCGTGATGCGGCGGCGCGCGCAGGCGGGAGCCGGCGCAATTGATCCGGATCAATGAAAATCGCGATATATATTTTGGACTATAGCGCACCCGGATGTCCCGGTCGAACAGGAGAACCTGCAATGGCGAACGCGGCGGTGGCCCGGCTGCATCCCGTCGAGACGGACCGCGAGGACGGCCCCGTTTCCGACGACGTCCTCGTGCATGTGCGCTTTCATCCCAATGCCGAGATCTCCGCGATCGGCGAGAAACCCGCGGGCCTGAGCGCGAGCGCATGGTATCGGCATCTGCTCGCCACCGCGTCGTCCCACTACCAGGTGTACGCCGGCGGACGCGGCTTCTTCCGCATTCCGCGCGCGACTTTCGCGACGATCCTCGCGGCGCTGCCGGGCTGACGCCACGGTGGCCTCGAACGGCTTCCGCGACCTGCACGCGATGTTCTCGCGCCTCGTGGCCGAGCACGCGCACGTGCCGCAGCTGTTCGACGTCGTGGTCGATCGCGCCTTCGATCTGTTCGAGAGCAACATCGGTCCGCGGACCCAGGGCCTGCCGCCGCTGGCCTGCCGGAAGGGCTGCCCGTCCTGTTGCAGCCTGCGGGTGACGGCCACCGCGCCGGAGATCTTCCTGCTGGCGGACTACGTCGCGCGGATCGATGCCAGCCCGGGCGGCGCGGCGATCGGGCTGAAACGCCGCATCGCGCTGGCCGACCGCGTCACGCGCGGGCTGACCGAGGCGGAGCGGATGGCGCGGCGCAAGCCGTGCCCGTTCATCGTCCGCGGCGTCTGCATCGTCCACCCGGTGCGTCCGCTCGCCTGCCGCGGCCACGCCTCCTTCGACCGGCAGGCCTGCGTCCGCGCGGTCGCCGGCCGGGACGTCGAAGTGCCGCTGTCCGAACCGCACATGGCGCTGCGGGGCCTGGTGCAGAGCGCGCTGCAATCGTCATTGCGGGCGGCGGGACTGCCCTGGGGCCTCTACGAGATCAACCATGGTCTGGTGCTCGCGCTCGACGGCACGGGGCGCGAGACGGCGTGGCTCGAAGGCTGCGACAGCCTGGCACCGGCGGCGATCGCGTTCGACGCGGCGGCGGCGGAAGCGCAATTCGACGCGCTGCTTGCGTCCTGAACCGGTGCTCGACGAACGAGCTGGCACCGCCGTGCTGCCGGTTGTCGGCCGTTGATAGAGCGCGCATCCCGTTTGATGTCTCAGGTGGACTTTTGTACGGTGCGGCCCCTGTTCCCGTCCCGCGCACCGCCTGCGAGTCCATGATCACCGCGAACCAGCTCAAGGCCGCCCGCGCGCTGCTGAACATCGATCAGCGCGAGACCGCCAGGCTGGCCGATCTGTCCGTTCCGACCATCCAGCGCATGGAAGCCAGCGAAGGTGTGATCCGCGGCAACGTCGATTCGCTCATGAAGCTGGTGGCGGCGCTCGAGCAGGCCGGGATCGAGCTGATCAGTCCGGGCGCGATCAGCCCAGGCGGGGGACGCGGGGTGCGGCTCAAGGAGCACGTCGGCACGCCCAAAGCGCGCACCGAGACGACCCGAGCAGGGTGATATTTGCTTCACTGACCTTGGCCCGTCGTCCCGAGTGTGCGGCCGAAAATACAGCCAGCATTTTCAAGATGTTCTAACCTCGCGCAATTGCTGCTTTTTGCCGTCATGGCCGGGCTTGTCCCGGCCATCCACGTCTTTCTGGCGGCAATGCCGTTAAGTCGTGGATGCCCGGCAGACCTTAGTCCTAGCGATCCGTCGAAGACGGATCGCGCTGGCCGGGCATGACGAGTTTTTCAATAGCGGCCTGATTTTGTGGGCTTGCAATTTTGAGTCAGACTCTGAACGGCATAGCAGCTCAGAATGACGGAAATCACCCAGCCTTGGCGCCGCGATCGACCTGCTCCAGCAAGGCGAGCAGGCCCCGCAGAATCTGAAGCGGCGGCGGCGGACAGCCGGGAATGTGAAGGTCGACCGGCACCACCTCGGACGCTCCGCCCGCCACCGCGTAGCTGCCGGCGAAGCAGCCGCCGTCGCGGGCGCAGTCGCCGAGCGCGACCACCCATTTCGGACCGGGCGTGGCGTCGTAGGTGCGCTGCAGGGCCTCGCGCATGTTCTTGGTGACAGGGCCCGTGACCAGCAGGACGTCGGCATGGCGCGGCGAGGCGACGAAGCGGATGCCGAAGCGCTCGACGTCGTAATAGGGGTTGTTGAGGGCGTGGATTTCGAGCTCGCAGCCATTGCAGGAGCCGGCGTCGACCTCGCGGATCGAGAGGCTGCGGCCGAGGCGGCGGCGCGCCGCAGCGTCGACCGCCGCCGCGATCTCGCGGAGCGCCGCATCGTCGGGCGCCGGGGCTGCTTCGGTGAGCGGCCGCCGCAACAGGCTGGGCAGGAGAAGTCTACGCATGCCGGCTGATCCTCAAAGGTCGTGACCGGAATAGGAGCAGTTGAACGACTTGTTGCAGAGCGGGAAGTCGGCGACGATGTTGCCCTCGATGGCGGCTTCCAGCAGCGGCCACTGGAACCACGACGGATCGCGCAGATGGCAGCGCTCGATCCGGCCGCCGGCCACGCGCAACCAGGCCAGCACGTCGCCGCGGAATCCTTCGACGATCGCCATGCCCTCGCCGGCATTCGCCGAGGCTTCGAGCGGCGCGAGCAACGCGCCCCCGGGCAGGCGGTCGAGGATCTGCTCGACCAGCGACAGGCTCTGCTCGACCTCGCGGATCCGGACCCACACCCGCGCATTGACGTCGCCCTCGGTGAGAACCGGAACATCGAACTGCAAGTCGTCATACGGCGCGTAGGCCAGGGACCGGCGGGCGTCGAAGGCGCGGCCCGACGCGCGGCCGATATAGCCGCCGGCGGCGTAGTGCCGCGCCAGCGCCGGCGTCAGCACGCCGGTGCCGACGGTGCGGTCCTGCAGCGAGGCGGTGTTGTCGTAGAGTTCGACCAGTGCGGGAAAGCGCCGGCGAATGGTGGCGACGACGGCGCGGATCGCCGCCGCGCCGTCGGCGGCGAGATCGCGCGCCACCCCGCCGGGCACGATCACGTCCCGCATCAGGCGATGGCCGAAGGCTGTGTCGGCGGCGCGCAGCACGTCCTCGCGCAGCACCGAGCAATGGGCCAGCATCAGCGCGAAGGAGGCGTCGTTGCAGATCGCGCCGATGTCGCCGAGATGGTTGGCGAGCCGCTCGAGCTCGGCCATCAGCGCGCCGAGCCAGATCGCCCGCGCCGGCGCATCGATGCCGAGGGCGGCCTCGGCGGCGCGCGCGAAGGCGAGCGCGTAGGCCACCGTGCTGTCGCCCGAGACCCGGCCCGCGAGCTGCGCGGCGCGCGTCAGGTCGGCGCCGGCCATCAGGCCCTCGACGCCCTTGTGGGTGTAGCCGAGCCGCTGTTCGAGGCGCACCACGGTTTCGCCGCCGGCGGTGAAGCGGAAATGGCCGGGCTCGATGATGCCGGCGTGGACCGGACCGACCGCGATCTGGTGCAGGCTGTCGCCCTCGACCGGCAGGAATGGATAGGGCGAAGGGTCGCCCGGCACCGCGGGAGCGCCGAGCGGAAACCGCGTGCCCCAGCGCTGGTGGTCGAGCCACGGCCGCGCGTCGGGCGGCCCCATGGCCTCGACGCCGAACAGGTCGCGGATGGTGCGCTCCAGCCGCAGCGCCGGCGGATGCCGCCGGCCGACCGACGGAAAACTGCGGTTGGGGCACGCGAGGCTGATCACCGCCGCCTGGGCGGTCTCCTCGTCCACCAGCGCCATGTGCACCGCGGACGGTTCGCCCCACAGGCCGGACAGGCTCCAGGCCCCTTCGGCGAGCTGATCGGCGGCAAAATTCCACACCGGAAATTCGACGATGGTTCGCGGCCACGGCCGCTGCTCCGCGACCTGCCGGCCTTCCAGCGCGAGATCGATCAGCGACGGCATGCGCGGTCTCCGGGTCATCCGAGCAGGCTCGCGACATGCTGGAACCAGGCCACCAGCGGCGCCGGCAGGTAGATCCCCGCCATCAGGACCAGCGACAGATGCGCCAGCATCGGCACGTAGGACGCTTCCGCGGGCGCGGTGCTGCCGCTCGGCTCTCCGAACGCCACGCCGGTGAGACGCAGCACCAGGGCACCGAACGCGATCAGCAGGCCGAACACCAGCGGGATCGCCAGCAGGGGCTGGCGCGCGAAGGTCGAGCTCACCACCAGGAATTCGCTCATGAAGATGCCGAGCGGCGGCAGGCCCGCGATCGCCACCACGCCGAGCACCAGGCTCCAGCCCAGCGCGGGATGGGATTCGGTCAGCCCGCGGATATTGGCGATGTTCTGGGTGCCCTTGATCTGCGCGACGTGGCCGACGGCGAAGAAGATCGCCGACTTGGTCAGGCTGTGCATCACCATGTGCAGCAGCCCGCCGAAATTGGCGAGCGCGCCGCCCATGCCGAAGGCGAACACGATGATGCCCATGTGCTCGATCGACGAGTAGGCGAACAGCCGCTTGATGTCGTTCCGGCGGTACAGCATGAACGCGGCGAACACCAGCGACACCAGGCCCATGGTCACCATCAGCGGCCCGGGCGCGATGGCCTCGGGGCTGGCGGCGAGCAGGATCTTGAAGCGCAGCACGGCGTAGAGCGCGACGTTCAGCAAAAGGCCCGACAGCACCGCGGAGATCGGGGTCGGACCCTCGGCGTGGGCGTCGGGCAGCCATGCATGCAGCGGCGCCAGCCCGACCTTGGTGCCATAGCCCAGGAGCAGGAAGATGAACGCGACGTTGAGCAGCGCCGGGTCGAACTGCGCCGCGCGCGTCACCAGCAGCGTCCAGACCATGGCGTCCTGGCCCTCGCCGACCACCGGCCGCGCCGCCATGTAGACCAGGATGGTGCCGAACAGCGCCAGCGCGATGCCGACGCTGCCGAGGATGAAGTATTTCCAGGCCGCCTCCAGCGCCGCGTGGGTGCGGTAGATGCCGACCATCAGCACGGTGGTGAGCGTGGCGACCTCGATGGCGACCCACATCAGGCCGATGTTGTTGGACACGAATGCGAGGTTCATGCCGAACATCATGGTCTGGTACATGGCGTGATAGAAGCGCAGATAGGTCGGCGTCAGCCGGCCGGTGTCGAGTTCGTGGGCGATGTAGCTGGCGCTGAAGATGCTGGTGGTGAAACCGACGAAGGTGTTGAGCAGGATGAAGACGATGTTGAGGTCGTCGACCAGGAGATACTGCCCCGGCGCCGGACGTGCGATGAACAACAGCGACAGCGCCGCCAGGAAGGTGAAAAGACTCGCGACCACATTGAGCCGGGCCGTCAGCCGGTAGCCCGGCAGCGCCGCCAGGAGCGCCGCCGCGGCGATCGGGATCAGCAGGACGGCGGCGACGGGATTGAACCAGTCCACGGTCATCCCCGCTCTCCCCGGAAATCGTCCAGCGCGCCGACGTCGACGGTGTCGAACCGCTCCCGGATCCGGAACAGGAACACGCCGATGACGATGAAGGCGATCAGGATCGAGAACGCCACGCTGATCTCGACCACCAGCGGCATGCCCTTGGCCCCCGTGGCCGCCAGCACCAGGCCGTTCTCCAGCGACATGAACCCGACCACCTGGCTGACCGCGTTGCGGCGGGTGACCATCACCAGGAGCCCGAGCAGCACCACCGACAGCGCGAAGGCGAGATCCTCGCGGGCCAGCGGGTCGGCGCTGCTGGTGACCCGCAGCATCAGCACCAGCGACAGCGCCACCAGTCCCATGCCGGCGAGCATGGTCGGTCCGATGCCGACCACGGTCTCGATGTCGCGGTGGATGCCGAGCTGCCGGATCATGCGATGCAGCGCCACGGGAATGACGATGGCCTTGAACACCAGCGCGATCACCGCCGTGACGTAGAGGTGGGGCGCGTGCTGGACCCAGGCCTGCCAGGTCACCGACAGCGCCAGCACCAGGGCATGGAGGGTGAAGATGTTGAGCAGGGCATAGAGGCGATCCTGGTACAGCATCATGAAGCTGACGAGAACGAGGCCGCCGGCGAGCAGGTGCGCGATATCGAAGGAGATATTGTGCATCACAGGCTCCGTGACACGAACAGCAGGAGGGTGCCGAGCAGACCCAGCATCAGCGCGGCGCCGAGAAACTGGGGAACGCGGAACACCCTCATCTTCGCCGTCGCGGTCTCGAACAGCGCGAGCAGGATCGCGGCAACCGCGAGCTTGAGCAGATAGATCGCGGCGCTGACGATGTAGTGCAGCGGCCCGGCGCCGAAGATGGTCATCTGCCACGGAAAGAACACGCAGACGATCAGCGACATGTAGAGCAGCAGCTTGAGGAAGGCGCCGAACTCGATCATGGCGAGGTGGCGGCCGGAATATTCGAGCACCATGGCCTCGTGCACCATGGTGAGCTCGAGATGGGTGGCCGGATTGTCGACCGGAATGCGGGCGTTTTCCGCCAGCGCCACCATGATCAGGGCGATCAGCGCCATGCCGAGCGAGACCCGCAAGCCGACTTCGGACGAGGCCATGAAGGTCGCCACCGTGGTGAGCTGGGTCGAGCCCGCGATCAGGGCGACGCAGAACACCATCAGCAGCATGGCCGGCTCGGCAAAGGCGGCGATCATGACCTCGCGGCTCGCGCCGATGCCGCCGAAGCTGGTGCCGACGTCCATGCCGGCGAGCGCCAGGAAGAAGCGCGCCGTGCCCAACAGGGCCACGATGGCGATCAGGTCGGCGGTCCAGTTGAACAGCAGGCCGGTGGCGAAGGTCGGCACCAGCGCGGCGCCGACCCAGATGGCGGCGAACGTCATGTAAGGCGTGATCCGGAACAGCCAGGAGGCGTTGTCGGCGAGAACGACTTCCTTGCGCAACAGCCGGAGCAGGTCGCGGTAGGGCTGGACGACCGAGGGCCCGCGGCGGCGCAGCAGCCGCGCCTTGACCTTGCGCACGAAGCCGGTCAGCAGCGGCGACAGCAGCAGCACCAGGATCATCTGGGCGCCCTGGACCATGATGTCGGAGATCACGACCATATGGCGAGCACCAGCAGCAGGAAGACGAGGGTCGCGAACACCAGGCTGAGATAGCGGCGGATGGTCAGGAACTGGAGGCGGTTGAGCCGGTCGGCGACGAACCAGACCGCGTCCGCGAGCGTCAGGTAGAGACGCTCCCACACCAGGTCGTGGATCTCGACCTTGAGCCGGGCCGGACGGGTTTCGCCGGGCGCCGGCATGTCGACCTGCTCGCTGGCGTCGAACAGCATGGTGCCGAACACGCGGCGGATCGGCTGGGCGAAGCTGACCCCCGAATACTGGGCCGCCGGGGTCGGATCGTCGAAGCCGCAGCCCCAGGCCGGGCCGCGCCGCAGCGCGCGCGAGGCGAAGCGGTGGATGAAGGAGACGGCGAGCGAGGCCGACGACGCGATGAACAGGAAGACCAGGAGCCCGTTGTAGGAGCTGCGGCCCTCGGCGATGGGGACGATCGAGAGCCCCTCGACCTGGAGCTGGACCGGCATGCGGGCGCCGACCAGGTCGAGCGTCACCGGCGAGAGCGCGTCGATCACGACGCCGGGCAGGATTCCGGCAAGCAGGCACAGCGCCGCGAGCATCACCATCGCGGAGAGCGAGACGTAGTCGACGTCATGGGCCGCGGCGGCGGCCGGGCTGCGCGGGCGCCCGAGGAACGTCACGCCGAACGCCTTGACGAAGCAGGCGGCGGCCAGCGCCGCGGCGAGCGCGAGCAGCGCGCCGACCGCGGGCGACATGATCTTGAGCGCCCATTGCGGCAGGGTCGGGCTCTGCAGGATGGCCTGGAACATCAGCCACTCGGAGACGAAGCCGTTCAACGGCGGCAGCGCCGAGATCGCGGCGCAGCCGATCAGGAACACGAAGCTGGTGACGGGCATGCCGTGAATCAGGCCGCCGAGCTTCTCCATGTCGCGTTCGCCGGTGGCGCTCAGCACCGCGCCGGCGCCGAAGAACAGCAGGCTCTTGAACAGCGAATGATTGAGCACGTGAAACAGCGCGGCGGTGAACGCCAGTGCGGCCGCCACCCCCATGCCGTTGGCGCGGAACGCCAGCGCGAGCCCGAGGCTCGCGAAGATGACGCCGACATTCTCGATGGTGCTGTAGGCGAGCAGGCGCTTGAGGTCCTTCTCCATCAGCGCATAGAGAATGCCCATCACGGCGGTGATGCCGCCGAGGAACAGCACGGCGAGGCTCGACCACCATGCCGGCGGACCGAGCAGGTCGAACACCACGCGGATGAAGCCGTAGACCGCGACCTTGGTCATCACGGCGCTCATCAGCGCCGAGACATGGCTCGGCGCCGCCGGATGGGCGAGCGGCAGCCAGACGTGGAGCGGCACCAGGCCGGCCTTCGACCCCGCGCCGAGCAGCATCAGGATCAGGACCAGCGCCGTGGCCAGCGGCGTGTGCGGAGCGGCGCGGATGGCGGCGAAGCCGTAGTCGCCGGCAGGGCCCGCCAGCAGGCCGAATGCCAGCAGCAGCGCCAGCGTGCCGAAGCTCGCCATCACCAGGTAGACGTAGCCCGCCTTGGCGTTGTCGGCATCGCGGTGATGGGCCATCACCAGCGCCCACGATGCCAGCGACATGAACTCCCAGCACAGCAGGTAGCTGAAGGCGTCGTCCGCCAGCACGACGAGATTCATCCCGGCCAGGAAGGCAGGAAAGAACGGCAGCACGCGGTGCGGCGCGGTCTCGTGGCGGCCGTAGCCGAGCGCGTAGAGACTGGCGGCGGCACCGCCGAGATTGATCACGAGCAGGAAGAACGCGGCCAGCGCATCGAGACGGAAGTGAGCGCCCAGCCACGGCAGCCCGACCGGCAGAACGGTCGCGGTGACGTCGAACGGCGCGCCGATCAGCCGCGTCACGTCGGCGGCGAGCGCGAAGGCGCAAACTGCCAGCGTCAGGCCATAGACGACAGGCGACGCGCGGGTCGAGCGGCTCAGGGCAATCGCGAGCACCGCGGCCGCGAACAACCCGGCGACGCACCCCAGCTGCAGGACCACCGTCGCCATCATGAGCGCGCTCGCGTCCCGGCGGCGGCGCCGGCCGTCCGACCCGACCGCACCTTCAGCCGTACCCCGCGTCCCTCGGCGCTGCTCACCGCGCCTTCCTCGATCAGCTCGATGCCGGCGGCGTCGAGTGCGTCGATCAGCTTCATCAGGGAATCGACGTTGCCGCGAATCATGGTCTCGCTGGCTTCCATGCGCTGGATGGTCGGCGCCGAAAGCCCGGACAATTCCGCGAGCTGCTTCTGGTCGATGCCCAGCAGCGTTCTGGCAGCCCGGAGCTGCGCCGCAGTGATCATGGATCGCCCCGCCCGCCGATGACGCGAATCAGCCTTAAACGTTATCGGTGCATGGTAATTATTGATGGTTTTATGTCAAGTAGTGATGTTTGATATATCTATACTGGGAATCCGGAGCACCCCGGGCGCGCCCTCGAGCCGCTGCGCAGCCGCATTCGCGGCTCGACCATGAACGGTCAGGGCGGCGCGTGGCGCGGCGTTTCTCTGGCCGGCCACGCCGGTGACAAGGAGCTGCGTTTTGGCGCGTTCGGGGCGAGGTCGGAGCCGCTCGCGGTCAGGACAATCCGACCAGGCGGGCGAACCGGTTCCATCCCGGCCCCTTTTCGACGGCCGCCGGCGCCACGGTGATCAGGATGAAGTGATTGATCAGCTCGATGGTGACGGAGATGCGATCACCCGCCGCATCCTGGTACAGAATCGAGGTCCCCTGTTCGATGCTGGACGAGCCGGTCGGGGTCCAGCGCAGATCCGTGGAAATGTAGCGAATCAGCTCGCCGACCGTATGGGGCTGGCCCTTGTCTTCCGCAAAATGCAGGAGCTCGCGCGCCCGGGTGTTCATGGTCAGGATGCGCGCGTCGTCCGTCCTGTTCTGGCCGTCCTTGATCGGCACGGCGGCGACCATTCCCACCGGGGAACGGTCGTAGAGGATGCGCAGCATGTCCACCTTTTCGTTCAAGGCGTTCATGTAGCACAGCGTGAAGGTCGGCCTGCCGGTGCCGTCGGCGGTGAGCGGCAGGATCATGGTTTCCCAATACGCATCCCGGTTCGAGAGCGACGAGATGTAGCGCGCGTAGATCGGCTGGTTCTCCGCGATGCACTCGTCAAAGATCTCCTTGAGGCTGTTGGAGGTGGCGAATTTCCGCTCCGACGACAGCGTCCCGCGCAAGTCGTAGCCGAGATGAGCGATGTGGGAATCGCTCTGCGACACCACCAGATAGTCGGCGCCCTGCTTCAGGCTGAGCAGGGTCTGCTCGAACGGTTGCGGGTCGAGATACATGTCGCGCAGCCGCGGCGACCTGGTCGCCTTGTGGAATAGCCACTGCCGATAGGCGCGGTCCAGCGACTTCGAATGGACGTGCTCCTCGATGGCCCTGCCCTTCCAGGTCTGGACCGCGGCGCGCTGATCGGCTCCGTTGTCGCCAGACCGTTCCAGGGGCGGAGCGATCGCCTGCGGCGGCACCGCCTTCGCCGGTGCTCTCGGCGCCATTCCGCTCATGCCAGCCACCCTTCCGTCCGCGTACATGACCTTGAGCATCGTGCCAGTTGAAGCTTAAGATTGTACTGAGAGGTACTCGCAGGGGATCGCATGCAAGCCTCGGGGAACTTTCATGATTCGTCCCGGAACCAGATTCTGCCGGGGCGTTGTTCCGTCCCTGCCAAGCCGGGATCCTGGACAGCAGCGGCGCCGACCGGGACAGAATCTCAGTGTCCGGCCTCGGTCGCGGCCTTGGTCGCCTGCCAGCTTCCGTCCGGGTTGTAGTGCGTGATCGCGCCGGCGATGCCCGCCGTATCTGGTCCCAGGTTCTTCTCGTAGACGATGCCATCCTGGTTGACGACGAAGGTCATGACCCCGGAATCACCATGGGTCGCCGGATAGGCGATCAGCGCGAAGCCGCCCGTCATATGGCCATCGACAACGTAGTCCCTCGCGCCGCCCGGCGCGTCGGCACCCTGTCGGGTCAGAATGTGGAAGTAGTATCCGTAATAGGGCCGCGGCCTGAGATGCGGCGTTCCGGGCCGGTACCCGGCCGCCCGGGCGGCCGCGATCTGCGGCCCCAGCGGGCTTTCCTGCTCACCGGCCGCGGCCGGCCAGTACAGCCCGTCGCGCTTGTCGGGCATGCTCATGAAGTGCTGGGCATATTCCGAAGTGCCGCCCGGCCCCAGCTTCATGGCGGCATATTCGCGCTGGGCCGCGACATAGGCGCGGCACACCCTGATGACGCTCAGCTCGTTGCGACCGATGCGTCGATTGAGAATCTCGTCTTCGCCGCTCCTGGTGTCGAAGCGCCAGCCGGCGCGTCCATGAACCAGCGGAATGGGCATCGGCCATTCATGGGCGCCGACGACCAGGATCGCCTTGCGCGCGCCCGCGCGTTCGAGCTTGTGCGCCTCGTCATAGGCGGCGACGAACCGCTGCCGGCTCTCGCGATCCTCGACGGGATCACCGGAATGGATCAGCTTCGCGCCTCCCGGGCCGAGGATCCTGAGCAGCCTGCCGAGGCGATTGCCGCGATTTGCCGCGACCAGGGCATCGACGGCCGCGCTCGGCGTCGCGAAGGTGTTCTGCCCGGCCGCCGCAGCCGGCGCCGGTGCGGCGATGACGGCCAACAGACCCATCGCGCACGCGGTAAGCCGCAGGGCGCTCGGCGCCATCACAGACCCGATCATTCGTTTGGCGTCAGCGACTCTCATGACCATCCCTCATCGGCGCCCGCCAGGATGTCCGCCGGCGCTCATGCCGCCGCCGCCGCGAAAGGCCGGCATCGCGCCGCCGCCGACGGGAGCGCTCGGCATCGGCGCCGCGTGAAAGCTCGGGGCCGGCATCGGCGGCGCCATGCGGCTGGAGAATCCGCGGGCGGACTCCTCGCGCACCTGCGCGCCGCGGCCGAACGATTCGAAGGCGGGCGGCGCCGGACGTTGCGGCGCGATGATGTTCGGAGCTGCGGGCCTGTTGATCGTCCCGCGTTCGATCGATGGCACCGCGGACCGGATCGCGGGCGTCACGGTCGACGGCAGCCCGGGCTTGACCACGGGGGTCGAGCCCGGCGGAGAAACGAAGCCACGATAGCCGCGCCCTGCGGCGGTCGAGCCCAGGAACCGCGCCGCGGTCGCGGCATCGCGATACGGCACGCCGTGGCGATGACCGGGATCATGCTGCCAGATGGCGGGCGCCTCGTGACTGGTGTGGAAGCGTTCGAAGCGATCATGGTCGATGGCGATATGGCGGCGACGCCAGTCGAAATGGCCCCACGCCCAGAAGCCGAAAGGATAGAAACCGGGGCCGAAGGCAAGAAGGTCGCCCGCCCCACACGATCCGCTCCACGCGCCGAAGGCATATGGCGGCGCGTCGGGATAGGGCCAGGCCCCGTAGGCGCACGACGGATCATAGGCCGGCACATAGACGAGGTCCGGATTGGCGGGCTCGATGGTGATGTCCTGGTCGTCGGTCGCAATCGTCTGCTGCGGCGTCGAGAGCAGCGCGCCGGAGGACTTCGCGCGCCGGCGCAGGCGCTGGATCGCATCCATCACGTCCGTCTGCTGAGCGAGAAAAGTGTCGCCAAGCTGCTCGGTCCACCCGAGATTGCCGTCCATCCGCTGCAGCACGTCCGGGAACGCGACCAGGGATTTGACGCTGGGATCCCACGGCTGCTGCTGCAGCGCCGCGGCCAGCGCATCGGCCTTGAGCGCCATGTTGCCCGGACCGTGCAGCCAGCGGTTCGCTTCGACAATCTCCAGCGGATAGGTCGCGGCCATCAGGATCTGGGCGACCAGCGGATCCGGATAGAGCGCGATCGGCGCCACCAGGCGCTCGACCTGCTCCGGCGTGCGAAGCACGGCGGCATCCGGCGCCGGCTGCGCCATGCTCAATGAAACCGCACCGACGAGCGCGGCAACGCCCATCACGACAGTTCGCCACGATCGGTTCATCGCATGCCACATGGACAGCATCGCTAGCGCCGATCGTTGCACCGTGGTTGATGCAGATCAAGATACCGTTGGGCACCGCTCGCCGGCGCACCGCGCAATGCGGCGCAGCTCGCCGGCAGCGAGAGGCTTTTTGACGGCGCGTCATCACCCGCGCAATGACGGATGCGCGATCCGAAACGAGACGCAACCCGGCAATTTCCGTCTGCCCGACGCTCGACGTTTGACGCTTAACGACCGTCCGTCGCAGGCGGGGATCACGGCTCCCGCGAGGCCATCGCTCGACCCGACCTTGCCCCCGCCTCCGCGCCGTCGCAACATCGGCATCACTTGTGCACAGCCGCGGCGCCCGCGGCCGTTTCGGCTACTGTCTCGTCCCCAACCGATGCTGGGTCAGCCCGCCATGTCCTCTGCCTTCGATTTCGCGCCGCTGTTGGCATCCGGCCTTCCCGCCGCCGCCGAGAGGTTCAGCGGCCTGCCGGCCTACAACTTCACCGGCGGCCACAACGACCCCGACGCGCTGCCGCTCGACCGCCTGATCGACGCCGCCGATGCGGTGCTGCGGCGCGAGGGCCGCAATCTCGCGACCTACAATCTGTCCGGCGGCCCGCAGGGCTACCTGCCGTTGCGCCAATTCCTGGTCGGAAAGCTCGCGCGCGACGCCGGCATCAGTTGCGCCACCGACGAGATCCTGCTGACGTCGGGCTCGCTGCAGGCGATCGACCTGGTCAATGGCGTGCTGCTCGCGCGCGGCGACACCGTGATCATCGAGCAGGACTGCTACCAGGGCTCGATCAACCGGCTGACGCGGCTCGGCGTCGACGTCATCGGCATTCCGCTCGACCGCGACGGCATGAGAATGGACGCGCTGGCGTCCGCGCTGGAGGGTCTCGCGCGCCGCGGTATCCGCGCCAAATACATCTACACCATCCCGACGGTGCAGAACCCGACCGGCACCATCCTCCCCGAAGACCGCCGCGCCGAGATGCTGCGGCTCGCCGAGGCCCACGGCGTGCCGATCTTCGAGGACGACTGCTACGCCGACCTGATCTGGGACCACCGGCGGCCGCCTGCGCTCCACGCCATGAGCCGCAGCGGCAACGTCATCCACATCGGCTCGTTCTCCAAGTCGGTCGCGCCGGCGCTGCGGGTCGGCTACATCGTCGCGCCCTGGGCGATCCTGTCGCGCATGCTGGCGATCAAGTTCGACGCCGGATCCGGCGCGCTGGAGCAGATGGTGCTCGCCGAATACTGCGCGCCCCACTTCGACGACCACGTGCCGGTGCTGACGCGGGCGCTGCGCGCCAAGCTCGACACGCTGATGGAGGCGCTCGGCGAGCATTTCGGCACCGCGGCCGAGTTCGAGGCGCCGAAGGGCGGCATCTTTCTGTGGGTGAAGCTGCCCGATCAGGTCGACGCGCTGGCGCTGTACCCGAAGGCGCTCGCCGCCGGCATTACCGTCAATCCCGGTCCGGAGTGGTCGGTGGACAAGGCTTCCAGCCGCAGCCGGATACGGCTGTGCTTCGCGAGCCCGAGCCACGACGAGATCCGCAACGGCATCGCGCGGCTGGCCGAGGTCTGTCACCGCGAATTCGGCGTGCCGGCGCGCATCGCCAACATCACACGCGAGTGATCGATCCACGCATTCCGGCCAGCCACCGTCGGAGGCTGGTCGCCCCCTGGGCACGATTCACCATTTGTGAACCGTCTCACGAACGCGTGCTTGAACCCAGGCTCCGAGCGCACGACCAATCGGGAACATTCGAACCCCGTCGGCATTACCCAATCGCGCCACCGCGGGCGACGTCTCAATCCCCCGGCGCAACAGTTCGGATCGGTTCGTCATGCTTTATGTTCGGTTCCTCGGCGGCGCGGCCGGCGTGCTCCTGGCGCTCATGTTGATCGCCCACGCCTATTTGCCGGAGCCTGGCGCACCCTCCTCGTCCCAGGACAGCGACCATCCCACCATTCGGATCACCTCGACCCGGAAGGGCCCCGAGCGCGTGGTGATCGACACCTCGCTGCCGACCATTGTTCCGCCGCCGCCGTCCACCACAGTGGCCGACATCGCCCCGCCTTCACCGCCCGCGGCGCGCGAAGCCTTTGCTCAGATGCCCGACGATCCATCGGAGCACGGCGGCGTGACGACGGCGAAACCCGCGGCCGACGCCAGACAGCTGCCACCGCGGCCGACGCACCGTCATGTGGCGGCCCGGCGCAGCCCCGAAGCGCCGCCGATGGCGCCGCAGCCGCGGCAATTTGCCGGCGGCTTGTTTCCCTTCTGGTTTCGCTGAGCCCGACTCGCTGGCCCCTCGACGGACGACCGCCCACGCCGGCCCACGCGATCGCGTGGAGATGCCGAATGCGCCGGACCAGGGGATCGACTAAGCTCGTCGGATCTGGTTTGGTCGTTGGACCTGTTGGGCGCCTGCTCCTGTTTGCATGACGAATGTCTCTCGTTTCCTGTCGCGGCTTACGAAGACCGCGTGGCCTACTCCCTGGTCGGGCCTGTTCGCGGCGCTGTTCGTGCTTTCGAGCCTGGCGCTAGTGGCGTTGCCTGTGATCCCGCAGGTTCTCGGTTCGGGAAAGCATCAGGACTATCAACTCTGGTTCGTGGTCGGGCAACGGATGCTGCGGGGAGGTCCGCTGCAGGAGATCGACAACGGCGTGTTCGATTTCCTCTACACCCCGTTCGCGGGCCTCCTGCTGGCAATCCCCGCCTATTTCGGCAAGACCGCGATGGTGGTGATGCTGTCGTGCCTCAATCTGCTGGCGTGGTGGGTCGCGATCGCGTTGTCCAACCGGTTGAGCGGAGATGACAGGCCCGTCGCGCCGTGGGTTGCCGCGGCGCCGGTGATCGTGACGCTGCCGTTCGTCTACGACCAATTCCACATCGGGCAGCCCAACCTGCTGCTGCTCGCGCTGGCGCTGTGCGGGTTCTGCCTGTTGCGCCGGGACCGCGGCTGGCTGGCGGGGCTGCCCTTCGCCGCCGCCGGAGCGATCAAGGTGTTTCCGATGTTGATCCTGCCGTGGCTGCTGTGGCGCGGCTACTGGCGGACGACGCTGAGCATGGTGGCGCTGCTGATCGTCTTTCTGGTGGTGGTGCCGGGCGCAATTCGTGGCTTCGATCGCAACTGGAGCGAACTCGGGGGCTGGGTTTCCGGCATGCTGCCGTCGGGGGGCGACCGCGAATTCGGCCAGCGGGCGGATCTGTGGGGCTGGAAGAACCAGTCGCTCTATGCCGTCGAACACCGGCTGCTGCGACCGATCGATGCCGAGATCGATCCGGATGAAGCGGAGCCGCCCACTTTCGTCAATCTGCTGGATCTCGATCCGCGCACCGTCGACGCGGTCGTTCTGGCGACGGCGCTCGCGATCGGCACCGGCTTCGTCCTGCTCATGCCGGCGCGCCGCCGCCGGACCAGGCAATCGGACGCCGCCGAGTGGAGCATCCTCGCGCTGCTCGTCGTCATCGCCTCGCCGGTGGCGCGGTCCTACTACTACGTGTGGATGCTGTTGCCCTATGTCGTGCTGGTCCGTTCCGCCGCCGGCGAGCCGGACCGTCGCGTGGCGCGGTGGCAGGTCTTCGCCGTCGCGCTCTCGGTGGTGCTGCTTGCGGCCGGCATCAATGGGATTCGACCCCATTGGACCCAGGCCGCCGGGGTCTTCCTGTGGTCGGCCGTGGTGGTCATCGCCGCGCTCGCCAGCCTGATGCGGCGGTCGGCGGCCGTGGCGCCGGCTGCGACGGCACCCACCGTTGCGCCGCCCTGAGCTCCTCCGTGAGTTCGCGGCAGGCGCTGGTCTTGGCCTGCTCTTCTTCATGCCGAGGAGGCGCACTTGCGCCGTCTCCAACCATGAGGCCGAGGCGCAAACTCACCCGTGCCGAGAGGCGGCAATTCCGATCAAGGCTGAGGGGGGCGGGGAGACAGCGGCCCCAAGCAATTCAGCGGGGCCATTCAGGATTGAAAAAAAGAGACAGGATCGAGAAAAGAGAAAAAAGAGAGCAGTCGCGGGACCAAACGCCCCGCCACAGCTCCAGGCACCACGGGGTGGCGGCTCCTGGAACCGGGCAAGTTCTATGCGATGCGGTTACTTGCGCGCCGCGCAGGCGTACATGTTGATTTCCATGCCGACCGACACTTCGACGATCTTCGGTGCTTTCCAGGCCATTCCAGCTCTCCTTGATGACGGGCGTTTCAATTGAGGGAGAAAGGATCGGGACGAAACGAGGTTCCTCGGATCTCCCGCATGCTGCGGCGCACAGCCGCCGGCACCCCCGACAATACGGCGGCCGCACGGACGGCGCAAGCCGGCATCGACCGGCCGCGTCCGGATCAATCGCATGTGATCGGCGGCCGGGCGCCCGTGCTGCAGTGCGAAATCGAGCGACGCTACGACCTGAGGTTCGCCAGAAGACGATCTGCAACGAGCCGGTTCCCGTTATGTCCGTATTTATATAACGAGAGGTGGGTTCCGCCATGCGACGGACCGCGACGCGCAACCGAGGGTTTGCGTGATCACAGCCGTCTGCTAACATCGTCGTGTCGGATCGGGACGGCGCCAGCCGCCGCACGCGATGTCGACGAGCGACCAAAACTCATCTCTCGACATTCAGATCAAAAATAAACGCGGCCGTCAGGCCGTTCAGGGAGTGGCGCGATGAAGTCGGTTTTCAAACGAACAGTGCTTGCGTGCGCGGCGATCGTCGCGATCGCCGGGCTGAGCAGCCAGGCCAATGCTCAGCTCAAGAAATACGAATCCGGCACCAAGGAATTCTGGACCCATCCGCCGCCGGACTGGTTCCTGGGCGACGAGACCGAGGGCCAGAAGGGCCTGGCGCCGCCGGCCGGACCGCCCACGGGGATCGCGGAAGCGGACCTCAACAAGACACTGCCGAACATCAAGCTGCCGCCGGGCTTCAAGATCGAGCTCTATGCCGCCAACGTTCTCGCCGCGCGGCAGATGGCGTGGGGCGACAAGGGCACGCTGTTCGTCGGCTCGTTCGGCCTCGGCAACGTCTATGCCATCACCGACGAGGGCGGCAAGAAGACCGTCAAGACCATCATCAAGGGCCTGAAGATGCCCACCGGGCTCGCCTATCTCGACCACGCGCTCTACGTGATCGACATCGACAAGCTCTACAAGTACGACAATCCGGAAGACCATCTCGACAATGTCGGCGAAGGCAAGGTGGTCTACGACGACATGCCGTCGTACCTCGCGCACGGCTGGAAGTATCTGGTCGCCGACAAGGACGGCTGGTTCTACGTGCCGTTCGGACCTCCGTTCAACATCGGCATCCCGCCGACCTCGGTGTCGCAGATCCGCCGCGTCGATCCCAAGACCGGCAACGCGGAACTGGTCGCGCTCGGCGTCCGCAACAGCGTCGGCGGCGACATCGATCCGCGGTCCGGCAAGTACTGGTTCACCGAGAATGCGCGCGACTGGGTCAGCGACGACAAGCCGAGCGACAAGCTCAACATGATCTCGCATCTCGGCGAGCACTTCGGCTATCCCTACTGCCACGAGGGCGACCTGCCGGATCCGAAGTTCGCCATGGGCCACAAGTGTTCTGAGTTCACGCCGCCGGTGCTCAATCTCGGCCCCCACGTCGCTCCGCTCGGCATGAAGTTCTATACCGGAAGCCAGTTCCCGGCCGAGTACAAGAACAACATCCTGATCGCCGAGCACGGCTCCTGGAACCGTCACAAGTACCAGGGCGCCCGGATCATGCGCGTGATCGTCGATGCCGACGGCAAGAACGCCAAGCAGGAGGTGTTCGCCAGCGGCTGGATCGAGGGCGACCAGGGCTATACCGGCCGGCCGGACGACATCATCCTGGCCAAGGACGGCTCGATCCTGGTCGCGGACGACTGGGCCGGCGCGATCTATCGCATCAGCTACAGCAAATAGGTTCGTGACGACCCGGGGCTGCGGCCGCTCGCAAGCTGCCGCAGCCCTCTCGTTTTTCGAAGGTGGGAAGTGTCGATGATGCGCCGTGACGTGTTGTCTGCCGTGCTGCTCGCGGCGTGTGTTCTTGGAATGACGACCGCGGCCGGCGCCGGCGACATCGCCGCCGGCAAGGAAAAGGCCCAGCTCTGCGCCGGCTGTCACGGCGACACCGGCGTGTCCCAGACCGAGAATATTCCCTCGCTCGCCGGCCAGCCCGACCTGTTCCTGCAGTGGCAGCTGATCTATTTCCGCAGCGGCACCCGCAAGAGCGAGCAGATGCAGGCGATCATCGAACAGCTGAGCAACACCGACATCCAGAATCTCGGCGCCTATTTCTCCAGCCTGCCGCCGTTCCAGCCGGCCAAGCCGGACGCCGATCCCGATTTGTCGAAGAAGGGCGCGCAGGCCGCGCAAGGCCGGCGCTGCGCCTCCTGCCACACCGACAGCTATGCCGGGGTCAAGGCCACCGCGCGGCTCGCCGGGCAGCGCGAGGAGTACCTGGTCAAGGCGCTCAACGACTTCAAATCCGCGGCGCGCACCGGCGGTGGCGTTGCGGCGATGGCCGACATCGCCTATTCGCTCAGCGAAGAGGAGATCGCGGCGCTGGCGCATTATCTGGCGCAGCTGTGAATTGACCGCGGCGGCGAAGCGCAGTCCGATCGCCTGCCCGGACCGGCCCACGGAGACTGCCGATGACCGATGATGATACAGGCGCCGCCACGCGTCCGCCGTCGCGCCGGGAATTTCTGCGGGCGAGCGGGGCGATGGCGGGTGGCGCCGTCGCCGGCGGCCTCGCCGGCCGCGCCGCGGCGGCCGAGCCCGCCGCGCCGGACGCGGCCAACCTGCCGCCCAACGTCCCCGAATGGATGAAGGCCCCGGGCGAGCCGATGGGCAACGAGCCCTACGGCACGCCGTCGGTCTACGAAAAGGGCGTGGTGCGCAACATCTCGAAGACCTTGAAGCAGTACATCTCGGCGTCGGGCCGCACGCCGCTGCAGGATCTCGACGGCATCATCACGCCGAACGGACTGTTCTACGAGCGCCACCATGGCGGCGTGCCGACCATCGATCCGGCGCAGCACCGGCTGATGGTGCACGGGCTGGTCGAGCGCCCGCTGATCTTCACCATGGAGGACATCCGGCGGTTTCCGTCCCAGTCGCGCATCCATTTCATCGAGTGCTCGGGAAACCCGGTCTACACCAGGCCCTATGGCAAGACCGCCTCCGACCTGGTCGGCCTCGTCAGCTGCGCCGAATGGACCGGGGTGCCGCTCAAGACCGTGCTCGCGGAAGCCGGCCTCGAGGACGGCGCCCGATGGGTGGTGGCCGAAGGGGCCGACGCCGCGGCGCTGACCCGCAGCGTCCCGATCGAGAAATGTCTCGATGACGCCATGCTGGTCTACAGCCAGAACGGCGAACGGCTGCGGCCGCAGCAGGGCTATCCGCTGCGCCTGCTGTTGCCGGGCTTCGAGGGCAACATGAATGTGAAATGGCTGCGGCGCCTCAAGGTCACGACCGAGCCCGCCTATTCGCGCGAGGAGACCTCGAAATACACCGACCTGATGCCGGACGGCACGGCCCGCGAATTCACCTTCCATATGGAAGCCAAGTCCATCATCACCCGGCCCTCGGGCGGACAGAAGCTCACCGTGCGGGGCTTCCACGAAATCACCGGCATCGCCTGGAGCGGGCACGGCAAAATCGCGCGGGTCGAGGTCTCGGTCGACGGCGGCCACGACTGGCAGACGGCAGAGCTGCAGGAGCCGGTGCTGACCCGCGCGCTGACCCGGTTCCGGCTGCCGTGGCACTGGAACGGCGAGCCGGCCATGATCCAGAGCCGCGCCGTCGACGAGACCGGCTACGTTCAGCCGACGCTGCAGGAGCTGCTCGCGGTGCGCGGCAGCAACCACTTCTACCACAACAACGCGATCTGGCCCTGGCGCATCGACGCCGCCGGCGAGGTGACCAATGGCCAGGCGTGACACGCGAGCGATCGGCCTCGCCGCGCTGCTGGTGCTGGCGGCGTCGGCCGCGCGGGCCGGCGAGGGCTACGGCATCGGACGCCCCGCCACCGCCGCCGAGATCGCCGGCTGGAACATCGACATCGATCGCGCCGGCGACAACCTGCCGCCGGGACGGGGCAGCGTCGATCGCGGCCGCGTCGTGTTCGCCGAACACTGCGCGAGCTGCCACGGCGCCAAGGGCGAAGGCGCGCTGGGCGATCAGCTGGTGGGCGGCCAGGGCACGCTGGCGACGGCGAAGCCGGTCCGCACCGTCGGCAGCTTCTGGCCCTATGCCACCACGCTGTTCGACTACATCCGCCGCGCGATGCCGCAGAACGCGCCGCAGTCGCTGAGCAACGACGACGTCTACGCGGTCGCGGCCTTCATCCTCAACCTCAATGGCCTGCTGCCGGCCGATGCCGTGCTCGACGCGCATGCGCTGCCTGCCGTCCGGATGCCGAACCGCGACAGCTTCGTCGGCGACCCGCGGCCGGACGTGAGGTGATGGTCGCGTTCGCAATGAAACGGGCTGGCAATGTTCTGCGATTTGAAATTGCGGGCTGCGGGAGAAGCCGGCCACGAAAATATGCATCTGTTGCGAGGGAGGTTTGGAGGATCCTCTGCTGGTCGATTTTCACTCTCCAAATTCGGCATATTGTTTATTGGACTTGAGCCACCCGGGCCAGGTTTTTGGCTCGGGCGTTATGGGGGCGGTTGTCAGCTCCAAAGCAACCCGGTTGAGCTGAACTCCAGGACCGAAGCTGGCCGATAAATCGAATGGCGAAACGATGCGCTCGGTAGCTTTGTCGCTTATGTTTAGAAACCGCACGAGCTCCGGAAGATTTTCGAATGCAATCTCCCTCGGCCCGTTTTGGCGCAGCAATTCGTCAAGCGCTGCTTTCTGATTTCTAAACAGGCTGTCGACGCCCCGGCTCGGCGTGCCATAGGCAGCGAATGGCAGACAGGCAATATCAGTCAACAGACAACGGAACCGCTTTCGTTCTTGCGCCTCGCTTCTCGTCCCATCGTGGAAGGTCAGGAACAGCAATCCCTTTTGGCCGAGGTCAACTGTTGCTGCGTAGCCGGTAACTTGGCGGTCCCCGGTGTTTTGACCGGGAAAAAGTCCGTCGGGATAGATCGGATATTCGACCTCGATCACACTCGAGCCCGTTCTGATCTGATCGCCGTCCATCACTTCCATGGTCAGCCGGAAGCGTACCGGAACGCTCCTGAAGATGACCGAAAAGCAGCCGTACCCGGCAGCGACGACGACAATGAGGATCGCAACGTTTCTGGTCGAGTTCTTCACAAGGCACCTCCGCAACGTAATGTCGCGCGCAAGGCCGCGACATCAGCACGCCACTTAAGACAAGCCCGTGAAGGTTAAATATTCACGTCACTCCCCGCGCGGCGGGCGCGGCGCGGCGCCCGCAAACATGCCGCCGTCGATCACGAGCTCGGTTCCGGTGACGTAAGCCGCGGCGTCGGACGCCAGATAGAGCACCCCGCGCGCGATGTCCTCGGGCTGGCCGGCGCGTCCCAGCGGCGCGGCGATGGCGGCGAGCGCGTCGACGTCGACCGGCGCGTTGCGCTCGCTGCCGCTGGCGCCGGCCGGGATCTTGCCCCAGATCGGCGTATCGATGATGCCGGGATGGACCGAGTTGACCCGGACCCCGTCGTCGGCCTGGGCGCACTCCATGGCCACCGCCTTGGCGAACATCCGCACGCCGCCCTTGGTCGCGCAGTAGCCGGCGAGCGCGGGCGAGCCGCGCAACCCGGCGAGCGACGACATCAGTATGATCGAGCCGCCGCCCGACCGGCGCATCAGCGGCAGCGTGTGCTTCACCGACAGGAATACGCCATCGAGATTGACGGCGGTCTGCCGCCGCCAGTCGTCCAGTGACATGGTGACAATGGAGGGCACGGACATGCCGATGCCGGCATTGGACACCAGGATGTCGAGACGGCCGAAAGTCCGCTCCACCTCGGCGGCGACCTCGATCCAGCGCGGTTCGCTGGTGACGTCATGGGTGAGATAGACCGCGTGGTGTCCCGCGCGCGACAACGTCGCGGCGAGCTCCGGCCCCCGCAGGTCGTCGATGTCGGTGATGACGACGCGGGCGCCTTCGTGCGCCAGCAGCGTCGCAGTGGCAGCGCCGATGCCCGATGCCCCGCCGGTGATCAATGCGACCTTGCCGTCCACCTGCCCCATGACGCCCCTCTTTTTTTCTTTGTTCTTTGTTCTAGGCCAAGCGGCGCCCGCGGCCAACGCTCAGTTGAGCGTCGGCGGGTTGAACGTCAGCGGCGGTCCCCCAGGCGGCGGCGGCACGGGGGGCGGCGGGGGCGGTGGCAGCTGCACGCCGTTGGTGACTTGGTTGGTCTGCGAACTGCTGCCGGCGAGCGCGTTGCCGAAAATGACGACCCCGTTGAGTCCCAGCGAATCGGCGCCGGGCGGATGCGCCGGATCGTCGAGGATGACGGTGCCGACGCCGTTGAAGGTGACATAGGGCCCCGCCGGCGGGGTGGTGGCGCCGCCGGTCTGTCCCGGCGAACTGGTCAGCGTGGCGACGATGATGGCCAGCGCTGCGTCCGAGATCCGGAACGGGGCGCCGATCGGAACATCCGGGCCGTTGGCGCAGGCGGCAAAGCCCGGCCGCAGCGTCACGCTGCCGACGGAATTCTGCAGCGTCGCCGTACCGACGTCGGCCACCACCAGTTCGCCGTGGCAGCCGGCGAGCGCGGGATCGGCGGCGGCGAGCCTGGCCGGGACCGGAAACACGATGGAGGCGACGCCGCCGCGAATGCCCAGCGTGCCGATCTCGGTCTGGATGGTGACGCCGGTGGTGTGGCTGATCTGGCCACCGACGAAGCGCAGGGCGCCGTGGCCGAGCGTCGCCACCATGTTGCCGCTGCGCGCGTTCGGATCGTAGACGAACTCGTCGATCACCAGCGTGGAGTTGCGGCCGACGTTGAGCGTGGACTGGTCCGGAAACACCAGCTGGGTCGAACCCTGGGCCGAGGTCTTGATGGCCTCGCCGTGGATTACGCCGGCGCCGATCATCAGCGCGTGGGGGCCTTCGCCCGGCCGCGTGCCGGTGGCCTCGTGATTGACCGCACCGACCTTGCCCCAGTTTTCCGCCGCCCGCCCGGCGCCGGGCACGAGCGCGAGCAGCGCGACGGCGCTCCAGACCAGGCTTTGCCAGCGACCCGCCATCCGCGACCTCCTCGTCATCCTCAGAACCGCACCGTCGGGCCGGTCATGACCGACAGGTTGTCCAGCCGGTAGTTCGGCAGGGTCGAATTGGTGCGGTCGTACTGGATCGTGGTCGACACCCCGAACGTCTTCGACACCGGCGTATCGAAGATCACGCCGGTGATCCACTCGGTGTCGCGCCGCGTCGTCAGCGGATCGATCGCCGGATTGGGCGCGTCGAACGCGGTACTGATGACGCGGACGAAGGGCGACACGCTCCAGTTCAGCGACACCCCGAGCGGCGAGGCGAAGGCGTAGGTCACCGACGCGTCCGCCGCCCACTGGTTGAACGCGAAGAAGGTGGTGGCGGCGGTGCCGCGGCGGTAGAGGCCCTGGGCCCGCAGCGTGACCTGCTCGTTGACCTGGGCGACGGCGGCGAGGCTGGTGGAGAACCAGTCGCCGGAATTGAAGGTGGAGACCTGCAGCGGGCTGCCGGTGTTGACGTCGACCCGATTCCACTCGAACCCCGGCGTCAGCGCCAGGCGCTGCACCACCGGAAACGTCGCGGTGATGCCGGCGCCGCCGAGCGAGAGATAATTGGCACCGCCGACCCAGGTGTTGCCGCCGATCAGGTACGGCTTGATGGTCGCGCCCGGCAGGAGCTGCGGCGCCAGCGCGAAGCGCGGGCCGAACGTCATTTCCGCGAGCCCGACATTGAGGTCGTGGAAGCGGAACTGGTCGGTGCCGTAGCCGACGAAACGCGTCTCCAGGGTATCGCCGCGGCCGTTGTCCAGGTCGTAGTCGTGGCTGATGCCGGCGAGCCCGAACAGGTTGCCGTCCGGCTTCTTGGTCGCCGACGGCAACAGCGCGAGATCCAGCCCGCCGAGACTGGCGACGCCGCCGTTGGGCGCGTAGGTCGCGTTGGTCTGGTAGCGGACGCCGCCCTGCACGAAGCCGGACAGCCGGCTCTGCTGCAACTGCTTCTCGGCGTCGGGGAGCGCGGTCTCGATGCGGTCCCGGGTCTGCGGATCGAGGTCGGCACAGCCGAGCGCTTCGCGGAAATAGCGCCGGGCCATTTCGTAGGCGCGCAGCCGGAAATAGAGCGCGCCGAGTTCGTATTTCACCCGCGCCAGTCCGGGCTGGAAAAATTGCACGCGCTCCAGCGCGCCGATCGCGGCCTCGTAGTCGCCGTTGGCGGTGGCGAGCCGGGCGAACGCGAAGGCGACCTCGAGGTTCGCCGGTTCATGCAGGGTCTGCTGGAACAGGATGTCCTGCTGCAGGACCGCGTCCTGGGCGCGGCCCGGCGTCGAAACTCCGAGCACCGCAACGGCGGCCACGGCGACGCCAGCCATCAGCCGCCGCACCGCTGTCCCGCGCCCCGCGCGCATCCTTGATGGTTTCGAATCGAGCATTCCACACGGCCCCTCGAGCGGCCGGAACCTAGCAATATTCTCCACTCGGGACAGGGGCTCCACCCCGGCGCGGCGGCACTCGGACTTCAATTTCTCGCCACCCGTGGCATTTTTGCCAACCGAGACACCTCGGGCATGGCCCTTTGTGTCCTGGAGCGGGACAGAGGTTCAACGCCTGCGGTCGAACGTCGCACCTGTGCCGGGCTTTGGACGTTCGCGAACGTCCGCGCCGTTACGCCAAATACGGCGGGTCGGGGGATCAGGAGCGCGCGGTCAGATCGGACCGGCTTGGCGTGCCTGGGTGGTGCCGGCCATGGTCGCCGACCAGTTGCCGGCGTGGGCGCCGAACGGCCCGAATAGCCGCGGGTCCGACGGCTCCTGGGGCAACTGGCCCTCGAGCGTGATGCGCCAGCGCCGGCTGCGGTCCATGCGGTGCTCCAGCAGGATCGCCACCTTGACGAAATGACGGGCCCCCTCGGCGTCGCGCGGGTGGCGGATGAAGAACGGCACCTCCTGGCGGGTGGCCTGCCGGGTCGACGGGCGGATGATCTGGTTCAGGCGCAACGTCCGGCCGATGCGCGTGTCGTCGATGCGCCAATTGTCGAACTCGCCGATCGCGGCGGTGATGCGGCAGCCGGACGATCCCCGCAGCGCGATCTCGGTCACGACGAGCTGCTGGTTGATCAGGTTGCGGATCGAGAAACTGGCCTGGCGCCAGTCGGAGTCCGGCCGCCTGCGACCGAGGATCAGGAGCACTTCGGGACGCTCGCGCACGTGTTCACGATAGCTCGCGCTCAGAAAATACCAGACCCGTTCGATGATACTCACGTCGCCCCGCTCTCTCGCACCGCACCGTAGCTAAAACCCCACGGCGGCAAAAGGAAGATCACGGCCGATCAACTTCCGCGGGGCTTCCGAACCGAGCCGGCGGCACCGGAAACCGGCGCCGGGGCGCGGGCCAGCGGGAATTCGGCGAAAACCGAGCCGACGGTCTTGCCAAAAAATTCATCTCTCGATGCCACACTTTCGCAATTGCGACTGCCTGATGCCGGCCCGTGGCACGATGCCGCGCGGCCGATGCGATTGTTTTCGGCCTGACCGCAACGACGCGGCAGGACAAGGGCCCACCAGGGCCCAGCGGATTCAAGGCGACACGTGGCTGACAGCTCGATTTCACAAGCTCCGGAAAGCTGGACCGGGATCGCGCCCGCCGCGGAAACCGCGGCCGACACCCTGCGGCAGCGCGCGCGGACCCGGCGATCGTCGTATGTCGCGGAGGGCCTGAGCTTCCTGATCGACGCCGGCATCCTGCTGCTCTACGCCGTCGCCGGCACCACCCCGTACTGGACGCCGGCGCTCTATCTGCTGGCGGGCCTGGCGGTGACCTTCACCCTGATCGCGCTGTCGGAAACCAATTTCAACGACCGCTTCAGGGACCATTACCTGACGGTCCCGCATTGCGTCAGCACCATGACGGTGGCGCTGGCCGCGGCCTATTTCGCCCCCGAGGTCGGCATCTATCTGGTCTGCGTCAACTTCATCATCCTCGGGTTCGGCTCGTTGCGCATGACCGCGCGGCAGGCCGGGCTGGTGTGGACCTATCTCACGGCGGGCCTCGCCATCCTGTTCCTGATGACCGACAAGCCCATCGCCATGCCGATGGCGTCGTGGACCGAACGCGTCCTGGCGCTGGTCTGCTTCGTCACCGTGCTCGGACGCTGCGCCTTCACCGGCCTCTACGGCAGCTCGCTGCGCGAGGCGCTCTACAAGCGCCGCAACGAGCTGGCGGAGGCCAACGCCCGCATCGAGGAGATGTCGCAGATCGACGAACTGACCGGCACGCTGAACCGCCGCAGCATCCTGCGCAGCCTCGACGAGGAAATCGCGCGGGCCCGGCGCAACGGCCGGGCCGCGTGCGTCGCGCTGATCGACCTCGACCTCTTCAAGCGCATCAACGACACCTTCGGCCACCTCACCGGCGACGAGGCGCTGCGCACTTTCGCGCTCAACGTCAGCGCCAACATTCGCACCACCGACAGATTCGGCCGCTACGGCGGCGAAGAATTCCTGCTGCTGCTGCCCGAGACCGACCGGGCGATGGCACTGACCATGCTCGATCGCCTGCGCCTGACCATCGGTGAGGTCGACTGGAGCGCGATCGCGGACGGGCTCAGCGTGTCGATGTCGGCGGGGTTGTGCGAGGTTCGCGACGACGACGTCGCCGAAACCCTGCTGTCGCGCGCCGACGCGGCGCTGTACCGGGCCAAGAACGCCGGCCGCAACCGCGTGATGGCGGCCTGAGGCGACGACCAGCCATGAACGCTTGGCACGGCCGCTCGGCTTTCATTCCGTAATCGGCTGCAGTAGCCTCGCCTCCCCGCACTCCCCCACATCAATCCGCCGGCAGATCTGCGTGACGCGCCGCGGCGCCCGGGATGATCCGATGCTCCGACTTCCGTTCTTCTACGGCTGGGTGATCGTCGCCGTGACGTTCGTCACCATGGGCATCGGCGTCAACGCGCGGACCTCGTTTTCCCTGCTGTTCTCGCCCATCATCGACGAGTTCGGCTGGGATCGCGGCACCACCGCGGGGGCCTTCTCGTTCGGCTTCGTGATCTCGGCGCTGCTCAGCCCGGCGATGGGCCGGCTGATGGACCGGACCGGTCCGCGGACGGTGATGGAACTGGGCACCCTGCTGATGGCGGGCGGCCTTCTTCTCGCGCCGCTGACCCGGGAACCCTGGCATCTCTATCTCAGCATCGGCGTGCTGGTGGGCGCCGGCAGCATCTGCCTGGGCTATTCCGGCCAGTCGCTGTTCCTGCCCAACTGGTTCGTGGCCCGCCGCGGGCTGGCGATCGGGATCGCCTTCGCCGGCGTCGGCGTCGGTTCGATCACGCTGTTGCCCTGGGTCCAGAGCATGATCGATCACGCCGGGTGGCGGACCGCGAGCTTCAGCATGGGGATCCTGATCCTGGTCGTGCTGGTGCCGCTCAACCTGCTGCTCCGCAAGCGTCCCGAAGACCTCGGGCTCAACCCCGACGGCGACGGCGTGGCGTCGGTGACGGCAGCGGCGGCGCCCTCGAACATCGTCGACCCGGCATGGGCGGCGGTCGACTGGACGCTGGCGCGGGCGCTGCGCACCCAACGGTTCTGGTGGCTGGCGATCGGCTATTTCGGCGCCCTGTACATCTGGTACGCGGTCCAGGTCCACCAGACCAAATACCTGGTCGAGATCGGCTTCAGTTCGGGCACGGCGGCCTGGGCGCTCGGCCTCGTCTCCTCGTTCGGCATTCCGGGGCAGATCGCGCTCGGCCACCTGTCCGACCGCATCGGCCGCGAATGGATCTGGGCCATCGCCAGCCACGGCTTCGGCATCTGCTTTGCGATCCTCATCCTGCTGCAGTCGCAGCCGAGCCTCGCCCTCGTCTACGTCATGGTGGTGGCGCAGGGCTTCCTCGGCTACGGCCTGACCTCGATCATGGGCGCGGTGGTGGCCGAGATCTTCATGGGCCGCAGCTTCGGCACCATCTTCGGCACCATCATGATGATTGCGCTCGCCGGCGGCGCCGCCGGACCCTGGGTCACCGGGGTGCTGCACGACCGCCTCGGCGACTACAACGCCGCGTTCGGCCTCGGCATCGTCATGAGCGCGATCTCCGGCGCCTCGGTGTTCCTGGCGGCGCCGCGCAAGGTGCGGGCGGTGGCGGGGCGGCTGCGGGTGGCGAAGCCGGCGTGAGCGGGGCAGCGTTCGCTTACGTTCGTCATGCCCGCACGTGTTGCGGGCATCCACGTCTTTGTAGCCTTGCAACAAGAAAGACGTGGATGGCCGGGACGAGCCCGGCCATGACGAATAAAATCAGACAGAAACTGCCTCACCGCTCGCGCATGGCGTCATGCATGTGCTCACGCAGCGGCGCCAGCAGGAAATCGATGATGCGACGTTTGCCGGTGAGGATTTCGGCCTTCACCGACATCCCCGGCAGCAGCACCGCGGCGCGGCCGTCGACGTCGAAGCTGCCGGGCTCGACCGCGATGTGCACGGTGTAGCGCAGCCGCTCGCTGCCCTCGACGTGATCGGTCTCGTCGGCGAGCCGCTCGGTGCCCTGGACGCTGGACTGGCCGACCGGCGCCGCCTCGGCGTCGCGGTCGACCGACTTGACGGTGCCGCCGAGCAGGCCGTAGCGGGTGAACGGGAAGGCGTCGACCTTGAGCTCGACGCGCTGGCCGACGGCGACGAAGCCGACGTCGCGGTTGTCGAGCACGGCCTCGACCTCGATCCGGTCGTCGTCGGGCACCACCGACAACAGCTGCTGCGCCGGGGTCACCACCGCGCCGATGGTGGCGATGTGCAGCTGCTGCACCGTGCCGCTGATCGGCGACCGAAGCGTCTGCAGGTCGGCGCGGCGCGTCGCCTTGGCGAGCGCCTCCTCGGCGGCGCGCACCCGCTCGCGGGCCTTGCCGAGATCGCCCATGGCGGTGGTGCGGATTTCCGCGGTGGTGGCCACCACCTTGTCGTCGAGGCCGGCGATCGCGGCGTCGAGCGAGGCGATCTTGGCGCGCGTGATCTCGAGCTCGGCGCGGGTCTCGACCAGCAGTTGCTGGCTCTCGAGGCCGGCGAGCACCGAGGTGTTGCCGAGCTCCATCGCCTTGGCGCGAATGCTGGCGCGCTCGGCCACGATCGGCAGGGTCTGCTCGACCTTGACCGCGGTCTGCTTCAGGGCCTCGCGATCGGCGACGTGCTGGAGGCGGTCCTGCGCCAGCCCGGAGAGCTGGCTCGCGCGCATCGCGACCTGCGCCGTGAGCTGGGCCTGCGCGCGGGCGCGGTCGAGCGGCGTCGCGGCCTCGACGGCCTCGAACGGCGCCGCGGCGGCGCCGTCGAGAAACGCCGACAGCCGCATGTCGTCGAGCTGGGCGGCGACGAGGTCGTTGCGGGCGCGGTCGCGCTCGGCGAGCGCGGCGGTCTTGTCGAGCTCGATCAGGGGATCTCCGACGCCGACCCGCTGGCCCGGGCTGACCAGCACCGCCTTGACGCTCGCGGTCTCGAACGGCTGCACCACCTGGGTGCGCATGTGGGAAATGATCTTGCCGCTGGCCACCGCGACGATGTCGACCTTGCCGATCACCGCCCAGCCAAGCCCCGCCAGCGCCACCAGCCCGAGCACCAGCGCGATCAGGCGGCCGAGCGGATTGGGCGGGGTCTCGGTGACCTCCAGCGCCGCCGGCAGGAATTCGCGCTCCCGGGCATGCCCCGGATCGAACGCCAGCAGGCGCGACAGCGATGCGGACATCATCGGCCCATTCTCCTCACCGCCCCACCGACTGGATCCGGTGCAGCGCGGCGTAGCGGCCGCTGCCGGCGACCAGTTGCTCGTGGGCGCCGTCTTCCACGATCACCCCGTTCTCGATGGTGAGAATGCGGTCGGCACTGCGCACGGTGGACAGCCGGTGCGCGATGATCAGCACGGTGCGGCCGCGGACGATGTCGCGCATGTTGTCCTGGATGATGCTCTCCGACTCGTAGTCGAGCGCCGAGGTGGCCTCGTCGAAGATCAGGATGCGCGGATCGCCGATCAGCGCGCGGGCGATGGCGATGCGCTGGCGCTGGCCCCCGGACAGCGACACGCCGCGCTCGCCGACCGGCGTGTCGTAGCCCTGCGGCATCTTGCAGATGAACTCGTGGGCGCCGGCGAGCTTGGCCGCGGCGACCACCCTGTCCATCGCCAGCGCCGGGTCCGCCAGCGCGATGTTCTCGCGCACCGAGCGGTTGAACAGGATGTTTTCCTGCAGCACCACGCCGATCTGGCGGCGCAGCCAGGTGGGGTCCAGCACCGCGGTGTCGACGCCGTCGACCAGCACGCGCCCGGCCTCGGGCTGGTACAGCCGCTGCGCCAGCTTGGCGATGGTGCTCTTGCCCGACCCCGACGGACCGACGATGCCGACCACCTGGCCGGCGGGGATTTTGAGGCTGACGTCGCGCAGCACCGGCTGGGTGTTGACGCCGTAGCGGAAGGTGACGCGCTCGAACTCGATTCCGCCCTCGAGCCGGGGCAGGCCGGCCTGCGCGCTGGTGGTGTTGGCTTCCACCGGGGTGTTGAGGATGTCGCCGAGCCGCTCCACCGACAGCCGCACCTGGTGGAAATCCTGCCAGACCTGGACCAGCCGCAGCACCGGGCCGCTGACCTGGGAGGCCAGCATGTTGAAGGCGACCAGTTCGCCGACCGTCATCTTGTTGGCGATCACCAGACCGGCGCCGAGGAACAAGGTGAGCGCGCCGACCCCCTTGTTGAGCAGGTTCGCCGCCTGCGTCGCCCAGTTGCCGACCTGGGAGGCGGCGAACGAGGCGCCGACATAGCCGGCGAGCTGCTCTTCCCAGCGATGCTGCATCTGCGGCTCGACCGCCATCGCCTTGATGGTCTCCACTCCGGTGACGCTCTCGACCAGGAAGGCCTGGTTCTCGGCGCCGCGGCGGAACTTGTCGTCGAGCCGGCGGCGGAACGCCGGCGTGGTGGCGACCGACAGCAGCGCGTAGAGCGGCAGCGCCGCGATCACCACGAAGGCCAGGGTCGCGCTGTAGACGAACATGACGCCGAGGAAGACCGCGCAGAACGCGAGGTCGAGCACCAGCGTGATCGAGGACGAGGTGATGAACTGGCGGATGGTTTCGAGCTCGCGCACCCGCGCCACGCTGTCGCCGACGCGTCGGCTCTCGAAATAGGCGAGGGGCAGTCGCAGCAGGTGCCGGAACACGCGGGCGCCGAGTTCGACGTCGATCCGGTTGCTGGTGTGGGCGAACAGGTAGGTCCGCAGCCCCGACAGCACCGCCTCGAACACCGCGATCAGGGCGAGCCCCGACACCATCACTTCCAGCGTCGACAGGCCGCGGTGCACCAGCACCTTGTCGATCACGGTCTGGAAGATCATCGGGGTCGCGAGCCCGAACAGCTGGATCACGAAGGACGCGAACAGCACCTCGAACAGGATGCGGCGATACTTGGTGAGCGCACCCCAGAACCAGCTGAGGTCGAAGCGGCGCCCGGTGTCCGACAGCTGGGCCCGCTTGGTCATCAGCACCAGGCGGCCGCTCCACTCGGCCTCGAAAGCGGCGAAGCTGAGCAGCCGGGGCGACGGATCGTCCTTGCCCTGGATGAGAACGCTGTCCTCGGTCACCTTGCCGATGACGGCGAAGCCGCCCGAGCGCAGCACCGCCAGCGCCGGCAGCGGGGTGCGGGCCAGCCGCGCCACCGTCGAGGCGACGGCCTTGGCCTTGACCGGAAAGCGGCCGGCGGCGCGCAGCACGTCGTCGACGTCGAGCGCCCCGGTCTTGCCGCTGTCATGCTGGATCTTGCCGGCGTCGGCGACGATGCCGAGCAGATGCAGGGCCAGCGCCAACGACCAGGCGCCGTGATCCGTACACGCATGCATCCGTAAAGCCCCGCCGCCTCATCCCCAAGAAATCGTTACGCAAGGTACGGCGTTGACGTTGTGGCGGCGTTAAGCGGCATGCTTAACGAATTGGGTGCGGACGCAAAACGGCCGCCCCGGCGGGACCGTGGCGGCCGAAAGCAAGGACAAAAGTGCCTCAGTGCAGCGGCGACGACAGCGTGGTCGGGGTCGACGAGGTGATGTGGCCGAGGCTCGAGGTCGACGATCCGCCGCTCGAGGTCGAGGCAATCACCTCGGTGAAACGCGCGGCGGTCGCCGCGATGCCCACGCCGAAGGTCTCGGATACCGACAGCCCGCTGGTGTCGGTCGCGGTGACCTTGACGCTGAACGAGGTCGCCGTGGTCGGCGCGGTGCCGGTGAAGGTATCGGTCGCGGTGTTGAATTTGAGCCAGGTCGGCAGCGCCGCGCCGTTCGACAGCGTCGCCGCGTAGGTCAGCTTCTCGCCCTGCGGGTCGGTGAAGGTGTTGGAGGCAAGCGCGTCGGTAAAGGTCGCGCCGGTCTTCCAGGTCTGCGCCGCGGTCGCCGCAGTCACCACCGGCGCGGACGCCGGCGTCAGCACCGAGAAGGTCTCCGAGGTCGCCGCGCCGCCGGCGTCGGTCGCGGTGACCTTGATGCTCAGGCCCGCCGCGGTGTTCGGCACCGTGCCGGTGAATTTGCCGGTCGCGGCGTTGAAACTCAGCCAGGACGGCAGCGCCGCGCCGTTGGACAGGGTCGCCGAATAGCTCAGCGCCTCGCCCTGCGGATCGGTGAAGGTATTCGACGCCAGCGTGAAGCTGACCGCCTGGCCGAGCTTCCAGGTCTGGGTCGCGGTCTGCGCGCTGATGACCGGCGCCGCCGGTGCCGGCGTGCTGACGCTGAAGGTTTCGGACGTCGAGAGCCCGTAGCCGTCGGTGGCCGTCACCTTGATGGTCAGTCCGGCCGCGGAGCTGGCAACGGTGCCGGTGAAGGTCCCGGTCTGGGCATTGAAGCTGAGCCAGGACGGCAGCGCGGCGCCGTTGGACTGGGTCGCCGTATAGGTCAGGGCGCTGCCCTGGGGATCGGTGAAGGTGTTGGACGCCAGCTTGAAGCTGACGGCCTGTCCGCGCTTCCAGGTCTGCGCGGCGGTCTGCGACGTCACGGTGGGGGCGGATCGCGTCGGCGTCGTGCCCTGGCCGACATTGTCGGCGGTGATGGTGTCGCCGTCGGCGAGCAGCGTCGACAGGCTGACCTCGAAGGTCGTGTCCCAATATTGGCCGCTCTCGGTGCCCCACGGGTTGCGGATCTCGAGCATGCCGGTGGAGGTGTCGTAGCCGTAGATCGACATCGCGTGGCTGGCGACCAGCGTGGTCCGGCCGGACGAGTCGGTGGCGTTGGTCCAGGAGGTCAGGACGACGTCGTCGCCCTTGGCGAGGTCGGCGGCCAGCGTGGCGAGCACGCTCGCGGTGCTGATGCCGCTGGTATAGCTCGAAGAGCTGAAGGAGGAATTATAGACCACCTTGTACCAGGAGCCGCTGCTGGCGTCGAAATCGGTGATCGCCGAGGCGCCGGTGATCTCCTCCAGCGCGTATTCCGGCGCGCCGCCGTTGCCGATCGACGTCCAGGTATTGCCGGAATAGGAATTGCCGGTCACCGCTCCGGCGGTTTGCAGCTGGGCATAGGCCTTCTCGGCCAGGCTCGCCCAGATGTCGCTGCCGGAGTTGAAAATGCTGCCGCCGTTGGCCAGCGAGGCGTTGACGGTAACGTATTCGGCGACGCCGTCGACGTAGAACCGCACCCCGTAGGTGTTGTTGCCGTTCACGGTGAACATCGAGGAGATGTCACCGGAGTTCTGGTGCGCGACCTCGGCCAGGCTCGACAGCAGGTAGCAGTCGCCGAGATAGCCCTGGTTGATGTCGTTCATGCTCGGGCCGCTCGATCCGAACAGCGGGCTCGCCGAGGTCGAGTAGGACACCGTGAAATTGCTGCCGTCCATCGACACCTTCGAACTTGGCAGGTCGGTGCCCATGAACCACTTGCCGACCAGTTCGGTGAGCTGGGTGGCGGACGAGCCGGCGGCGAGATTGCCCAGCGTCGTCGCGCTCGCGCCGCCGCCGGTCCAGGTGGCGTTGGCGGCATTGCCGTTGACCAGCGCCTGGGTGATGGCGGTGAGGTAGCTCGACGTCGACATGCCGTTGTTGAGATTGGCGGCAATGGTCTTGAGGTCGTTGAATTCGGCCGCGGTCAGCGTGGTCCTGGAGGAGGCGAGCGTCGCCTCGAGGTCGGTGAAGACCTTTTCGAGCCCGGTATAGGTCACGGTGCCGTTGACGTCGGCGGCCGCCATGTCGGCGGCGATCGAGGCGGTCGACAGCGTGCCGATCCAGGACGGGGTCGACGCGGCATGCACCGTGGTCGACGAAATCGAGGTGGTCGGGATCGTGGCCGCGGTGCTCACGGACGACGACGTCGACGTGGCGCTCACGACGGACAGGGTCGGAACCAGCGGCTGCGGCGCCGACGTCAGGGCGGAGCCGCCGGAAGAGACGAAGGCTGTGGCGGAGGGATCGATCCCGCCCAGAAACGACAGATCTTGCGCCGAACCGCTGTCCGATCCCGTATCGGTGCCGGAATTCGCCTGGTTCGCATGGCTGGACTGAGGCTTAATCGACATCAGAATGAACTCTTCCTTAATAGGCTGGGCCCGGGGCAAACGAAGTCACACGATCGCGGCCATCGTGCCTCAGGACCTGTTTGCGTCCGATTTGCCGGTTCCATCGAATTTTACGGATAGGCAAAAAATTCCTTATCTCCGGATTGCAGGGCGGCACGCGCACGACCCGCTGGTGGCGACGGCGCCCTTAACTCTATTATTTCTTTATTTCATGGCCGGACATCACATATGGATTTCCTATGTCGCTCCGGGGGAACATCGTCTTGCCGGGGCAGTGAGGAGCCAAGTCAAGCCAGACAGGGCACAAGATCCGCGATCGTTCGACCGTTGAGGGCGGACGGAGCGGCAGTGCAAGGTCGGCATGCGGCTTCGCCTGCAATTCAACCAAGCGCTATGCCGAGCTGCCGCGAGCGTGGTGGCGTGGGCGTGCGTCAGACGATGCCCCGTGCGAGAACCGTTCGTTGACGATTGAACAGGCTGACGACGAGCCCCCCGCCACCGGTGCCGGGGTCCGATGGCTCTTGCAGGTCATGAAGGCTGCCAACACCCGTGGCGCGGTCACCGTGCTGCACATCGTGGCCGCGCTGGCGGTTGTCGCCGCGGTCACCGGCGGCCTGTTGATGCTGCCCACCACGATTCCGGTCAACCTGGTCCCGATCATTTACCTCATTCCGGTGGTGCTGGCCGCCACCCGCTCGGGATTCCCCGCTGCCGCTGCCGCGGCCGTCGCCGGCGCCGCCGCCGCGGACTTCTTCTTCGTCCCGCCCTACTACAGCCTCTCCGTCGACGATCCGCGGCAGTTGGTGGAGCTGCTGCTGTTCCTGGTGGTCGCCCTGATCTGCAGCGATCTCGCCGCGCGGGTGCGCCACGAAGCCGACGTGTCGCGACGTCGCGAACGGCAGATCGCGACCCTCTATGAATTCTCCCGCCAGCTCGCGCGCTGCTTCACCATCGACGACCTGCTCAGCGCCACCCAGCGCTATCTTTCCGACGAACTGGGAAGCCCCGCCGGGCTGTTCCTCTCGGCCGGCGACGAGGGGGAAAGCCGGAAGGACCAGGCCGGGCTTCCCGACGGCATCCGGCGCGAGATCGCGGCGTTGGCGGGCCGCGGCGGCGCGCCGGTCACCACCAGGGTCGATGATGCGACCGGCCGGCGCTGGATGCTCTGCCCGGTCGCGCTGAAGGGCGTCGATCACGGCGTGATCGCCGTCGACCTCGGCGCCGACGCCGACGCGGAGGCGTCCGACGATCCGCAGCTGCGCCAGCTCGAAGGCGTCATCTCGGAAGTCGCGCTGACGCTGGCGCGCATCGACATCGGCGACGCCATGAACGCGGCGCAGGCGCGCTGGCGCGAAGGCCTGCTGAAGGACGCCATGCACGGCATCGTCTCGCATGAACTGCGCACCCCGCTGGCATCGGTGCTGGGCGCGGCGAGCGTGCTGCGCGAGATGCCGGCGCTCGGCGCCGATCCGGTGGTCGGCTCCCTGGTCGAGGGCATCTACGACGAAGCCGCACAGCTCGACGGCTTCCTGGAGACCCTGATCACCGCGTCGCGGGTGACCGCCGACGGCGTCAAGCCGCGGCTCGAATGGGCCGACCCGGTCGACATCTTCAATGCCGCGATCGCGCGCCGGGCGCGGCGGCTGTCGGGGCATACGATCGACCGCGTCTTCGCGGCCGACCTGCCGCTCGTCAAGGTCGACGCGGTGCTGATCGAGGAGGCCTGCGGCCAGCTGCTCGACAATGCCGCCAAGTATTCCAGGGCAGGATCGCGCATCGGGGTCGATGTCCGGGCCGGCGCCGGACAGGTCGTGCTGTCGGTGACCGACGAGGGCCCCGGTCTCGCCGCCGAGGACCTGGGCCAGCTCGGGCGCAAGTCGTTCCGCGGCCAGCGCCAGCGCCACGCCACCACGGGATTCGGCCTCGGACTGTGGATCGCCTCCGCGTTCGTCCAGGCCAATGGCGGGCGCCTCGAGATCGCCAACCGAAGCGACACGCCCGGCGCGATCGCCTCCATCATCCTGCCGGCCGCCGAGCCGATCCCGGACGACGACGAAGGTGCCGCCCCATGACCAAGCCCGTCAATACCGTTCTCATCGTCGACGACGAGCCGAAGATCCGGCGCTTTCTTCGCGCCGGCCTGGAGCTCAACGGCTATGCCGTGGTCGAATCGGAAACCGGCGAGGACGCGGTGCGCGACGCCCTGTTCCACGCGCCGGACGTGATCATCCTCGACCTCTCCCTGCCCGACATGGGCGGTGACGAGGTGCTCGAGCAGATTCGCGGCTGGTCGAACACGCCGGTGATCATTCTCTCGATCGAGTCAAACGAGTCGGAGAAGGTGCGACTGCTCAATGCCGGGGCCGACGACTACGTGGTCAAGCCGTTCGGGATCACCGAACTGCTCGCCCGCATCGAGGTCGCGCTGCGGCGGTTCTTCAGGTCGAAGACCGAGAGCCCGGTGGTGGAAGCGGGCCCGTTGAGGATCAACCTGGTGACCCGCACCGTCACCATCGCGCAGCATCAGGTCAAGCTGACCCGCATGGAGGACCGGCTGCTGCACGTGCTTGCCGCCAATGCCGGGCTCGTCGTCACCCACGAGCATCTCTTGAAGGAGATCTGGAGCGGCAATCCGCGGGAGAACATCCAGTATCTGCGGATCCTGGTCCGCAAGCTGCGGCAGAAGATCGAGGCCGACCCGGACCACCCGCGCATCCTGGTGACCGAATCCGGCGTGGGCTATCGGCTGCTGTCGAAATTTGCCGACCCGCCGTCGACCACGGAGCGTCCCGAGCCGGTCGATTTCTGAGGCGCGGCGAAATCGGGCCGCGCCCTACAGCGTGGTGCGCACGCTCCACAGTTCGGGAAACAGCTCGACCTCGATCATCTTGCGCAGGTAGGCCACGCCCGAGGTGCCGCCGGTGCCGCGCTTCAATCCGATGATGCGCTCCACCGTGGTCACGTGGTTGAAACGCCAGCGGCGAAAATAGTCCTCGAAATCGACCAGCTTCTCCGCGAGCTCGTACAGCAGCCAGTGGCGGTCCGGCGCCGCATAGACCGCGCGCCAGGCCTCGACCACCTCCTCGTTCGGCGCGCGCCCCGCCCGCCAGTCCTGCCGCTGCGCGTCGGCGCCGATGTCGAAGCCGTGGCGGGCCAGCAGCCGCAGCGCCTCGTCGTAGAGGCTCGGCCCGGCGAGGATATCCTCCAGCGCCGCCGTCACGTCGTCGCGATGGGCGTGCGGTGCCAGCATCGCGAGGTTGCGGTTGCCCGCCAGGAACTCGATGGCGCGGTACTGGAACGACTGGAAGCCGGAGGATTGCCCGAGCGAGCCGCGAAACGCGGTGTATTCGCTCGGCGTCATGGTCCGCAGCACATCCCAGGCGCTGTTGAGCTGCTCGAAGATGCGGGCGACGCGGGTCAGCATCTTGAAGGCCGGCAGCAGTTCGTCGCGGCGGATCGCCGCGATCGCGGAGCGGACTTCGTGAATGGCGAGCTTCATCCACAACTCGGAGGTCTGGTGCTGGATGATGAACAGAAGCTCGTCATGGGCGGACGACAGCGGCTTCTGGGCGTCGAGCAGCGTCTCGAGATGCAGGTAGTCGCCGTAGGACATCCGGCCCGCGAAGGACGTCTGCGCGCCGTCCGCGGCGGCGATCGGCTTGTCGGAGCGTTCGGTCATGTCACGAGGGCCCTCGCATGAAAGGCGGGCTGGTCCCACCGCCGGTGGCTGACGATGTCGTCGAGAATGGCCACCGCGGCCTTCACGTCGTGTTCGCCGATATAGAGCGGCGTGAAGCCGAACCGCATGACGTCGGGGGCGCGGAAGTCGCCGATGACGCCCTGCGCGATCAGCGCCTGCATCATGGCATAGCCGTCGGGGTGGCGAAACGACACCTGGCTGCCGCGCCGCGCGCCATCGCGCGGCGACGCCAGCACGAGGTCCGGGCAGCGCGCCTCGACCTCGCGGATGAAGAGCTCGGACAGCGCCAGCGAAGCGGCACGAACCTCGGCGAGACTGACGCCGTCCCAGACGTCGAGCGCGGCGTCGAGCGCCGCGAGCGCGATCACCGGCGGGGTGCCGACCCGCATGCGTTCGATGCCGTGGCCGGGCCGATAGTCGAGGTTGAAGGCGAACGGCGACTGGTGTCCCATCCATCCCGACAGCGCCGGGCGCACGCGGTCGGCGAGCCGGGGGGCGACGTAGATGAAGGCCGGCGCGCCCGGACCGCCGTTGAGGTATTTGTAGGTGCAGCCGACCGCGAAATCGGCATCAGCGCCGGCGAGATCGACCGGGATGGCGCCGGCCGAATGGGCGAGGTCCCACACCGCCAGCGCGCCCGCCGCATGGGCCTTGCGGGTCAGCGCGGCCATGTCGTGGAGGCGCCCGGTGCGATAGTCGACCTCGGTGAGCAGCAGCACCGCGACGCTGTCGTCGATGGCGGCTTCGACCGCCTCGGGCTCGACCACCTCGAGCACATGGTCGCGGCCCAGCGACCGGATCAGGCCGTCGGCCATATAGAGGTCCGAGGGGAAATTGCCGCTGTCCGACAGGATCACCCGCCGGGTGGGATTGAGCTCAAGCGCCGCGGCAAGCGCCTGGTAGACCTTGATCGACAGCGTGTCGCCGACCACCACATACCCGGCGGGCGCTCCGATCAGGTTCCCGATCCGGTCGCCCGTGCGGCGCGGCTGCGTCATCCAGCCGGCCGTGTTCCAGCCGCGGATCAGCTGCTGGCCCCATTCCTCGGCCATCATGCGCCCGACCCGGTCGAGCGCCGCCACCGGCAGCGGGCCCAGCGAATTGCCGTCGAGATAGATGGTGCCGTCCGGAAGGCGGAACCGCGCGCGGGTTGTCCTGAAATCGGTCATGGCCGGCCCTCGTCGCCATCAAGCTCGCACCCCGCCCCTGTTATTTCAAGCTTAAAGCTTATACGCTGGCGGTCTGATGGTGCCCGTCCCTGCAGCATGAGGAAATTGGCATGAGCCTGGTGTTTCGAACTGTGACCGACTGGAACGACGCTTACGCCAACGGCCCCAACATTCCGGGGGGCGAGCGCTGGCCGGCGGCGTGGGTCGGCCCCGCGCAGGCCTATCGCGAAGCGCTGGCGCAAGGCGGCCGCGCCCGGCTCGACGTCCCCTATGGCGACGGCGCGCGGCAGCGCTACGACCTGTTCCTGCCGAAGGCCGAGCCGCGGGGGCTGGTGGTGTTCGTTCACGGCGGCTTCTGGCGGGCGCTGGACAAGAGCTACTGGTCGCATCTCGCCAACGGTCCCGTCGCCAGCGGCTACGCCGTGGCGATGCCGTCCTATACGCTGGCGCCGGCGGCGCGCATCACCGGCATCGTCGCCGAGGTCGCGCAGGCGATCGCGACGGCCGCCGCCGAGGTCGACGGACCGCTGATGCTGACGGGTCACTCGGCCGGCGGGCAACTGGTCAGCCGCATGATCGCGGCGCCCTCGCCGCTCGACGAGGCGGTGCGCCGCCGCGTCCGCACCGTGGTCTCGATCTCGGGCGTGCACGACCTGCGGCCGATGCTGGCCACCGCGATGAATGCCGACCTGCGGATCGACGAGGCCGAGGCGTGGGCGCAAAGTCCGGCGCTGCTGCCGCCGACCCCCGGCGCGCGCCTGGTGTGCTGGGTCGGCGCGTCGGAGCGCGCGGAATTCGTCCGCCAGAACGCCCTGCTGGCCAATATCTGGACCGGCCTCGGGGCGTCGACCTGCGCCATCGAGGAGCCGGACCGCCACCACTTCAACGTCATCGACGGCCTCGCCGATCCGAGTCATCCCATGGTCGCGGCGCTGCTGGCCGACTGATTGCGGCGGCCCGGAGGTAGCGCTAGGGTCCCGGCCGCGATGAAGATCGATTGCCTGATGGGCACCTACGGACGCTACGCGGTGGTCTGCGAGGCGCTGGCGTGTTTTCTGCGACAGACCGCGCTGTCGCAGGCGACGCTGCTGATCTACAACCAGCACCCGACGGCGCTGTCGTTCGACCATCCGCGGGTGCGGGTGGTCAACGAACGCCCCCCCGACGGCTCGCTGCGCCACATTCGCCGGAGGATGCACGAGCTGGCGCTGCCGGACGCCGACCTCATCCACTGGTGGGACGACGACGACCTCTATCTGCCCTGGCATCTCGAGGACTGCCTCGCCCACATCGGCACGCATGCGGCGTGGAAGCCGGAATCGAGCTGGTATTCGCGCGCCAACACCAGCTTCAGGCGCGTCGCCAACCGCTTCGAAGGCTCGTGGATCTTTCGCGCCGGCTACCTCAAGGCGGCGCCGCTCGACACCCACCCGACCTATACCGACCATCCGGTGATCCTGCAGACCGAAGACGCTGGCCTGCTGGCCACCACCGAACTGGGCGACCGTACTTCCTACATCTATCGCTGGTCCAACGGCACCGCGCACCTGTCGAGCTACGGCATCGCGCCCGACCAGGCGGCGCAGCGCGACAACATCGCGACCTGGCGCCGCGACAGCCGCGATACCGTGCCCGACGGCCGGCTGATCCCGGCCGACATGACCCGCCGCTGGCAGCAGTTCGTCCGCGGCATCGCCGGCATCGTATCGGCCGAGGATCTCGATTTTCTCCGGGACAGTCTCGAGGTCTGACCCGCGCGGGGCTCAGTCGGCCGCGAACTCGCGGCGGATCTCGTCGAGAATGCGCGCCGCCACGACGCCGCCGAGCAGCTCGGCGAAATGCGCCTCCATCGGCGCGGTGTCGAGGCCGAGTTCGTTGAAGCCGATATAGTAGTTGCGGATGCGGTCTTCCCAGCGGTTGACGTACGGCACGCCCATCGGCCGGCCGAAGCGGTGCACCCAGCGCAGCGCCGGCAGGCACAGGGTGCGGCCACCGCGCTGGCGGATCTTTTCGTGGATATAGCCCTCTTCGCCGCCGAAGCCGCGAAACAGCGGGTTGAAGCCCGGCCATGCGTCGGCGCGGCAGGCGAACACGCCGAGGCCCAGCAGCGGAATCTCGAACGCCGGCGCGTCGGGCACTTCGCCGCGCACGTCGGTGGCCCAGGTGCCGAGCATGCCGCCCCGCCAGTTGGGCTCCCAATGGGTCGAGACCTTGGTGAGATCGTCATAGACCAGCGGGCCCTGGACGAGGTCGCGGCAGAACGGATGCGCGTCGAAATGGGCGAGCAGCGCCGGCAGCGCGCCGGGCGCGAGCAGCACGTGGGAATCGACGCACAGCACGACCGGGCTCGAGGCCTCGCGAAACACCACGTCGCGGATCGCGGTGCCGCGGACGTCGCCGCGCGGGACGTAGCGATAGCCGTCGATCCAGTTGGCGAGCTCGGCGAGCGCCTCCGCGCAGCGTCCGGCGGGATTGTTGTCGACGACGACGAACTCGATGGCGTCGCGCAGTTCGGGATTGGCGACGCGGATCGCCTGGATGGTGAAATAGACGCCGTCATAGTCGTCGAAGGTCGCCATCCCGATCGAGAGCCGGCGGGGGAAGCGCTTCCCGGTTTCCGCGGGCTGGGATTTGGAGACGACGGCGGGTGGCGGCGACGGCGCCGCGCCCGCCGGCAGCGACAGCGCGACGCACAGCTCGCGCAGCTCGGCGCGGGAGAGCGCATGGTCGGCGTGAAGCCGCAGCAACAGATCGAGCCGGCCGGCGAGCTGCTCGGTGGCGCCGTAGTCGAGCGCGATCGCCGGCCAGTTGTGCGCGGCGGCGCCCAGGATCGGCAGGCCGCCGCGCGGCAGGTTGCGAACGTTGAGACAACTCTCGAGCAGCCGCGACGCGGCTTCGCCGGGGCTCAGCAGCGCGAGCTTGAGCTCCGCGCCGGCACGGAAGCGCGGAAACACGATGACGCCGCGCCGGGGCGCGGCGACGGCCGACGTTGCGGCCGTCGCGAGCTTGAGCAGATGGCCGTAGCCCGATGACGCCTCCGCGACCGGCGTCTCATCCGGCCGCAGCAGGGCGCGCACGTCGTCGGCCTGCTTGAGAATCAGCGGCCGCGGCAGCACGCCGGCGACGCGCGGCGCGTCGCCTTTGGCCTCGCCCGGGGCCAGCGCCACCACTTCATCGGTCAGGACGTCGAAGCCGTGCAGCCGGCTCCACAGCGACAGCCGGGTCTTGCCGGCGCCGGTGTGGCCGGGGATCAGCAGCAGCAGCTGGTCGCTGACCGCTGCGGCGCCATGCACGGCGGCGGCGTCGCCGAGCCCGTCGACCAGCATGTAGGCGGCGCGCTCCCAGAATGTCGCCAGCGCGTCGCCGGCCTCGAAGGCGCCGCCCAGCGGCGGATCGCCGGCGACCTGGACGCCGAAGCGATCGGAGGCGGCGTCCTTGAAGATCGCGAGCGCAGCGCCGCGCGCCGGCGCGGCCGCTTCGCGCACGCCCTCGAACCAGCTTGCCAGCGAGGCCGGATAGGCGATGTCGAGCGCGCTGCTGCCGAGATCGAGCGCGCCGTGGCGGGCGTCAGCGAAAGACAATCATGCCGTCCTTCTGCAGGCTCGCGAGCGCGGCTTCCACGCCTTCCGCGACCGGCGGATCGGCGTCGGGATAGCTCTCCTCCAGCAGCGCCACGATGTCGGCAACGGTGCGCCTCCCGTCGCAGAGCCCCCACACCACGGCCGCCGTCGGGTTGAGGTACACCGCCGCAGTCTGGCGCGGATGATAGAGCAGCACCTCGTCGTCGACGACCTCGACCTCGACCAAATCGGCCGGTGCCGGGATTCGCGCCCCGGCGGCGGGCGAACCTGCGTTCATTGTCGCGCTCCTCGCAATCCCTCACGCCTTCCGGCCGGCACCGCGGCCGGCGCGGCGACCGCCAGCAGCCGGCGGGCGATCCAGCCCGTGACCTTGGCCGGGTGGTGGACGATCCGGCATGGCAATAGCGACTCGCCGGCCGCAACGCCATAGTAGGCGTGCAGCCACCACGGCGGGGGGTCGAACAGCGCGCCCAGCGCGCCGGCGACGCCCGCGTGCTGGGCCAGCAGCTCGGACAGCGGCGTCATACCTAGACCGACGCCATCGGGAACGCCGGCCCGCGGTCCGCCGATGCCATCGTCCCGCGGCGAAAACACCAGCCCGATCATGTCCAGCGCCACCGCGAGCGCGGGACATTCGCGCGCGAGCCGCGCCCGGTCGATCTCGTCGCGGAAGATCAGCTGGTAGCGCGCGATGTCGAGCAGGTGAATGAGGCGCAGCCGTCGCGCCGGCTCCAGCGCGTGGCGGGTCAGATGGCGCAGCATGTCGACGTGACCGAAAGCGAGGCCGGGGCGGCCGGCGCCGCGCGCGAACGGCCGCAACGGCTCGCTGAGCGACGCCAGGGTCAGGCTGCCGCCGTCGTCGGGCGCCATGGCGTCGGTATGGATCTCGAGCGAGACCTTGAAGCCGTTCTGGCCTCGCTGCGCCGTGGGCAGATGGTGCATGCGCCCGGCGAAGCGCGACACGTGCCGTTCGGCAAAGGCGAAGCCCAGCGACCGCGCCACCACGGCCGCCTGGTCGGCATCCGCCGGCGCCACCAGGCAGTCGATGTCGACCGCCGGCCGCAGGCCCGGAGCGGCATAGATGAGATGGCCGAGACAGGCGCCCTTCAGCAGCACCATCGGCAACCCGGCCTCGGCGAAGGCCGCGATCAGTTCGTCGACGCAGCGTTCGCGCTCGGCGGCGGCACGACGATGACGCCTCGCAAGCACCGCGAATGTCGGCCCGACATCGTCCGGGAGCACGTCAGGATGCCGCCGGGACCACGGCGCCAGCGCCGATCCGACCAGCGGCGCAACGCCGTGGTGCTCGGCCTCGTTGATCACCGCGGTCCAGAAATGCTCATACCCGGCCTGGGCGGCAGCCGCGCCCATCGCATGGTCGAACCGCGCCGCGTCCGGCCCGCCGGCGGTGGCGAACGCCGCAACCAGGGCGCGGAGGAACTCATGCTCGGTCATCACCACGTGGGGCTCTCAGGACGGCATCCGCCATACTCCATCAGGCGGCTGGTACCCGGTTTCCGAAGTTCGTGTGACGCTCGCCGCTCCCCCACGCGCACGTCGAAAAGCGGCACGGGGTGAAGCGATCCAGCAGACCGAAGACCAACGTGCGGAGCGGCGAAGCGACGCCGCGCTCACCCCCGGTTGGTGGTCGTCGGCAGCGGCGGCACGAAGGTCGTCGTCGTCGCGGTGGTCGTCGCCGGCGATGCCGCAGCGTGGGCCGGCACCACCAGGGTCTTCACCACCGGTCGGGTCCAGCGTTCGGGCAGCACCAGCGGCGCCAGCGCGCCGCCGCCAAGGGCGCCACGCAGGATGTTGCGGCGATCGATCTTCATCGCGTCTTTCCTTGGGAGTATGGCAGCCGCCAGGACGGCGGCCGCTTCGAGAGGTGTGACGGGGTTCGCGACTACAGGTTTCTCGTGGTCGTCGGAGCCGGCGTCGTCGGCGCCACAGTCGTGGTCGCCGGCGATGCCGCGGCGTGGGCCGGCACCACCAGGGTTTTCACCACCGGTCGGGTCCAGCGCTCGGGCAGCACCAGCGGCGCCAGCGCGCCGCCGCCAAGGGCGCCACGCAGAATGTTGCGGCGATCAATCTTCATGACCCCCCCTCCGTCACACGTACACGTCTTGGTGATTTTTAGGGGTCCAGATACCGCCTGACAAGACCGAACGGCCCCGGTTCGGTCATCCATTCGAACGAGGAGACCTCACTCTGTTCGCGGCCGTGACAATTTCAACACACCGGATTGGATGCGGCGCCGGCGCAGCGGCAGTTCGGCCCAGAAACCGGCGCGCCGAAATCCATCGATTTTGCGCTTGTGACGACGATCAGGAGCCGCGCCCTCGGTCCCGTCGCCGGCATAGGACGAAGCCCGGCTCGCCGACGAGCCGGGCTTCGAGGATCACGCGGCGCGAATGGTGCTGAGGAACTTGCCGACTTCCAGCTTGAGGCGGCTGCTGTCGCCGGAGAGCGACTGTGCCGCGGAGAGCACCTGCGAGGAGGCCGCTCCGGTTTCGCCGGCGCCACGCTGGACGTCGGTGATGTTGGAACTGACCTGCCGTGTCCCCTGCGACGCCTGTTGAACGTTACGGGAAATTTCCTGCGTCGCCGCGCCCTGCTCTTCCACCGCGGACGCGATGGTCGCCGAAATTTCGGACAGTTTTTCGATGGTGCCGCTGATCTCCCGGATCGCGCCCACCGACTCCTGGGTCGCGGCCTGGATGCCGTTGATCTGCTGACCGATCTCGCCGGTCGCCCTGGCGGTTTGTTCGGCCAACGCCTTGACTTCGGAGGCGACGACGGCGAAGCCGCGACCCGCCTCGCCGGCCCGCGCCGCTTCGATGGTCGCATTGAGCGCCAGCAGGTTGGTCTGTCCCGCGATGGTGTTGATGAGCTCGACGACATCGCCGATGCGGGCCGCCGCCTTCGACAGTTCGCCGACGCGATCGTTGGTCTTGCGGGCCTGATCGACCGCCTCGTTGGCCATCCGCGCCGATTCCTGCACCTGCCGGCTGATCTCGTTCACGGATGAGCTCAGCTCCTCCGTGGCGGAAGCCACCGACTGCACGTTGGTGGAGGCTTCCTCGGACGCGGCCGCGACCATGGTGGTCACTTCCTGCGACCGCTCGGCGGTTGCGGTCAGGGTCGAGGCGGAGGCTTCGAGCTCGGTCGAGGCCGACGACACGGTCTCGACGATCTCGCCAACCGCGGCTTCGAACTGGTCGGCAAGCTTCAACATGTCGGCCCGCCGCTGTTCGGCATTGCGGCGTTCCGCCTCCTGTTGCTCGGCCTTCAGCCGCTCGACCTCGATCATGTTGGTCTTGAAGACCTGGACCGCCTGGGCCATCTGGCCGACCTCGTCCCGACGCTCCACGCCGGAGATCGCCACCGAGGTGTCGCCGGTGGCGAGCGTCCCCATCTCGCGGGTCATGATCTGGACCGGACGGGTGACCGCGAAGGTGAGACCGAACGCACCGAGAATCGACAGGATCAAGGTCACGGCACCGCCGACCACCATCGCAAGGGTCGCATGCGACGCGGCGGCGTCCGAGGCAGCGGCGCGCACCGACAGCAGCGACCGCTCCTCATGATCCATCTCCTGCACCACGCCGCGCAGGGCATCCATCGCCTTCTTTCCGGCGCCGGATGCTTCGAGCTCCCGAGCCTTGGACTGGGTGGCGGGGTCCTTCATCAGCGCGATTTCGCGCTGGGCCACGTTGGTCAGCCACTCGCTGGCGTTCTGCTTGACCAGCTCGAGGCGTTTCTGCTGGGCGGGGTTATCGGAGGTCAAGCTGCCGACCTTGGCCACAGCGGCGCTGTACTGTTTCTGTCCGCCCTCCAGAGGCGCCAGGAAGCCGGTTTCGCCGGACACCAGGTAGCCGCGAACGCCCGTTTCCGAATTGACCATCCCGCTGACGATCTCGTTGAGCTGTTCGAGAACCTCATAGGTGTGGACGGTCATTTTGCCGGTGGCGTCGATGGTCCCGAGCGAGCCATAGATGGTCGCTGAGCTGACGCCGATCACGACGCAGATCATGGCAAATACCGCGGCGAGCTTGACCGACATTCGAAGGTTATTGATCCAGGACATTGCGAAGGCCTCGCGCAAAATTATGAGTTCAGAGAACGGTCCGCTTCAAAAATGTGCTTCAACCGGAGTGCTGCTGGAGGCGCGCATCAGACCGCCAGAGGCAAAAACAATGCGCAATTTCCGTTAATTTTAATTTAGTCCCGAACAGGCCAGGATCGCCCTGAAAGTGCCACTTCCTCGCTGCGGGCCAACGCAGTCTTGCCCGGAATCGTTGGTCCGCTGGATGATGATACCGCGAAATCGAAGCGCATCATGATCTCTCGAGCGTGATCCCCGCATCAAGTCCGAGGGCATGAGTTGCAGACAACAGGTTTGCACTTTTCCGGATCATGCTCGAAACAACCCACGGATCCGGAAGCGACCGAGTGCGCCGGCCTCGACGCCGGTCAGCGTCTTGCCGCGGTATCCGACGGAAGCTCTCCGAAACGCCGCATGTAGGCGCGCGCGAAATGACCAAGACTGTGAAAGCCGCACGCCAGGGCGACCTCCGTGACGGATCTTGACGCTCCGCCGTCCGCAAGCATCGCGCGAGCGCGCTCGAGTCGAATTCGCTTCAAATAGGCATACGGCGATTCGCCGTGGACCTGTTGAAAGTACCTGAAAGTGGAACGCACGCTGGCTCCCGTCACCGCGGCAATGGCAACCACATCGATCGGTCTGCTGAAATTCTCGGCGATGAAATCCTCGGCATGCACGAGTTGCGACCGGCTTGGACGCGGGGTCGCGACTTCGAAGAGATGGCTGTGATTGTGCGGAAGGTAGAGCAGGAGGCGGAGCTGCATCAGCGCATGCAGCCCCTCGATCAGCCTGGCGTGAAACCTGCCGTCGACAACATTGAGCTCATGGGCGGCCTGGAAGGCGGCATCTCGAATGAAGCGGCGGAACATCTGATTGGAGACATCGGGCTGCTCGAAGCGCAACGGGTCGATAGTCTCTTCCCCGCACAGCGACCAGAGAGTCCGTCTCAGATCCCCGGAATCAATGCGGAGTATCAGGCTCCTATAGCCTTCCGGGTGAATTTCCCGGGCTTCCACCGCCTCCGACATGATATACCCCGCGGCCCGAGGTCCGGTATCGACTTCCATGCCTCCGAGAATGATGCGGCTGTTTCTGTGCGTCTGGAAAATGACCCTGAGGCGGTCGACTGGCTGGAAGACGACATCGAGAGATGCATCACTTTTGACCGAGTACAGCGATAGTTTCTGGCTCTGGACGCTGTTGGAGCGAAAGGCCGCTCCTCGATCAGGCAATCGCGCCGCTTCTATGCGCGCATAGGCCACTGTTTCGAATTGATTGGCGAGCTCTCCCAGATCGCCCGTTTGAAAGTAGGGGAACTTTTCCAGCAGCATTCGAGACCGCTAAATCGGGCAAACCGCGCGAGCAAACGGAGAGCCACCCAACCGCCAGAATCGAACAGTAACCGAAAATATGCCCAGGCTCCAACTTTCAGTCGGAGTGCCGACGGGCCATGGGGCGAGGCCGCGCCCGCTCGCGGGCAATGCGCCCGGGCCTATTTGCGGTCCTTGACGTTGAAGTCGACCGGCGCGGTGAAGGTCAGGCCGTCGTCGGCGATCTCCGCCGGGGGCGGCGGCAGCGGATCGGCGCGCTTGAGCATCGCCAGCGCCGCCGCATCGAAGGCGGCATCGCCCGAACCCTTCACGACCGCCGAGGACAACAGGTGGCCGCCGCGGTCGATGGCGAAGGTCACGACGACGCGAGCCGCCTTGCCGAGCCGGTCCGGCGGATAGCGCAGATGCCGCTTGAGCAGGGCCGACAGGCCGCCCCCGTACGTGGCACGGGCGCGCGCCTTGGCCTCGCCGACCCCCTGCGCCGTGGTCACCGCCCGGTCGGACTGCTTCGCGGTTTGCGAGGTCGGCATCGCGGTGGCTTCCGAGGCCGCCGCCTCGCGGGCCGCCGCGGTGGCCACGGGAGGCGCCTTGGGATCGCTGTCCTCGGGCTTCTCGACGGCCGTGGCCGACACCATGCGATCCGGCTCCGCCGCTTCGTGCGGCACTTCCTTCGGCAAGTCCGGTTCCTCCTGAACCGGCTTCTGCTCGGCCTGGGCCGCGGACGCGGCCGAGGCCTCGCTGTCCGGCCCGACCGGGAGGTCCAGGACCTCGCCCTGCGGCGCCGCGAGTTCGATGCCGATCTCGATCCCCGGAGCGCCGGCGTCTTCGTCGGTGTCGCCGGGGCTCAACCCGACCAGGGCCAGCACCACGACGCCGACATGGAGCGCGACCGCGGCGGCAGCCGCCAGCACCCAGAGGCCTCGCGGCGGGGTGGGCGCGAGCGCGGAGGCCGGCACGGCGACGCCGCGGCCGGTCACGGCTTTGCGGCGGATGCGGCCGGCGCGGCCTGCGATCCCGTCCCGGGCGCCGCCTCCTGCGCGACCAGCGCCACCTTGAGATAGCCGCCGGTGCGCAGCAGCTCCAGCACGTCCATCATCTCACCATAGGGCACCGTGCGGTCGGCGCGCAGGAAGATGCGCCGATCCTTGTTGCCGTCGGCGACGTCGAGGGTGCGCACCAGGTCGGCGCGCCGCACCGCCGTCTCGCCGATCGCGACCGCGAGATCGGACTTGATGGTAATGTAGGTCGGCTTGTCGGGCCGCTTCTGCGCGGTCGCCGACGACGACGGCAGATCGACGGGAAGGTCGACCGTGGACAGCGGCGCCGCGACCATGAAGATGATCAGCAGCACCAGGATGACGTCGATGAACGGCGTGACGTTGATTTCGTGGGTCTCGCCGAAATCATCGTCGTCCTCGACATCGGTGAAGGTCACGCCCATCCGCGATCTCCGCTACTCGGCCGCGCGCGCGGCGCCGCCATGGGCGCGGTCGAGATCGCGCGACAGCAGCCGGCCGGCGGCGCCCGAGGCGCGATTGACGCGTTCGAGATAGGCTTTGGCGACGCGGGCGAAGTGATTGTAGATGATCACCGCGGGGATCGCGGCTACCAGGCCGATGGCGGTGGCCAGCAGCGCCTCGGCGATGCCGGGCGCCACCACCGCGAGGTTGGTGGTCTGCGACTTCGAGATCCCGATGAAGCTGTTCATGATGCCCCAGACGGTGCCGAACAGGCCGACGAACGGCGAAGTCGCGCCGATGGTGGCGAGCACGCCCATGCCGAACCGCATCTTGCGGGCTTCCGCCCGGGTGATTTCCGCGAAGCTCGACGCCGCGCGCTCCTTGATGCCGGTGTCGCTCGAGAGCCCGGCCGACATTCGCGCCTCGCGCAGCGCGGCGGCGAGCAGCGCCGACAGCACGCTCGAGTCGGCGCCCAGCGCGACCCGCGCCTCGGCGATCGACCGCGCCTCGCCGATGGCGTCGAGCGCGCGGCGCAGCCGCCGGTTGACCAGCGTGAACTCGACCGACTTGCCGAAGAAGACCGTCCAGGTCACCAGCGAGGCGAAGGCGAGCCCGATCATCACGAACTTGACGATGATGTCGGCCGACAGGAACATCGACCACGGCGAGAGCTCGTGGGGGATCGCGACGGACGGCCGCGGCGCCCCGCCGGAGCCGTCGGTGGTCCCGATCGCGCCATCCCCGGCTGGTTGCGCCGGCGCGACGGCGGGGGCCTGAACTGCGGCGGCAGCGCCGGCCTGAGGCGGCTGCTGCTGGGCCCGCGCAGGCTGGCCCGCGACCGCGCACGCCAGCGCCACGGCCACCGCAGCCAGGCGCGCGCCTCTGAAGATCATGGTGCTGTTCATAGCTCGGCCCAGGTTCGGATCAGGTTGTGATAGATGCCGGTCAATTTGACCGTTTCGGGGTCGTCGTGTCCCAGCCGCCCGACCAGCCCCTGGATCGCGGTGTCGAGATCGAAGATCAGGCTGCGGGCGTGGGCGTCGCGTACCATGCTCTGCAGCCAGAAGAAAGACGCGACCCGGCTGCCGCGGGTCACCGGCGTCACCATGTGCAGGCTGGTGGCCGGATAGAGCACCAGGTGGCCGGCCGCGAGCTTGACCTCGTGCGAGCCGTAGTGGTCCTCGATCACCAGTTCGCCGCCATCGTAATCCTCCGGCTCCGACAGGAACAGCGTGACCGAGAGGTCGGTGCGGATGCGCAGCCCGGTGTGCGGATCGCCGCGCACCGCGTTGTCGACGTGGATGCCGAAGTGATGGCCGCCGGACGCGGCATAGCGGTTGAACAGCGGCGGGAAGACGCGCAGCGGGATCGCGGCGGAGATGAACCGCGGACTCGCGCTGAGCGCGCCGAGGATCCGCCGGCCGAGCTCGCGCGCCACCTCGCCCTGCGGCGGCAGCTGCTCGTTGTGCTTGACCCGCGCCGACTGCGCGCCCGCGGTCGCGCGGCCGTCTTCCCATTCGGCAGCGTCCATGATGCGGCGAAACTCCGCGACCTGCGCCTTGCTCAGGATGTCGGGAACACAGATCAGCATCGAACCGTCCATTGCTGGCGCCCGCTGCGATGGAACCCGCGCGGGGGCGATCATAGCCTGTTGCGGTGCCGCCGGCGGCGGGAAAAAATCCCGACCGCCGACCGCGGGGATCAGAACTTCGCGCTCATGGTCAGCCCGGCCACGCGACCCGGCGCCACCAGCACGAACGGCGCCGCGCTCTGGTACAGCGCGTCGTAGTACAGCTTGTTGAAGACGTTGTTCACGAACAGCTTGGCGGTGAGGTTGGGGGTCACCTGCTTCTCGACGAAGGCGTCGAAACGCCAGTAGCTCGGCAGCTGGGTGCCCTGGTTGGCGGCGAGCAGCGTGCCGCCATAGATCTTGGAGCGGAAGGTGGCCTGGCCGCCGAGCTCCCAGCCGTCGCCCAGCTGGTACTTGCTCAGGATGTTGAAGGACTGGTGGGCGATGTTGGCGAGTTGCAGGCCGACATTGGTGGTGTAGCCCGCGGTCGCCGGCGGCGCCACGTTGGACGCTGTGATCTTCGACTGCATCAGCACCAGCCCGCCGAACACGCTCCAGCGCTCGTTGATCTTGCCGGCGGCTTCGAGATCGACGCCGCGGACGCGATAGGCCGCGCCGGCGACGATGGTGTTGGCGACGCCGTTCACCGTCCCGGCCTCGCGGGCATTCTCCTTGGTGGTCTGGAACAGCGCGCCGGTCAGCAGCAGGCGGCGGTCGAACAGCTCCCATTTGGTGCCGACTTCGCCCGCCTTGTTGCGTTCGGGACCGAAGGTCTGGCGAGCGATCTGGTTGAGGTTCAGGCTGATGCCGCCGTAGTTGGAGGACGTGCCGTCGAGCTCGGCGCCGGTCGGATTGGCCGAGGTGGCATAGGCGGCATAGAGGCTCGCGATCGGCACCGGCTTCAGCACCACCCCGGCGTTGTAGTTGAACAGGCCGTCGTCGAGCGGCACTGCGCTCACGGTGTTGTTGTGCGCGGTGATGGCGTAGTCGTCGTACCGCACCCCGCCGTTGAGGATGACGAGGTCACGGAAGTTGGCGGTGTCGATCAGGTAGACCGCGCGGGTGCCGACATCGACGACCGACGGGTTTCCGGTCAGCGACGGCGTGGTGAGGAACGGGGTGAAATTGTAGTCCGGATAGAAGATCGACGCCCCCGACAGGCTGCCGCTGCCGCTGAAGGCACCGGCGCCGACCACCTCCGAGCTCAGCCCGGTGTATTTGTCGATCGACACGTTTTCGTTGGAGAGCTCGACGCCCGCCACCGCGGTGTGCCGCCACGCCCCGGTGTCGAATTTCACCGTGGCGTCGTTCTGGCTCGCCACCGTTTCCGCGACCTGGTAGCGGCTCTGCGGATTGGCGGTGAAGGTCCACAGCAGCGGGTTGGGGTTGGTGGTCAGCGGGCTCTCGGGAATGGTGCCGATGTAGTTGAGAACCGAGCGCTCGGCCCGCAACCGGCTGTTCAGGGTCAGGCTGTCGCCGAGCTTGAGTTCGCCGGTAACCGTACCGATGTCCTGGGTGGTCTTCGAGAAGTCGCGATAGACGAAGCCGTAATAGGTGTTGCGCGGCACACCCACTTCGGTCACCGGAACGTTGCCCTGGGTATAGTAGGGCACGCCGAAATCCGGCAGCGCATTGAGAGAGGTGTGTACGTAGCTCGCCGTGGTCTTGAAGCTGTCGGTCGGCTGCCACCTGGTCGCGACGAACGCGCCCCAGCGGTCGTCGGTGGTCAACGCCCGCCCGGCGACGCCCGCGTCCTGCGCCATGCCGCCGGCCCGCACCGACACGGTCGGACTGATCACCTGGTTGAGATCGAGCGTGATCCGCTTTCCCGAGTCGGTGGTGAACGAGCTCTCGGCGTCGTAGAAATTGCGGTCGGTGGCCTGCTTGGTGACGATGTTGATGGCGCCGCCGGCGGTGCCGCGGCCGGCATAGGACGATGCCGGGCCGCGCAGGATCTCGACCTGCTCGGTGAAGAAGTTCTCGCGGATGCTGACCGCGGGATCGCGGATGCCGTCGACGAAGATGTCGTTGCGCGCGTCGAAACCGCGGATGAAGAAGCGGTCGCCGAAGGCGTTGCCGCCCTCGCCGCTGCCGAGCGTGACGCCGGCGGTCGAGCGGCCGATCTCCTTCAGGCTGGTGGCGTTCTTGTCCTCCAGCAGTTCCTTGGTGAGCACCGTGATGGTCTTCGGCGTGTTGACGATCGGCTCGCTGAAGCGGCTCGACGCCAGCCGGTCGGACTTGTAGGGCGAGGCGGCGTCGGCGTAGGGGTTGGCATCGGGCGGGTTGAGCCCGCCGGCGTTGGGATAGGGCACCGGCTTGGCCTGCGCGGCCTGCTGGCGCTGCGCGGCGCGGCGCAGCGCGTCGCGGACCCGGGTCTGGTCCGGCGTCGGCTTCGCGGCCGGCCGCGGCCGCGCCACCGGGGCATCGACGCTGACCGGCGGAAGCGCGACGGTCTCGGCCTCGGCGCCGCCGATCGAGGCGACCGCGATCAGGCCCGCAACCGTCGTGACCCTGCGGGCCACGCTGCCGTCGACCGCGTCGACCGGGATCGTGACGAAGATGTTCGAGCGCAACGACCGTGGCGCCTTGATCGCGTTCATTCCAGAGCCCCCGAGAAAACTGCCAACCGCAATTGCATCGCGTGTGACGCGATCAATCGTCGGATTTGTCTTTCCTCAGTGCGGCGCCGGGAGCAATTCGAATAGGTCTAAGCTCGCCCGCGCGGAGCTGGAATCGCTCCAGATCAAAACGATTCTAAACTTGTTTGGTGGAAACCGGTTAAGGACGACTGCCGAAAGCGTCCCGGCGGGGCGTCAATCGGCCTGGGAGCCGGGCTCGCTCGGCGGCTTCATCAGCGCGAACAGTTCGTCGACGGTGCGTTGCGCCGTCTGCCGGACACGCTCGGTGTCGTCCATTCCCGCGATGCTGATTCCCTTCACCACCGCGTGGATTTCATCGCGAAAATCGCTGAGAAACCGCAGCGGATCCGAGGAATCGTTGGCGACGCGCGCGATCAATCCGGCGATCAGGATCTGGCAGGCGATCATGCGGCCGTTCAGTTCATCCATGGCGGGCTCCGCGACTTCGAGACACTCGGGGTACTGGGGCTTCGTTATCGCAGGGACGTCGACGCTGGCAAGATCGCGGCGCGGTTACCGCGCGATACCCCTCATGCGGAGTCGCGGTCGTCGGCCCGGGTCATCAGCGCGGTGTTGCCGCCGGCCGCCGCCGTATTGACGGTCACCGTCTGCTCGATGGCGAACCGCGCCAGATAGTTCGGGCCGCCCGCCTTGGGCCCGGTGCCGGACAGGCCGTGGCCGCCGAACGGCTGCACCCCGACCACGGCGCCGATCATGTTGCGGTTGACGTAGACGTTGCCGACGGCGAGGCGATCGATCACCCGTCGCACGGTTGCCTCGATGCGCGAGTGGACACCGAGCGTCAGCGCATAGCCGCTCTCCGCGATCGCCGCGATGACGTCGTCGAGCGCCGAGGCCGGGTAGCGCACCACGTGGAGGATCGGGCCGAACACCTCCCCGGCAAGCTGGTCCGCGGTGGCGAGCTCGAACACATGCGGCGCGACATAGGTGCCGGTCGCGGGCGCAACCCCGGCATGACGCAGGCGGGCGGTTGCCATCATGGCCGCGACATGGGCGTCGAGGCGCGCCTTGGCGTCGGCGTCGATCACCGGGCCGACCTGGGTCGCGGGATCGCGTGGATCGCCGATCGCGAGCTCGCGCGCGGCACCGACGATGATCTCGATCATGCGGTCGGCGACGTCGTCCTGCACGAACAGCAGGCGCAGCGCCGAACAGCGCTGGCCGGCCGAGCGGAACGCCGAGCTCACGACGTCGTCGGCGACCTGCTCCGGCAGGGCGGTGGCGTCGACGATCATGGCGTTGATGCCGCCGGTCTCGGCGATCAGGGGCACGATGGCGCCGTCGTTGGCGGCGAGCGTCCGGTTGATGGTGCGCGCCACCTCGGTCGAGCCGGTGAACACCACGCCGTCGACGCGCGGATGCGCCACCAGCGCGGCGCCGACCGCACCGTCACCCACGACCAGATGCAGCACGGCGGCCGGCACCCCGGCGCGATGCAGGATCCGCACCGCCTCGGCGGCGACCAGCGGGGCCTGCTCCGCCGGCTTGGCCACCACCGCATTGCCCGCCATCAGGGCCGCCGCGACCTGGCCGAGAAAGATGGCGAGCGGGAAATTCCACGGCGAGATGGCGACGAACACGCCGCGCCCGCGCAGGCACAGCACGTTGCTCTCGCCGGTGGGTCCCGGCAGCACCTGGCCGGCGCCGAACAGCCGCTCGCCCTCGGCGGCGTAGTAGCGGCAATAGTCGACCGCCTCGCGGACCTCGGCCACCGCGTCGTCGAGGGTCTTGCCACCTTCGCGCTGGAGCAGCGCGATCAGGCGCGGCCGGGCGTCCTCGATCAGGTCGGCCGCGGTCCGCAGCGCCGCGGCGCGCGCGGATGCCGGCGTCGCCTTCACCGGCTCGACCGAAGTGGCGCGCCTCATCAACCGCGCGCTCGCCGGCAAGGATGGTCCGATCGCAACCTTGATCGCCGAGACCGGCGGCATCAACGCCATGATCGTCGACGCCACCGCGCTGCCCGAGCAGGTGACCGACGACGTGATCGCTTCCGCCTTCCGCTCCGCCGGCCAGCGCTGCTCGGCCTTGCGGCTGCTCT
>JARLJA010000187.1 GCA_031291445.1 Xanthobacteraceae bacterium | reverse complement strand
ACGCTTCGCCCTCGCCCTCGCGGGCGACGGCGCACGGCTCGGGGCCAGTGCGGTTCGCTACACCTTCACTGCAGAGGACTTCCACCTCCTACTCCTTGCCGGTTTGACCGGCGCTCAGCCCGGAATCCATACCCCCTGTGGCTGGATCGACCCGTGGCGTCAGTTTGCTCGCCCGCACTGAGTTCTGCAATGGACGGTCGTGGTTATGGACTCCGGGCTCGGCGCTTCGCGCCGCCCCGGAGTGACGAAGGATGGCAATTTCCTCAGCTGTTGTCCGGCCCGACCCGCACCAGCTGCTTGCCGAAATTGGCGCCCTTGAGCAGGCCGATGAAGGCCTCCGGCGCGCTGGCCAGCCCCTCGGTGACGAACTCGCGGTGCTTGACCTTGCCCTCGCGCAGCCAGTGCGACATGTCCTTGAGGAAGGCGCCGTGCAGCGAGGCGAAGTCGCTGACGATGAAGCCGCGCAGGGTCAGGCGCTTGACCAGCACCGCACGCATCAGCGCCGGCGCCCGGTTGGGGCCCGGGACGTCGCCCGACAGCGCGTTATAGTCGGCGATCAAGCCGCACACCGGCACGCGGGCGAACGGGTTGAGCCGCGGCAGCACCGCGTCCCACACCTTGCCGCCGACGTTCTCGAAATAGACGTCGATGCCCTTGGGGCAGGCGTCCTTGAGCTTGCCGGCGAGATCGGGATCGCGGTGATCGAGGCACTCGTCGAAGCCGAGCTCGTCCTTGACGTAGGCGCACTTGTCCGCCCCGCCGGCGATGCCGACGGCCCGCGCGCCCGCGATCTTGGCGATCTGGCCGACAGCGGAGCCGACCGCGCCCGAGGCGGCGGCGACCACCACGGTCTCGCCGGCCTTCGGCTTACCGATCTCGTGCATGCCGGTATAGGCGGTCATGCCGGGCATGCCGAGCACGCCGACGGCGGTGGAGATCGGCGCCAGCTTCGGATCGATCTTGCGCAGCCCCTTGCCGTCCGACAGCGCGTAGCTCTGCCAGCCGCTGTGGGAGAGCACGATGTCGCCCTTGGCGAAGTGGTCGTTGTTGGACTGCACCACCTCGGCGACGGTGCCGCCTTCCATCACCGCGTCGATCGCCACCGGCGCGGCATAGGACGGCCCCTCGCTCATGCGGCCGCGCATGTAGGGATCGAGCGACAGCCAGATGATGCGCAGCAGCACCTGGCCCGGTCCCGGCGTCGGGATCGCGGTGCTCTCGAGCCGGAAATCGGTCGGCTTGGGTTCGCCGACGGGACGCGCCGCCAGCACGATGCGTTGAGCCTGATTGGTCATGGGGTGTCTTCCTCCTGATTGTTGATCGCGGCTTGCTGTCGTCAAGAGCCGCCCGGATAGTTCGGCGCCTCGCGCGTGATGGTCACGTCGTGGACGTGGCTCTCGCGCAGGCCGGCGCCGGTGATGCGGACGAACTGCGCCTTGGTGTGGAAATCCGGCAGCGTCGCGGCGCCGACATAGCCCATGGCGGCGCGCAGGCCGCCGACCAGCTGATGCACCACGTTGCTGACCGGCCCCTTGTAAGGCACCTGGCCCTCGATGCCCTCGGGCACCAGCTTGAGCGAATCCTTGATGTCCTGCTGGAAATAGCGGTCGGCCGAGCCGCGCGACATGGCGCTGACCGAGCCCATGCCGCGATAGGCCTTGTAGGAGCGGCCCTGGAACAGGAACACCTCGCCGGGGGTCTCGTCGGTGCCGGCGAGCAGCGAGCCCACCATGGCGACGCTGGCACCGGCGGCGAGCGCCTTGGCAAGGTCGCCCGAATACTTGATGCCGCCGTCGGCGATCACCGGGACGCCGGCTTTGCCGGCGGCCTGGACCGCGTCCATGATCGCGGTGAGCTGGGGCACGCCGACGCCGGCGACGATACGGGTGGTGCAGATCGAGCCCGGGCCGATGCCGACCTTGATGGCGTCAGCGCCGGAATCGATCAGCGCCTGGGTGCCCTCGCGGGTCGCGACGTTGCCGGCGATGACCTGCACCGCGTTCGACAGCCGCTTGATGCGCGTGACCGCCTCCAGCACCCGCTGCGAATGGCCGTGCGCGGTATCGACCACGATGACGTCGACGCCGGCCTCGATCAGCTTCTCGGTGCGCTCGAAGCCGTTGTCGCCGACGGTGGTGGCCGCCGCGACGCGCAGCCGGCCCTGCTCGTCCTTCGACGCCAGCGGATAGGCCACCGCCTTCTCGATGTCCTTCACGGTGATCAGGCCGACGCAGCGATACTGCTCGTCGACCACCAGGAGCTTCTCGATGCGGTGGTGGTGCAGCAGCCGCTTGGCTTCCGCCTGGCCGACGCCTTCGCGCACGGTGACGAGATTCTGGTGGGTCATCAGCTCCGACACCTTCTGGCGCGGATCGGTGGCGAAGCGGACGTCGCGATTGGTCAGGATGCCGACCAGCTTGCCGGGCCGGCCCAAGTCGCCGCCGGTCACCACCGGAATGCCGGAAATGCCGTTGTCCTTCATCAGGGTCAGCGCGTCGGCGAGCACCGCGTCGGGGCTGATGGTCAGCGGGTTGACCACCATGCCGGATTCGAACTTCTTGACCTGCCGGACCTGGGCGACCTGGCCGTCGATCTCGAAGTTGCGGTGAATGACGCCGATGCCTCCGGCCTGCGCCATGGCGATGGCCATGCGCGCCTCGGTCACCGTGTCCATCGCCGAGGCCATCAGCGGGATGTTGAGCGGAATGGTCTTGGTCAGGTGGGTCTGCACGTCCGCGTCGGACGGCATGATTTCCGACAGGCCCGGCTTCAGCAGGACGTCGTCGAATGTATAGGCTTCCTGCAGTGAGCGCTGAATTTCGGCCATTTGCCAACTCCCTGTGGCGGCGCGGACGCCGCGATCGAACCGGTGAAAAGGTCATCGCCCGGCGGCACAACTTGCCGCGCTCGAATCGATGCCCTGCTTTAGGATTGGCGGTGGTCGATAGCATGGGAACGTGACGAATCAAAGGGTCAACCGCCGGATCCGGCACGCTTTTTGCGCATGCTGCGGCTGCAGGCCGACAAACCGCCTGAATTCAGGGCTTTGGGAGCTCCGAGCCTGGCCGGAACGTCCCATTCGTGGGTGGAATTACCCGCCGAAATCCCCTAGACGCGTTGTGGCAGGCCCGCCTCCCACGCCCTCCGCCCGTCGCCGATCAGCCCGTCATCCAGCAGCCCGAGCCCTGAATGCAGAAGGAACGCCTGATCCCGCTGATCGTCGCGACCGCCCTGTTCATGGAGAACATGGACTCCACGGTGATCGCGACGTCGCTGCCGGCGATCGCGGCGGACATCGGAACCAGCCCGCTGACGCTGAAGCTCGCGATCACCTCCTACCTGCTGTCGCTCGCGGTGTTCATTCCAGCCAGCGGCTGGACCGCCGACCGGTTCGGAGCGCGATCGGTGTTCAGCACCGCCATCGCGGTGTTCATGCTGGGCTCGATCGGCTGCGCGCTGTCGACGTCGGTGACCCAGTTCGTGTTCGCCCGCATCCTGCAGGGCGTCGGCGGCGCCATGATGACCCCGGTCGGCCGGCTGGTGCTGGTGCGCTCGATCGACAAGAGCAAGCTCGTCAACGCCATGGCCTGGCTGACCACGCCGGCGCTGGTCGGGCCGGTGATCGGGCCGCCGCTCGGCGGCTTCATCACCACCTATTTCTCGTGGCACTGGATCTTCCTGATCAATATTCCGATCGGCCTGATCGGCATCCTGCTCGCCCAGCGCCACATCGATCCGATCCGCAGCGACAATCCCGAGCGGTTCGACCTCACGGGCCTCGTTCTCGCCGGGATCGGCGTTGCCGGGCTCGCCTTCGGCCTTTCGGTGGCGGGGCTGGGCCTGTTGCCGTGGCCGGTGGTCGCGGCCCTGATCGTCTGCGGCGCCATATCCATGACGCTGTACCTGCGCCACGCCAAACGCACCGCTTCGCCGGTGCTCGACTTCTCGCTGCTGCGGCTCGCCACCATGCGGGCCAGCGTCGTCGGCGGCTTCCTGTTCCGGATCGGCATCGGCGCGCTGCCGTTCCTGCTGCCGCTCCTGATGCAGATCGGGTTCGGGCTGACGCCGTTTCAGTCGGGCCTCGTCACCTTCGGCTCCGCGGTCGGCGCCATGGGCATGAAGACGCTGGCCGCGCGCATCATCCGGGCCTTCGGCTTCCGCAACATCATGACGGTCAACGCCGTGGTCAGCGCCGGCTTTCTCGCGGCCTGCGCCGTCTTCACGCCGGCGACGCCGCTGCTCCTGATCCTGATCATCCTGGTGGTCGGCGGCTTCTTCCGGTCGCTGCAGTTCACGTCCGTGAACACCCTCGCCTATGCCGAGGTCGGGCAGGCCCAGATGAGCCGCGCCACCACGCTGGTCAGTGTCGGCCAGCAGCTGTCGATCTCGGCGGGGGTCGCGATCGGCGCCTTCTCGGTCGAGACCACCATGCTGCTGCAGCATGCCACCGTGCTGTCGGCCCAGGATTTTCCGCCGGCGTTCATCGTGGTGGCGGTGATCACGGCGACATCCTCACTGTTGTTCTACCGGCTGCCGAGCGACGCCGGCCACGAGATCTCCGGCCGCCAGGCCAGCGAGATCTCGAGCCGCAAGGGCGCCGCCAAGGCCGCCGAGAAGCAGGCCGGCGAGAGCACCGCCGACGCCCGCGACCAGCGGTTGTGAGGATGGGGCGAAGCACCCATTTCTTCGTCACTCCGGGGCGCGCCGAAGGCGCGAGCCCGGAGTCCATAGCCCCTGTGCCCGAAATAGCCACTACACCGCCGCGAATTCGCGGCGGTTGATCGCTCCTCCGAGATCTCAGACTTGCGCTTGTGTTTATGGATTCCGGGCTCGGCGCTGTGCGCCGCCCCGGAATGACGAGAGAACGAAGGACGGCGCCCCTCAAGCCTTTCTGCGGAATCCCGTTGCGAGCAGGTAGCGCTCGGACGAATCCTGGCGGCTCGCCGCCGGCTTGACGTGGCGAATGGTGGTGAAGTCGCGCTTCAGGTTCGCCAGCAAACCGGAATCGGCGCCGCTCTGAAACACCTTGGCGAGAAACGTGCCGCCCGGATTCAGCACCTCGACCGCGAAAGCGGCGGCCTCCTCGACCAGTCCGATGATACGCAGCTGATCGGTGGTGCGGTGGCCGGTGGTGTTCGGCGCCATGTCCGACATCACCACGTCGGCGCCGCCGCCCAGCAGCGCCCGCAGCCGCTGCGGCGCATCCTCGGCCATGAAATCCAGCTGCTCGAACGTCACGCCGGGGATCTCGGGCATCTCCAGGATGTCGATCGCGACCACCTTGCCCTTGCCGTCGACGGCGCCGACCTTGCGCGCCGCGATCTGGCTCCAGCCGCCCGGCGCCGCGCCGAGATCGATCACGGTCTGCCCCGGCTTCAGCAGGTGGTACTTGTCGTCGATTTCCTTGAGCTTGAAGGCGGCGCGCGAGCGATAGCCCTCGCGCCTGGCCTGCGCCACGTAGGGGTCGTTGAGCTGGCGTTCCAGCCAGAGCTTCGAGGACAGCTTGCGCTTGCCGCCGGTCTTGACCGTGACATGCAGCCGCCCGGTGTCATCCTTGGCCATGGCGTGTTTCTTGATCCTGCAAAGTTCCGGCGGCGCGCAGCCGCTCAGTCGGCGATCACGCCGTCGCGGCGCATCATTTCGATCAGCATGCCCTCGCGCAACCCGCGATCGGCGACCCGCAGCCGCGGCACCGGGAACGCGTTGCGAATGGCGTCGAGGATGGCGCAGCCGGCCAGCACGAGATCGGCCCGGTCGGGGCCGATGCACGGATTGGCGGCGCGCTCGGCATAGCTCGTCGCCAGCAGCCACTCGATGATGGTGGAGACGTCGACGTCGTCCATCCAGATGCCGTCGATGCGCCGCCGATCGTAGCGCTCCAGCTTCTGGAACACGCCGGCGATCGTGGTCACGGTGCCGGAGGTGCCGAGCAGGTGCATGCTGGCGAGATCGTCGGCATGGCTCGCGGCGAACAGCTTGAGGTGGCGGGCGACCTCCTCGACCATCGCGGCGTAGGTCTGGCGGGTCACCGCACGGCCGCCGAACTGCTCGGCCAAGGTGACCACGCCGATCGGAAGCGAGGTCCAGCCGGTCATCCTCGGATCGGCGCGGGAATCGCCGGCAGGGCGATCGAGCCGCACCAGCTCGGTCGAGCCGCCGCCGATGTCGAACAGGATGGCGCCGCCGCAGTCCGGATCGACCAGCGGCAGGCAGCCGGTGACGGCCAGCGTCGCCTCGGTCTCGCGATCGACCACCTCGAGATCGATGCCGATCTCGTCGGACACCCGCTTGCGGAAGGCGTCGCCGTTCGACGCCGCCCGGCAGGCTTCGGTGGCGATCAGCCGCAGCCGCCGCGCGTTTCGCGCCACGATCTTCTCGCGGCAGACGCCGAGCGCCGACATCGCCCGCGCGATCGCTGCCTCGCTGATCACGCCGGTGGTGGAGACGCCCTCGCCCAGGCGAATGATGCGCGAGAAGGAATCGACGACACGAAAGCTGTCGCCGCTCGGGCGCGCGATCAGCAGCCGGCAATTGTTGGTGCCGAGGTCGAGCGCCGCATAGACTTGGTCGCCATGAGGTCGCGCCGCGCCCCGGCGCACGGAGACGCCGCCGGCACTCTGCGCCAGCCCAGCGGGCGATGTCGCGGACCCGCGCGCACTCGCCCCGCAAGTGCCAGGTCCGTCACTGTCCGGCCCATCGCCCGGCCGAAGGCCGTTGCGAAGCCGCCTGTCTGCCGTCATCGGCGTCCAATCTGTCCCGCCGGCTCTCGGCCGCGGATGAAATACCATTTGGGACAAACATTAGCAGGCTGTGGCCGTGGCGCAACACCTGCCGGGCCGACGGGGGTGGAACATCACGCCGCAGCGGCGGCGCGGGGCTGGTAGATTGCGACATAGTGGCAGTGCGCCACCAGCGCCGTCTCGTTGGCGACGATGACGCCGTCGAGCTCAACGAAGCGATGGCCCTTGCGCTCGTAGTTCGCGGCGACCTTCGCTCGCACCGTCAGGTCGTCGGTCGCCGCCGCAACGCCGAGATACTGGACGGTGTTGCCGACATGGATCCACGGCCCGAGAATGGCGTTCTGCATCAGGGCCCAGTTCATCATCCGCAGCAGCATGCCGGGATGGACGATGGCCTCCCGCCGGAACAGCGGCTCCTCTTCCCGGATGCCACGCAGGTACTCGTTCATGGCCTCGAGCCCTAGCCGAAACGGCGGAATGCCGAGCCACGAGCCTTCGGCGTAGGATTTCTCGCTGACGGGCGCGCGCTGCGCCACGGCGGCGGTCGCCGGAAACCCGTCGAGCCGGAAGTGCGGCGCCGCGTCGGGCAGCGCGGCATGGCCGGTGGCGCAGACCTCGCCCCGGCTCTCCACCGTGATGGCAAGCCCGTCCGCGGTCTCCTCCGCCAGCACGTCGATGGTCTCGCCGTCATAGACCGGCTTGGTGAAGCGCCCCTCCATCACGCCGCGCCCGAGAAACGCACGCCCCCATCGCGCCACCGGCAGGTGGCTCATGTAGGCGAACACGTCGACGCCCGCCACCAAGCCGCCGGCGAAGCCGAACCGGCGCGCCACGGTGTCGTCGTGCATCTTGTTTTCCGAGTTCTTGGCGAGATTGCAGGCCACGACCCGGTACACCTGGCGTTCCAGCATCCATCCTCTCCAGCGCCTGCCGTTGTTTCTTTCGTTGCGATGGTAGACCATGGCGTCGGCCGCGCAATCCCGCGGCCGGTATTGCCGCTCCCGGGTTCCTGCAGCGGTTGCCCGCGGGGCGGCGCAAGTGCCTTTTTTCCTCGCATTCACCCCGGTCCTGCGCTACGCCACCGCATTCCATCGACCGCAACCGCCGGGGCGCATGTCTTCACCGCAGCAGAGCCGAATCTATGTCGATGCCGACGCCTGTCCGGTGAAGGACGAGATCTACCGCGTCGCCGATCGCCACGGCTGGCCGGTGACGGTGGTCGCCGGCCAATTCATCCGGGTCCCGCAGCATCCCCTGATCGAACGGGTCGCGGCCGGCCCCGCCATGGACGCCGCCGACGACTGGATCGCGGCGCGCGCCGGGCGCGGCGACATTGTCGTCACCGCCGACGTTCCGCTGGCCGACCGCTGCGTCAAGGCCGGCGCCGCGGTGCTGGCGCCGAACGGCCGCGCGTTCACGCCGGACTCGATCGGACTGACGCTCGCGGTGCGCGACCTGATGACCGACCTGCGCTCCACCGGCGAGGTCACCGGCGGCCCGCGCGCGTTCACGCCGCGCGACCGCTCCGCGTTCCTGTCGGCGCTCGACCAGGCCATCCGGCGCGTCCAGCGCCAGGCCTGCGCCTGAGTTCGCCATGGCGCCGCCGCTGATCCAGCTGAAGGATATCGCGCTGACATTCGGCGGCACGCCGCTGCTGACCGGGGTCGAGCTGACGGTGGCGGCGGAAGAGCGGGTCTGCCTGATCGGCCGCAACGGCTCGGGCAAGTCGACCCTGCTCAAGATCGCGGCGGGACTGATGGAGCCGGACCGCGGCGAGCGCTTCGTGCAACCCGGTGCCACCATCCGCTATCTGCCTCAGGAGCCGGATTTCTCCGGCGTCGCCACCACGCTGGCCTATGTGGAGGCCGGACTCGGTCCCGGCGATGATCCCTACCCGGCCCACTATCTGCTGCAGCAGCTCGGGCTCACCGGCGACGAGGATCCGGCGAGCCTGTCCGGCGGCGAAGCCCGCCGCGCCGCGCTGGCGCGCGTGCTGGCGCCCTCGCCGGACATCCTGCTGCTCGACGAGCCGACCAACCATCTCGACCTCACCACCATCGAGTGGCTGGAAGCCGAACTCGGTTCACGCCGTTGCGCGCTGGTCCTGATCAGCCACGACCGCCGGTTCCTGTCCAATCTCTCGCGGATCACGGTGTGGCTCGACCGCGGCCAAGCGCGGCGCATCGAGCGCGGCTTCAGCGCCTTCGAGGCGTGGCGCGACGAGGTGCTCGCCGAGGAAGAGCGCGACCAGCACAAGCTCGACCGCAAGATCGTCGCCGAGGAACATTGGCTGCGCTACGGCGTCTCGGGACGGCGCAAGCGCAACGTCAAGCGGCTCGCCGGCCTCCATGACCTGCGCCAGCAGCGCCGCAGCTATCGCGGCGCCGCCGGCAAGGCGACGCTGACCGCCTCCAGCGGCGAAAAATCCGGCGCCTTGGTGATCGAGGCCAAGGGCATCTCGAAATCCTACGACGCGCGCACGGTGGTGCGCGAGTTCTCGATCCGCGTTCAGCGCGGCGACCGCGTCGGCATCGTCGGCCCCAACGGCGCCGGCAAGACCACGCTGATCAACCTGCTCACCGGTGCGCTGGCGCCCGACAGCGGCACGGTGCGGCTCGGCGCCAATATCGACATGACGACGCTGGACCAGCGGCGCGAGGCGCTGGATCCCCATGCGACGCTGGCCGAGGCGCTGACCGGCGGCCGCGGCGACCACGTCATGGTCGACGGCAAGCCGAAGCACGTGATGAGCTACCTCAAGGACTTCCTGTTCACCCAGGAGCAGGCTCGCACGCCGCTCGAGGTGCTGTCCGGCGGCGAGCGCGGCCGGCTGATGCTGGCCCGCGCGCTGGCCAAGACCTCGAACCTGCTGGTGCTCGACGAGCCGACCAACGATCTCGACCTCGAGACCCTCGACGTGCTCGAGGAGCTGCTCGGCGACTACCAGGGCACGGTGATCCTGATCAGCCACGACCGCGACTTTCTCGATCGCGTGGTGACCTCGGTGATTGCCCCGGAAGGTGACGGCGTGTGGGTCGAATATGCCGGCGGCTACAGCGACATGCTGGCCCAGCGCGGCGCCGACCTGCGGCGCGAGGCGCCCAAGGTCGCAGCACCGGCCAAGGAGGCGCGCGACACGCGACCACAGCCGCCGACGGCGGCGAAGCGGCGCCTGAACTTCAACGAGAAGCACGCGCTCGAGACCCTGCCCAAGACCATGGCCGCACTCGAGGAGACGATCGCCGGGCACCAGGCCAAGCTCGCCGATCCGTCGCTCTACGCCCGCGACCGCAAGGCATTCGACGAGATCTCGGCGGCGCTGGTCGACGCCCAGACGAAACTCCATGCCGCCGAGGAGAAGTGGCTGGCGCTGGAGATCCTGCGCGAGGAACTCGAGAACGGCTGACCGGCGTGACCGCCCGCTTCAACCCGCCTGGCCGAGCCACGCCAGAGCGCCACGCCCGGCCGCTGCCCCGGTCGCAAACGAGGCCTGCAGCAGATAGCCGCCGGTCGGCGCCTCCCAATCGAGCATCTCGCCGGCGACGAACACGCCCGGCAGGCGCCTGATCATGAAATGGGCGTCGACCTCGCCGAGCGCGATGCCGCCCGCGGTCGAGATCGCCCGCTCCAGCGGCGCGGTGCCGTCGAGCCGGATCGGCAGCGCGTTGATCAACGCGGCGAGATCCTCGGCCGACAGCCGGCCGGGATCGCGCCCGCCGGCGCCCTCGCGCAGCAGCGCGACGGCGACCGGCGCGAGGTTGAGGCGCTTGCGAATGAAAGTGGCGAACGACTGCTTGCCGCGCGGCGCCGCGAGCCGGTCGCGCAGCGCTGCGGGCGCCAGATCCGGCCGCAGCGCGATCGACAGCGTGGCCACGCCGCTGTGCTCGATCTCATCGCGCAGCGCAGCCGCAAGCGCGTAGACGCCACCGCCCTCGATGCCGTCGCGGCTGATCATCGCTTCGCCCCGCGTCGATTGCGCGCCGGCGGTGAGCGCGACGCCCTTCAGGGGCGTGCCGGCAAAGCGCGCGCGAAAGCCGTCCGACCAGGCGACCAGGAAACCGCAATTGGCCGGGCGCAGCCGCGTCACCTCGACCCCCTGCCCGCGCAGGACCTCGACCCAGGCCGCGTCCGATCCCAGCCGCGGCCAGCTCGCGCCCCCGAGCGCCAGCACCGTGGCCGGCGCCCGATCGGTCACGCCGCCGTCCGGCCCCTCGAACGCCAGGTCGCCGGCGGCGGTCCAGCCGATCCAGCGATGGCGCAGCACGAGCCTGACGCCGCGCACGGCGAGACGGCGCAGCCACGCCCGCAACAGCGGCGAGGCCTTGAGCGCGCGCGGGAAGACGCGGCCGCTGCTGCCGATGAAGGTGGGCTCGCCGAGTTCTTCGCTCCAGGCCCGCAACGCCGCCGGCGAGAACTGGGTGATCGCCGGGCGCAGCGCCGCGGCCGCCGCGCCATAGCGCGCCAGCAGGGCCTCGAACGGCTCGCTGTGGGTCAGGTTGAGGCCGCCGCGTCCGGCCATCAGGAACTTGCGGCCGGCGGACGGCATGCGGTCATAGATCGTGACCGCGACGCCGCGGTCGGCCAGCGTCTCGGCCGCCATCAGCCCGGCCGGACCGGCGCCGATGACGATGGCGCGTTCGGCACCGCTGCGGACGGCATGAGGGGACGAAGCGGTCACGGCCGCGTTGGCAAGGTGATCATCGCCCGCTTATCGACCAGCGGGGCGATCCAGCCAAGCCACTTGTTGGCCGCGACCGCCCATCAGCGGCCCGGATCGCCGGACGGCTCAGCTCTTGCCCATGCAGTCTTCAATGTAGAACCAGCGGTCGTCGCCGATCAGGCCCTTGGCCTTGACGTCCTTGCGGCAGGCGACCAGCCTGGCGTGGTTGGCGCTCCATTTCAGGCGCCACTCCTTGAGCTTCTCGCGGGTGAGCTTGAGCTTGGAGGTGGTTGTCGCCGGGGTGGGCGCAGGCGCCGGGGTTTCAGCCCAGGCCGTCGCCAGGGTTGCGACGAGAATCAGCACGGCCGCGAGACAGTTGCCGGTGCGAGACATCAATTGAACTCCTCGAGAATGTCGAAACCATCGGATTGCCGGGACCGGGACGGCACGCGGCCATCCCGGAGCTTTCATCGCGGCTCAGAAGATCTTGATCGCGCCTTCCAGCGTTTTCCAGATTCCCCATGCCAGTGGAATGCCCACCACCGCCCAGAACAGCAAGGCGGGCGCACTGAGCCCGCCGCGCCCGATGCCGAACGAGCCGGAGGGCACGGAAGCGCCCGAGGCCGCGCTGGCCTGCGCCCCGGCAACCGCTTCGGGGCTCATATACCACTTCGGATCGACCGGTTTGATGAGATAGTTGCAGATCAGGCCAGCCACCAGCATCGCACAGAGGATGTACATGGTGAAGTTGTAGAGCTGGTCGCGCGGCACGCCGGCCGCGAGCTGGGCTTCGCGGATGTAGTTCACCACCACCGGGCCGATGATGCCGGCGGTCGACCACGCGGTCAGCAGCCGCCCGTGGATGGCGCCGACATACTGGGTGCCGAACATGTCGGCGAGATAGGCCGGCACGGTGGCGAAGCCGCCGCCATACATCGACAGGATGATGCAGAACGACCCGGCGAACAGCAGTTTGGAGCCGATCGCCGCCGCGGATGGCGCCAGCGCATAGAGCGCGATGCCAAGCAGGAAGAATACGTAATAGGTATTCTTGCGCCCGATGTAATCCGACAGCGAGGCCCAGAAGAAACGCCCGCCGATGTTGAACAGCGACAGCAGACCGGTGAAGCCGGCGGCAATGCCGGCGATGGCAACCTTCTGTTCCGCACTCAACGCGTTGAACTTGACGTCAGGCAGGCCGATCAGCGAGCCGGCGAAGATCTCCTGCAGCATCGGCGAGGCCATGCCGATCACGCCGATGCCGGCCGATACGTTCAGGCACAGCACCCACCAGATCAGCCAGAACTGCGGCGTCTTGTGCGCATCGTCGAGGTGGACGTGATGCTGGGTGATCATGGTCCGCCCCTCGCTCGGCGGCATCCAGCCTTCCGGACGCCATCCGGCGGGCGGCACGCGATAGCCGAATGCGCCGACCAGCATGAATACGAAATAGATCGCTCCCATCGCCAGGAAGGTCTCCCAGACGCCGACCGAAGTCGGGGTCTTGAAATGGTTGATCAGCAGGTTGGCCAGCGGCGCGCCGATCATGGCACCGCCGCCGAAGCCCATGATGGCCATGCCGGTGGCCATCCCGCGACGATCCGGGAACCATTTCACCAGCGTCGACACCGGCGAGATGTAGCCGAGGCCGAGGCCGACGCCGCCGATCACTCCCGAGCCGAGCCAGAGCAGCCAAAGCTGATGCAGGTAGACGCCGATGGCACCGAGCAGCAGGCCGCCGCTCCAGCATATCGCGGCAACGACACCCGCCTTGCGCGGACCCGCGCGCTCCAGCCAGCCGCCCCAGAGCGCCGCCGACACGCCGAGAATGACGAAGAACAGAGTGTACATCCAGCCGAGACTGGCGACCTTCCAGTCGCAGGTGGTCGTTACCAGTTCCTGGACAATCGAGATGTCGGGGCAGGCCTTCGGCTTGTCGAGCCCGATCGCGCGCGACAGCGGCAGCCAGAACACGCTGAAGCCGTAGGCCATGCCGATGCAGAGGTGAATGCAGAGCGCCGCCGGCGGCACCATCCAGCGGTTGAAGCCTGCCGTCGCGATCGTACGATCGCGGTCGAGGATGCCCCCCATCGCGGCGGGCGCGGCCCCGGCGCTGTCGATACTTACCATCGTTTCTCTCCCCCATACGGCCGCCGTTGTGGCGGTCCGCCTTCTACCTCAGGTTGTTTTTATTCTTTGTCAGTTCGATGCTGGTCGTTTCACCGCCTTCATGGCGTCGCGCACGGCCGGATCGAGCTTCTCGCCCCCGGTTTCCCAATAGGCCAGGATCGCGGACCGCATGCGTGGCTCCCAGAACCGGTTGATATGGTCGGCGATCCCCGCCGGCGCCTTGCCCTCGCCCTGGCTCTTGAAAAAGGCTCCGATCTGATTGGCCATGTAGATCAGCTTATCAGGCGACATCCGACGAAGCTCCCGAGGAAATGCGGTGCGGGTGAGAAAATACTTCGAAGCCGTCGGCGCGCGCAATCGCGCACAGCGTGATGTTGGCGGCTTGTGCAGTGCGAACAGCGAGCGCCGTCGGCGCGGACACCGAGACCAGGATCGAGGCTCCCATCGCGGCGGTCTTTTGCACCATTTCAACCGAAACGCGGCTGGTGAGCAGCACCACACCCTCGGCGCCGGACTGCGACTGCCTCGCAAGTGCGCCGACGAGCTTGTCGAGCGCGTTGTGACGTCCGACATCTTCCCGCAACGCAACAATGCCGCTGTGCGGATGCCAGAACGCCGCAGCATGCACGGCGCGGGTCGCGATGTTGAGAACCTGCAGCGGCGGCAGCGCCGCCATCGCAGCCATGATCTGCTGCGGCGAAACCGTGAGGCCGGCACCGACGATCGCCGCCGGCCTGACCGCCTCGGCGATCGAGTCGATCCCGCACAGGCCGCACCCGGTCGGTCCAGCAATATGCCGCCGGCGCTGACGCAGCGCTTCCGCCTGCGGGGCGTCGAGCCACATCTGCACGTCGATACCGGTGTCGAGGGGCACGAGATCGAGCGACGTGATCTGCCGCGGCGAGGTGACGACGCCCTCGGAGAGGCTGAAGCCGACGGCGAAATCCTCGAGGTCGCGCGGCGTCGTCATCATGACGACAAAGGTGCCGCCGTCGTAGGACAGCGACACCGCGGTCTCCTCCGGGATGGCGCGGCCGCCGGCACTGAAACCGGCGGAAGCGCGCCAGACCTGGCGCTCGGCGACGAAGACCGGATCCGTCACTCTCACTCCGCCGCTTCCGACGGCACGATCCGTCGGGACTGCCGGGCAAACTCGTCGTAGCTCTTCTGCCAGCTGCTCGGACCGTTCGACGGCGCGACCTGCACCGCGGTGACCTTGTATTCCGGGCAGTTGGTTGCCCAGTCGGAGAAGTCCGTGGTGATCACATTGGCCTGGGTGTCGGGATGATGGAAGGTCGTATAGACCACGCCCGGCGCCACCCGGTCGGTGATCAGCGCGCGCAGCGTGGTGTCGCCCGAACGGCTCGAGATCTTGACCCAGTCGCCATCGAGCACCCCACGCTGCTCGGCGTCGTGCGGATGGATCTCGAGGCGGTCCTCGGCGTGCCACGCCACGTTGTCGGTGCGCCGGGTCTGGGCGCCGACATTGTACTGGCTCAGGATGCGGCCGGTGGTCAGCAGCAACGGGAAGCGTGGCCCGGTGCGCTCGTCGGTCGGAATATATTCGGTGACGACGAACTTGCCCTTGCCGCGGACGAAGCCGTCGATATGCATGACCGGCGAGCCTTCCGGCGCCTTTTCATTGCACGGCCACTGCACCGAGCCGAGTTCGTCGAGCCTGGCGTAGGACACGCCGGCGAAGGTCGGCGTCAGAGCCGCGATTTCGTCCATGATCTGCGAGGGATGGTCGTAGGCCATGTCGTATCCCATCGCCTTGGCGAGCGCGATCGTCACCTCCCAGTCTTCCATGCCGTTGCGCGGGCTCATCACGCGTCGGACGCGCTGAATCCGGCGCTCGGCATTGGTGAAGGTCCCGTTCTTCTCGAGGAAGGTCGAGCCCGGCAGGAAGACGTGGGCGTAGTTGGCGGTCTCGTTGAGGAACAGGTCGTGCACGATCACGCATTCCATCGCCGCCAGCCCGGCGGCGACGTGCTTGGTGTCCGGATCGGACTGGAGAATATCCTCGCCCTGGATATAGAGCGCCTTGAAGGTGCCCTCCACGGCGGCATCGAGCATGTTGGGAATGCGCAGGCCCGGCTCCGGCTCGAGCGTCACCCCCCACAGCGCCTCGAACGAATGGCGCACCGCGTCTCCGGAGATGTGGCGGTAGCCCGGCAGCTCGTGCGGGAACGAGCCCATGTCGCAGGAGCCCTGGACGTTGTTCTGGCCGCGCAGCGGATTCACGCCGACGCCGGGCCGGCCGATATTGCCGGTCGCCATCGCCAGGTTGGCGATCGCCATCACGGTGGTCGATCCCTGGCTGTGCTCGGTGACGCCGAGCCCGTAATAGATCGCGCCGTTGCCGCCGGTGGCGTACATCCGCGCTGCCGCCCGGACGTCGTTGGGATCGACGCCGGTCTTGATCGCGGTCGCCTCGGGACTGTTCTGCGGCAGCGACACGAAGGTCGCCCAGTCCTGAAACTCGTCCCAGTCGCAGCGCTCACGCACGAACGTCTCGTTGGCCAGCCCCTCGGTCACGATCACATGCGCCATTGCCGTCAGCACGGCGACGTTGGTTCCCGGCATCAGCGGCAGATGATAGGCCGCCTCGACGTGCGGCGAACGGACGAGGTCGATCCGGCGCGGATCGATCACGATCAGCTTGGCACCCTGGCGCAGCCGCCGCTTCAGGCGGGAGGCGAACACCGGGTGTCCGTCGGTCGGGTTGGCGCCGATCACGACCACGACGTCGGCGTGCTCGACCGAGTCGAAGTCCTGGGTCCCCGCCGAGGTGCCGAAGGTGGTCGACAGGCCGTAGCCGGTCGGTGAATGGCAGACGCGGGCGCAGGTGTCGACGTTGTTGTTGCCGAAGCCACCGCGCACCAGCTTCTGCACCAGATAGGTTTCCTCGTTGGTGCAGCGCGACGACGTGATGCCGCCCAGCGCGCGCTTGCCGTACGTGTCGCGGATTCGCGCGAACTCGGACGCTGCGTAGCCGAGCGCCTCGTCCCAGCTGACCGTGCGCCAGGGATCCGTCACCTTGTTGCGGATCATCGGCTCGAGAATGCGCTCGCGGTGCGTGGCATAGCCCCAGGCGAAACGTCCCTTGACGCAGGAGTGGCCGCGATTGGCCTTGCCGTCCTTGTAGGGCGTCATGCGCACGACTTCCTCGCCGCGCACCTCGGCCTCGAACGAACAGCCGACGCCGCAATAGGCGCATGTCGTCACCACGGAGCGATCCGGCGTACCGATCTTCTCGACGGACTTCTCGATCAAGGTCGCGGTCGGACAGGCCTGCACGCAGGCGCCGCAGGACACGCATTCCGATTCCATGAACGACTGCTGCGCCCCCGGCGACACCCGGCTGTCGAAGCCTCGCCCGGCGATGGTCAGCGCGAAGGTGCCCTGGACTTCCTCGCAGGCCCGCACGCAGCGCGAGCACACGATGCACTTGGAGGGATCATAGGTGAAATACGGATTCGACTCGTCCTTGCAGAGCCAGTCCGCGTTGGGCGCCGCCGTGCTCGGCTCGACGAAGTGGTTCTTGCCGCCGTCGCCGTAACGGACTTCGCGCAGGCCCACCGCGCCCGCCATGTCCTGCAGCTCGCAGTCGCCGTTGGCGGCGCAGGTCAGGCAGTCCAGCGGATGATCCGAGATGTAGAGCTCCATCACGCCGCGCCGCAGCTGCTTGAGCCGCTCGGTCTGGGTCCGGACCACCATGCCCTCGGTGACCGGGGTCGTGCACGAGGCCGGCGTGCCGGCCCGCCCCTCGATTTCGACCAGGCACAGCCGGCACGACCCGAACGCATCGAGCATGTCGGTGGCGCAAAGCTTCGGAATCTGGGTGCCGGCGTCCATCGCCGCCCGCATGATCGAGGTTCCTTCGGGAACCACCACGCGGCTGCCATCGATGGTGAGGGTCACCGTCTTGGTCGCTTTCGACGGCGGGGTGCCGAAGTCGATGCTCTGGACTTGTGTCATGGCACGTCCTCCTATTCGGCGGCGTCGGAATGAACCGCCGCGACGCCGAAATCCTCCGGAAAATACTTCAGCGCGCTCATCACCGGATAAGGCGTGAAGCCGCCGAGCGCGCACAGCGAACCCAGCTTCATGGTCTGGCAGAGATCCTGCAGCAACGCGACGTTGGCGGTCACGTCATGCCGCCCGCGGATCCTGTCGACGGTCTCGACGCCGCGGGTGGAGCCGATCCGGCACGGCGTGCACTTGCCGCAAGACTCGATGGCGCAGAACTCCAGCGCGAACCGCGCCTGCGCCGCCATGTCAACGCGATCGTCGAACACGACCACTCCGCCATGGCCGATCAGGCCGTCACGCGCCGCAAACGCCTCGTAGTCGAACGGCGTGTCGAACAGCTGCCGTGGGAAATAGGCCCCCAGCGGGCCGCCGACCTGGACCGCGCGCACCGGCCGGCCGCTCAGCGTGCCGCCGCCGATATCGTCGACGATTTCGCCCAGCGTCAGGCCGAAGGCGGCCTCGAACAGCCCGCCATGCTTGACGTTGCCGGCGATCTGGATCGGCATGGTACCGCGGGAGCGCCCGAAACCCACATCGGCGTAGGCCTTCGGACCTTCCGCGATAATGAACGGAATGGCCGCGAGCGACAGCATATTGTTGATGACCGTCGGAGCGCCGAACAGGCCGCGGTGCGCGGGAAGCGGAGGCTTGGCCCGCACCTGGCCGCGCCGCCCTTCCAGGCTCTCCAGCAACGCGGTTTCCTCGCCGCAGACATAGGCCCCGGCTCCGACCCTGACCTCCAGATCGAAAGCATATTTGGAGCCGGCCACCGACTGCCCGAGCACGCCGGCACGCCGCGCGCTCGCCGTCGCGGCATTGAGCGCCGCGATGGCGTGCGGATATTCGGAGCGGATGTAGATGAAGCCGCGGGTCGCGCCCACGGCGATCCCGGCGATCGCCATGCCCTCGATCAGAAGGAAGGGATCGCCCTCCATCAACATGCGATCGGCGAACGTGCCGGAATCCCCTTCGTCGGCGTTGCAGACGATGTATTTCTGCGGACCGGCCGCCTGCGCCACGGTCTTCCACTTGATTCCGGTCGGGAAGCCGGCGCCGCCGCGTCCGCGCAGGCCGGATTGCACCACGCGGTCGAGGACGGCCTCGGGACCGATCGACAGCGCGGCCTCGAGACCCACCAAGCCGCCGTGGCTGCGATAGTCGTCGATCGACCGCGGATCGATCACGCCGCAGCGGGCGAAGGTGAAACGGGTCTGGCGCTTGAGCCAGGGGATCTCCGCGGTGAGGCCCTGGCGCAGCGGATGGTCGCCGCTGCCGGCAATGCTGTCGAGCAGCGAGGCGACATCCGCCGCACTGACCGGCCCGTAGGCCACCCGTCCCGCGGGGGTTGCGACCTCAACCAGCGGCTCGAGCCAGCACAGCCCGCGCGAGCCGGTCCGGATCAGCTCGATCGCAATACCCCGGCGCTCCGCCTCACGGGCCAGCACTGCGGCAACGTCGTCGGCGCCGACGGCGACCGACGCGGCATCACGCGACAGGAAGATCTGCACCGTCATGCTTCCAATCCCGCCAGCAGGGTTTCGACGCTGGTCTCGTCCAGCCGGCCGACCAGCTTGCCGTCCACCATGGCCGACGGCGCCACCGCGCAAAGACCGAGGCAGTAGACCGGCTCCAGGGTCACCCGCCCGTCGGCCGTGGTCTCGCCCATCCTGATGCCGAGTTTGCGCTCGGCGCAGCTCGCAAGCTCCGCCCCGCCCATGGACTGGCAGGCCTCGGCGCCACAGAGCTTGACGACGTGACGGCCGGCCGGGTGCCGGCGAAAGTCGTGATAAAAGGAAATCACGCCGTAGACGTCCGCCCGCGACAGGTTGAGCTGCGCCGCGACCAAGGCGACGGCTTCCTCCGGGACATAGCCGAAGGCCTCCTGCAGGGCATGCAAGATCGGCAGCGTCGCTCCGTCCAACGCCTTGATTTCAGTTATGATTTCGAGCGCGCGCGCCTCGTCCCATCGCTCGCCTTGCGAGCGGTGGGACGCCGCGGTCCTGGCATCAACGACGTCCATCTCGGGCATCCTACCTGCGATTCAACAAACGAACGCTGAAGGATGATGCAGTCCCTATCAAGGGTGTCCAAGTTATGCTGCGATCGCAAATCCCGATCGTAACTGCCTGCCCCGATTTGATATCCTGTTGGTTATTTATTGGCCTGACCGAGCCTCGCCATAGCCTGGGCGACATATTTTTGGGTCTGCTGGAACGCGCCTTCCAGCGCCTTGGCCTGGGATGGGTCGGCAATCTCGGCAAAGTGAGCCGCGATGGCGTCCGGGGTCCAGTCGACTGGCGGCAAATTGATACCTTCGGTCTCCATGATCCGGATGACGGCGAAGGATCCGGCGCCCGCGCCCATGATGGTCCGCGTCGGGGCATCCTCGCCCAGCAGGTAGAGCACCGCCGGCGTGATCGCCTCGGGCTTGAGCAGTTCCTGCGCCTCCGGCGGCAGCAGTTCCTCGGTCATGCGCGTCGCCGCGGTCGGCGAGATGGTGTTGACGCGGATGTTGGACTTGCGGCCCTCCTCGGCGAGCACGTTCATCAGCCCCGCCATGGCCGCCTTGGCGGCACCGTAATTGGCCTGGCCGAAATTGCCGAACAGGCCGGAGCTCGAGGTGGTGACGACGATGCGGCCGTAGTTGCGCTCGCGCATCCCGTTCCAGACCGCCTTGCAGCAGTTGAAGGTGCCGATCAGGTGGACATCGATGACCTTGCGGAAATCGTCCGGCTCCATCTTGGCGAACGACTTGTCGCGGAGGATGCCAGCATTGGCGACCAGGAGATCGACGCTGCCCCATTGTGCGGTGGCCTTCGCCACCATGGCCTCGACCTGGTCCATGCGCGAGACGTCGGCGCCGTCGGCCATCGCCTCGCCGCCCGCCTTGCGGATCTCCTCGACCACCGTCTCGGCCGGCCCGAGCGAGCCGCCGGTGCCGTCGCGGGCGCCGCCAAAATCGTTGACCACGACCTTGGCGCCGCGCGCGGCGAGACCGAGCGCGTGCGCGCGTCCAAGTCCGTTGCCCGCGCCGGTCACGATCGCGACGCGTCCGTCAAACCTGATCGTCATGGAGTGCAGTCCTTTCCTCTCATTTGAAATACAGAAGACCCAGCCAGTCGGCGACCAGCGCCGGCTTGTCGACGCCCTCGATCTCGATGCTGGCCTGGGTGCGTGACAGCAGTTCGGTCGGCGAGCGGAACGTGGCTTCCGCGAGGCGGAAGCGACCGCGCACGCGGGCGCCGGCGCGCACCGGCGAGATGAAGCGCACCTTGTCGAACCCGTAATTGACGCTCATGGCGACGCCCTCGACCACGGGCAGAACCTCATAGGCGAACGTGCTGAGCAGGGAAAGCGTCAGGAAACCGTGCGCGATGGCGCCACCGAACGGCGTCTCGCGCGCGGCGCGCTGCGGGTCGACATGAATGAATTGATGGTCCTCGGTCACGTCGGCGAAGGCATCGATCCGGGCCTGGTCTACCAGACGCCAGGATGACACGCCGATTTCGCTGCCGACCAGCGCCAGATACGCCTCACGCCCGATCGTCTTCGCCATTCCGCTCCTCGCTCCGTTTAAGACCGCACTGCACCCGGCTATAGGCGAGCGCGGGGAAAAATGCGACCCCCGTCCCCGTCATTCCATGACAGTCATGGTCTTGGCCAGCTCGCGCGCCTCCTCCACCAGCGCCGCCGTCAGCGGCGTCATCGGCTCGCGGTGCGGGACCACGAGCCCGATGGCGTGGGTGGTGTTGGGCTCGACGATCGGGATCGCGCGGACCCTGTCGGTGAGGCCGAGGGTTTCGGCGAGCCGCGCCGGCATCACGCTCGCCCACCGTCCGGTGCGGACATGGGCGAACAGCACGATCATGGAGTTCGACTCGAGCGTCGGCGAGGCGGTGGCGCCCACGCTCTGCAGCATCTGGTCGATGATGCGGCGGTTCTGCATGTTGGGTGTCAACAGGCACAGTGGGATCCGCGCCACTTCCGCCCAGGTCACTTCGCTGCGGTCGCCGAGTTCGCCGTCCGGCGCGGTCAGCAGGCGGTATTGCTCCTGATAAAGTGGAACAGTGTTGACGTTGCCGAGCGGCTCGTTGTCGAGGTAGGTCAGGCCGGCCTCGACCTCGAGGTTCTCCAGGAGCCGCAGGACCTCGGTCGAGGTCGACGACAGGATCGTGAACTTGACGCCGGGATGCTTGGCGCGGAACGGCGTCGTCAGCATCGCGGTCATCGCCAGCGCGGTCGGAATCGCCGCGATCCGGATGTGGCCCACCAGCCCGTGCCGCATCGCCTCGACGTCCTGGCGCATGGCCCGCGCGTCGGCGACGATGCGCCGCGCCCAATCCAGCACCCGCTCGCCTTCCGGCGTAAACCCGCGAAAGCGCGAACCGCGGTTGACCAGCAGCATGCCGAGGTTGTCTTCGAGCTGCTTGATCCCCGCCGACAGGGTCGGCTGGCTGACATTGCAGTATTCGGCCGCGCGACCGAAATGCTGCTCCCGCGCGAGCGCTATGAGGAATTCGAGCTTGTCGATCATCGCGGGCCGGGAGCGTCCTCAAGGCTGAGGGCGCAGTCTGAGACCCTTTCGGCCGCGGGCGCAAGCCGTCGCGGCGAAAAATCCTGCCAGGCCAAGCAATTGGGACCGGCGGCCGGTCAGGCGCGCGGCGCCGGCCGGTCCGCCTGCAGCTCGGGAAATTCGTCCTCGCCGAATTCAACGCCACGCAACGGATCGCCACGATCGTCATCATGTTCCAGGCGCCGCAACTGCACCCGGCGGATCTTGCCCGAAATCGTCTTCGGCAGCTCGCTGACGAATTCGATGCGGCGTATCCGCTTGAACGGCGCCAGCCGGCCCGACAAGAACGAGAAGATCGAGAACGCCGTATCGCGCGTCGGCGCGACGCCGCCGATCAGCAGCACGTAAGCCTTCGGAATCGCCAGCCGGATCGAATCGGGCGCCGGCACCACCGCGGCTTCGGCGACGGCGTCGTGCTCAAGCAGGACGCTCTCCAGCTCGAACGGGCTGATGCGGTAATCCGACGACTTGAACACGTCGTCGGCCCGGCCGACGAAGGTGAGGTAGCCGTCGTCGTCGAGAAAGGCGACGTCGCCGGTGCGGTAGAGTTCGCCATCGGCGCCCCGCGGGACGCCGTCGTCGCCGAGATAGCCCTGCATCAGGCCCGCCGGCCGGTCGTCGCCGAGCCGCAGCCCGATCTCGCCCTCCCGCGCAGGATGGCCGTCGGGGTCGGTGACCGCGACCCGGTAGCCCGGCAGCGGGCGGCCCATCGAGCCGATCTTGACCGGCTGCCCCGGCGAATTGCCCGCCAGCGCCGTGGTCTCGGTCTGGCCGTAGCCGTCCCGGATGGTCAGCCCCCACGCTGCCTTGACCTGTTCGATGACCTCGGGATTGAGCGGCTCGCCGGCCCCGCAGACCTCGCGCAACGCGACGCGATAGGACCTGAGGTCCTCCTGGATCAGGAGCCGCCACACCGTCGGCGGCGCGCACAGCGTGGTCACGCCGCAGCGGACGACCACCGCCAGCAGTGCCTTGGCGTCGAAGCGCGGCTGGTTGACGACGAACACCGTCGCCCCGGCGTTCCACGGCGCGAAAAAACAGCTCCAGGCGTGCTTGGCCCAACCCGGCGAGGAAATGTTGAGATGGACGTCGCCGGGCTGCAGCCCGATCCAGTACATGGTCGACAGCGCGCCGACCGGGTAGCTGCGCTGGGTATGCAGCACGAGCTTCGGCTTGGCCGTGGTTCCGGAGGTGAAATAGAGCAGCATCGGATCGAGCGCGCCGGTCGCGCCGTCCGGCGTGAAGGCGTCGGAACATTCCGTCACGCCCTCGTAGCGCTCCCAGCCATCGGCCGCAGCGCCGACCACGATCCGCGTCAGCCCGTCGCCACCGAGGCCGTCGAACTTGGCCACCTGGTCCTGTGCCGCCACCACGGCCCTGGCCCGGCCACGATCGAGCCGGTCCTGCAGTTCGTCCCTGGTCAGCAGCGTGGTCGCGGGGATCACGACCAGTCCGAGCTTCATCGCCGCCAGCATGGTCTCCCACAGCGGCACCACGTTGCCGAGCAGCAGCAACAGGTGGTCGCCGCGGCGCAGCCCGCGCTGGCGCAGGAAGTTGGCGACGCGATTGGACCGGCCCGACAACTCCGCAAAACTGAGCCGCGACTCCGCGCCGGTCGCCGCGTCGACGATCCACAGCGCCGGCCGATCGCGGCTATCGCCGCGCGCCAGTTCGCCGTCGAACCAGTCGAGCGCCCAATTGAAATTGGCCTCGGTGGGCCATTGGAAGCCGGCGACTGCCCGATCGTAATCGGTGCGGTGCTGCAGCAGGAAGGCGCGCGCGGCCTGGAACGTGGTCATGATCGCCTCACCGCGAACCGGCAAGCGCCCGCAGGTGATTGATGATCCCGGAAAAATCGACGCCGCCGTGCCCAGCCTGCTCGAACGCGGCGTAGATCGCCTCGGCATGAGCTCCCAGCGGCGTGGCGGCGCCGGCGGCCTTGGCGGCCTCCTGCGACAGCCGCAGGTCCTTCAGCATCAGCGCGGCGGCAAAGCCCGGCTTGTAGTCGTTGTTGGCAGGCGACGTCGGCACCGGCCCCGGCACCGGACAATAGCTCGTCAGCGACCAGCACTGCCCCGACGAGGTCGAGGCCACGTCGAACAGCGCCTGATGCGACAATCCGAGCTTTTCGGCGAGCGCAAACGCTTCCGACACCCCGATCATGGAAATCCCGAGGATCATGTTGTTGCAGATCTTCGCGGCCTGGCCGGCGCCGGCCTCGCCGCAATGCACGATCTTCTTGCCCATGGCCTCGAGCACCGGCTTGGCCGCGGCGAAGGCCTTGTCGTCGCCGCCGGCCATGAAGGTGAGCGTGGCCGCCTTGGCGCCGCCGACGCCACCGGACACCGGCGCATCGACCGCGGCGAATCCGGCCTTGGCCGCCAGCGCATGGGCCTGACGCGCGCTGGCGACGTCGATGGTCGAGCAGTCGATCATCAGCGCGCCGGGCGCGACCGACGTGAGGATCTCGGTCCACACGCCGACCACGTGCTTGCCCGCGGGCAGCATGGTGATGACGACCGCCGCACCCTTGACGCAGTCGGCGGCGGTGGCGGCGATGGCAACGCCCTCGGCCGCAGCCGCTTCGCGCGACGCCGTCACGAGATCGAAGCCGGTCACCTTGTGGCCGGCCTTGACCAGATTGGCCGCCATCGGGCCGCCCATGTTGCCGAGACCGATGAAAGCGATGTTTGCCATGGCAGGTTCCCCGTTGTGTGGCGAGCCGCGTCGCGACGGTTCCGGATATCAGCCCGGAAACACCAGTTCGTCGCTGCGCGGCCTGAAATAGTCGTCGACGATCTGCGGCGTGACGTCCTCGATCCGCGCCGGCGACCAGCGCGGATTGCGGTCCTTGTCGATGATCGCGGCGCGGACCCCTTCGACGAAATCCGCGCTGGCGAATACCGCCAGCGCCGCGCGATATTCGTGCACCAGACACGCCTTCAGCGACTCGAGACCCCGCGCCTGACGCAGCAGCCGCAGTGTGACCTTGAGGCCGCGCGGCGATTTCTCCCCGATCAGCTTGAGCGTCGCCTCGCCGAATTCGCTCGCTTCGCGTTTCAGCGCGGCGACGATCTCTTCCACGGTGTCGAAGGCGAAGCTGCGGTCGATGGCGGCGCGGTTGGCGGCCACCGGTCCAGCCGCAGCCGGCGCGGCAAAGCCCTCGATGATGGCGCGCACGTCGGCGTGGGACGCGCCAGATGGCGCCTGCGTCAGGGCCGCGCGCAGCTGCGGCAGCGCCTGCGACGGCACCAGGGCATCGGCCAAACCCGCCATCACTGCATCAGCACCGCCGGCGGTCTGGCCGGTGAGCGCGAGATAGGTGCCGATCTCGCCCGGCGCGTGCGACAGCAGCCAGGTGCCGCCGACATCGGGAAAGAAACCGAGGCTGACCTCCGGCATCGCGATCCGTGTCCGCTCGGTGACGACACGATGGCTGGAGTGGCAGGCGAGCCCGACGCCGCCGCCCATCACGATGCCGTCCATCAGCGCGACATAGGGCTTGGGGTAATCGTCGATGCGGGCATTGACGATATATTCTTCGCCCCAGAAGACCTTGCCGAGATCGCCGCTCACGCGGGCGCTTTCATAGAGGCCGCGAATGTCGCCGCCGGCGCACAGGCCGCGCTCGCCGGCGCCTTCCAGCACCACCAGCGCCACCGCCGGATCGGTGGCAAAGCGATCGAGCCCGGCATCGACATGACGGACCATCTCGAGCGTCAGCGCATTGATGGTCTTGGGGCGGTTGAGCCGCAGCACGCCGGCCGAGCCCTCGCGCCGCACGATGACGTCGCTGTCGTCGGTGGTCTCGGGCGTCGCGCTCACCGGGCGGCCTCGATCAGCTTGCGCGACACGATCAGCCGCATGATCTCGTTGGTGCCCTCGAGGATCTGGTGGACGCGCAGGTCGCGGACGATCTTCTCGACGCCGTATTCGGCGAGATAGCCATAGCCACCGTGAAGCTGGAGCGCGCCGTTGGCGACCTCGAAGCCGGTATCGGTGACAAAGCGCTTGGCCATGGCGCACAGCATGGTGGCGTCCGCATCTTTGCGGTCGAGCGCCGCCGCCGCGCGCCACAGAAAGGTCCGGGCCGCTTCCAGTTCGGTGGCCATGTCGGCAATCTTGAACTGCAGCGCCTGGAACTCGTCGAGACGCTTGCCGAAGGCCTTGCGCTCCTTCATGTAGGCCAACGACTTGTCGAGCGCGGACTGCGCGCCGCCGAGCGAGCACGCCGCGATGTTGAGCCGCCCGCCGTCGAGGCCGGCCATCGCGATCTTGAACCCGATGCCTTCATCGCCGAGGCGATTGGCCACCGGCACCCTGGCATTGTCGAAGATCACCGCGCGGGTCGGCTGCGCGTTCCAGCCCATCTTGCGCTCGTTGGCGCCGAACGAGACGCCGGGCGTATCCTTGTCCACCACCAGCGTCGACACGCCCCCGGCGCCATCTCCGCCCGTGCGCACCATCACGACGTAGAGATCGTTGGCGCCGGCGCCGGAAATGAACTGCTTCTGTCCGTTGACGACATAGTGATCGCCCTCGCGCACCGCGCGGGTGCGCAGCGCCGCCGCATCGGACCCGGCACCGGGCTCGGTCAGGCAGTAGCTGGCCACCAGGTCCATCGTGCAGAGCCGCGGCAGCCACTTGCGGCGCTGCTCGTCGGAGCCGTAGGCGTCGATCATCCACGCCGCCATGTTGTGGATCGAGATGAAGGACGACACCGCGGCACAGCCCTGCGCCAGCGCCTCGAAAATCAGCGCTGCATCGAATCGCGTCATCGCCGATCCGCCGACGTCGTCGCGGATATAGATGCCGCCGATGCCGAGGCCGGCGGCCTCGCGGATGACGTCGATCGGAAGGTGCCGGCGCTCGTCCCACTCCAGCGCATGGGGCGCGATCCGCTCCGCGGCAAAGGCGCGCGCCATGTCGCGGACGGCAAGCTGGTCTTCGGTCAGGGCGAAGTGCATCGCGCAACCGCCCTTCGCTCAGCTCATGGTGGGAATGACGAACTCGGCGCCGTCCTTGACGCCCGACGGCCAGCGCGAGGTCACGGTCTTGGTCTTGGTGTAGAAGCGGACGGAGTCCGGTCCGTGCTGGTTGAGATCGCCGAAGCCGGACTTCTTCCAGCCGCCGAAGGTGTAATAGGCGATCGGCACCGGGATCGGCACGTTGATGCCGACCATGCCGACGTCCACCTTCGCGGCGAAGTCGCGGGCGGCGTCGCCGTCGCGGGTGAAGATCGCCACCCCGTTGCCGTACTGATGCTCGGTCGGCAGGCGCAGCGCCTCGTGATAGTCCTTGGCGCGCACCACCGAGAGCACCGGTCCGAAGATCTCGTCCTTGTAGATCGTCATGTCGGGACGCACGTCATCGAACAGGCAGCCGCCCATGTAGAAGCCGTTCTCGTAGCCCTGCATCTTGAAGCCGCGGCCGTCGACGGCGAGCTTGGCGCCCTCGCGGATGCCGGTCTCGACATAGCCCTTGACCCGCTCCAGCGCGGCCTTCGTCACCAGCGGGCCGAAATCGGCGGTCGGATCCGTCGAGGGACCGATCTTGAGGTTCTCGACCCGCGGGATGAGCTTCTCCATCAGCGCGTCGGCGGTGGCCTTGCCGACCGGCACCGCGACCGAGATCGCCATGCAGCGCTCGCCGGCCGAACCGTAGCCCGCCCCGATCAGCGCATCGACGGTCTGGTCCAGGTCCGCGTCGGGCATCACGATGGCGTGGTTCTTGGCGCCGCCGAAGCACTGGGCCCGCTTGCCGGTCGCCGCCGCGCGCTCGTAGATATATTGGGCGATCGGCGAGGAGCCGACGAAGCCGACGGCGCGGACGTCCGGATCGTCGAGGATGGCGTCGACCGCTTCCTTGTCGCCGTTGACGACATTGAGAATTCCCGGCGGCAATCCGGCCTCGATCATGAGTTCGGCGAGCATCATCGGGACGCCGGGATCGCGCTCCGAGGGCTTGAGGATGAAGGCGTTGCCGCAGGCGATCGCCGGCGCGAACTTCCACATCGGGATCATGGCCGGGAAATTGAACGGCGTGATCCCGGCGACGACGCCGAGCGGCTGCCGCATCGAATAGATGTCGATACCGGGACCCGCGCCTTCGGTATATTCCCCCTTCATCAGGTGCGGAATGCCGCAGGCGAACTCCACCACCTCGAGCCCGCGCTGGATGTCGCCCTTGGCGTCGGGAACGGTCTTGCCGTGCTCCCGCGCCAGCCGATCGGCGAGCTTGTCATAGTCGCGCTGGACCAGCTCGAGAAACTTCATCATGACCCGGGCGCGGCGCTGCGGATTGGTCGCGGCCCAGCCCGGCTGGGCGGCCTTGGCATTGAGAACCGCATCGCGGACCTCGGCCTTGGTGGCGAGCGCCACCTGGGCCTTGATCTCACCGGTCATGGGCTCGAACACATCGGCAAACCGCGCCGACTTCCCCTTGGTTTCCCGGCCGCCGACGAAATGCCCGATGGTATTCATGCTGATCCTCCCAAACTGGCGCGCAAGTCCTTGCGAGACTTGAAGACTTTGCGAGACTTTTCTTCCTGCGTTTTATAACATTCAAGGAGAGAGTTTGCAGGATAGATGTGCGGAAATGCCAGATCCGGGACATACCGTCGATTGGGACGACTTCCGTTTCGTGCTGGCCATCGTCCGCGCCGGCACCGTCTCGGCCGCGGCCAAGCAGCTCGGGGTCGATCATACCACCGTGATCCGAAGGGTCGACCGTCTGGAGCGGCAGCTCTCGGCGAAACTGTTCGACCGCCGCAAGACCGGGTATCTGCTGACCGAAGCCGGCCATCGCGTCGCCGCCAGCGCCGAGGCGCTGGAGTCCACGGTGATTGCCAACCAGGAACTGATCGGCGGCTCCAGGGCGCATCTGACCGGTACGGTTCGGATCGGCGCGCCGGACGGCTTCGGCACGCATTTTCTCGCCCCGCGGCTCGTCAGCTTCGCCGATCAGTATCCGGATCTCGACCTGCAGCTGGTCGCCACCGCGCGCCTGTTCAGCCTGTCGAAGCGGGAGGCGGACATCGCGATCACCCTGTCGCTGCCGAAGGAAGGGCACGTTGTCGGGCGCAAGCTTGCCGATTACAGCCTTGGTCTCTACGCGTCACCGAGTTACCTCGAGCGATCGCCCCCGATCCATAACCGCGACGACCTCGCCGGACATCGCTTCGTCGGGTACATCGAGGAACTGCTGTACACACCCGAGCTCGATTATCTGCCGCAGGTCTCGCCGAAGATCGCGGCCAGGTTTCGCAGCGCCAATCTGATCGCACAATTCAACGCCACGCTCGCCGGCTTCGGCATCGCCGTGCTGCCGTGCTTCATGGCGGAAAACGAGGGCGCGCTGCGGCCGGTGCTGCCCGAGCTCGTGACAATTCAGCGCTGCTTCTATCTGCTGATGCACGCCGACAGCAAGGATCTTGCCCGGATCCGCGCGGTCGCGGACTATATCTATGCGACGGTCGAGCGCGACCGCGCCCTGTTCACGCGGACATGATCGCGCGGCCAACGGCGCCGGGTCGCGGAGCGATCGCGGCTTTGGCCGCGAAGACCATGGCCTCGGGCCGCGGCAGCCAGCCTGTTCGGGACGAATTCGAACTAGCTGCCTCTGGCGGACGTCTTGTCACCCGCCACCCTGCGCCGCGTGCGCTTGGCCTTGGTGGTCGTCGTTCGGCGCCGCGGCGCGGCTCTGCGGCCCCCCGTTGGGGTGCGTCCCGCGAGCACGGCCGATTTGCCTGCCTCCAGGATCTCCTGGGACTGCGCCCCGCTTTTCGCGATACGCGCAAGCACCAGAGCCCCCACCAGGGTCGCCATGGCGCCAATCGCCTTTTGACGGGCCTTGCGAGGCGGCAGGTGCCCGTCCTCGGCGGCGAGAAGTCCGACCTGATCATCGAGCTTGTTGAGAAACAACCGCCGGGTTTTCGCGCCTTCGCGGCTGACGTCGGCCGCGAGCGCCGCAATCGCACAGCCCTCGCCCGGACGATCGCGGTGGAACGTGGAGAGATAGGCCTCGACGAGCGCGGGGTAGCGCTCCCCGACCGGAATATCGCCGAAAACCTGATGCCACTTGGTGGTGTTCTGATCCATGGCGAAGGCAATCGCCTCGTTGACCAGATCCTCCCGCGATCCGAAATGGGCGTAAAAGCCGCCGTGGGTGAGCCCGACATCCTTCATCAGATCGGCCACGCCGACGCCCCGTGCCCCTTTCTCGCGCAGTTGGGTGGCGGCGTTTTCCACAATCTTGGCGTGGGTCTGGGCCTTATGGTCCTTGGTATAACGCATCCGCGATCCCGCAGTTGTTTGGATATCCAACTACCCCAATTGCCTTACACATGCATGAAGAAAACGAGGAAAGCCAGCGATGAGCATCATCAATGAATTCTGCAAAGCCGACAAGGACGTCCGCGGTATTGCTCGGTTAACAGTTCGGAATGCGGGCGCGCTCAATATACTTCATACTGGAGCGATCGAGGCGGTGCGTCTGGTGCTCGCCGAGCTCGCGCGCGACGACGGAGTCCGCGTTCTCATATTTCGCTGTGAGAGCGAGAAGGCATTCGTCGGCGGGGCCGACATCAAGGAGATGGCGACCCTCGACCAGACCTCCGCGGAGCGGTTCATCACTGGGCTCGGCGGGCTGTGCGAGGCGGTCCGGCAATTTCCCGTTCCGGTCATCGCGCGAATTCCCGGCTGGTGCCTGGGTGGAGGCCTCGAGGTCGCGGCCGCCTGTGACATCCGTATCGCCGCCCCCGCGGCGAAATTCGCGATGCCGGAGGTCAAGGTCGGAATTCCCTCGGTCATCCATGCCGCCCTGCTGCCTCGCCTGGTCGGCGCCGGGCGCGCGCGCTGGCTGGTGATGACCGGGGCGACCATCGATGCCAGCACGGCTCTTGGATGGGGCCTGGTCGACGTCCTCTCGGAGCCCGACAAGCTCGACGCCGCCGTCGAGGCGACCGTCGCCGAGCTCTTGGCCTGCGGCCACGAGGCGCTGAAGGCGCAGAAGCTGCTGTGCCGGCAATGGGACGAGCTGCCGTTGCAGGAGTGCGTTCGCAACAGCGTCACCACCTTCGGGGAGGCGTTCCTGACCGGCGAACCGCAGCGCCAGATGCAGGCGTTCCTCGATCGCAAGAAGCCCACGTGAACCAACCCACCCCTGATGACCCGGCCGGATATTGGCCGGACCGCCAATTGCGAAATCATTTGGCATGATTTAGGTCATCCTTCCCGGCACAGCGCCGGACGCGGCCGGTTTCGGCTTCGCTGCCGTCTATCGGCGACGAGCAATGGTGAAGACGAAGTCCAAAACCGCATTGGAATTATGTATTTGTCGGCGCCCGTTCAGTTCCCACATTCGCTACGGGCTGGCCGCGGCGGACGTTCGGATGCTAGAAGCAGCAGACAGCCATATTGCCAGATGCCAGACAGACCTGTGAGGCCTTGATGCAGCGTAAGTCGAACCTGCGGCGAATCGTCGTCACCGGAATGGGCGCCGTCTCGCCGCTGGGCTGCGGAGTCGAAGCCTCCTGGGCCCGGCTGATCGCGGGACAGTCCGGACTGCGCGCCCTGTCCGACAACGCCGGTGCCGATCTGACGGCCCGGGTGGTGGCGAGTGTCCCCGACATCGCCGAAGACCCGGAAGCCGGGTTCGATCCCGACCGCGCGGCGCCGCGCAAGGACCAGCGCAAGATGGACCGGTTCATCCAGTTCGCGCTCATGGCCGCCGACGAGGCGATCGCCCAGGCCCGCTGGACCCCCGAGGACACCGCCTCGCGCGAGCGCACCGCCATCGTCATCGGCTCCGGGGTCGGCGGCTTCCCCGCGATCGTGGACGCCGTTCGGACCACCGACGCGCGCGGCGTCCGCCGGCTGTCGCCCTTTACCGTGCCGGGCTTCCTGGTCAACCTGGCCGCCGGCCAGATCTCGATCCGCCACGGGTTCAAGGGGCCGCTCGGCGCGCCGGTGACCGCCTGCGCGGCCAGCGTACAGGCCATCGGCGACGCCGCCCGTCTGATTCTCGCCGGGGAAGCCGACATCGCCGTCTGCGGCGGCGCCGAAGCCTGCATCGACCGCGTCAGCCTCGGGGCCTTCGCCGCGGCCCGGGCGCTGTCGAGCGCCTTCAACGACACGCCGACCCGCGCGTCGCGCCCCTTCGACCGCGACCGCGACGGCTTCGTGATGGGTGAAGGCGCCGGCGTGCTGGTCATCGAATCGCTCGACCACGCGCTGGCGCGCGGCATCACGCCAATCGCGGAGCTGGTGGGCTACGGCACCAGCGCCGACGCCTTCCATGTCACCGCCGGTCCGGAAGACGGCGACGGCGCACGCCGCGCCATCGAAATCGCGCTGCGGCAAGCGGCGATTTCGCCGATCGATATCCAGCACATCAACGCCCACGCGACGTCCACGCCGGTCGGCGACCTCGGCGAGGTCGCCGCCCTGAGGTCGGTGTTCGGCAGCCAGGAGCGCGTCGCGGTCACCTCCACCAAGTCGGCGACCGGGCACCTGCTCGGCGCCGCCGGCGGGCTGGAAGCGATCTTTTCGGTGCTCGCGCTGCGCGACCAGATCGCGCCGGCGACGCTCAACCTCGAGAATCCCGACGAGGCCGCCGCGGGCATCGACTTCGTCCGCGGAGCGGCGCGCAAGATGGCGATCGAGCACGTGCTCTCGAACGGCTTCGGTTTCGGCGGCGTCAACGCCAGCGTGATCTTCCGGGCCTGGTGAGCGCCCCGCCCACCGACACGGGCTGCCTCACGGATTGCCGGCGACGAGCATCGCCCAGGCGAAGTCGGTGAGATGGTGCAGGGCCTGATCGGTGCCGATCAGCCACCAGAACCACCGGTGGTCGGGGCCGATGCCGAAGTGGGAGACACAGAACCCCTTGGTTCTGTCGAGACACCAATGCACCGCGAAATCGATCAGGCCGAGGAACCAGAGCCGCGGCACGAGGATCGCAAACAGCAGGATCGCCAGCACCCCGTGGACCGCGCAATGGACGGTCAACGGCACCAGCCAGCCGACCCTTGCATCCTTGCCACGCGCCATCCAGGACGTCTGAAGAAAGAAGTCGCCGACGACGTGCTTCACGGTCAGGACCAGCATCCAGGTCACCAGCGGAGCTATGGCCACCGTGCCCGACCACTGCGGAATCGTCATCTGGACCTCAATCTGCGTTTCTGTCGACCCGACAGTATTATGACGAACGGTCGGGGTTCAATGCACAGGGCGTCGCACAACCATCGCGTGCCACGCAACAACAACCTCCACGGCATGGGCGTGCCCCGACCGCTGCGATCCGCCGATCGACCTCGTCGGCCTGGGCTCGAAGCCCACGACCGTACGCAAACGCGCCAGCGGCGACGCCGCGCAGCGGTAACACGCCTGTCGCCTGTCGGTTTGGCATACCCGCCGACGTTGACGTTCCAGCTGGCGCTCGCCGGCGCGCGGGTCGCGGGGCCCGCGCATTGACGACCCTCGACGGGACGGGCAACTATGCGGCGCACCAAAGCGCACCGTCGACAGCGCGAGGAGGCACTGCCGCAATTGTCCAAGCTGCCCCTGCTCCCCAGACTCATTTCCCAGACCAGGAGCGGTGCCGCGAGCTGGCATCCGACCACCGTAACCCATGTCGCGCTGGCGATGGGAGTGGGCGCCCTCCTGATTCTGACGATTGAACCGATCTACGCGCAGGGGCGCCGGTGGATCGAACTGGTGTTGTGGCTGTGTCTGGCGGTGTTCGTCTGGGAATGGACGGTGCGCCTGTACTATTCGCGCGCCAAGCACGGCGTCGTGCGATATCTGGCGTCACCGGGCGGCATCATCGACACGGTCTCGGCGCTGGCCGTGCCGATCGCCCTTGCCGGCGGCATCGCGACCAAATCGGCGTGGCTGTTCGGCGCGATCTGGCTGCTGAAGCTGGCTCCGGAACTGTCGAGCCTCAAGCTGCTGCGGCGGGTGATCGCGATCGAAGCCGGCCCGCTGGCGAGCGTGCTGGCCATTTTCGTCCTGGTTCTGGTCGTTGCCTCGACCGTGGTTCACGTGCTCGAACGCGACGAGCAGCCGGAGGTCTTCGGCAGCGTTCCCGCCACGCTGTGGTGGGCGGTCGCCACCCTGACCACGACCGGCTATGGCGACGTCGTCCCCCATACCCCCCTCGGTCGGCTGGTGGCGGCGGCCGTGATGATCTGCGGCCTTTTCATCTTCGGCCTGTGGACCGGCATCCTCGCCACCGGCTTCGCCGCGGAAAATCGCCGGGAGAATTTCATCAAGACGTGGGAATACGTCAGCAGGGTCCCGTTCTTCAGCCGTCTGGCTCCGGGGGCCATCACCGACGTCACCCAGATGCTGCGCCGCCTCGATCTGCCACCGAAGGTGACGGTGGTGCGCCGGGGCGCGGCCGGAGATTGCATGTACTTCATCGCAGCCGGCGAGGTCGAGGTCGAGCTGCAGGAGAAGCGGATCAGACTCGGCGAAGGCGCCTTCTTCGGTGAACTGGCGCTGCTCGGCGACAGCATCAGAACCGCGAACGTCGTCACCCGGGAGGTCTCCACCCTGCTGGTGCTCGACCTCGTCGATTTTCGCCTGCTGATGGCCCGGCACCCCGACTTGTCGCAGGCGATCGACGCCGAGGCGAGGCGGCGCCAGGCGGAAAACCAGCGCGGCGAAGCGCCAAATCGAGACGACTGGACCACCCCGGGGACGTCACATGACGCTTGAGGACTTCGCACGACTTCTCGACCGCATGACGCTGGCGGCGGAGGCCGCCGATGGCGCGGGCTTCGCCGCCTGCTTCACCGAGGACGCGGTCTATCACGACTATGTCTACGGCCCCCATCGCGGCCGCGCCGACATCGCCCACATGCTGACCGACCTGTTTCGGCGCGACGCCGCCGACGACTACCGCTGGGAGATGTTCGATCCGGTGTTCGACGGACGGCTCGGCTATGCATGCTCGCTCTCAAGCTTCACGTCGCTGGTGCCGCAGTTCAAGGGCAGGTTCGTGGTGATCGACGGCATGAGCCGCTTCGTCGTGCGTGACGGCCTGATCGCGGACTACCGGGAGGCGGTCAACGGTGGCGTCGCCATGGCGCAGCTCGGCGTCGAGCCCGAACGGATGAACAAGGTGATGACGCGCTGGGCCACGGTGCTCAAGGCGGACGGGGCGACGGTCGCGTTCCTGTCCCGACCCAAGCGCGGAAGCTGAGCGCGATCAAGATGATCCGATCGCGCCCGCACCCCTTCGCCGCGGCAAAGCGTCAGACGTTCGCGGGAACGTTCTGCTGCTCGCCGGCCAACCGCTCGGCAGCCTGCGCGGCCTTGAACCCCGGACGTTGCTGCAGGCGCGACCAGTAGGCGGCCACGGCCGGGCCGAAATTCTTCGCCAGATTCAGCCGCTCGGCGAACAGCAGCGCGTAGGCCACCGAGACGTCGGCCACGGTGAATCGTCCACCGCATAGATATTCCCGACCGTCGGACAGCGCTCCCTCGAGCCCGCGCAGGCGGCCGAGGAACCACTTGGCGTAGTCCTCGGCGACCTGCGGATTGCGCCGCTCCGGCGGCTCGAGCTGCAGGTAGCGAAAAACCAGGGTTTGCGGGAATGTCAGGGTCGCCTCGCCGTAGGACAGCCAGTTAAGGAACGCGCCATAATCGGGCTCATCGACCGCGACCCCCAGCGGCGTCGGGCCATGCCGCGTCACCAGATAGTGGCAGATCGCCGCCGACTCGGTCATGCGCGTCTCGCCGTCGAGCATCAGCGGGATGGTTCCCAGCGGGTTGATGGCGAGATACTCCTTGGCGAAGACCCGCGGCGGAAACGGCAGCATCTTGAGGTCATACGCCAGGCCCATTTCCTCCAGCGTCCACAGCACACGAAACGACCGCGCCTGCTCGCAATGGTAGAGTGTAATCATGGCCGCCGGCCCTCCTTCTTCGCCGCACCCGGCAGCGTTTCCATCATTTTGCAGATGATGCCCAGCATGACCTCGTCGGCGCCGCCGCCGATCGAGGTCAGGCGGCGATCCCGATAGGCCCGGCTGACCGGGGTCTCGTTCATGAAGCCCATGCCGCCCCAGTATTGCAGGCACCCGTCGGTCACCAGCCGGCCGAGCCGGCCCGCCTTCAGCTTGGCCATCGATGCCAGCCGGGTGACGTCCTCGCCGGCGACCAGCGCTTCGCCGGCCCGATAGACCAGCGACCTGAGCAATTCGATCTCGGTCTGCAACTCGGCGAGCTTGAAATGGACCGTCTGGTTGTCGAGGATGCTCTGGCCGAAGGCGATGCGGCCGCGGGTGTATTCGATGGTCTGCTCGATGGTACGTTCGTTGGCCTTCAGACAGGCTGCCGCGGCCCACAGCCGCTCCTCCTGAAACTGCAGCATCTGGTAAGTGAAGCCGCGGCCCTCCTCGCCGATCCGATTGCGTTTGGGCACCCGGACGTTGTCGAAGAAGATCTGGGCGGTGTCCGACGAGCGCATGCCGAGCTTGTCGAGCTTGCGCGCGATCTCGACGCCCTTGGTCTTCATCGGAACGATGATCAGCGACTTGTTGTGGTGCCTGGCGGCGTCCCCGGTATTGGCCAGGAGACAGATCCAATCGGCCTGGGTGCCGTTGGTGATCCACATCTTGCCGCCGTCGATCACGTAGTCGTCGCCGTCGCTGCGCGCGGTGGTCTTGATCGAGGCGACGTCGGAGCCGGCGCCGGTCTCCGACACGCCGATGCAGGCCACCATGTCGCCGGCGATCGCCGGCGCGAGAAATTCCCGCCGCAATTCATCCGAACCGAATCGCGCCAGCGCCGGCGTCGCCATGTCGGTCTGTACCCCGATGGACATCGGGATGCCGTCGCATGTGATCGCGCCGACTTCCTCGGCCATCATCAGCGCATAGCTGTAGTCGAGACCCTGCCCGCCGAATTCCGCCGGCTTGTTGAGCCCGAGAAATCCCAGGTTTCCGAGCTTCTTGAAGACCTCATGCGCCGGATAAATGCCGGCCTCTTCCCACTCGTCGACGTGAGGATTGATCTCGGTCTCGATCAGCTTGTGCAGGATGCGGCGCGCCTGCTCGTGCTCGGCGGTAAACAGCATTGCGTTTCCTTCCCCTGGTGTCCCGATTCTCACATCCACATGGCCTTGGGTCAGGCGCCGTTGCGAATGTTTGAACCAAAGGGACACGAGCAATTGCAAGTTGCTCGTGCGGTCTTGGCGACCCCTGTTCATGAACCCATGTTGCTGATCCGGGACCCGGAACGCAACAGCCGTGGTGCGCGCGACCGGAAGGATCGCGAGGGCCAGCCGTCCGGCTGGCGGAAAATCGACGGGCTCGACCGCTTCGCGTCGGCCGTCTACCATTCCGCTCCGAGGTCGGCACGCGCCTCCCCACGCCGAGGGACGTCGCTGTTCGACCCGGAAACCGGTGCACGCCCATGGAATTCTTCTTCGACTGCTCGAGCCCCTGGACCTACCTGGCGTTCCACAACATCCTGCCGCTGGCCGCGGAATTCGATGAGCCGATCAGCTGGCGTCCGATCCTCGTCGGCGGCATCTTCAACAGCGTCAATCCCAGCGTCTATGCCTCGCGCGAACACCCGGTCCCCGCCAAGCAGCGCTATGCCGCCAAGGACCTGCAGGATTGGGTCCGCTCCGCGGGCCTGCGGATCAAGATGCCGCCCACGGTCTTTCCGGTGAACAGCGTCAAGGCGATGCGCGGCTGCCTGCTGGTCGCTCCACAAGGCAAGCTGGTCGCGTTCGCGCGCGCGGTGTTCGAGGCCTATTGGGGCGACGATCAGGACATCTCGCAGGATGCGGTCCTCGCCGAGGTGAGCGCCAGGACCGGCATCGACCGCGACTGGTTCTTCGCCGGGATCGCCACCCAGCCGATCAAGGACGCGTTGAAAGCCAATACCGACGAACTGATCCGGCGCGGCGGATTCGGCTCGCCGACGATCTATCTCGATGCCGATGACATGTATTTCGGCAACGACCGGCTGCCTCTGATCCGGGAGGCGCTGCAACGCCGCGCGGCGCACTGAGCGTGGCCGAGCCGGCGTCAGTTGACGCCGCGTTCACGGCCTTGCCAGTAGGGCTCGCGCAGCTGGCGGCGCAGGATCTTTCCAGTCGCATTGCGCGGCAGCGCCGCGACGAACTCGACGGATTTCGGCGTCTTGAAGGCGGCGATGCGTTGCCGCGTCCAGGCGATGATGTCGGCCGGCGACGCCTCGGCGTCCTTTTTCAGGACCACGATCGCCTTCACGCTCTCGCCCCAGGTCTCGTCGGGCACGCCGATCACCGCGACCTCCGCGACCGCGGGATGACCGAACACGGCGTTCTCGACCTCGGCGGGGTAGATGTTCTCCCCGCCGGAGATGATCATGTCCTTGATGCGGTCCTGGATATAGACATAGCCATCCGCATCCATGTAGCCGGCATCGCCGGTACGCAGCCAGTTGTCGGGCGACATGGTCCTCGCCGCGGCCTCGGGCAGATGCCAGTAGCCCGCCATGTTCGCCTGCGAGCGGGTGGCGATTTCGCCGACCTGCCCGGCCGGCAGGCGCCGGCCCTCCGCGTCGACGATCGCGACCTCGACGCCCGGGAGCGCCTTTCCGGCCGATCGCATCCGCGGCGCGCCGTCGAGCGTGTGATCTTCCGGCGAAAGCACCGTAATCGTGCCCGTCGTCTCGGTCATGCCGTAGACCTGCACGAAGCCGCACTTGAACACTTCGATGCACTCCCGGAGCAGGTCGGCCGGGATCGGCGAGGCGCCGTACATGATGTATTTCAACCGTGAATAGTCGACCTGACGGGCGCGCGGATGGCGGACGATGAACTGCATCGCCGCCGGAACCAGGAACAGCTTGCTGATGCGGTCCCGCTCGAAATAGTCGAGCACCGCGGTCGGATCGAACTCGCGCGCGACTACGCTCAATGCGCCATAGAACAGCGCAAACAGGCCCCATCCCGAGCCGCCGATATGGAACACAGGCATCGCAACCAGCGCGGCGTCGTCCTCGCTCCATTGATTCCAGTCGGGCGTCGGCCCGTATTTCCCCTCGTCCCGCAGGTCGACGAAATTGCGGTGCGTCAGCATCGTGCCCTTGGGATTGCCGGTCGTCCCCGAGGTGTAGAGCTGCATCGCGACCGCATCGGCATCGATGGCGCTGGCCGGCGCGGTGTCGGCCTGCGCGTCGCGCCAGGTCTCGTAGTCGGTCCAGCCCTGGTCCTGCCCTTCCATGATCACCACCAGATGCAACAGCGGAAGCCGCGGCAGCACCTGGCGGACCGTGGCCGCGAACTCGGCGCCGAAGAACAGCGCGGGCGCTTCGGCATCCTTGATGATGTAGGCCACCTCGGGCGGAGCGAGCCGCCAGTTGATCGGCGTCATGACGACGCCGGCCTTCATGGCGCCGATCAGCAGTTCGAAGTAATGGTCGCTGTTCTTGCCGTAATAGGCCAGCCGCGATCCGGGCGAGAGGCCCGCCGCCATCAGGCCGTTGGCGACGCGATTGGTGTTGCGCTGGAACTGGGCGTAAGTCGTTTCCCGGCCTTCGAAGCGGTACGCGAGCCGTTCTCCGCGCGTCGCGCCGTGCCGATCAACGATTTCGGGAATGGTCCGGACAGCTCCAGATTCGGCCATGGCGTTCCTCCTCGAGCCGGAGCGCATCCGAGCGCACGCAGGCGTGCGCGATGGCTTCCGTTTTTTCTCAGAGGATCGCATGCCCCGCGCGAAGTCAAGCGCCCGCGGCCGACGGCCACGGCGCTCGACATTTCGCATTCGCGAAATCAGCTCAGTGGCTGATCATCCAGGGCCGCGCGGTGGGAAAACCCTTGGCGCCGGACCGTGATTTGGTGACCAGGCGGCTGGCCTTGCCCGAGCAGCACGAGCAGCCGGCGCGGTGGGACGCCTTGTACTCCCCGAGGGTCTTCGGCGCATTCGCGCTGCGCTCGTTGGTGGCATGGGCGGTGCGCGCCGACGAGGACATGCACGAAAACCGCGGAGCGGTCAGGATCACCCGCGGCGCCTCGAGGCCGCAGCCCGGACACTCGTCGGGTTCGTCGCATTCGGCCATCGGCCGCATGTTGGTGAACGGCCCGCAATCGTTGCAGAGATATTCATAGACCGGCATGGCGCTGCCCCCTCAAATTCTGATCTTTCGGACGAGGGAAAGGGCGGCCGTGGCCGCCCCTTCCCGCTTTGTCGTCACTTGTCCGGCGACAACGGCATGTCGATGCCGCCCTTGATGTGTTTGATCGGTCCCGCCGACGACGGCATGATGTCGAAGTCGAAGATCTCCGTCGGCAGCCACAGCGTGGCGCAGGCGTTCGGAACGTCGACGACGCCCGAGATATGGCCCTGGCACGGCGCGGTGCCGAGGATCGAATAGGCCTGGGCTCCGGAATAGCCGAACTTCTTGAGATACTCGATCGCGTTCAGGCAGGCCTGCCGGTAGGCAATGTGAACGTCGAGGTAGTGCTGCTTGCCCTGCTCGTCGACCGAGATGCCCTCGAAGATCAGGTAGTCCTTGTAGTTCGGCGTAACCGGCGACGGCTTGAAGATCGGGTTCTTGATGCCGTACTTGGCCATGCCGCCCTTGATGACGTCGACCTTGATGTGGAGCCAGCCCGCCATCTCGATCGCGCCGCAGAAGGTGATTTCGCCGTCGCCCTGGCTGAAGTGCAGGTCGCCCATCGACAGACCGGCACCCGGCACGTAGACCGGAAAATAGACCTTCGAGCCGCGCGACAGGTCCTTGATGTCGCAGTTGCCGCCGTGCTCGCGCGGCGGAACGGTGCGCGCACCCTCGGCCGCGGCCTTGGCCTTCGCGTCGCCCTTGAGGCGGCCCATATGGGCGGTCGGTCCGAACGGCGGGTTCGCCAGACCGGGCACCCGCGTCGGATTGGTGGCGATCAGCGCCGTCTCACGCTCGTTCCAGGTCGCCAGCATCTTGGGATCGGGCAGACAGCCGATCAGGCCGGGATGGATCAGGCCGGCGAAGTTCACGCCCGGGATGTGGCGCGACGACGTGTACATGCCGTGGAAGTCCCAGATCGACTTCTGCGCCAGCGGGAAGTGGTCGGTCAGGAATCCGCCGCCGTTCTGCTTGGAGAAGAAGCCGTTGAAGCCCCACAGGCTCTCCTTCATCGGCCCGATGTCGAGCAGGTCGACCACCAGAAGATCGCCCGGCTCGGCGCCCTTCACCCCGATCGGCCCGGACAGGAAGTGCACGATCGACAGATCGATGTCCCGCACATCGTCCGCCGAATCGTTGTTCTTGATGAAACCGCCGGTCCAGTCATAGGTCTCGATGATGAAGTCGTCGCCCGGATTGACCCACTCCACCATCGGAATGTCCGGGTGCCACCGGTTGTGAACCTTGTCGTTCTCGTAGGCGGACTGCTTCAAATCGACTTTGATTAACGTCTCTGGCATCACACGCTCCCCTATTTTCTAGCGACAGCTAGACAGACAAGAACTTGGCAACTTGCGCTTCGTCGATCCCGGCGCGCGGATCGTCCCGCACGATCTCGCCGTTCTCGATCACCAGCACCCGGTCGGCGATGTCCAGCGCGAAGCTGAGCACCTGTTCCGAGACCACGATCGACAACCCGTGCTCGTCGCGAATCCGCTTCAGCGTGCGCGCCATGTCCTTGATGATCGACGGCTGGATACCCTCGGTCGGCTCGTCCAGCAGCAGCACCTTCGGCTTGGTGACGAGCGCGCGCGCGATCGCGAGCTGCTGCTGCTGCCCGCCGGAAAGATTGCCGCCCCGGCGATTCTTCATCTCCAGCAGCACAGGAAACAGCTCGTAGATGCTGCCCGGCACCTCGGTATCACCGGACACCACGAGGCCGGTCTCGATATTCTCCTTCACCGTCATGGTGGAGAAGATCATTCGGCCCTGCGGTACGTAGGCGAGGCCCTTGGCGACGCGTTCGTAGCTTTTCAGAGCGGAGAGCTCGGCGCCATCCATCGACACCGAGCCGCTCTTGGTGGGAACGATCCCCATCAGCGACTTCATCAGCGTGGTCTTGCCCATGCCGTTGCGTCCCATGATCGCGACGATCTCGTTGGGATTGACGGAGATGTTGAGGCCGTGAAGGACTTCGCTCTGTCCGTAGGCGACGTGAAGGTCCGAGATTGCCAGCATCGCGTGCTCCCTGCTCAGTGCCCGAGATAGACTTCGATGACCTTGGGGTCGTTCTTGACCTTGTCCATGGTCCCCTCGGACAGGATCTGTCCCTGGTTCAGCACCGTGACCTTGTGGGCGATGTCCTCGACGAATTTCATGTCGTGCTCGATCACCAAAACCGAGCGGTCCTTGATGATCCGATTGAGCAGTTCGGCGGTCTTGACCCGTTCGCTGACGCTCATGCCGGCGACCGGCTCGTCGAGCATCAGCAGTTCCGGGTCCTGGATCAGCAGCATGCCGATCTCCAGCCACTGCTTCTGGCCATGGCTGAGCAGGTCCGCGCCGGTATCGAGGCGATCCTTGAGAAAGATCATCTCGGCGACCTCCTCGACCCGCGCACGTACCGCGGCGTCACGCTTGAAGGTCAGAGCGCCATAGACCGAACGCCCCTTCGGATAGGAGATCTCGAGGTTCTCGAACACCGTGAGGTCGTCATAGATCGACGGGGTCTGGAACTTGCGACCGACGCCGGCCTGGACGATCTCGTTCTCCTTCAGCTTGGTCAATTCCTTGCCGCGGAACTGGATCGAGCCGGAGGTGGCCTTGGTCTTGCCGCAGATCAGGTCGAGCACCGTGGTCTTGCCGGCACCATTGGGACCGATGATGACGCGGATCTCGTTCTCCTCGACGTAGAAGGAGAGATCGTTGACCGCTTTGAAGCCGTCGAAGGAAACCGTGAGCGCCTCGACCGCGAGCAGAAACTCCTTGGGCTGGTGGCCTATCAGCATGGTCTATCTCCTCATTCCGCTGGCGTGCTGTCGGCAACCGGCTTTCCGGCCCAGCCTCCGGGCTTTGAATTGCCGGAGTTGAACAGGCGGGCGATCTGCGGAGCGATGTAATCGCCCCAGATACCGGCCAAGCCGTTCGGGAAGGCGAGAACGACCGCGATGAACAGGCCGCCGAGTCCGAACAACCACAATTCGGGAAACGATTCCGACAGGCTGGTCTTGGCGAAGTTGACGAGCAGCGTGCCGTAGATCGCGCCCAGGATGGAGAGCCGGCCGCCCACTGCGGTGTAGATCACCATTTCGATCGACGGCACGATGCCGACAAAGGACGGCGACATGAAGCCGACATTGAGCGCGAACATGGCGCCGCCGATTGCAGCAAAGACGGCCGAGACGCAAAAGGCGAAGATCTTGAAGTTCGCAACGCTGTAGCCGGAGAAGCGAACCCGGTCTTCCTTGTCGCGCATCGCCACCAGGATGCGGCCGAGTTTGGAGTGCCTGATGAATTGGGCGATGAAGATGCAGACGAACAGGCAGCCGACCTCGAAGAAGTAGAGCACGATCTTGGCGTGGTCGGGACGGATATCCCAGCCCTTCAGGGTGCGCAGATCGGTCATGCCATTGATGCCGCCGGTATAGCCCTGCTGCCCGACGATCAGGATGGTCAGAATGGCGGCGACCGCCTGTGTAATGATGGCGAAGTAGGTGCCGCCGACGCGGCGTTTGAACATTGCGGCGCCGATGATCAGGGCAAACAGGCCTGGCACCAGGACGATGGCGATGACGGTGAAGGTGAGGCTGTGGAAGGGCTTCCAGAACATCGGCAATGCCGTGATCTGGTTCCAGTCCATGAAATCGGGAATGCCGGGGGTCGACTGGATCTTGGTGTTCTCGACGCTCGAGGCTTCGAGCTTGAGAAACATCGCCATGCAGTAGCCGCCGAGCCCGAAGAACACGCCCTGCCCCAGGCTCAAGATGCCGCCATATCCCCAGCAGATCACCAACCCGAGCGCCACGAAGGCGTAAGTGAGGTATTTCGCGACCAGATTGAGTCTGAAGACATCGAGGAAGAGCGGCAGGATCACCACCAGCAGAGCGGCCAGCAACAGGATGCCGATAAGCTCCGATTTATTGACAAAGCGATTGTCGGTCATGGCGTCAGCCCTCTTGTTATTTGCGAACCTTGAGGGCGAACAGGCCCTGTGGTCGCAGCATCAGGATTCCGACAACGGCAAGCAGCGTGAGGACCTTTGCCATCGAACCCGACATGAAGAACTCGAGGGTCGACTGCGTCTGCGAAATGCTGAATGCGGATGCGATGGTACCGAGCAGGCTGGCGGCGCCGCCGAACACCACGACGAGGAAGGTGTCCACGATATACAGCTGGCCGGACGTCGGGCCGGTCGAGCCGATCATGGTGAAGGCGCTGCCCGCGACGCCGGCGATGCCGCAGCCGAGCGCGAAGGTGTAGCGGTCGACTTTCTCGGTGTTGATGCCGACCGCACCCGCCATGACGCGGTTCTGCACCACGGCGCGGACCTGGCGGCCCCAGCGCGACTTGTACATGATATAGGCGACGGCAAGAGTGATCAGCACCGTCAGGCACATCACGAAGATGCCGTTGATCGGCACCTCGATGCTGTCGGTCACATGCAGCGAGCCGAGCATCCATTGCGGGAGTTCGACGCCGACTTCGCGCGCACCGAATACCGAGCGATAGGCCTGCTGCAGGATCAGGCTCAAGCCCCAGGTGGCAAGCAGCGTATCGAGCGGCCGCTTGTAGAGGTGCCGGATCAGCGCCCATTCCACCAGCATGCCCAGCGCGCCGGAAGCGATGAATGCCAGTATCATCGCCAGGAAAAAATAGCCGGCGAACAGGCCAGGAAGGTAGGCCTGGAAGACATTCGACGTCATCCAGGTGACGTAGGCGCCGAGAATCATGAACTCGCCGTGCGCCATGTTGATGACGCCCATCTGGCCGAAGATGATCGCGAGGCCCAGCGCCATCAGCACGTAGACGGAAAACAGGATCAGCCCCGCGAAACCCTGCATGACGAAGATCGAACCGAGATCACCAATCGAATAATCGCCGAACATCGATATCCTCCGTCAGGGGCTGGGGTATGAATCCCGCGTCGCGAGAACTTCGCGACGCGGGGGTCTTGAGCGTGGACTGACGATCCACACCAGGGAGACCTTTGTCTTGGGGAGAGAACGCGATCGGGATCGCGGCCTGTCCGGGGTCAGGCGCTTACTGGTAGCCCTTCGGGAACGGATCCGGCTCGACGAGATCGGCGGTTTCGTAAACCAGCTCGAACTGGCCATCGAGCTTGGCGCGACCGACGCGGGTCTTCGACCACAGATGGTGGTTCTCGTGGATGCGGACGTAACCTTCCGGCGCGCCCTTGAACTCCACGCCCGGCGACGCCGCCGCAACCTTGTCGACGTCGAAGCTGCCGGCCTTCTCGACCGTCAGCTTCCACAGCCACGGGCCGAGATAGGCAGCCTGGGTGACGTCTCCGATCACGGTCTTTTCGCCCCACATCTTCTTGAAGGCGGCGACGAAGGCCTTGTTGTTCGGGTTGTCGAGCGACTGGAAGTACTTCATGCAGGCGTAGGCGCCCGCGATGTTTTCGCCGCCGATGCCGTCGATTTCGTCTTCGGTCACCGAGATCGTCAGCAGGGTCTGCTTCGACAGGTCGATACCCGCCGCCTTGAGCTGCTTGTAGAACGCGACGTTCGATCCGCCGACGACGTCGGTGAAGATCACGTCGGGCTTGGTCAGCTTGATCTTGTTGATCACCGAATTGAACTGGGTGTTGCCGAGCGGATAATACTCTTCGCCGACGACCTTGCCCTTCAGCACGTTCTCGACGTGCTTGCGAGCGATCTTGTTCGACGTGCGCGGCCAGATGTAATCCGAACCAATGAAGAAGAACGATTTCGCGCCCTTTTCCTTGTTGACCCAGTTCAGGCCGGCAAGGATCTGCTGGGTCGCTTCCTGACCGGTGTAGATCACGTTCTTGGACTGCTCCAGGCCTTCGTAGAAGGTCGGGTAGTAGAGCATGCCGTTATATTGCTCGACGACCGGCAGCACCGCCTTGCGGGAGGCCGAGGTCCAGCACCCCATGATCGCCGCGACCTTGTCGTTGACGAGAAGTTTCTTGGCCTTTTCCGCGAAGGTCGGCCAATCGCTGGCCCCGTCTTCCTGGATGAACTTGATCTTGCGGCCCAGCACTCCGCCCGCCGCATTGATCTGCTCGATGGCAAGCTTTTCGGACTCGATCGAGCCGGTTTCCGAGATCGCCATGGTGCCGGTAGCCGAGTGCAAGATGCCGACCGTCACCTCGGTGTCGGTCACCGCGAGGCCCGTGGTATTGACGACCGAGGTTGGGACGTCGGCCAGCGACGGCCGCGGCAGCAGCCCTATGGCCGGCAAAGCCGCCATTCCCATCAGCAACTTGCGCCTGAACGCCGATTGTAGTCCTTTTGCTTCATCTTCCGACATGACGACCCCTTCTGGTTGCGAACACGCACTTTCGTCGGGGTCAGGATTGCCTAAATTGTGCACTGCACGGATACGCAAGATCGCGTATACTGCACCGCAAAACAGCGACGTAGATTTTGGACTGCAGGCTTGGCCGGGCGTTGGCCGGGCCTCCTCAGTGATTTCAGGAGCGGTGGAGTGGAGGGGCGGCAACGCATAGATCGCGTCCGACGCCAGTATAATCAATGGGTTGCGAACCAGACGCTGGAAGACTACGCCCTGCGCTTTACGGCCAAGAGCGCGCGGCGATGGTCGGCGACTCGCGTCGCCAACACGGCCCTTGGCGCGATTTCATTTCTGGCGCTTGAGGCCATCGGCGGGACCATCACCGTCAACTACGGCGTGACCAACGCCGTCGCCGCGATTCTGGTGGTCAGCGTCATTATCTTCTGTTGCGGCCTGCCGATCGCCTATCACGCGGCCCGGGCCGGCGTCGACATCGACCTTTTGACCCGCGGCGCGGGCTTCGGCTACATCGGCTCGACCATCACCTCCCTGATCTATGCCTCGTTCACCTTCATTTTCTTCGCCATCGAGGCCGTCATCATGGCCATGGCGCTGGAACTGTGCTTCGGCATTCCGCGGCCGATCGGCTATCTCATCAGCGCCGTCGCCATCATCCCGCTGGTGACCTACGGCATCACGCTGATCAGCCGGTTTCAGTTGTGGACGCAGCCGCTGTGGCTCATTCTGCATGTGCTGCCGTTCGCCGTGATCGCGTTCAAGAGCCGCGACTCCTTCGCGGCCTGGACCCAGTTCTCCGGCCACTATGGTGATCCGTCGGGGGCGCTGAACCTGCTGCTGTTCGGCACCGCCGCTTCCGTGGTGTTCTCCCTGATCGCGCAGATCGGCGAACAGGTCGACTTCCTCCGGTTCCTGCCGCGCGACCGCGGCACCTCCCCCGTCGCCTGGTGGGTGGCGCTGCTCAGCGCTGGACCCGGCTGGATCGTGATCGGGGCGATCAAGCTGATCGCCGGGTCATTCCTCGCCTTTTTCGCGCTCAGCCACGGCATCCCGGCCGACCGGGCCACCGAGCCGACCCAAATGTACTTTTCCGCGTTCCGCTACGTCCTGGCCCAGCCGGACCTGGCGCTGGCGCTGACCGGCACCTTCGTCATCCTGTCCCAGCTCAAGATCAACGTCACCAACGCCTATGCCGGCTCGATCGCCTGGTCGAACTTCTTCTCGCGCCTGACCCACAGCCACCCGGGACGCGTGGTCTGGCTCGTCTTCAACGTCGTCGTCGCCGTGCTGCTGATGGAGATCGGCATCTATAAGGCGCTGGAGCAGACGCTGGCGTTGTACTCCAACGTGGCGATCGCCTGGGTCGGCGCGCTGGTGGCCGACCTCGTGGTCAACAAGCCGCTCGGCCTGCGTCCGCCGATCATGGAATTCAAGCGCGCGCACCTCTACGACATCAATCCGGTCGGCGTCGGCGCCATGACGATCGCCAGCATCGTCTCGGTCAGCGCGTTCTACGGCGTGTTCGGGCCCACGGCCAAGGCCCTCGCCTCCTTCATCGCGCTCGCCACCGCCTTCCTGGCGGCGCCGGCGATCGCCTGGGCCACGGGGGGCAAGTACTACATCGCGCGCATGCCGAAGGAGAGCTGGAAAGACATCGAGCAGATCCAGTGCTGCATCTGCGAGCACTCCTTCGAGCCCGAGGACATGGCATCGTGTCCCGCCTATTCCGGCCCGATCTGCTCGCTGTGCTGCTCGCTCGACGCCCGCTGCGAAGACCTCTGCAAGCCCCACGCCGGCATCCACGACCAGATCTCGGAGACCATCAGCCGGGCCCTACCCGCCCGCCTCCAGACCTACGTCAATTCCCAGCTGGGGCATTTCCTGACCGTGTTCGTCATCGCGGCCGGGATGGTCGGGCTCACGCTCGGGCTGATCTACCTGTCGTCGGCGGATATCGCCACCGACGCGCCGGAGGTCGCCGAAGTCCTGTGGAAGGTGTTCTTCGCGCTTGCCATCATCATCGGGGTGGTGGCCTGGCTGTTCGTGCTCGCCCAGCAGAGCCGCCGCGCGGCCGAAGCCGAGACCCAACGCCAGACCACGCTCCTGGTGCAGGAAATCGAGGCCCACAACCGCACCGACGCCGAACTGCAGCGCGCCAAGGAGGTCGCCGAGGCGGCCAACCTCGCCAAGAGCCGCTACGTGGTCGGCCTGAGCCACGAGCTGCGCTCGCCGCTCAACGCGATCAGCGGCTACGCCCAGCTGCTCGAACAGGATTCCACGCTGCAGACCAGACCGAAGGATCAGGTGCGCGTGGTCCGGCGCAGCGCCGACCACCTGTCCGGGCTGATCGACGGCATCCTCGACATCTCCAAGATCGAGGCCGGCCGGCTCTATCTGTCGCGGGACGAGATCCGGCTCGCCGAGTTTCTCGACCAGCTGGTCGGCATGTTCCGGCTGCAGGCCGCGGCCAAGGGCATCGAGTTCGTGTTCCGCCGCCCGGCCTATCTGCCGAGCATGGTCTATGCCGACGAAAAGCGGCTGCGCCAGGTTCTCATCAACCTGCTGTCGAACGCGATCAAGTTCACCACCCGCGGCACCGTCCAGTTCATCATGCACTACCGCAGCCCGGTGGCGGAATTCGAGATCATCGATACCGGTCCCGGCATCCAGCCCGACGACCTTGAGCGAATCTTCGCGCCGTTCGAGCGTGGCGCGATCGGCAGCACCCAGCCGCACACCGGAACCGGCCTCGGCCTGACCATAAGCCGGCTGCTCGCCGGCGTGATGGGCGGTGATATCCGCGTCACCAGCACGGTCGGCGTCGGCAGCACCTTCCGCGTCAAGATGCTGCTGTCGGAAGTGACCAATCCGACCCGCACGGCGCCGATCGCCAAGCCCGTTTTCGGCTACCACGGCCCCCGCAAGACCGTCATCATCACCGACGACGACCCGACCCACAGCGAGCTCCTGCGCCAGGTGCTGGCGCCGCTCGGCTTCATCATCCTGTGCGCCGACGACGGGCCGTCCTGCCTCGCGCTGGCCCAGCACTGCAAGGCGGACCTTTTCCTGCTCGACATCTCGATGTCGGGAATGGACGGCTGGACCATCGCCGAAAGGCTGCGCAGCATGGACCAGCACCAAGCGCGCATCATGATGATCTCGGCGAGCGCCGTGGAGGTCCATTCGGCGCCGATGGCCCAGACCTATCACAACGCCTACATGATGAAGCCGATCGACGTCTCGCGGCTGCTGGAGCAGATCGGGTTGCTGCTCAACATCGACTGGCAATATGCCAGCGAGGATCAGCCGGAGCCGGTCTGGAGTCCCGGCAGCGGGCCCCTGCTGTCGGCCACCGACGTCAGGGAGCTGATCGAGCTCGGCCAGATCGGCCATGTCAGGGCGATCGAGGCCAAGCTCGAGCAGCTCGGCCGCGACTATCCCCAACACCAGGCCTTCATCGCGCGGATGTGCAAGCTGACCAACGAATTTCAGTTCGATCAGTTGCTCGCCGCCCTGAAGAGCCTCCAGGAACACGACCCAGACCTGCCCGAGTTACAGTCCGATGATTCATGATTCCAAGCGCAGCGACATTGCCCTCGTGGTCGACGACTCGCCTGAAACACTGCGTTTGCTCACCGACGCGCTGGATTCCGCGGGAATGACCGTGATGGTGGCGCTCGACGGCAACTCGGCCCTGAGGGTCGTGGACAAGATCACCCCCGACATCATCCTGCTCGACGCGGTGATGCCCGGAATCGACGGCTTTGAAACCTGCCGCCGGCTCAAGCAGGACGCCGGGCTGGCCCATGTTCCCGTGATCTTCATGACCGGGCTCTCGGAGACCGAGCATATCGTGCGGGGCCTCGAGGCTGGCGGCGTCGACTATGTCGCCAAGCCGATCGTGATCGAGGAGATGCTGGCGCGGATCCGCGTCCACCTCGCCAATGCACGCCTGACGCAAAGCGCGCGCAAGGCACTCGACGCCTCGGGGCGCTTCCTGTTCGCAGCCGATCGCGACGGCACGATCGTCTGGGCCACGCCCCAGGCGCAGAAGCTGATGTCGGCCAATGTGACCGACGAGACCCTGTCGACCGCGCGGCTGCGGGACTGGCTGCGCGCGATCGAAGCCGGCACCGCCAGCGCCGACGCCAAGGTCACCCCGCTGGCCAGCGATCAGCTTCGGCTGCAATACATTGCCAGGCTCGGCGAAAACGAATTCCTGCTGCGGATCGCCAAGGACGCCGCGCCGATCACGCCGGCGCAGTTCAGCAAGGAACTCGGCCTGACGGCGCGCGAGGGCGAAGTGCTGTCGTGGTTGAGCAAGGGCAAGTCGAACCGGGATATCGCCGATATTCTCGGGCTCAGTCCGCGTACGGTGGACAAGCACCTGGAGCAGATCTACGCCAAGCTCGGCGTCGAGAACCGGACGGCGGCGGCCGCCATCGCGGTCAAGGCCACGCGCAAGTAAGCCACGCGAAGGGAATCAGGCGCCCGACGCCGGCGGCGCCGGCCAGTTGGTAATCGGCCCCCGCCAGGTCTCGAACAGTTTCGCCATGCGCAGCACGGCGAGATCGGCGAACCGCGGCCCGACGATCTGCAGGCCGATCGGCATGCCGGTCTGCGAGAACCCGCAGGCGATGGAGGCCGCCGGATTTTCCGCCATGTTCCACGCCACGGTGAACGCGATATGCTCGAACGGGCGCTCCGGATCGTTCAGTGGCGACGCCGTCTCGGCGGGAAATGCGACCACGGGCGACGTCGGCGACAGCACCAGATCGACCGACTGGAACAGCCGTGCGGCGGATCTGCGCATCTCGTAGGTCTGGCCAAAGCCGCGCACCGCCGCGGGCCCCGAGACCTCCGCCCCCTTCTCCGCCCAACGCAGGATGTAGGGCAGGACCCTGCTCCGGCGCGCGGGTTCATAGGTCTCGAGATCCGCCCACAGCCGCGCACGCCAGAACTGGTCCAGCCCCTGCAGCATGTCGTCCGACAGAACCGGCTCGACCTCCTGGACCAACGCGCCGGCGGCCTCGAAGCGTCGCGCGGCCGCCGCAACCGCGTCGCGCACCTCCGGCTCCGCCGGCGTGCCGCAGCCGGCGTCGAGCATCAGGCCGATGCGCAGCCCGCGCGCGTCGGCCTCGAGGTTGCGCCAGTCGATGGTGGCGGGAGGCAGGCTGGTGGCATCGCGCCAGTCGGGCCGCGACAAGGTCGCCATCATCAGCGTCGCATCGTCCACCGTCCGCGTCATCGGTCCCGCGACGCGCCCGAGATAGAACGGATCGACCGGGACCCTGCCGTGGCTGGGCTTGAGACCGACCAGGCCGCACCAGGCGGACGGCAGCCGGATCGACCCTCCGATATCGGTGCCCAGATGCAGCGGGCCATAGCCGGCGGCGCCCGCCGCGCCGGCACCCGAACTCGAGCCGCCTGGATTCTTGCTGAGATCCCAGGGATTGCGGGTGAGCGGATGAAAGCTCGACAGGCCCGAGGACAGCATGCCGTAGTCCGGACAGGTCGTCTTGGCGAAGATGATGGCACCGTCCTCGCGCAGCCGGGCCGCCGCCGGTGCATCGGCCCGCGCCGGCTCGAGTACGGTCGCCGCCGAACCGAGCGGCGTCGGATCCCCCTCGGTCGCGATGATCTCCTTGACCGTCACCGGGATGCCGTCGAGCGGCCCCCGCGGGCCTCCCCTGGCCCAGCGCAGCGTCGCTGCCGCGGCCTCCTTGCGCGCGCGATCGGGATCGTAGCGGTAGAGCGCGCAGACCGCCGGTTCCCACGCCGCGATGCGGCGCTCCAGCCATGCGAAATAGTCGGACGGGGTCAGCGCGCCAGTCTTGAACTGCGACAGCAGTCCGACCGCGTCCAGGTTGGCAAAATCCGTCATGGCTCGGCTGCGACGCTGTTGAACCGCGGCATCATGGCTGAGCCGCGAGAGTGGTTCAACCTGCGCCGCGCGCGCGGCTGCCTTTCGTGTTCAGGAGCCGAGCGCCACCGGCCGGAACGCCTGAACCAGCTGCATGTCGAGCTTGTCGCCCATGGCTTCCATGATGGCGAACGCCTTCTGCCGGGTGAAATCGGGCTGGCGGCGGGTCTGCTCGACGAAGACGGAATAGATGTCGGCGATGGTGATGATGCGGACGATGTCGGTGATCTCGCCATTGCGCAGGCGATCGGGGTATCCCGAGCCGTCGAGATACTCGTGATGGTGGAGAACGACGTCGAGCATCTCGCGCGGGAAGCTCGCCTGCGCCGACAGGGCATCGAAGCCGCGCCGGGTGTGGCTGCGCATGGTCTCCTCTTCCTCCGCGGTCAGCGGCCCCGCCTTGTTGAGGATCCCCAGCGGAATGAACGCCATGCCGACGTCGTGGACGAGGCCGGCGCGCGCCAGCCTGCGCTGGTCCTCCTCGCGCATCCCAAGATGCTGCCCGAAAGCAACCGCGAAGCCGGTGACCAGAAGGCAGTGCCGATAGCTGCGGTTGTGGTGGCGGCTGACCGCAAGAACCCATTCCTTCAGCGACGAGCGCTTGAGCGCCTTCAGGATCCGGGTCTCTTCCTGCATGATGTCGTCGGGCGACAGCGCGACGCCGGCGCGCAGCTTTTCGAACACCCGCACCAGGACCGCATGGGCCGCGGCCACGCCGCGGTTGAGAGCCTCGCGGCTGGCGGAGGACGGCTCCTTTTCCGCGATCACCGAGAAGGACGACTCGAGCCGCCGCAGAATCGCCTGCTCCTCGAAGGGGCGCTGAATGGTGTCGGTCGCGCCGAGTGCCCAGGCCTGGGTCGATCCGTGATGCATGGTATCGGCAATCACGAACAGGCGCGGAATCGATTGATAGGCCTTGCCCACCAGCTTGCGCCGCAGGCGCTGGACGCTTTCCGGCGATTTCAGGTCGACATCGACCACCACGCCCGACAGGGCCTTCACCGGCGCATCCGGAATGTCGCGCGTGGACACGACCTCGACCTGGCCGACGACCGACAGGATGCGCGCCAGATCCGTGCTCTGGTCCCCGCGATCCGAGGCGAGCAGCAGGGTCCTGCGACCAAGCGATCCATCCACCAGTGACATCGTCCACCTTCACCGTTCTTTGTTCTTGCGAGCCTTCACGCCGGAATTAGACAACAAAAAACGTTCTCGGAGATTAATACCTATAATTAACGGTTCCGAAGGGACATGGTTAAAAACCACGGCGAATTTGTCGGTCATCGCCGCATGGTCGCGGGTGCCCGCATCTCTGACGAAGGGGCCGGATCCGACGCTGCGCCGGAGCCCCCCGGGGCAACCCGCACCGGCCGCCCGGGATTGCGAAAGTCGATCGTTTTCCCAGCCCGCCGATCAGCGGCGTGTCGTCGGATTCCAACATTCGCATTCCATCGCAGCGTGTTCTCCTGCGAATGCCAGAATCGATGGACCACTCGCAAGGCCGGGTTTCTGGTGGAGTTTTGGATTTGACATTCGCTTCACGAGTCCGCAGCAAGGCGGATAGCGAATGTCAAATCCACTCCACCAGACCCACCGCCATGAGTCTTGCCGTCGCCGCCCTCTACCAGTTCCACCCCCTGCCGGACTTCCGCGAGCTGCGCGAGCCGCTCCACCGCCTCTGCGCCGGGCTCGGGCTCAAGGGATCGCTGCTGCTGGCCGACGAGGGCCTCAACGGCACGGTGGCGGGGCCCGCCGACGCCATCGCCGCGTTCATCGACCTGCTGCAGCGCGGCGCCGTGTTCGGTGGCCGGCTGAGCGACCTCGAGTTGAAGCTGTCGACGGCCGCGGACATGCCGTTCCGGCGGCTCAAGGTTCGTCTCAAGAAGGAAATCGTCACGCTCGGCGATGCCACCGTCGATCCAACCCGCCGGGTCGGAACCTATGTCGCTCCGGAAGACTGGAATTCATTGCTGTCCGATCCGGAGCTCGTGCTGATCGATACCCGCAACGGCTTCGAGGTGGCGATGGGAACGTTCGAGGGTGCCCTCGATCCGCAGATTTCGCGCTTCAGTGAATTCCGGGATTTCGTCGCGCGTCGGCTGGACCCGGCGCGCCATCGCCGTGTGGCGATGTTCTGTACCGGCGGAATCCGCTGCGAGAAAGCAAGTTCCTACATGCTGGCGCAGGGATTTGCCGAGGTGTACCACCTCAAGGGCGGGATCCTGAAATACCTCGAGACGGTCCCGCAATCGCAGAGCCGCTGGCGTGGCCACTGTTTCGTGTTCGACGACCGGGTGGCCCTCGGCCACGGACTTGTCGAGCGGCCGCCAGCCATCCCGTCGGCGGCCAACGCCTTGAGGAGCAGGTAGATGACCGCGTCCCTGGTTGATCGTCTCGACGCCCTGGAGGTCCGCATCGCCTTTCAGGAGGACACCATCGAGGTCCTGAATACGACGGTGACCGCCCAGTGGGCGGAAATCGACACGTTGAAGCGTCAGATTGCGCGCCTCAACGACCGGCTCCACGAGGCCGAAAGCCGCGCCTCCGGACGCGCCGAGCCGGAGCCTCCGCCGCCGCATTATTGACGCCGGCGCAGCGGGCCGTTCACGGCGTCCCGGGCCGCAGGATCACCCGGCGGCGCGACGACGCGCTCACCGCGTCATAGGCCGCCTTGGCGTCATCGAGGCCGTAGACTGCCTCCGCAGCGATCGGGAACGGCCGCAGATGGCCACTCGCGAAGCCTGGCACCGCTTGCCGCAGCAGTTCTCCACTCGCCAGCGACGAGAAGGCCAGCGTGTCGATGCCGACATAGGTGTGCCGACCGCGATAGAATTCGAGAATGTTGAACTGGACGATCCTGTCGACGGCGGCGATCAGGATCTGCCGACCGGCCAGCGCCAGCGAGTTATGGGCAGCCTGGAAGTAAGGGTCGCCGACGGTGTTGAAGACGATGTCGGCGCCGTGGCCGGAAGTCAGCTCGCGGACCCGCGCGGCGACGTCGTGGCGCGAGGCATCGATCATCTCGACCACGCCGCTGGCGTGGCCCTGATACGGATCGGCGGTCCGCGCCACCCCGATCACCCGCGCGCCGCGCCAGCTGGCGAGCTGCGCAGCCGCCTGGCCGACCTTGCCGTTGACGCCCATGATCAGCACGACCTCGCCGGGTCGCGGCTCGTCCGCGCGCCGGAATCCCTCGATGGCGGTGACGAAGGGCACGCCGATCCCCGCGGCCTCCTCCATGGTCAGGCCCGCCGGTTTCTCGACCACGGCGGCGGCCTCGACGACCAGATGGGTCGCATGGCTGCCGTCGCGGCGAATTCCCAGATCGCCGGACGTGCCAAACACCTCGCGTCCGATCAGGTCCCGCGGGCCATCGATCACCACACCGGCATAGTCGCGCCCCGGGGTCCGGGGAAACACCGCGTACGGCATCAGGCCGGTCGCCGCCTTGACGTCCGATGGATTGACCCCCGCGGCCCGCACCTCGATGAGGACGTCATCGGGGCCGCGCGACAGCCGGCGCGTCTCGACCGCCGGTTCGATCGAGGCGGTGTCCGGCACCTTGGCGTTGAACCGGATGCACCGGGCGTCGACCGCGAGGGCCGCCCCCGCGGCTGTGGTCACAGGGCCTGTCATCAAATACTCCGGATCGGTAGCGGGGGAGACCTGTCCACGGCAATCCGCCGCTGTCAAACCCCGGCAAGCGGATCTGGTGGGCCGGATCAGCGCGTTGGAAATCCACCGGGTTGCGGTGATAGGAACCTCATGCCTCCGCGCCGGCGCTTGCCATGAGCCCCGTGTGCGCGGCAAATGCGACACGGCCCCCTGCGGCGCCTTAAGGTCCGCCATCCCTCAACCCGAACCCGAGAATGAACATGACAACGCTGACCCTCGAAACCGCCCAGAAGATCCTCACCACGGCGCTCGCCGCGGCGACGGACAAGAAGCTGAAGCCGCTCGCGGTGGTCGTGCTCGACCCCCGCGGCAGCCTCAAGGCGGCGGCGGCCCAGGACGGCACCAGCCTGATGCGCAGCGAGATCGCCCATGGCAAGGCCTATGGCGCGCTGGCGCTGGGCATGGGATCGCGGGCGATCTTCAAGCGGGCCAACGAACAGCCCTACTTCATCGACGCCATGAACACCCTGGCCCGCGGCGCGCTGGTGCCGGTGCCGGGCGGCGTGCTGATCGTGGACGGCGCCGGCGACACCATCGGCGCGGTCGGGATCAGCGGCGATACCTCCGACAATGACGAGGCCTGCGCGGTCGCCGGGATCGAGGCTGCGGGGCTGAAGGCCAGTATCGGCTAACCCCTGCGATTGGTCGGGAGGCGCTCATGAGCTTCACCTGCGCGTCGCAAGCCCTGTCCCGCTTCACCGTTCTCGACCTGACGCGGATCCGCTCGGGCCCGACCGCGGTGCGCCAGCTCGCGGACTGGGGCGCCAACGTCATCAAGATCGAGGCGCCCACCGCCGTCGCCGACGCCGAACAGCCCGGCGGACCGCGCCATGGCGCCGACTTCCAGAACCTGCACCGCAACAAGCGCGCGATGACTCTCGACCTCAAATCGCCGCGTGGTCGCGACGTCTTCCTGCGGCTCGTGACCAGGGCCGACGTGGTGATCGAAAACTATCGTCCTGACGTGAAGGAGCGCCTCGGCATCGGCTATCCGGCCCTGCGAGGCGTCAATCCGCGCCTCGTCTATGCCAGCATCTCCGGCTTCGGCCAGGACGGCCCGTATTGCCAGCGGCCGGGCTTCGATCAGATCGCGCAGGGCATGGGCGGCCTGATGTCGATCACCGGCGCGCCGGGCGGCGGCCCGATGCGCGTCGGCATTCCGGTGGCGGACCTGACCGCGGGCCTGTTCTGCGCCATGGGAATCCTGACCGCCCTGCTCGAGCGCGAGCAGTCCGGCGAAGGCCAGTGGGTTCAGACCTCGCTGCTTCAGGCCCAGATCTTCATGCTCGACTTCCAGGCGGCGCGCTGGCTGATGCACGGCGAGGTCGCCGGCCAGGCCGGCAACAGCCATCCGACCAGCATTCCCACAGGCGCATTCAAGACCGCCGACGGCTACATCAATATCGCCACCGCCGGGCAGACGATCTGGGAGCGGCTCGCAGCCGCCCTGGGGGCCGCGGAGTTGCTGGCGGACGCACGCTTTGCCACCAACACCAAGCGCTCGGACCATCGCGATGCGCTGAACGCGGCGATCGAGCGTATCACGCAGACGAGACCGACCGCTGCCTGGGTCGACGACCTCAATTCCGCGGGCGTGCCGTGCGGGCCGATCTACGCCATCGACCAGATGTTCGACGACCCCCAGGTTCGTCATCTCGGCATCGCCCAGGACGTCCCCACCGACGATGGCCGTCCCATCCGGCTGGTGGGACAGCCGATGACGCTGTCGCGGACGCCGAGCCGCATGGCCGTGCGTCCGCCGGAGATCGCCGAACACACCGACGACGTCTTGCTGGAATTCGGCTTCAACGCTGGCGAGATTTCCGAGCTGCGCGCCGCGGGCGTGGTCTAGCTACGGACTCGTGCGCCGGATTCATCCAAAACAACCGCCCATCCCTCGCAACAGGAACTGAAAATGTCGCAGACGGACAAGATGCTCTCCCGGCTCGATGACGACGTCGGCTATGTCATCTTCAACAATCCGAGCCGCCACAACGCCGTGTCGCTCGAGATGTGGCTGGGCTGCGTCGAGATCCTCGAACGCTTCAAGATTGACCCCGCCGTGCGGGTCGTCGTGCTCACCGGCGCCGGCGGCAAGGCTTTCATTTCCGGCGCCGACATCTCGAAATTCGGCGAGGAACGCGCCTCCGCGGCCGCGGTGAAGACCTACAACGACGCGGTCGAGCGCGGCTACGCCGCCGTCCATGAATTCCCCAAACCGACCATCGCGATGATCCGCGGCTACTGCATCGGCGGCGGCATGGGATTGGCGAGCTGCTGCGACCTGCGGATCTGCTCGGAGGAGTCCCGTTTCGCGGTGCCGGCAGCCAAGCTCGGCCTCGGCTATCCCTATCCCGGGGTCAAGCGGCTGATGGACATCGTCGGCCCGTCCTTCACCAAGGAGATCTTCTTCACCGCACGCCAGTTCGACGCCGTCGAGGCGCGCGAGATGGGACTCGTCAACCGCGTGGTCGCCGCCGACGCGCTCGAGGACTACGTGCGCGACTACGCTCACATGATCTCGGCGAACGCACCTTTGACCGTCGACTCGATCAAGTTCATCGTCAGCGAGGTGCTGAAGGACGAAAGCGGGCGCGATTTGGCGCGGTGCGCCGACATGGTGGCGAAGTGCTTCGTCAGCGAGGACTACGAGGAAGGCCGCAAGGCCTTCATGGAAAAGCGCAAGCCGGTGTTCAAGGGGCGCTGATGCCGGACGACGCGGGGCCACGCCGTGCAGGAGGCTGAACCGTGCCTCAGTTCTGGAAGATCAGGCAGGTCGTCGTGCCGTGCGCGAGCAGGCTCCCCTTTCCGTCCGTGATCCGTCCTTCCGCGGTTCCGACCCGGCGCCCCCGATGCAGCACCTTGCCTTCTGCCTTGATCGGACCGGTTGCCGGGGTGATGGGCCGCACCAGCGAGATCTTGAACTCCAGGGTGGTCTGCCCGACGCCCTTGTCGAGAGTCGACTGGATGGCAAGTCCCATGCAGCTGTCGAGCAACGTCGCCGAGAGACCGCCATGCACGGTGCCGGCGGGATTGAGATGGGCGCCGCCCGGCTCCATCGCAACGACGACGCGCCCGCTCTCCGCCTCGATCACGTCATAACCCAAAGTCTCGGCAATCGTGTTGAGCGGCAGCGTACCGTCGGCGAGGCCCTGGACGAACTCAAGGCCGGTCAACTCTTTCTGCCTGTCCGCACTCACCGTTCCGTAGGTCTTCCTGGCTGAAAGGCTCGACACTGGCGACTCCTGGGCTGTTCTGGTCGAACGCGGGCACTGGCGCGCGACCGGGCTGCAGGCTTCTGCATGGAGCCGACCGATAACACTCCAAGACGCCGATGACTGGCAGAAATCGGACTCGATCGGCTGTGCCGATCAGCCCGCGCCGATCGCCCGCCCATCACGTTGACGGAACGGCGCTCGCTTGCGCCCAACGCGCACCGCGGAAGGCGGTCGCCCGTAGACTTCGACGAAGGTCGCATTGAAGCTGCGAATACTTGAGAAGCCCGAACGCGCGGCAATCTCCGTCATCGACAAGCCGGTGGAATCGAGAAGCCTCTTGGCGCGCTGCAGGCGGCGGGTTCTCGCGACCGCGGTCGGGCTCGTTCCGAGATGTGCCTGGAACAGCCGCGACAGGTGGCGAACTCCGACGCCGAGTTTGCCCGCCAACTGTTCGACGGAGCCGTCGTCCAGTGCCCCCGCATCAATCAGCTTGAGGGCACGCCCCACCGTGGTGCGCGTGCCGTTCCAGGCCGGTGAGAACGGAGCCGTCTCGGGCCGGCAACGAAAGCACGGTCGAAAGCCGTCGCGTTCGGCGGCAGCCGCGCTCAGGTAGAATCTGACATTCCGGGACAATGGCTGCGCCGGGCAGATCGGTCGACAGTAGATCCCCGTGGTCGTGACCGCGGTAAAAAACCTCCCGTCGTAGACGGGATTTCGTTCGCGCCGGGCTTCGTCACACGTCTTGAAGTCAAGCATGGCCACGCGCCCTGCTGTCGGAATGACCGCAGTTGAGCAGCCTGGGAAGCTTGCGTCTAGTAGCTCCGCCCCGCCAGCCAGTCCCGGCCCTGACCATAGAGCGCCTCGACCTCGGCGCCGCGCAGGCCCGGCATGTCGCGTTTGACGCGATAGCCGATCTCCTCCTGGATATAGGCCAGGTGACGGTAGCCCTGGGGAAATTGCGCGAGCTTGGCTTCGTCCAGTTTCAGCGCGGCCGAGGGGCTCACCGGATCGATCCGGTCTTTCTCATAGATCGGCTGTCGCCGTACCAGGCCCCATTTGTCCTTGCGCTTCTCGAGAAAATCGAAGAACCGGCCGGTGCACACCACGTCGCACTCCACGCCGTGGACCGGCCCGCGCTGCGAGATCGTCATCTTGGTCTGGGCGATGGCGCGGGTCCCGGCGAGATCGATGCTGCTGCCGCCAAGGAAATGCAGGATGCTGACGCCCTTGTCCCAGCCTTCGCGGGTGACCCGGATGAAGTCGGACGCCGGCCCCTGAAACCAGGTCGCCGACATCCAACCGTCGTCGTGCCAGACGGTCGCGAAGCGGTCCCAGTCGCCGGCATCGCGCCACACCGCCCAGTTTTCGATCAGGTCGCGAATGGCGACGCGGTCGGCGAACTGCGAATCGACGATCATGGTCTGTTTCCTTCCCTGGGGGCGGTTGTGCCTGCCGGCTGCCCTGGCCCCGGTCAGACGAGGTCGCTGAACAGGTCGTCGACGGCGAAGCGGCGCGAGATCAGCCCCTGCTGCGCGGCATAGTCGATGATCAGTTCGAGCGACGGCCGGATCGCATCGCGGCCGAACGGCGTGAAATCGAGTCCCGATGCCGACGGCGGCGCCCGGCGCCGCGAGTCGTGCAGCAGGCGGTAGACCTCGCGCACGGCCTCGGGGTCGCTGTCGTGCAGCGCCTGCGTAACCACCACGAAATGATTGACCGGAACGATGCCGCGACGACCGTACCATGCCATCGCCTCGGCCTCGGGATCCGGCCACAGCGACCTCAGCCTGGGGTCGTTGGAGGTCTCGCCCAGCACGGCATCCACCTCGCCGTCCAGCAGCATCTGCAGGATGGACTTGTCGGCGGGCGCGCGCGCGGTCGTATCATGGTACTCCGCGATATGCGGGTCCTCAAACGTCACCCACTCGATCGCATCGAGATCGACGCCGTAGTCGTTGGCGAGAATGCCGCGGATCCAGGCGCCGGTGGTGGTGGTGAAGGAGCGGATGCCGACCCTCTTGCCGGCGAGATCCGCCGGCGTCATCCGGCCGCGTTCGGCATTGTAGAGCGCATAGACGTGCTGGAATCGTCCCATCACCACCGCCGGCAGCAGCACGATCGGCTTGTGATGCTCCCGCGCCATCAGATAGGTCACGATCGCCAGTTCGGAGACGTCGAACCTCTGCTCGCGGACCATCGGCTTGAAGCCACGGTTGGTCGGCTTGTAGGAGGTTTCGAAGTCCAGAACGACACGGTCCGATGTCACCTGCCCGTTCTTGAGCGCCTGGGTCGAAGGATGATCACCGAGCAAGGTCCGCAAGTGTTTCGGCTCGGTCATGGATGTGCCTCTCGATCCGTCATGCAGGCTGTCTCGCCTCGAAAGCTGCGGGCGCCGCGCAGCGCGCGGCACTCCCGTCCGGTCAAAGTCTCGTCCGCCTCACACGTCTTCGGGGCGATCGACATAGACGAGCCCCGCCTTCGCGAGCGGCTCGCGCATGCTGTACATGTCGAGCCCGAGTTCGCCGGAGGCGAGCCGCTTGCGCTTGCCCTCCTCGTCGGCGTTGCGCTTCTGCGCCTTGGCGGCGACGTCGACAGCGACGCCGCGCGGAATCACCACGACGCCGTCGTCGTCGGCGGCGACCACGTCGCCCGGCGTCACCAGCTGGCCGGCGCACACCACCGGAACGTTGACGGCGCCCAGCGTCGCCTTCACGGTGCCCTTCGCCGAGATCGACCGCGACCACACCGGGAAGCCAAGCTTGGTCAGCGCCTTGACGTCGCGACAGCCGGCGTCGATCACCAGCCCGACGACACCGCGCGCGATCAGCGAGGTCGCCAGCAGCTCGCCGAACATGCCGTCGTGGTTCTCCGTGGTGCAGCCGACCACCAGGATATCGCCCTTGCGGCACTGTTCGACGGCGACATGCAGCATCCAGTTGTCGCCGGGCTGAGCGAGAACCGTGACCGCGGTGCCCGCGACCTCCGCGCCTGCCCAGATCGGACGCATGTAGGGGTGCATGAGGCCGATGCGTCCCATGGCCTCGTGGGCGGTCGACACGCCGACGCCAGCCAGCGTGCGCACGGTCGCTTCCTCGGCGCGGGGAATGTTTCTCACCACCACAGTCTTCATGTCCGTTCTCCTTTCAGCGCGGCGGGCGATGCCGCCTGCGGTTTGCTTGCGATCACTCCGCCACGGCGCCATCGAGCACCGCGCGGAGCCGCGCGCGGTCGAGCGCGTTCTCCCATCCGGCGATCAGGACGGTGGCGACGGCGTTGCCGATCAGGTTGGTGGGGGTCAGGGCCTGCGACATCAGCCGGTGAACACCGAGCACCAGCGCCACGCTGGCGACCGGAATGGTGCCGCCGGCGGCAAGCGTCGCCGCGAGCACGACGAAGGCGGCGCCGGCGATGCCCGCCGCGCCCTTGGAGGTCAGCAGCAGGATCAGCAGCAGGCCGACCTGGTGGCCGACGTCGAACGGCGTATTGGTCGCCTGGGCCAGGAACACGGTGGCGGTGGCGAGATAGAGGCAGGTGCCGTCGAGGTTGAAGGAATAGCCGGTCGGAATCACCAGCCCGACCACGCTGCGTTCGCACCCCAGCGCCTCGAGCTTCATGATGATCCGCGGCAGGACGGTTTCCGAGGACGTGGTCGCGAAGCAGACCAGAATCTCGTCGCGGATGTAACGGATCAACTTGACGAGGCTGAAACCGCACAGCGCGGCGACCGGACCGAGCACGACCGCGATGAAGAAGACGCAGGTGACGTAGAACCCGCCGACCAGCTTGCCGAGCGACGACAGCGAGCCGATGCCGAACTTGCCGACGGTGAACGCGATGGCGCCGAAGGCGCCGAACGGTGCCGCCCACATCACGATGCGGACCACGCCGAACACCATCTTGGCGGCGACATCGAGCACCTCCGTCACCGGGCGGGCGCGTTCGCCGAGCCAGATCAGCGCGAAGCCGCACAACACCGACAGGAACAGCACTTGCAGGATGTTGCCTTCGGAGAAGGCCCCGACGAAGGTCTGTGGAATGATGTTCATCAGGAACGCCACGACGCCGACCGCCGTGGTCTGCTTGACGTAAGGGTCGACCAGGCTGGTGTTGATGGTCGAGAGATCGACGTTCATGCCGGCGCCGGGCTGCAGCAGATTGACGGCGACGAGCCCGATGACGAGGGCGAGCGTGGTGATCGCCTCGAAATACAGGATCGCCTTGATCGCGACCCGGCCGACCCGCGCCATGTCCGCCATGTGGGCGATGCCGTTGACAACCGTGCAGAAGATGATCGGAGCGATCAGCATGCGGATCGCCTTGATGAACGCGTCGCCGAGCGGCTGCATCTGGGTGGCGACATCCGGCCGGGCGACGCCGAGCGCGATGCCGAGCGCCATGGCCAGCAAGACCTGAACCCAGAGCTCGCGCCACCAGGCTTTCGCCCGCCGGTCGATGGCGGTCATCGGTGCGCTCGGCGCGGTCATGAACGGCCCCGCCGGACGTCGCGAGATGCTGCGCTGTCGGTCACGATCAGGCCGGAACTTTTTCGGAACTTGCCTTCACCCCGCGCCGGGCAACGCGCGGGCCGGACGCATCGCCGATTTCGGGGGCCTGAAGCGAGGCGACGGTTGCAACCACGATCTGCTCGATCGCCTGCGCGACGTCGCCGCCGTTGGCCTCGCCACGGGACAATCGGGTAATCCGTTCCGGCGAAATCAGCGAATAGTACAGCGCGCCGAGCAGGAACTGGCAGCGCCAGACGATGGTCGACCGCGACAAATGAGGCAGGCTCTGCTCGATCGCTTCGATAAAGGACTGGTTGGTCTGGTCGAAAATCTCGGCGATGATGCGCCCAACCGCGGCGTTGCCCTCGGCCGACATCATCGCGCGCAGCCGCGTGAAGCGGGCGCCCCCTCCCGCGAGGTCGCTGCTCGATGTGAATGCCGGGACCACGTAGGCACGCACGATGGCCTCGAGCCGGTTGCCGAGATCCCGGATCCGCATCGCCGCCGCCAGCAGTTCGGCGCGCCGGTCGTTCATCGGCCCGCAATGCCGCCGGTAGATCGCCAGCAGCAACTCGTCCTTGCTCTTGAAATGATAGGTGACGCTGCCGGGATTGGCGCCGGCGGCGCGCGCGATGTCGCGGATCGACACGGCCGAATAGCCGTGGCTCGAAAACAGGGTTTCGGCCGCGCCGAGGATCGCTTCCCGCATGTTCGGGTTGCGCGCCATGGTGTGTCCTTATCTAATGAATTTGTACAGTTGTACAAAAGATATGTCGTTGTCAACGATGGACGCCGCCCATCCGGTGGCGTCGCGGCCATGCGGCTCGCCCGGGCGCACGTGGATCCCCACGTGCGGCGCCCCGCCGGCTCCTCATACGGTTCATGGGGTTGCTGATTCCGCCCGCCCTCGGTCTGTCCACGAAGGCAGCGCCGCAGGACGACCAGCGGCGCACGACTCTTGGAAGGCGATTCGGGCCGCTGAAGGCGCTCAGGCCGCCGCAGGCCGTGCCTCAGCGCGGCGATCGGCCACCCGAAGCCGGTCGATGAAGATGGCCGCCTCCGCTTTCAGATGCACGGCCTGCTCGGACAGGGCGCCGGAGGCCTCGGTTACCGTTCGGGCGCTGTCCTGATTTGCAGACGACACCTGCCTCACCTCCTCGATCGCGCCGGTGACGGCCGCCGATCCCGACGACGCGGCGTCGATCGAGCGCGCGATCTCCTGGGTGACCGAGCTCTGCTGGTTCACGGCGCCGGAAATCGCAACCGCCGCCTCGCGGATTTCTTCCACCGACTTGACGACGTCACCCATCGCCGACGCGGCGTCCTGCGACACGGACTGAATCCGCGCAACCTGCCGCGAGATGTCCTCGGTGGCCTGCGCGGTCTGTTCGGCCAGCGCCTTGACCTCGGCAGCAACCACGGCAAAACCGCGGCCCGCGGTGCCCGCGCGCGCCGCTTCGATCGTCGCGTTGAGCGCCAGCAGGTGGGTCTGCGACGCAATCGACTGAATGAGCGTCACGACCTGACTGATCCGGCCGGCGTCCTCGCTGAGGCTGCGCACCACCGTGTCGGCCTTGGCGACGGACTCGACCGCGGCCGTCGCGGTATCCGACGTATGCGATACCTGCCGATTGATCTCGGCGATCGAGGAGTTCATCTCGTCGGTCGCCGCCGCCACCGACTGCAGATTGGACGCGGCCTCGGTCGCGCCCGAGGCGGCGTTGGCCGCCTCGTCGGTGGCGCGCGATGCTGCATCCAGCAACGACTGCGAGCTCGTGCGCACCGCCGTCGCCGACTGTGAAATGCTGGCGGCGACGTCCGCGATGGTCTGATCGAACTGCTCGGCGAGACCGTCGAGCCGCGTGCGGAAACGGTCCTCCCCGACCTTGAGATAGGTCGCAACCACCAGCTGGATGTCGAACAGCACAGCGCGATCGATCGCGCGGATCGCCTCGACGATGCGCCGCCGGCTCCGATCCTGCTGGAAACGCCGCATATAGTGACCGACGACGAGGCCGTGAAGCTCTTCCAGGATCATCAGGTAGCCGGCGATATAGGGCTCCGGCGGCAGGCCGATCCGGCTGTGGACCCGTGCGATCCGCGTGACCGAATCGACATAGTCTTGGTCGAAGCGGCCGCTGAACAGGCGCTGCCAATGGCTTCGCTGGGCCTGCCGGGCGCGGTCGAGCGCGGTCCCGTCCTCAAACAGATTACGGAGCTCGGGCCATTGCGTCACGTGACCGTAGAACTTGGCCAGATAGTCCCCCAGCCGGGGCTCGATCACTGCCCATTCGCGTGCGATCGCGGCCCGCATGGCCTCGTCGATCCGATTCAGCCGCAGCGAGTTCTCGAGATCGGCGACGTGCATTCCTTGAGGCTCCAACCGTTCCGCGACGGCGGCTACGGCCGACCATATGACAGGCCCCCGAGGCTCCGTTGCGCACCGCAACAAACCCTAACGGTTAGAGGGTGGAACTAAACACTTGGTAAATTAGTAGTGTCAGACGGCTGGCAGATTTGCGCCGAAATGCCGCATGCAGACCGCGGGCTCAAGCGGCGGTTGATTTCGCGCCGAACGGGTCGTCCACTCGCAGCTGGCCGCGGATCGCATCGGCCGGCACCGCCGCACTGACCAGGAAGCCCTGCATTTCGGTGCATCCCAGGCGGCGCAGGAGATCCCGCTGCGCCTCGGTCTCGACGCCCTCGGCCGTCGTCGTCATCTGGCGGGCGGCGGCGATATTGACCACTGCCTGGATGATCGACGCCGAGCTGGCCGGTTCGCCAAGGTTTCTGACGAAGCTGCGATCGATCTTGATCTTGTCGAACGGGAAGCGTTGCAGATAGCTCAGCGAGGAGTAGCCGGTGCCGAAATCGTCGAGCGCGATGCGAACGCCCATGTCGCGGAGCTGGTGCAGAATTCTCGCCGCGACGTCGTCGTCGCGGATCACCACGGCCTCGGTGATTTCCAGTTCCAGTCGGCCGGCCGGAAGCCCCGACTGGGCGAGCGCGGCGGCGACCTTCAAGGCCAGCGTCTGGGGCTCGAACTGAACCGGCGACACGTTGACCGCCAGTCGCATGTGGCTCGGCCATCTGACGGCTTCGGCGCAGGCGGTCGCGATCACCCAGTCGCTGATTTCGTTGATCAGCCCGGTATCCTCCGCGACCGGAATGAATTCCGCAGGCGAGACCATGCCGCGCACCGGATGGCGCCATCGCAGCAGCGCCTCGCAGCCCGAGATCCGGCTGCTCGCCAGGTCGACGAAGGGCTGATAGTGGATGTCGAATTCGCCGCGGACGATGGCTTCGCGCAGGTCCTGCTCCAACTCGCGCCGGGCCTTCGCGCTGGCGTCCATGGCCGGTTCGAAGAAGCGGCAGGCGCGGCGGCCGTCGGCCTTGGCGCTGTACATCGCCAGATCGGCGTGCCTGATCAGCTGATCGAGTTCGGCGCCGTCCCGGGGCGCGAAGGCGATGCCGATGCTCGCGTCGGTGACGAGGTGATGGCCGAGGCACTGGTGCGGTTGCCGGATCGACTGATGCAACCTCTCGACGACGCTTGTGACCTGCGCCACATCGCTCACGCTCGCCAGAACCACGGCGAATTCATCGCCGCCGAGGCGCGCCACGAAATCGTCGGCGCCAACGCAGTGCCGCAGCTCGATGGCGATCGCCCGCAGCAATTCGTCGCCGACCTGATGGCCGAGCGAATCGTTGATCCCCTTGAACTCGTCGATGTCGATGTAGATCAGCGCGAAGCCCTCCCCGTCGCGGGCCCGCGCGAGCATGCGGTCGAGATGTTCGCGGAACAGGACCCGATTCGGCAGGTCGGTGAGCGCGTCGAAATGCGCCAGATGGGCGATCTTCTCCTCGGCCCGCCGCCGCTCGGTAACGTCCTCCATGGTCGCGACCCAGCCGCCGCCCGGCAGCGGCTTGTTGACGATCTGGACGGCGCGCCCGTTGCGGGTCTCCAGCACCTTGTGCGTCATGGTGCCTTGGGCGACGTCGTGCAGCACCTTTGCGCAGAACTGCTCGACATCGCCGCTGAACGATCCGACCTCCTTGCGATGGCGCATCACGTCGAAGAAATGACAGCCGGGTCTGACGACGTCCGGCGAAAGCCCGTACATCTCGATGTAACGGCGGTTGGTGAGCACCACGCGCGCCGAACCGTCGTAGAGCACGAGGCCCTGGGTCATGTTGTTGATCGCGGTGTCCAGCTGTCGGCGTGCGGCGTCGAACTGGCGGATGAGGTCGCGCACGATCAGCAGCAGAACGACTCCGATCACCGTGGCGATCAGGGTCGAGACGAACACCAGGAACTTGGTCAACTCCCACCAATCGGCAAGCGCCGCCGCCACGGTGGTGGTGACGGCGACCGAGATCGGGAAATGGCTGAGATGCCTGGCCGACGCGAGCCGCTGCTCGCCATCGACCATGCTGCGATACCTCAAGGTGCCATGATCCGTCTGCGACAACACCTTGCGGTACAGCGAACTGTCGCGAAAGTTGCGCCCGACCATGGCGTCGAGATGGGGATAGCGTGCGAGCATGGTCCCGTCGCGGTCCAGCAGGGCGATCGACGCGCTGTCGCCGAGGGCGACCGACTGGAAGAATCGTTCGACTTGTTCAGGCGACAGACCGCGGCTGACGAAGCCGAGAAATCGACCGTCCGGCCCGGTGATCTTGCGGGCCATCATGGTGCTCCACTGCCCGCTGACGCGGCCGCGAACCAGCTCGACGGCGATGTCATCGGGTGCCGCATCCGACTGGAGCTCCTGGAAGAAGGCCCGGTCGGCAATGTTGACCTCCCCGATCGGCCATGAATCCGATGAATTGATCAGGTTCCCGCTGGCATCGAACACGTTGATCCCTGCGATATCGGACGAGCCGACGATCTTGGCGGCCAAGGCGTCGTGCATCGCATCGGTCGACATTTCGCGCTTGAACGAGTCCGGTGTCGACAGGCCCGAGCGACGCACCTGTGCCGCCACATCACCAAGCACGGCGATGAAATCGCTGAAGCGCTGATCGAAATGGCGGGCCAGGAGCAGACTGGTGTTGGCCAGTTCCCGCTCGCTGCTGCGCAGCGCCCGATCCCGGGAGTTGTAGATCATCGCCGCCGTTCCGCCGGCGATCATGATCATGAGGATGATACCGCAGATGATGAGCGCGTGAATCGGGCCGCGCCGCACGGGAATGTTGCGATAAATGGAATCGACGGCGATCGCCCGCTCAGGCGCGCCGCCCGGATCGCCGAGACCGTCGAATGACCAATTTTCCATTGCCGTACCTTCAACGCAGGATAGCGGCACGGAATTTCGCACTCGTTAGGATTGTCGGTTATTGGAGAATTAACAACGATCCGACATTGGTTCCGACGTTGGCGCGGCGTCCGGCTCGCGGTCGCCTGGAGCGCGGGCGGAGCGACGGAACCGGATGGAAACGGCCCCGAGGCGTGGCAGACCCCCGGGGCATCGCCCGAACATCGCCCTGCGGGCCCGTCGACCGCTCAGCGCCCATCCGTCCGCATCGAGCCGGTCTCGATGAAGCGCTGGTGCCATGACAGGGCCTCGTTGAGCAGCGAGGGCGCGTGCTGGCCGTAGGACTTCTCCCGTGCGCGCTGGAAATAGTCGGCCAGCGCGGGGCGGTAGTCGGGATGCGCGCAGGTGTCGATGATGGTCTGGGCGCGCTGCTTCGGCGACAACCCGCGAAGGTCGGCCAAGCCCTGCTCGGTCACGAGAATCTGCACATCCTGGTTGATGTGATCGACGTGGCTGGCCTGCGGCACGATCGCCGAAATGCGGCCGCCCTTGGCGGTGGAAGGCGTCATGAAGATCGACACGAACGCATTGCGGGCAAAATCGCCTGATCCGCCGATGCCGTTCTGGATGCGGGACCCCATCACGTGGGTCGAATTGACGTTGCCGTAGATGTCGGCCTCGATCAGGCCGTTCATGGCGATGCACCCCAGCCGCCGGATCAGTTCGGGATGGTTGCTGATTTCTTGCGGACGCAGGATCATCTTGCCGCGAAACCGGGCCATGTCAGCATTCAGGGCGAGAGCGGCTTCCGGACTCAGCGAGAACGCGGTCGCCGACGCCATGCGAAGCTTGCCGGACGACAGCAGGTCGAGCATCCCGTCCTGAATGACCTCGGTATAGGCCGTCATGTCGTCGAACGGCCCGTCGAGCAGGCCGGTCAGGACGGCATTGGCGATATTTCCGACCCCGGACTGGAGCGGCAGCAGCGAAGCCGGCAGCCGCCCCTTGGCCACCTCGTGCCGGAAGAATTCGAGCAGGTGACCGGCGATCGCACGCGCCACCGCGTCCGGCGCCGCGAAGGGAAGATTGCGATCCGGCGCGTCGGTCAGGACCACGGCGACGACCTTGTCGAGGTCGCAGCGGAAGCATGGCTCGCCGATCCGGTCGTCGGGACGCACCAGCGGGATCGGCACCCGGTGGGGCGGCAGCGCGGTGCCGTAGTAGATGTCGTGCATGCCCTCCAGCGCCGCGCTTTGCCAGCTGTTGACCTCGAGGATGATCTGCCCGGCCCGGTCCAGCCAGGTCTTGTTGTTGCCGACCGAAGACGACGGAATCAGCGCACCGTCCGGCCTCACCGCCGTGACCTCGACCACCGCGGTGTCGAGCGGGCCCAGAAAGCCCTGCCATGCCATCGGCGCGACCTGGCTGAGATGCATGTCGAAATATTCCATCTCGCCGCGATTGATCTTTTCGCGCGCGACGGGGTCCGAATTGTAGGGCAAGCGAAACTCGACCCCGTCGGCCTTCGCCAGTGCCCCATCGAGCTCCGGCCCGGTGGAGGCGCCCGTCCACACCCGTACCCCGAACGGGTTCCCGGCGGCGTGCTCGGCCTCGATCCGGGCCGCCAGCGCCAATGGAACCGCCTTGGGATACCCCGAGCCGGTAAAGCCGCTCATCCCGATCGTGCTTCCTGACGCGATCAGGGCGGCCGCATCCTCCGCGCTCATGACCCTGGCGCGCAGGCGTTCACAGTTCATTCGTCTGGTTTCGGTCACGTACCCCCTCCATCGATGCATCGCTACATAAGCATCCGATGCCGGCCGGGATTTGTTTCATCTCAAATCCCGGCCACGCCCAGGGGGCCGTCTATTCGGCGCTGCTGACCAGCTTGATGCGCGGCTCCGCGGCACGCATGAGACCCCGGTAGGCGGCAAGGTAGTCGAGCGCCATGCGCCGGGCAGTGAAGCGCGCCGCGAATTGCGCCCTGACAGCGGTCCTATCGAGCCCGCTGAGCCGGCCGACGGCCGCCACCGCGCTGATTTCGTCCTCGACGATGAAGCCGGTAAGCCCCTCGTCGATGATCTCCGCGACGGAACCACGATTATAGGCGATGACCGGCGTCCCGCAGGCCATGGCCTCGATCATGACAAGGCCGAACGGCTCGGGCCAGTCGATCGGGAGCAGGAGGCCGAGCGCCCCGCTGAGGAACTCGGATTTCTCATGGTCACCGATCTCGCCGACATATTCCACCAAAGGATGGTCCATCATCGGCCGCACCACTTCGGTGTAGTAATCCTGGTCGGCCGGGTCGACCTTTGCCGCGATCTTGAGCGGAATGCCGCATCGGACGGCAACATTGATGGCCCGATCGACCCGTTTTTCCGGTGCAATCCGGCCGAGCACGGCAAGATAGCTCGGCGACGACGGCAAAGGCGTCAGCAGGTTTTCGGGCAGGCCGTGATAGATGGTCGACGTCCAGTTCGCCTGCGGAACCGGACGACGCTGGGAGTTCGAAATCGAAATCACCGGGATCGACGAAAAGGTGTTGAAGACCGGCTGGTGTTCCGGAAGGTCGAGACGTCCGTGCAGGGTGGTCACGAACGGCGTCGGCTGGCGGCTGAACAGCGAAAAAGGGTAGTAGTCGAGGTGGAAATGCAGGAAGTCGAACTCCTCGTCGTCGCATTTCCGCCGCACGTTCTCCAGCATCACCATGTGAAGCGCGTTGGCATCCCGGACCGATCCATCCAGCCGCAGCGCCCTCGGCCAGGTCGCCTGCAGCCTGGCCGACGTGCGTGAATCTCCGCTTGCAAACAGGGTCACGTCGTGACCGAGACCGACCAGTTCCTCGGTCAACCAGTGCACCACCCGCTCGGTGCCGCCATAGAGCTTGGGTGGAACAGCCTCGGTGAGCGGGGCGACTTGCGCGATGCGCATCTCTCTCTCCTCTTGAGCCCATCGAACAGGTGCCGCGATGGCGTCGGCCAGCGCGACGTGGAACGTTCTCGCAATTGCGTAGTTCCTTAGCTTGCGTCCTCTTTGTTCAAAGACAGCCATGCCATCGTCATCGCATCACCGCGAACGTCTGCTGCCCCGAGGCTCCATGCCTGAATAGTGCGCGCGATTGATGGCCTTCATTCAGACGCAAACTCACGCTCTCAGTATTGCCCGGCCGGATCGACCGGCGGGCCAACGCGCGTCGTCCTCCAGAACATTCGCGGGTCAGATGCAAAGCAGCCTGTCGACATACGCTCACCGTCCGTTTGCGTTCATGCTGCGTTACCTGCGTCAGCGTCCCGCCGCGCATGTCGTCATCGTCGCCGCCGTCATGGTTGCGGTTGCCTGTTCAGTCGGCACGCAATACGGCGTCAAGTCTCTGGTGGACAGCCTCTCGGGCGGCCCCTCGCAGGACGGCGCGGTATGGCTTGCCTTCGGTCTTCTCCTCGTGCTGATCGCAGCCGACAACTTCATGTGGCGCATCGCCAGCTGGATTGCGAGTTTCACCTTCGTCGGCGTGACGGGCGACCTGCGCCGCGACATGTTCCGGCACCTCACCGGTCATGCGCCGAGCTATTTCAGCAACCGCATGCCCGGGATGTTGACGAGCCGCATCAGCGCGACGTCGAACGCCGTGTTCACCGTGGAGAACATGTTCGTGTGGAACGTGCTGCCGCCTTGCTTCGCGACGCTGGCGGCGATTGCGCTGATCGGAACCGTCAGCGTCGCGATGGCGGCCGGTCTCGTCGTGGTAGCCGGCGCGATGGTGGCGGCGATGTTTCGTCTCGCCGCGGCCGGCAAGCCCCTGCACGACGACTTCGCCGACAAGGCCGCCGCCGTCGACGGGGAGATGGTCGACGTCATCAACAACTTGTCCCTGGTGCGCGCGTTCTGCGGCCTGCATTACGAGCACGACAGGTTCGACGCGACCGTCGGGCGCGAGATGCATGCCAGGGGGCGTAGCCTGCGCTACCTCGAGCGGCTGCGGCTCATTCATGCGACGGTCACGGTGGTGCTGACCATCGGTCTGCTGGCCTGGGCCATCACGTTGTGGCAAAACGGCGGTGCGAGCACCGGCGATGTGGTGCTGGTCTGCACCCTGGGCCTTTCCATCCTTCATGCGACGCGCAATCTCGCCGTCGCGCTGGTCGACGTGACCCAGCACGTGGCGAGGCTTTCGGAAGCGGTCGCGACGCTGCTGGTGCCGCACGAGCTGCGCGACCACCCCGAAGCCGAACCGCTGGAGAAATCGGGCGCACTGATCGTCTTCAAGCAGGTGTCGTTCAGCTATCCCGGCGGCGCCGGTGTGTTCGACCATCTCGACCTGCGAATCGAGCCGGGCCAGCGGGTCGGGCTGGTGGGCCAGTCCGGCGGCGGAAAATCGACGCTGTTCTCGCTGCTGCAGCGCTTTTATGACATCGACGGCGGCAGCATCGCCATCAACGGCAAGGACATCGCACGGGTCACCCAAAACAGCCTGCGCGAGGCGATTTCGCTGGTGCCCCAGGACATCTCGCTGTTTCACCGCTCCATCATGGAAAACATCCGCTACGGTCGGCCAGACGCGTCGGACGAGGAAGTGGTCCGCGCGGCCGTTGCGGCCCGTTGTGATTTCATCGACGGCCTGCCCGAGGGATTCGACACGCCGGTCGGCGACCGCGGCGTCCGGCTCTCCGGCGGGCAACGCCAGCGCATCGCCATTGCGCGCGCCTTCCTCAAGGACGCGCCGATCCTGTTGCTTGACGAGGCGACCGCCGCGCTCGACGGAGATTCGGAGGAAGCCATCCGTGTCGCGCTGACCCGCCTGATGCGTGGTCGTACCGTGATCGCGATCGCGCACCGTCTCTCCACATTGCGCAATTTCGACCGTGTCATCGTGTTGCGCGACGGCCGGATCGTCGAGGACGGCGAACCGGACCTGCTGATGCAGGGCGATGGCCCCTACCGCGAACTGGTGACCCGGGAAATGAACCGCCTGGCACAGCAGGCGGCGTAGACCGCTGCCGGGCGGTTCAGCTCCGCCGGACGATCATCTCAATCCATTCGTCTGCAAGACGTGCGTGGCGTTGTCGCGATCCTCCATTTCGATCGAACCGGGCGAGGTCACATGAGCACCGAAAGTGCATCTCCAAGAATGGCGTTTACAGCCAGCACTGAAGTGCAGGAATCCGCCTTCTATATCCCGATGACGGGGCCGGCGGCGCGTCCGCGCCGCGCGCTCAAGCACGACGACACGTTCATCGTGCTCGACGGCCACGGCGACATCGGCGCCTCCGCCGGCGGTCCCGACGGACTGTTTCACGCCGACACCCGGTTTCTCGCCCGGTTCGAGCTTCTGCTGGACGACGTCCAGCCGCTGCTGCTCGGCTCGAACATGCGGGACGACAACTCCGCGCTGACGGTCGATCTCACCAATCCCGATGTCTACCGCAACGGCCGGATCGTGCTGCAAAAGGACATGCTGCACCTGGTGCGCACCATCTTCCTGTGGCGCGGCACCGCCTACCAGCGCATCGGGCTGCAGAATCACGGCGAAAGCGCCGCAAGCCTGGAGCTGACTTTCCTGTTTGACAACGACTTCGCCGACCTGTTCGAAGTCCGGGGCGAACGTCGCCCGCGGCGCGGAATCGCATCGAGTTGTCTGCGTGATCCGTCCACCGCCGTTCTGGAATACACCGGCCTTGACGGCCAAAGCCGCAGCACGGCGCTGCAGTTCGATCCCAGGCCGACGGCGCTCACCGCCAACTCGGCGACGTACCGGATCAGGCTGGAACCGGGTGAGGCCACATCGCTGTTCGTCGCGGCGTCCTGCAACAAGCCTCCTTCGTTCACACCGACGCCGTTCTTCCGCGCCGTGCTGGACCACCGCCGCGAATCGCGACGCGCCTCGGCGGACGCCGCCTCGATCGAGACCTCGAACAGCATCTTCAACGAGGTGCTTTGCCGGGCGATGGCCGACCTGAACATCCTGACCACCGAGACTCCACAGGGACGCTACCCCTATGCAGGCATTCCCTGGTATTCGACCACGTTCGGTCGCGACGGTCTGATCACGGCTCTGCAGATGCTGTGGATCGATCCGCGCGTTGCGCGCGGCGTGCTGCGCCGGCTTGCCGCCTATCAAGCCAGCGCCACCGATCCGCACGCCGACGCCGAGCCCGGCAAGATTCTGCACGAAATGCGCGGCGGCGAGATGTCGGCGCTGGGCGAGGTCCCGTTCCGGCAGTACTACGGCAGCGTCGACGCGACGCCGCTGTTCGTCATGCTGGCGGGCCTCTATGTCGAGCGCACCGGCGACGATGCCACGCTCTCGGAACTGTGGCCGGCGATCGAGGCGGCCCTGGGATGGATTGCAGGCCCTGGCGATCCTGATGGCGATGGCTTTGTCGAGTATCGGCGGGCTACCGAGCTCGGCCTCGCCAACCAGGGCTGGAAGGATTCCTACGACGCGATCTTCCATGCCGACGGCCGCCTCGCCGAGGGCCACATCGCGCTCGCCGAAGTGCAGGGCTACGTGTTCGCGGCCAAGCGCCTGGCCGCGCGCGGCGCCCGGCGGCTCGGGCTCGCCGACCGCGCAGGCGCGCTCGACGCGGAAGCCGATCGCCTCGCCCGGCAGTTCGAAGACGCTTTCTGGTGCCCCGAGCTCGGGACCTATGCGCTCGCGCTCGACGGCGCCAAGCGGCGCTGCGAGGTGCGGACCTCGAACGCGGGCCAGGTGCTGTTCAGCGGCATGGTGCGGCCGGACCGGGCGAAGCTGGTCGCGGCCGACTTGATGCGGCCGCACTTCTTCACCGGCTGGGGTATCAGGACCGTCGCCCACGGCGAGGCCCGCTACAACCCGATGTCCTACCACGACGGCTCGATCTGGCCCCACGACAACGCCCTGATCGCATTGGGCCTTGCGCGCTACGGCCTGAAACATGGCGTCGAGCAGATTTTCAAAGGCCTGTTCGATGCCGCGAGCTACATGGATCTGCGCCGGCTGCCGGAGCTGTTCTGCGGCTTCCGGCGCGAGCCGCAGCGCGGTCCGACGCTCTACCCGGTCGCCTGCGCGCCGCAGGCCTGGGCCAGCGCCACGCCGTTCACCCTGCTGGAGGCCGCTCTCGGCATCGAATTCGATGCCGACCGCAACGAGATCCGGCTGCGCAACCCACGGCTGCCACCGTTTCTCAACGAGGTGATCCTGCGCAACCTGTGGCTGCGTGACTCGAGCGTCGACCTGCGGCTGCGTCGCCACGACGGCATCGTCGCCATGGAGGTGCTGCGAACACGGGGCGAGATTCGGGTTTCGCTCCTGCTGGCCAACTGATTTCGGAGCACACATGAGATCGTTTCGTTTGACGATGACCCTGCTGGGGTTTGCGATAGTCGTGCTTGGTGCCGCGGCAGCGCGCGGCGACGACGCCGCGCCCAGCCCTGTTTCCGCTCCCCCGCCGGCCGCTGCCGCGCCGGCAACGCCACCGCCGACCGCGCCACCGTCAATCACCGTGATCGAGGCCAACGAGGCTCACGGCATTCTCGGGCGCTACGTACGCAGCCCGGCCAAGGAAGACATGGGTCGCCTGGTCGACGTGATCGTCGACCGCAGCGGAACTCCCCGCGGCGCGGTGATCGACTTCGGCGGCTTTCTCGGCGTCGGCAGCCGCAGGATCGTGGTCGACTGGAGCGCGCTGCGCTTCTGGAGCGTGACCAACAAGAGCGAGAGCATCACGCTGGATTTGTCGCGCGACCAGGTCAAGACCGCGCCCGAATACAAGGAGGACCAGCCGATCGTCGTGCTCGGCGCGTCGGGCAATCTCGAGCCGCTCCAGTTTCCTCCGGACAAATAGATCGTGCTGGATCTCATGACCCGCATCGTCGATCCCCGAGGCAGCGACCACGCCGGCGCGGGAGCCGCGCCCGGGCCGGAACCTGGCTCCGATCGTGGGATCCGGACGCCATCACGCCAAAGCCAGCGCGGGCTCGACTGGTTCATCTTTTTCCTGGCGGACGTGCAGACCGGGTTCGGCCCGTTCGTCACCGTCTACCTGACCACGCAGAAGTGGACGCAGGTCGAGATCGGCCTGGTCTTGACGATCGGGAGCCTGATCGGCCTGCTTGGTCAAATGCCCGGCGGCGTGATCGTCGACGCCGCGCGATCCGAGCGCACGGTGGCGGGACTCTCCGTCGCGCTGATCGCCATCAGCGCCCTGGGCTATGCGGCATGGCCGATCTTCCCGGTGGTTGTCGCGGCGGCGGTCGTCCACGCCGCTGCCAGTTGCGTGCTGGGCCCGGCGATCGCGGCAATCAGCCTCGGGATCGTCGGCCCGGATGGCATCGGCGAGCGGCTGGGGCGCAACGCCCGTTACGCATCGCTCGGCAATGGCGGCGCCGCGGCATTGATGGGGGCCTGCGGCTACTACCTGACCAGCCGATCGGTATTTCTCGTCACCGTGGCGCTGGCGGCACCGACGCTCCTCGCCTTGTCACAGATCCGGGGCAACGACATCAATCCCGATGAGGCGCACGGAACCGTGGTGCGGGAACGCCCAGATCCCGAGGCCACGCGCCTGGGGACCCTGTTGCGCCAGCGCCCGCTGATCGTGTTCGCGCTGGGCGTCTTGATGCTGCAACTCGCGAATGCGGCATTGCTGCCGCTGATGGCCGGTGTCGTCACCTCCCGCTCCCCGGGCTGGGCCCCGGCGCTGATCGCGGCCTGCATCATCGTACCGCAAGCGATCGTGGCGCTGAGCTCCCCGACCGTCGGCCGCCTGGCGCAGAAAGTGGGGCGGCGCCCGTTGTTGCTGGCGGGCTTCGCGGCCTTGGCCGTCCGCGGCATCCTGTTCGCCGCCGTAACCGATGCTCACCTGCTTGCCGCCGTTCAGCTGTTCGATGGTCTCACTGCCGCGGTGTTCGGCGTGCTGATCCCGCTGACGGTTGCCGATGTCGCATTCGGCAGCAGCCACTTCAATTTCGCCCAGGGTGTCGTCGGCACCGCCGCAGGCATCGGCGCATCGGTCAGCACGACACTGGCGGGATTCGTTGCCGATCACTTCGGCGTCAGGGCGGCGTTCGTTGGACTGGCGGCGATCGCCGCGTTCGGCCTCGTGATCATGTGGGCACTGATGCCGGAGACGCGACCACAGGCCCGCCCCGCACACTAGCCATCACCCGGGAAGGGGTTCGGACGAGGCCGGCTGCGCCAGCACACAGCTTGCCAGGTGACCAGGCGCAACCTCGATAGCCGGTGGGCGCGCCGCGAGACATCTTGCTTCGGCGTTCGGACACCGCGGCGCGAACGAACAGTTCACCGGCGCGACGTCGAGGGACGGCGGAGCTCCGGGGATCGCCCCCAGCGGCGCGTCACGGCGGGCGCCGCGCACGGTGGACGCCAGGAGCCCGCGCGGATAGGGATGGGCCGGGGTGCGGACGATGTCTCGGCACGCACCGGTTTCAACGATCTGGCCGGCATACATCACCGAAATGCGGTCGCAGATTTCGGTCGCGACCCCGATGTCGTGGGTGACGAAAATGATCGACATCCCGAACTCGCGTTGCAGTTCGCGCAGCAGCAGCAGGATCTGGATCTGCACGGTGGCGTCCAGCGCCGTGGTCGGTTCGTCCGCGAGCAGGAGCTTCGGCCGGCACGCCAGCGCCAGCGCGATCATCGCCCGCTGTCGCATGCCGCCGGACATTTCGTGCGGGTAGGACGCAAGGCGGCGCTTCGCCGACGGAATTCGCACCACCTCGAGCATGTCCAGCGCCCGCGCCATCGCCTCCGACCGGCTCCTGCCCTCATGCCGCATCACCGTCTCGGCGATCTGGTCGCCGATGGTGTAGACCGGGTCGAGCGCAAGGCCGGGCTCCTGGAAGATCATGGAGACGACCTGCCCCCGGAACGCGGAGAGCTGATCGTCGTCGAGCGCCAGCACGTCGCGGCCGCCGATGCTGATGCTGCCGGAAATCTGCGCGCGTTTCTTCGGCAACAGCCGCATCAGGGCGCGCAAGGTGACGCTCTTGCCCGAACCGGATTCCCCGAGCAGACCCAGGACCTCGCCCTGCTCCAACGTGAGATCGACATCGTTCACGGCGTGGACCGTGCGCTCGCCGGAGAAGCGCACGATCAGGTTCCTGACCTCGACCAGGCCCGTCACGGGAGGTCGGGCATGCGGGTGTGAAAGTCGGTGGCGCGCTGGAACGCGGCACCGACCCGCAGGATCTCGGCCTCGCCGAACGGCCGCCCGATGATCTGCAGCCCGATCGGCAATCCCGATCTGCTGACGCCGGCGGGGACGCACAGCGCCGGCAGTCCGAGATAGTTGACCGGCCGGGTGAAGCGCGACAGCCTCTGGATCACCGCTTCGGCGCCCGGGCGGTTGCCGACGTCGCTCTCGGCGATGGTCGGCGCCGGCACGGGAGCCGCCGGCGCGAGGACGGCATCCACTCCCGATGTCGCCTCGAGGTACGCCGCCAGCGCCGGCCCGCGCCAGCGCAAGGCCTCGAGATAGGTCAGAGCCGGAACTGCCAGCGCGTTCTGCAGCCGCATCAGGACCTGCGGCCCATAGTCCTGAGGGCGCTCCCTCATCCACTTCGCATGGAAGCCGGCGGCCTCGACCGCCAGCACGAGTTGCGCCGCGGCCGTGATCGCGCCCTGCTCCGGCAAGGTCACGCGCACGATGCGCGCGCCTTCATGCGCCAGCGTCGCAATCGTGTCGTCGAGCACCCGCTCCACATCCGGGTCGAGATCCTCGACGTAATAGGCCGACGGAATCCCGATGGTGAGGCCTTTCATCGTGCCGCGCGTCGCGGCCAGATAGTCCGGCGCCGGCGCATCGCGCGTGGTGGGATCCAGCGGATCGGGGCCCGCCATCAGGCCGGCGAGCAACGCGCAATCCTCGGCGGTGCGCGCCAGCGGACCCACGGTGTCGAGAGAGTGCGACAACGGCATGGCGCCGGCCCGGCTGATCAGCCCCACCGTCGTCTTCAGCCCCGTGACCCCGCAGAAGTGCGCCGGCATGCGGATCGATCCGCCGGTGTCGGAGCCGAGCGACGCAAAGGTGAGCCGTGCCGCGACCGCAGCCCCGGAGCCCGACGACGAGCCGCCGGTGATGTGGTCGGGATTCCACGGGTTGCGCACCGGCCCGAAATGAGCGTTGTGACCGGTCGGCCCATAGGCGAACTCCGCCATCTGCAAAGTGCCCAGCCGGACGCTGCCGGCGTCCTTGAGGCGCTGCACCGCGGTCGAGGTGGTCGAGGCCACGAAGTCGCGGCGGATCACCGAGCCACAGGTCGAGATCCTTCCGGCCTCGTAGTACATGTCCTTGTGGGCAAGCGGAACGCCGTGCAGTGCGCCCTGCCCGGCACCGCGCGCCAGCGCCGCATCGGCCGCGTCGGCGGCGGCGAGAGCCGCGTCCGGCTCGATCGCCATGAAGGCGTTGAGGCGCGGCTGCAACCGCGCGATGCGGTCGAGGCAGGATTGCGTCGCCTCCCGCGACGAAATCGTCCGGTCGGCGATCGCCGACGCCAGTTCGGTCAGCGACAGCAGGGCGGGTTCAGTGGTCATGAGCCGGCGCCGTTCTGAACGCGGGTGAAGGTGGCAGGCTCGAGATCGAACGGCAGCGCACCGGCCACCGCCTGGAATCCGCGCAACGCGGGCCCGATCGAGGCCGCGATCCGCGCCGCGACGGTCTGGTCGACGGCAATGCCCGCGACCCTCGCGAGAGCGGCAATGTCGTCGGGGGTGGCAGTGGGATCGTCCGGGGCGGTCATGTTCAAATCTCCTTCTTGGATAGGTCTCTGATTCCGCCGGAATCAGCCCTTCCGCGCGAGCTCTGACGGCGCGCGGCTGTGGCCCGAGCCTGGCGTCGAGAGGTGGCAGGCGACCTGATGGCCATCAGCGCCAAGGGTGGCGAGTCGGGGAGCAACGGTGCCGCAGATCGGCTCGGCAAACGGGCAGCGGGTATGGAAGCGGCAGGCCGCCGGCGGATCGATCGGGTTCGGCGGATCGCCGGCGAGCGGCGCGCTCTCGGTCCGCCGGTCGGGATCCATGCTCGGCATCGCCGCCAGCAGCGCGCGGGTATAGGGATGCGCAGGCGTCTCCCACAGGCGCTCGACCGGACCGAGCTCGACGACCTCGCCGAGATACATCACCAGCACCCGATCGGAGATGTAGCGCACGACGTCGAGGTCGTGGCTGATGAATATGTAGGTCAGCCCGAATTCGCGCTTGAGTTCGGCGAGGAGATTGAGGACCTGGGCCTCGACGGATTTATCGAGCGCCGACACCGCCTCGTCCAGAATGACGAGACGCGGCGACAAGGCGAGCGCGCGAGCGATGTTGACGCGCTGCCGCTGGCCGCCGGAGATCTCATGCGGATAGCGGCCGGCGAAGACCTCCGGGCGCAACCCCACCTTGTCCAGCAGTTCGCGGGCCAGGACGCGGGCCGGCCGGTCCGCCAGGCCGTGAACCTTGGGACCGAAGGCGATCGAGTCCTCGAGCGTCAATCGCGGATTGAGCGACGCGTAGCTGTCCTGAAACACCATCTGCATGCCGCGGCGCAGTTCGCGCAGCGAAAGGTCCGCGCCGACGGCCATGCCGTCATAGAGGATGTCGCCCAGGTCGCGGTCGATCAGGTGCATCAGCAGCCGCGCCGTGGTCGATTTGCCGCAACCGGACTCTCCGACGATGCCGACGGTTTCTCCCTTGTGGACGACGAATGAGACGTCATCGACGGCGCGGACGGTCTTGCGCTGGGTGAACAGGCCGCCGCGCACCGGGAAATGTTTGGTGAGCCCCTGGACGGTGAGCAGCGGCTGGGCCGCGCCGCCACGGTCGACGATCGGCTCGAGCAGATGTCCCCGCGTGCCCATGGCTAGTCCCTGATGTTCATGGCGCTGCGCAGCCCGTCGCTCAGCAGGTTGAAGCAGATCGAGACGGCGAAGATCATCGCGCCGGGGAGCGCGGCGACCACCGGATTGGCATAGATCGCGGTCCGCAGCGTGTTCAGCATCAATCCCCATTCGGGTTCCGGCGGCCGGGTGCCGAGCCCGAGAAACGAAAGCCCGGAAGCCAGGATCATCGACACCGAGACCAGCCCGGTCGCATAGACGAAGATCGGCCCCAGCACGTTGCCGAGAACGTGGACCCGCATGATGGTCAGCGGTCCGGCCCCGGACGCCCGCGCCGCATCGATGAAATCGCGGTTGCGCACCGCGATGGTGACGCTCTCCGCGACCCGGGTGATCTGGGGAATGAAGACGATGGTCAGCGACACGATCGAATTGACGATGCCGGCGCCCAACGCCCCCGAAATGGCGATCGCGAGCAGAACCGAGGGAAAGGCATAGAATACGTCGATGGTGCGCATGACGGCGGTGTTGATCTTGCCGCCGGCATAGCCGGCAACGATGCCAAGCGACGTGCCGGTGATGAAGGCGAGGCAGACCGGCAGGATGCCGGTGAGCAACGACAGCCGCCCCCCGTAAATGAGGCGCGCCAGCATGTCGCGGCCAAGTTCGTCGGTCCCCAGCGGATAGTGCGGCGTGCCGACGACCCGCAGCCGGCGGATCATCGATCCCTGGTATGGATCGGCCAGCCCGAGCCAGGGCGCGAAGATCGCCGACGCCAGGATGGCGGCCAGGATGACGGCGCAGATCACGCTGACGGGGTCGCGCGACAGCCGCCGCGCCACCGTCGACCAATAACCCCGCGCGCCCGTCGCGATCTCGGTCGCGGCGGGCTGCGGTGTGATCTCGCCGACGACGCTGCTCATGCCCCGGGACCTCAGCTGCGGGCGATGCGCGGATCGATCGCGGCCTGCACCACGTCGACCAGCAGGTTGAGAAAGACGAAGAACAGGGCCAGCACGAGGATGGTGCCCTGCAGCAGCGGCAGGTCGCGCTGGAAAATGGCCGAGTTGAGCAACAGCCCGGTGCCCGGCCACGAAAACACGGTCTCGGTCAGAATCGAGCCGCCCAGCATGTAGCCGAGCTGCAGCCCCATCACCGCCAGCGCCGTCGGCGCGGCATTCCTGACCACGTGGCGAAACACCTGGCGTTCGCGCAGGCCCTTGGCGCGCAGCGCCTCGACGAAATCCTGGGACAGAATGTCGGCGGTCAGCGCGCGCACGGTGCGGGTGACGATCCCCATCGGCACCGCGGCCGCCGTGATCGCCGGCAACACCAGATAGCGCAGATGGGCCCAGTCCCAGCTCCATGCATTGGAGCCGCCCGGCCCCGCGCCGACCGCGGGCAGCCAGTTGAGCTGCGCCGAAAAGATGATGACGAGCACGATGCCCAGCCAGTAATACGGCACCGAGAGCCCGGTCGACGCGATCGCGGCGGCGACCTTGTCGATCCAGGTGTCGCGAAAATAGCCCGCGACGAGACCTAGAAAGAGGCCGAGACTGAAGCCGATGGTTGCCGCGGCGCAGGCCAGCATCACCGTGTTACCGACCGCACGCGTGACTTCGGACAACACCGGACGGCCGGTCGCGATCGAAGTGCCGAGGTCGCCGTGCGCCACCTTCCAGATCCACAAGCCGAACTGTACTGGCAGCGGACGGTCGAAGCCGTAGGCGGCGCGGAGCTGCGCGGCGAGCTCCTGCGAGGCATCGGCCGGCAGGACCGCGACCAGCGGATCTCCGGGGGCGAGATGAACCAGCAGAAAGCACACCAGCGCGACGCAAATCACGATCGGAACGACGTAAGCCACTCGGCGGATGATGTAGACCAGCACGGGGTCACCTGCGAGATCTGCTCAGTCTTCAAAACCGCGGAACACGCGAGCCGCGACGGCGACGTCACGGCTCCATCGTGACCGGCGAGAAGTCGACGAACCAGCTCTTCGGCTGCACGAAGTTCTTGATCTTCGGGCTCAGCGCGCGCGGACCGACGTCGTGGGCGACGTAGAGGAAGTCGGCATCATCCACCGACGCCGCGTGAAGCTCGGCGAGCGCCTGGTCGCGGGCCTCCGGCTCGAACGTCTGCCGGGCTTTCTTGACGAGTTCGTCGAACTTCGGATTGTTGACGTATCCCCAGTTGTTCGAGACCGGCGGCGCCATGCTCGACTGCAGGAAGCGCACCAGGGCGAAGAAGGGATCCATCGCGGCAAAGGTGACGTTGATGGCATTCGACCCGTTGGCGCTGGGGTCCTTGGCGCCGCGCCGCCAATTGGTGAACAGCGTATTCCATTCGATGACGTCGAGCTGGACGTCGAAATAGCATTCCGCCAGCGCTTGCTGCAGGTATTCGTTCATCGGCAGCGGCAGCATCTGGCCCGAGCCCGAGGCCGACGTCTGGATCTTGACCGACAGCTTCTTGCCCGGGCCGTAGCCCGCGTCCTTCATCAGGGCCTGGGCGGCCGCCACATCGTATTTGATCTGGAAGGTCGGGTTGCCGCGCCAGGGATGGCCCGGTTCGACCGTCCCGGTGGCCGGCACCATGAGGCCGCCGAGCAGGCCGTCCTTCATCCCTTCACGATCGACGCAGAGGTTGGCGGCCTTGCGGACGCGAATGTCATTCCAGGGCGAGCCTTCGAGCCGCGAGAACTGCCAGGGCCAGACGTGGGGCTGCTCATTGGCCTGAATCGCAAAACCGCGCTGCTTGATCTCGCCGATCGAATCCGGCGCCGGCGCCTCGATCCAGTCGACCTGGCCAGACAGCAGCGCGGCGGTGCGGGCGTTGGCCTCGGGAACGGGGAGCAGCACCATGCGGTCGACGTGAGGAACGCGCTTGGCGTCCCAATAGGCCTCGTTCCTGACCAGTTCGAGCCGCTCGCGGGGCACGAAACGCGCCATCTTCCACGGCCCCGTGCCGGCGGCGTCACGGGCGAACGCGGCCCATGCGGCGGCCGCCTTTGCCTTGGCGTCGGCGCCCTCCGCCGCGGCATAGAGCGCCTGCCACTTGGCGGGGCTCGCCATGAACAGATTGGTGAGATTGATCGGCAGAAAGCTGTCGGGCTCCTTGGTGGTCAGTTCGACCGTCTTGTCATCGATCTTGCGCGCGGAAACCAGCGTCGGCATCCGCGACGCGGTGACACCAACCTGACTGGCGTCATATTGCGGCGCATCGGTCTTCAGGACCTTTTCGACGTTCCAGACCACCGTGTCGGCATTGAACGGCGAGCCGTCGTGGAATGTCACGCCGTCCCGCAGCTTGAAGACCCACTTGGTATGATCGGATGGATCGACACTCCATTCGGTGGCGAGCCCCGGAATCACCGTGCTGGTCCTGGTCGCGGACGACAGGTCCCACATGGTGAGCGCGTCGTACATCGTCAGCCCGGTAAAGCGGTTGCCCTCGAAGCCCTGGTCGGGCTGGCCGAGCGTGCGCGGAATGTCGGCCGCCGTCATGGCAATCCGCAGCACCGTCTCCGCACGGGCCGGCTGACTGCTCAACGTGCCGGTCGCGAGCACCAGCGCCGCGAGGGTACAGCGGCCGAACATCCTGAAGTCCTTTGACATTAAGCTTTTTCCCGTGAAGCGAATCGGATCGAGTCCCGCCCGCATGCATGCAACGCGTGTGCCAGAAGCGACCTGACGCGTCCCGGATATCCTATCATGGGAACTGACTGCGGCCGTAGACAAGTTGCGAATTTCGGGCTGAGGACCATGGTCACATCGACATTCCGAGGCCCGCAGCACAGGCCTCGATCGCCTCGTCGTCGGAACGATGGATCGAGGTGACCGAGATCGCGATCATGAGATTTTCGACCAGCGCGAAATTCTCGATCTCCCAGCCGTTGTGGTCGTGCCCGCCTTGCGCCGAACCGGAAGGCTCCAGGAGCCGCCTGGTTCTGTCGAAGAGATGGCTCGGATCATCCGACCATGCAAATACCGGCAATCCCTTCGCCGCGGCGTAGCCGATTTCCCACGCCGTGCCGGGGTCCATGTTCGGCCCCCGAAACGGCGAGATGTCAGCCACGACCGCCCGCGACGCGTTCAACAATTCGACGTTGGCGCGGAAGATCGCGCGCGCGATCGCCGCCGGCGACTGGCCCTGGGCTTCGCCGTCCAGCGGAAAGCAGCCCAACAGGCCGACCGCTGCGCATTTCTCCTTCAGCCGTCGGCCGTACGTCCCCGCATCGGGCCGAAAAACGCCGGGCCCGGCGAGGTACACCCGCGGCATCGCACGACCCAATTGATCCGGCATGACGAACACCCCTCCTGAGGCGACACCGCTGAATGAGACCACCCACGACGCTCACTGCAAATGCGTGATTCAGCGACCGCACATAATCACGGCCCAGGGCCGTTACCGGCAACTCCGATTCCCCGCTTTCGGGATTGTGATGAAAGTGATGGTCGCCGGCGCGAGCTCGATCGCATCGCCGTCCAGCGGCTCGCCGTCGAGGTCGGGCAAGTCGTCGCGGGCGTCGAGCGCAAGCGCGTGGCCATTCAGCAGCACCTGCGAAGCCTCCAGCGCCGGCGCGGACATGGTCGCTCGCCGCACCTTCAGCCCGGTCGGAAACCTGACGCCGCCCGATCGCGTGCGGGAGGTGTTGATGGCGAGCAGCGCGACGCCACCCGATGTCCCGCGCAGGCAATGGGCGTAGAGGCGCAGCCCCTCCCCAGTCGCCACGCCCGCCTCCAGAACGGTCGACCCCATGAACCTCCGCCACAACACCGCCGCCCAGTAGTTGGGCCGAGGCCGGAACGACCCTTCGTCGAGGAGGCCATAGTCGCTCCACACCAGGGTATTGTGGATGACGACCTTGACGCCCTGCCGGGCAAGCCGCCCGAGCTGATCCAGGTAGCGAAAGCTGTCGAGAAAGGTCGGCGCCCAGGGGTTTCCCCCGCACGCGGCGTCCGCGGTTTCGGTCAGCCAGATCGGCTTGCCGGACGCCAACTCGTCGCGGAGCAGGCGGGTGAATGCCAGCGCCCCATCGGTACGGCCGAGCCATTGCTCCGACAGGGCCTCCTCTGCGCGCGTCTGCGATCCGCTGCATCGCTGCGACAGCGCGCCGTAGAAGTGGTAGGACACCGCGTCGAGGGTGGCGGGTCGGGTCGCGAGCAGCAGGTCTCTCGCCCTCAGAAGCGGCGCGTCGACATCGACCGCCCCCTGTGGTCCGACCGAACCGCCCAGCACGCCCGGACCGAGGATCAGCATGTCGGGCGCGGCCTGCCTGGCGAAGGCATGGAAGATCGCGAAGTCACGCCCGTAGTGCGCGGCGGCGTAGCCCGCAGGCGCCCCGTTCATGACTGCGAGCGTTGGTTCGTTCATGAACTCCGCCGCCGCGATCCGCCCTCCCATGGTCCGCGTGGCATCGATGAGCCGACTGGCCTGTCCGGTGGTCCACACGCCTGCCGAATCTCGCGTTCCCTCACTGATCGCGAACGAGGTGACGATTTCAGCATCCACCGCCCTGGCGAAATCGACGACGCTCCTCCAGTGCACGCGCGTCAGCACGCCCGAGAAGCCCGGCGGTGGTGCGAGAGGCCGCTCCTCGGCCTCCGCGACGTAGGTGGTGTTGGCCCAGGTCCCGCTGATACGCACGTAAGCCGGCCCGAGCGCGGCCGCGAGCTTGCGCAGCCGGGCATTTTCGAGATCGAGCGGGGGGCGATCCTGATAGAGTTCGGGTTTCGCTGCTGCCGGCGACCGATCGGCCTTCGAGTCGTACGGCTTCCAGAACGCGCCGCCGGTCACCGACAGCATTTCGACATTGTAGGACTGATACCGTTCGTCGACCTCGCCGATCATTGGCAGGCTCGCCGGCGAAATCGTGGCGGTCTCCGCCCGCGCCCGTGGCAGGGACGGCGCCGCACCGAGCAACGCAATGGCGAGGCCCACAGCAAGGTGCGCAGCCCGACGCGTGCACATCGCTCTCTCCCGGGTCTTATCGAGGCTTGCCGATCCGCAGCCTGCCGCGCGACGAAATCCCCCCCCACGTGCTCGACCAGCCGATTTCCAACGCCGGGTCGCGAGCAATCGCCTCGCTGGTACGCCTGCCCCGCAGCGCGAACACGGCCCCTTGCGGATCCACGCCGCGGGCGATCCAGTCTCCGCCCGGCAGGTCGACCGGGCCTTCGAAGATCCGGCCGCCGCCCGCGCTCACGCGTTGCAACGCCGCATCGAGGTCGACGACGTTGAAATAGCAGAGCCAGAACGGCGCCGGCACCATCGCAGGCTTGGTGAACATCCCGCCGACGGTCTCGCCGCCGACGGTGAACAGCTGATAGGTCTCTGCCGGGTCGTCATCGCCGGCCTTCCTCCAGCCGAACAGCGCGCGATAGAAGGTGAACGCCCTGTCCCGATCGGCGGCGAACAATTCGTGCCAGCCCACATGGCCCGGTTCGTAGATCCCCCCCGGCCGCCGCGGGCCGAGCTTAAGTCCCTCGACCAAACCGAACGTCGCGGCCTGGGGGTCGGCGACGACCGCGATGCGGCCGATATTGCTATCGGTCGGGGGGACGTAAACCGCTCCGCCAAGGCGCTCGATGCGATCGACCGCGGCCTCGATGTTGGCAACGCCGACATATGCCATCCACCTCGGCGTCGCGCCCATTTTCGGCGCCTCCTCCGGGAGGGTCATGAGCCCGCTGATGGCGGTCCCTGCGGTCGCCAGCAAGGTGTAGGCGAGACCGGAGGTCGAGGCGTCCTCCGCGCTCCAGCCCACCACATCGGCATAGAAGGCGCGGGCAGCCGCCATGTTCGTCGTCATCAGTTCGTACCAAACGAACGCCGCCCCGGTACCATCAACCATGCTGAACTATCCGTTAAGCCCGCAGTCAGGCCCTGTAACCGAAAGTAGCGCCGCCGTCATTCAGGCGACGTTCATCTGTCGTTCATGAAACTCAATCCGTTCACGGTGCGTTGAGGGCATGCCCAGGATCGGTCTGGGCGATCTTGCTTGGTCGCAGCGCAAAGCGTACAGTTGATCGGCGGGACTCTCGAAACCTTTTTGCTGGATGTGGAGGACGCGAACTATGCCACGGACGAAACAAGCGACGAAGCGAAAGCGTGCGGCTCAGGTGGCCGTCCCGGCTTTGGGAGCGGCGGGGTTGACTTTCTCTCTTGCAGGCGGCGCATCCGCTGCGGTCGTGCCGCCCACCGACGGTCAGCTGACGGGAATCACGCCCGGCCAGCAAGTCATTCTCGGGGAGGAGGAACTCTCCGATGTCACCTTGGCCACCTTCCATGTCTTCGACAAGGAGAACCTGGGCGGGCAAGGCGACGTGCAGCTGACCCGCTGTCGCTGTGGCGGCTGCGGCGGCTGCCGAGGCTGCAGAGGCTGCCGTGGTTGCCGGTGCGGTGGTTGCGGCTGGGGCGTGGGCGGTTGTTGCCTGTCGTGGGGCGCTTGCCGCTTGTGCTGAGCAGCGTTCCGCTGACGCGCCGCAATGTACGTTGATGGGTGCAGATTGCTTTGGCCGGGCTCGACAGGATCGACCCGGCCAAATCTTGTTGCTGATGCGTGTCAGTTGCCGGAATTGACGAATTTGCTGCGCTGCCGCGAAGAGATTCAGGCTTGCGCGCGCATGACCATCAGGCGCTCGCCGAGATGCCGCCGCGCAAAGCCCCCGCAGCGGCCGGATGCCGCGGTCTCGATCCACGATCACAAGTCGTGGCCAAGGTGAGCGTGCCGACATCATGAAAGGCAATCGCCGGACTGGCCGGACGCGGGATGCCAGCAAGGACATTCCGCATTTTGCGCCGAACTTCACGGTTTATGTGCTTCCTCCCGACGTCGTCTGCCTCTACTCCGAGGACAGGAAGTTCTTTCTGCACGGCGCGCTGTACTGTGCGCTCGCGGCCGCGATCGGAAAGGGCGGCAAGAGCTTTGCCGGGCTCGTTCGCGACCTGGAGCGGGATTTCCCGTCCGAAAAAATCAAGGAAGCGCTGGGGCGGCTGGTCGAGCGCCGTTATATCGTCCCGTCGTCAGCGGCCTCGACGGGAGCGGTGGCTGGCTACTGGGCAAGCCTCGGTCTGCCCCCCGAGATGGCCGACACCAACCTACAAAATTGCCGCGTGCGCGTTCAGTCGCTCGGTGTCGAGGGCGCGGCGGAGCTCGGCGCCGCCCTGGCTGAACTCGGAGTTCGCGTCGTCAAGCGCGCCCCCGATCTCACGATCGTGCTGGTGACCGACTATCTCGAACCACGGCTGGCGGAACTGAACCGGCAGCACGTGGCCGACCGGACGCCGTGGCTGCTGGTTCAGCCATCCGGCGCCTTCCCGCTGGTGGGGCCGGTTTTCAGGCCGGGCGACAGCGCGTGCTGGACCTGCCTGTTCGACCGCATGATCCGCAATCGCGAGATCAAGGGATTTCTCGACCGCGGTCCCCGACCCGTCGCCGTCTCAGCGCTCGCCCGCGGCACCCTGGGACAGGGCGCCGTCCAGCTCGCCGCCGTCGAGATCGCCAAGGCGATCGCCACCGACTTTCGCACCGACCTGAACGATCACATCGTCAGCCTCGACATGCTGGGATCGACCATTGCCCGGCACTTCGTGACGGCCCGCCCGCAATGTCCGACCTGCGGCCGCAAGAAGCTCCGCGACCCGAAGCGGGCGCCGGTGCCGGTCGAGATCGGCGAAGGCGCCAAGCTGGTGATGACGAGCGGCGGATACCGCACCGTGACATCGCGGGCCACGGTCGAACATTTTCGCAAGCACGTCAGCCCCCTCACCGGCGTGGTGACGCGGCTGGAGCGGATCGCGACCACCCTGCCCATGAACACCAGCTTCTATGCGGGTCACAATTTCTCGGCGCCCGCCCAATCGGTCGACGAGTTGCGGTCGGGACTGAGCGGCGGCTCGTTCGGCAAGGGCAGCACCGTCGAGCAGGGCGAAGCCAGCGCGCTGATGGAAGCGATCGAGCGCTACTCCGGAATCTTCCAGGGCGACGAGATCCGGATGACGCGACGGTTCACGGACTTCGCGCCGGGCGAGGCCATTCTTCCCAACGACGTGCTGCTGTACAGCGACGCCCAGCAGCGCCAGCAATTGGTGGCGAGCCACGACGAGCACGACCACGATTCGCATCCCGCCCCTCCGCCGTTCGAACCTTCGGCGAAGATCGAATGGACGCCGGTGTGGTCGCTGCGCGACCAGCGCTTCAAGTATCTGCCGACGAGCGTCCTGTATTTCTTCTACAGCGGCCCCAACGCCTACCATGCGGATTCCAACGGCTGCGCCGCCGGCAACACCCGCGAGGAGGCCATCGTCCAGGGCTTCCTCGAACTGGTCGAGCGGGATGCCTACGCGATCTGGTGGTACAACCGGCTCAAGATGCCGGAGCTCGACCTGGCCCACTTCGACGATTCCTATGTCCGCGATCTGTACGCCCAGCTCTCCGGCGCCGGGCGCAAGCTGTGGGTGCTCGACGTCACCAACGATCTGGGCGTTCCCACCTATGTCGCGATTCTGCACTGGATGCAGAACGGGCACGAGAATATCGAATTCGGCTCGGGCGCGCATTTCGATCCCCGCATCGCCCTGTTGCGGGCGCTGACGGAGCTCAACCAGTTCCTCTCCATCGGCCTGATGGGCGGCGGCACCGGCGAAAAGCTGAGCCTCGACGGCGTGACGCCGCTGCGCCTAGAAAACTATCCCTTCCTGACTCCTGGCAACCACGCCAAGGTGCGGCCGGCCCCTGCTGAATTGCGTACGCTCGACAACTCGCGGGCCTATGCCATGGCCTGCGTCGATGTCGCCAAGCGCGCCGGCTATGACTTCCTGGTGCTCGACCAGACGCGCCCCGACATCGAGGTGCCGGTCGTTCGGGTCATCGTCCCGGGCCTGCGGCATTTCTACCGCCGCTATGGCCCCGGCCGCCTGTATGACGTCCCGGTCAAGCTCGGATGGCTGGATCGGCCGCTGCCTGAAAGCGAGCTCACTCCGTTCCTCCCCCACACCTGAGGTGCCGGCGTGCGCGCTCCCGCAGCGAAGACGACAAGACCCCGGCGACCGATCGCCCCGCCGACCCTCGCCGCACAGCTGAACAGCCGCATCAAGCTCGAGGCCGGTGCGGACGGCAGCCTGGCGGCCGATATCGATGGGCAGCGGCTCGCCCTGGGCAAATTCAGCGCCGGCGCGGCGAAGCGCGCCCAGGCTCTGCGCACCGGCTTGGCGCTGGAGGCGTTCGCCTCCGACACGGACAGCGTCGATCAGGAGATCACCCTGCTGGTCCGGCGATTGGCCCGCAGCGGCCTTGTCGAATACCGCCTCGGGCGGAATGGCAGCAAGGACCAGGTCGTCATCGAACCGCAGACGGCCGGCTATTGGCCGCGCACGCCAAAGCTCGCCGCGACCGACCTCATTGCGCTGTCACGGTTCGCCTATCTGCGGCGCCGCGGCAACGAGATGGTGCTGGAATCGCCGCGATCCGAGGCCCTTTTCAGGATCTGCGATCCGGGTCTCGCCGGAGCCCTTGCGGCGCTGTCGACGCCGCAACGGCTCAAGAAGCTTCGTACGCAGCCTGGCTTTCCGGGGGATGCGCTCCTCGCCTTGCTGCTCGATGGCGGGATCCTGTTCAGGCCCGACCCGGCACGCGACGGCAGCCCGCGCATGGCCGAAGGCGACGACGACCTGGTGCTGTGGGACTTCCACGATCTCCTGTTTCACACCCGCACGACGGAAGGCCGACAAGCCAATCCGCTCGGCGGCACCTATCCCTATGCGGGGATCATCGACCCGCCGCCGGCGGTGCGGCCGCGCTGGCCGGGACGGAAGATCGATCTGCGGAAGCTGTCGCCCGAAGGGTCGTTGTCGCCGGTTGGCATGCTGCTGCGCGCGCGCCATTCGACCCGCAGCTACGACGACCGGCAGCCGATCACGGTGGCGGAGCTGGCGCGCTTTCTCGACGGCGCCGCACGGGTTCTGGGGAAATGGCGCGCCAAGGTCGACGACGACGGTCCGACGGTTACCTACGCGGCGAGGCCCTATCCGTCGGGAGGCAGCGCCTATGAGCTCGAACTCTACCTCGCCGCCGCCAATTGCGACGGACTGCCCCGCGGCTTCTATCACTACGATGCGGGAGGTCATGCCCTGGTGCCGATCGGCGCGCGGTCGCAGGATCTCGACGCGCTGCTCACCGCGTCGGCCTACGCGATGGGAGCAACCACCGCGCCCCAGATCCTGGTCACCATCGCCGCCCGCTTCGCCCGGACGTCGTGGAAATACAGCTCGATCGCCTATGCACTCGTTCTCAAGGACGCCGGTGTCCTGCTGCAAACGCTGTACCTGATGGCCACCGACCTCGGGCTCGGCGGATGCGGGGTCGGCAGCACCAATATCGAGCTGTTTTCCCGCATGACCGGGATCGAATTCCACGTCGAAGGCCCGCTCTGTCATTTCGCCATCGGCCGCGGCGCGCCGGAGTCCTATGACGGGCCGCCGCTCGACATCGGCGCCGACGAACCCGGCGCGAATTGAGCTCACCGGGGCCGTCTCGGCAGCGATTTCCCTCCCCTTTTCATCGGCTTACCGTTGCGGCCGATCACCGATGGGTGCAGAGTCGCGCTTGGGGAAGAGGCAAGGTCGCCTCCGAGGCCCCATGTGGAGCAGACATTGGTGATCGACAACAACCGGCCGACAGCCTCGATCGAGGCGGTCCAAAGTGGTCTGGCCTCGGCCGGCTACATTGCCAGCAGGCAGATCGCGACGGCGGTCTATCTCGCGGAACGGATCGAGAAGCCCATCCTGGTCGAGGGCCCGGCCGGCGTCGGCAAGACCGAGCTGGCCAAGGCCATCGCGGCATGGCGCGGCCTCAAGATGATCCGCCTGCAATGCTACGAGGGGCTCGACGAGGCCAAGGCGCTCTACGAGTGGAAATACGCCAAACAGTTGCTCTACACCCAGATCCTGAAGGACAAGCTCGGCGAGGTGCTGGGCGGGGCCGAGACCCTGCCGCAGGCGCTCGCTCGGCTGCACGATTTCGGCGACGTGTTCTTCTCGAAGGAATTCGTCGAGCCCCGCCCGCTCCTGCAGGCCCTCGAACAGCCCAACGGCTGCGTCCTGCTGGTCGACGAGATCGACAAGTCGGACGCCGAATTCGAATCGCTGCTGCTGGAGATCCTGTCGGACTTCCAGATCACCATTCCCGAGCTCGGCACCGTGGTCGCGCTGTCGCCGCCGACCGTGATCCTGACCTCCAATGGCGAGCGCGATCTCGGCGACGCCTTGAAGCGCCGCTGCCTCCACCTTCACATCGGCTTCCCGGAACAGAAGCTCGAAGAGCGCATCATCGAAAGCCGGGTCCCGGGCATCTCCCAGGCCATGCGCCGGCAGATCGTCGGCTTCATCAACGAAATTCGCACCCTCGATCTCAAGAAGCTGCCCTCGGTGAGCGAGACCATCGACTGGGCGCGGGTGCTGGTGCTGCTTCAGGCCTCGGAGCTAAATCCCGACGTCGTCAGGGATACGCTCAACGTACTGCTGAAATACGAGGCCGATATCGAGGCGACGCTGCCCCAGGTCGCGTCTTTCGTCCACAAGGCCGAGCACCAGAACGTCTTCGGGTGATGCGAGAGAACCTGCACCGCTTCTTTCGGGCCGCGCGCGGCGCAGGCGTGCGGGTGTCGCCGGCCGAAAGCATCGATGCCATGAAGGCGGTGGCCGAGGTCGGTTTCGCCGACCGGGACCTGCTGCGCGACACGCTGCTTCTCACCCTCGCCAAGAGCCAGGACGAGAAGCGGGCGCTCGGTGACTGCTTCGACCTGTTCTTCGCCCAGCCGGAAATCGCCTCCTCGTCGGCGCGGGACGCGGCAGCGGACCAGGGCGAGCAACCCCCGTCCCCCGACCTCGCGCCCGGCGAAGCGGCTGGCGGCGCACCGATGCCCGAGCTCGGCCCGCTGGCGCAGATGCTGCTGTCGCATGATCGCTCGGCGGTGGCCGCCGCCATTGCGGCCGCAGCGAATGCCGTGTCGCTGCCCGACATCCGCTATTTCACCCAGCGCGGGCTCTACAGCAGCCGCATGCTCGATCAGCTGGGAATTCAGCGCCTGCGGGACGATCTGTCGGCGCTCACCACCGCCCAGCCCGGGGAGGCCGAGCGGCTCGCGGCGGCGACCGACGCCCTGCGCGAGGCGGTCCGCGACACCGTCTCCCAAGCCCTCCTGCTCTACGGGCGTGAGGAAACCGAGAACCTGCGCAACGAGATTCTCCGCAACGCCCCGCTCGCCCGCCTCGAACGCCGCCAGATCGAGCAGATGCAGGCGCTCATCCGGGTCATCGCACGGCGGCTGCGCGAACGTTACAGCAAGCCCCGCAAGCGCCAGCGGCGCGGGCATCTCGATGTCCGGCGGACCCTGCGGCGCAACGCCGCCTGGGGCGGCGTGCCGTTTCTCACCACCTGGAAGCGCCGCCATCGCGACAAGCCGAAGATCGTGGCGATCTGCGACGTCAGCGGATCGGTGGCGCGGGTCTCGGACTTCTTCCTGCTGCTGATTCACAGCCTGCACGAGGTCGTCTCCGACGTCCGCTCGTTCGCGTTCTCGAGCAACCTCATCGAGGTCAGCGAGATTCTCGAAACCAACACGCCCGAAGCGGCGATGGGCGAGATCATGTCGAAGGTCGGGTTCGGCTCGTCCGACTACGGCCGGTCGCTGCGGGATTTCGAAAAGGACTGGATCAACATCGTCACCCCGAAAACCACCGTGATCGTGCTCGGCGACGCGCGGACCAACAACCTCGACCCCCGGGCCGACATCCTGCGGCGGATCTCCGATCGGGCCAAGCGCCTGGTCTGGCTCAACCCCGAAGGCCGCTTGGCCTGGGGCTGGGGCGATTCCGAGATGCCGAGATACGCGACGCTGTGCAGCGTCGTGCGGCAATGCGCCACCGCCAAGCAGCTGGAGCGCGCGGTGACCGACATCGTGGCGAGCTATCAATAGCGAGGGACCGGGGCGATCTCGTGGCTCTCAGCCCGGCCGCCTCAGCTGGCGCCCAGTCGGATCCTGAGGGTCTGGATGACGACCGCCGGATCGACCGGCTTGAGGAACACGCCCGCGACCCCGAGTTCGTGCAGTCCGACGGCCCCGACCAAAGCATCGCCCGCGGTGCTCACGATATAGACCGGGATGCGGCTGCCGATGTCCTTGAGCCGGTCGGCGACCTCGTGATCGACGGCCCCCATCAGCATGTCGGCCAGGATCGCATCCGGCTTGATCCGGACGGCGGTGCGCTCCCCCTCCTGTTCGCTCGCCGCCTCGCCGACGGTGAAGCCGGCAGCCTCGAGCGCGTTGCGCAGCACCGCCCGCGCATGGGGATCGGCATCCACCAGCAGGATCGTCCGTCGCCTGTCGCCGAGACCGATGTTCATCGCAGTGCTCTCGAGAAATAATCGATCTGCCGGCGCAGCAGCGCGACGGCGATTGCGAGATTGCTGCGCGCCTGCTCCGAGAGCTCCTCGATGAAATCGAAGTCGTAGCCGCGGATGCCGACGAGATAGGCCTCCGGGCACCTGCCGAACTGCTGTGCGGTGATCGCCAGCAGCGCTTCGGGCTTGAGCAGATGGCTGGTGAAGGCGATGTCGAGGGCCGGCGCCAATTTTCGGATCGTGCAGGGCTCGTCGCCCTCCCGGGTGGCGTCAACGAACAGGATCACGTCGTGGGCGGCGACCTCGATCGCATCCTCGATCACGAGTTGATAATCGTCCAGGGTCGAGATGTTGGGCCGGCCGAGCTTCTCGATCTCGGCGACCGCCGCCGGACCAAGGCCGTCATCCTGCCGCCCCGGATTGCCATAGCCGATCACCAGCAGCCGCGGGAAGCCGACGGCTGGTTCCGGTGCCGTGGCGGGTGCACTGCCCGCGGAGAGGAGCCCGGTCATTGCTTGACCCTCGTCGCGATGGTGCCCCCGTCGGCATCCTCCAGCGTCACGATCAATGGCATCTGCCCCAGGGCGTGGGTGGCGCAGGACAGGCAGGGGTCGAAGGCGCGAATGGCGACCTCGATGTGATTCAGGAGGCCCTCGGTGATCTCGCGCCCCGAGAGGTCGTTCATGGCGACCTGTTTCACCGCCCGGTTCATCGCCTCGTTGTTGTTGGTGGTGGAGACGATGAGATTGGCGCTCGCGACCTGGTCGTTGTCGTCGACCGTATAATGATGAATCAGGGTGCCGCGCGGCGCCTCGATGCAGGCGATGCCCTCGCCGCGCCGCTCGCCCCGCAACACCAGGTCCGTGCCTTGCAGGTCGTCGTCGAACAGGAACTCCTTGATCTTCTCCGCACAGTGAACAAGGCAGATCAGCCGCGCCCAGTGATACGCCAGCGTGGCGTGGACCGGGCTGCCGCCGTTCCGGGCGACGAACTCCTTGCGGGCGGCTTCTGCCAGCGGCGTGTCGATCGAATTGCAGCAATTGACCTGGGCCAGCGGGCCGACCCGATACCAGCCGTTATCCCGGCCGAGCGAGCGGATATGCGGGAATTTAAGGTAGGTCCAGGGCCTGACCTCCTCGATGAAGTGCTCCCGGTAGTCGACGGGATCGACTTGGTCGAAAATGGTCTCGCCGTCGGGGCCGAGCGCGCGCAGCCGCCCGTCATAGAGCTCCATGGCGCCGTCGGGCGCGACCAGGCTGACGTAGTTCGACCTGTAGCTCGCGAAGTCGCGGTGCAGCGCCTGGTTGGCGTCGACGAACGTCATGTGATGCGCGAGCGCCGCGCAGCACCAGCCGATGATCTGGTCGACGTCCTTGCGCAGGTCGTCGCGGTGCTCGATCGACAGGTTCTGGTTGACGCCACCCGGGATCGCGCTGGTCGGATGGATCTTGCGGCCTCCGGTCGCCTTGATCACCTCCTGGCCGAACTTGCGGATGAAGATCGCCCATTTGCCGATCTCGGGAAAGCGGTTGAGCACCTCGATGATGTTGCGCTGTTCCGGCGGGGCGTCGAAGCCGAACAGGAGGTCCGGCGACGCGAGATGAAAGATGTGCAAGGCGTTCGACTGCAGCAGCTGCCCGTAATGCATGAGCCGACGCACCTTGTCGGCGGTCGGCGTCAGCTTGTCGACCCCGATCACCCTGTCCATGGCCTTGGCTGCGGCCAGATGATGGCTGACCGGACAGATGCCGCACAGGCGCTGGATGATGACTGGGACTTCCCAGTACATGCGGCCACGGATGAAGCGCTCGAAGCCGCGGAACTCGACGACGTGGAAGCGCGCCTCTTCCACCTCCCCGGCCTCGTTCAGGCGGATCGTGACCTTGCCGTGGCCTTCCACGCGGGTGACCGGATCGATCACGATCTTGCGCGACGGCGAGCTCGACTGAACGTTCATGACGCCATCCTCGTTTGACGGGCGCATCGACCCTCATTCGTATTTCAGCAAGGGATAAGGAAGGTTCGGTGCCTCTCCGCTCAGCAGCGCCTTGAGCGCGGCCCAGATCGCGTCCGCCGACGGCGGGCAACCGGGCAGGAAATAATCGATCTTGACGATCTCGTGGGACGGATAGACCCGGTCGAGCAGCAGCGGCAGGTCCTCGTCGTTGGGGATGAGGCCGCCGTCCTCCACCGTCGGCCCCCGGAGATAGGCCTCCTCGAGACACTCGCGCAGTCCCACCATGTTGCGCATGGCGGGGATGCCGCCGGTGATGGCGCAGGCGCCGACCGAGACCAGGATGCGACAGTGCTGGCGAAACTGCTTCAGCACATGAACGTTGTGCTCGTTGGCGCAGCCTCCCTCCACCAGCCCGATGTCGACCGGACCGTCGAATTCCTTCTTGTCGTCGAACGGCGACTTGTCGAGATCGACGAGATCGACCAGCTCGACGATCCGCTCGTCGATGTCCAGCAGCGACATGTGGCAGCCGAAGCAGCCGGCGAGCGAGCAGGTCGCGAGTTTCGGCTTCGTCATGTCTTGGCGCCCTTCCCCACGGCCGCGATGTCGCTGCCGATCGGCGCCTGATCGAATGTCCGCTCGCCATAGGGCGTCTGATAACCGGTGCGCTTGATCACGATGCAGCCGACCGGGCAGACCTGGGCCGCCTTGTCGGCGGCCGCGAGCGCCGTCTCGCCGAGGCGCCCGCCGTCGACGTTGAGGCGCATGTGGATGCCGCGCCCGTCGAACCCGAACACGGACTTGCCGTCCACGTCGCGCGAGGCACGGATGCAGCGCGAGCACAGCACGCAGCGATTGCGATCGATGAAGACGTCGGGATGGCTGGCGTCGAGCTCACGCTGCGGCCACTGGTACGGAAACGCCGGCGCGGTCATGCCGAGCAGGTAGCCGAGCGCCTGGAGCTCGCAGTCGCCGCTCTTCTCGCAGGCGGGGCAGAAGTGGTTGCCTTCGACGAACAGCATCTCGACCAGGGTGCGGCGATCGGCGTTGAGCTCGGGCGTCTCGCTCTCCACCACCATGCCGCGCACCGCCGGCATGGTGCAGGCGCTGCTGCGGCGACCGTCGATCTTGCAGGTGCAGATCCGGCAATGGCCGGCCGGCTCCAGATCGGGGTGATAGCACAGCCGCGGGATGTAGACCCCGGCCGCATCGCAGGCTTCGAGAATGGTCTGGCCCGGCGTCGCCGTGACCTCGACGCCGTCGACCGTGATGGTGAAGCTCAAAGCGCCGGGTTCGCTCATGCCGTGTCCTCCCCGCCTGTCGGCCGGCGTCCCTGCACGTCAACGGCCTCGGCGAGCGCCTCCTCCATGGTCACGCGCGACACGAACCGCTCCGGCCGCAGCCGCGCCTCGTAGAGCTGGGGGAAATTGCGCATCGTGGTCAGGATCGGATTGGCGGCGGTCTGGCCGAGACCACAGCGGCTCATCCGCGTGACGGTGCCGGCCAGCGCCTCCATCGCCGCGATATCGGCCAGCGTGGCGCGATCGCCGAGCAGCTTGTCCAGACTCTGCTTCAGAAGCGTGGTGCCGACACGGCAGGGCGTGCACCAGCCGCAGGATTCATCGGCGAAGAACTCGGTGAACTGGCGCGCGATGCCGAGCACGTCGCGATCGGGGCCGAACACCATCACCGAGCCGCCGGTGGAGAGATCCTCGAACGCGATCTGCCGCCCGAAATCCTTCGGCGCGACGGCCTGGCCCGACGGACCGCCGACCTGAACGAAGGCGGCGTCGGGCGCGCCGACGAGATCGAGGAACGCATTGACGGTGATGCCGAACGGAACCTCGTAGACGCCGGGACGGGGACAATCGCCCGAGACGCTGAGGAGCTTGGTCCCCGCCGACTCCCGGGTGCCGAAGCCGGCAAACCACTCGCTCCCCCTCTCCATGATCCGCGTGACGCAGGCGAAGGTCTCGACATTGTCGACCGCCGTCGGCTGCTGAAGATAGCCGCGGTCGGTCGGGAACGGCGGCCGGTCGCGCGGCGCGCCGCGCTTGCCTTCCAGTGATTCGATGAGCGAGGATTCCTCGCCGCAGACATAGGCGCCGGCCCCGAGCTGGATGCGAATGTCGAAATCGAAGCCCTCGCGCCCGCCAGCATTCTTCCCGAGCAGCCCGTGACGGCGCCGCTCCTGCAGCACGGCCTGGAGACTGTTCCAGAGATAGGCATATTCGCCGCGCAGGTAGACCAGCCCGTGACGGGCGCCGAGCGCGTAACCGGCGATGGTCATGCCGTCGAACACCACGTCGGGGATCTGGGTCAGCAGCACCCGATCCTTGAAGGTGCCCGGCTCGCCCTCGTCGGCATTGCAGACCACGTGATGCGCGTCGCTGATCGACTGCCGGCACAGCTTCCACTTGAGCCCGGTGGGAAAGCCGGCGCCACCGCGGCCCCGCAGTTTCGCTTTCGTCACCTCCTGGATGATTTCGCCGGGAGCGCGCGCCAGCGCGGCCATGAGGCCGGTCGATGAGGCCACGTCGGTGGCGAAGACGACGGGCCCGGGCTGGACCAGGCTGGCGCCGACCCGGGCTTTCGGCAGGCCCGCGCCTTCGGCGTCGGAACCGGGAAACAGCGGGATGGTGTTCGCGACGCGCCGCGCGCGCAGCGTGGCGACGATCGCGTCGACGTCGGCGGGCGCCAGATCGGTCAGGACCGTTCCATTGACCAGGGCCGCCGGCTCCTGATCGGCCATGCCGATGTCGCTGGTCCATTCCAGCGTGAAGTCGCCGTCCTGCGAGGTGCCGCCCCATGCGGTCCCGACCGCGGCCGAAAACGCTGCGGCGACCTCGGCGGCTCCCTTCATCAGCGAGACCGGCGTCTTCGATAGCCGGATATGGTAGCGGCCCCTGGGCCGCCGATTCAGGAAGCTATAGAAGGAGGCCATGTCCTCCACGTCGACGGCGTGAAGGCCGAGCCTTGCGGCGACCATGCCGATCGCGGCGTCGGACAGATGGCCGACGCGATGCTGGATTCCCTGGACGATGTCCATCAGCCGGGTGCGGTCGGCGCCAACGGCATCGAGCACGGAGCCGACGATGGCGTGTTCCGGGTCAGTACCCGTGGCGGAATTTACCGGCTTTGCCGTATTCCCGCCGTCCTCGCTCCGGGAGCCATCCATCGACGATTCCACGACTCTCGCTCTCTCGCTCGCGGTCTGGCTGACGAACCGCGTCGGCGGCATCGACACGCGCACGTTAGGGAGGCGGCGCGGCGCACGTCTTGACGCACGTCAATGCCGCCGGCGGGCTCTGGCTTCCGCCAATCGTGGAACATCCATGCCGCGCCCGCGTGCGTCACACCGCTGACACATCTGCGGGCGCGACGACGCGATGGAGCTGTCAGGCGCGATCGTTCAGCCACGGCAACGGCAGGCCGGCCCGCGGCCACTCGACCGCCACGAGCCGGCCGGTCGAGGACAGCGTGACGTAGGCGGTTCGCAGATCTCTGCCACCGAAGCAGATGTTGGTCGTGATCATGTCCGGCATCGCATGCTGCTCGAGAAGCTGGCCGGATGGCGAGACCACGGTGATTCCACCGAACGGGATATCCGCCACGCAGATATTGCCTTCAGCTTCGATCGCAAGCGAATCGAACATGGCGTGGTGCGAGGCCGCGTAGAGCATGTGTCCCGGCTCTCCCGGAAGCGGCCCCCTGCGCGGGCGAATTTCGCCCGGCGCGGCCACGTCATAGGACCAGATGCGGCCGGTGTGGGTTTCCGCCACGTAGAGTGTCGTGCCATCCGGCGACAGGCCGATGCCGTTGGGCCCTTCGAGCGGAAAGATCGCCTGCGTGATCAGGCTGCCGTCGGCTTTGGCATAAAACACGGCGCCGCGGTCGCGCTGCCGCGCGCGCTTGAAGGTCTTGCCGAGGTCCGTGAACCAGAAGCCGCCCGCGCGATCGAAGACGAGATCGTTGGGCCCCCGCAGCGGGATGTCGCCGCATCGGTCGTAGAGCCGTTCGAACCGCCCGGTGTCAAGGTCGACGACATCGATCCCGCCGCCGGCATAGTCGGCCGGCGCAAGCCCCGGAATGAGCTGCCCGTTGGCCTCGATGAATGTCAGCCCGCCGTTGTTGCAGACATAGCATCGACCGTCCGGTCCGATCGCCGCGCCATTGGGGCCGCCGCCGAGGGTCGCGACCACCTGCACGACGCCATCGCGCCGGATCCGGGTCAGCGTCTTGCGGGCGATCTCGACCACCAGAACGCTGCCGTCCTCCAGGGCGACGGGTCCTTCGGGGAATTGCAGCCCGGATGCGATCTCGCGAATTTCGGTCATTGGCGCCTGTCCCCGATTGTCCATTGCTGCGGCGAAGGAACCCGGCGCCCGACACCGGACCCCGTCAGGCGCGGCGCTTCACCGCATTCTCCGGACGCTGCAGCGGCGGCAAAAACCCGTGGAGGTACAGATCGACGATCCGGTCGGCGAACTCCTGCGGATCGACGCCGCCCTTCGGGTCGTACCAAGTGTGGCTGAAGTTCAGGATGCCGAACAGGATCATCGAGTACACCTTCTTGGTGCGCTTCACGATCTTGCCTTCCTCGTCGAGCCTGGCGAGCAGTTCCGAGATGGTGTCGACCAGCCGACGCTCGAGATCCTTGATCGTCTGCTGGTCCTCCGGTTCGAGAAAGGACAGATCGTTGAGAATGAGCCGCTGCTCGTCCGACGAGCGGGCGTTGAGCGCGACGATGGCGCGGATCACCGCCCGGAACTGATCCACGGTCCGCTCGTGCTGGGCCCTCGCCCGCTCGACGTCGGCGATCATCCTGCGCACGTGGACGTCGAGGATGGTGAAGAGAATCGCCTCTTTCGACTCGAAATAGTGGTAGAGCGCGCCGCGCGACAGCTGGCAGGCGTCGGCGAGCTCGGAAATCGAGGTTCGCATGTAGCCCTGCCTGGCGAACAGCGTCGTCGCCGCCGCGAGAATCCCGGCGTGAATTCCATCGTAATTCTCGGACCGAGTGCGTGCCATGTCCTTCCTCGACGCCGTGGGCCGCCGAACCAAGCGTCCGAACGCACCGCCTCCGTGATTCTTGCGCTGTCCGCACCCTATCGGGATTTGAATTCAGCCGCATCCTCCACTCGCCCCGTCATTGCGTCGCAGTTGCAGAAATTATTTGAACGGCCAGACGGATTATAATAAGCTCGACGCCAAGACAACGAGAAACAAGGCGTCTGGCCCGGCCATTCGACGCCACAGGGAGGATTTGACCGATGTCGGACCGGGCATTTGACGCCGTCGTGATTGGCGCCGGGGCCGGCGGTCTTTGCGCCGCTGCAAGGCTCTCCCATGGCGGCCTGCGCACCCTGCTGGTCGACGATCACGACCGGCTCGGCGGCCGTGCGTCGACCGAGGAGATCGACGGCTTCAAGGTCAATATCGGCGCCATCGCCATCGAACTGGGCGGCGTGTTCGAGGAGACCTGTCGCCTGGTCGGCGCTCCGCTCGACATCCGCGCGCCGGAGCCGGCGAGCGGCTTCTACATCGATCGCAAGTTCATCGACGTCGGTCGCGGCGGCTGGTCGCTGCTGCTCGGCCAGCTCACCAAGCAGGCGAGCCGCATTCTCGAGAAGTTTGCCGATGCGCGCTCCGGCAACCTGCCCGATGGTCGCCAATCGACCGAGGACTGGCTCACGTCCTACACCAGCAACGTCACCGTCCACGCCATCTTCCGCAACCTCTGCGCCGCCATTTTTGCCTGCAACGCCAGCGAGTTGCCGGCACGGGCCTTCCTCACTTACTTCACCAGCAAAGGTGCCTTCAAGCGCTTCGGGTTCTGCCCGCAGGGCACCGTCGGGGTCTGGAACGCGCTCGGCGCGGCGGTGCAGCACAACGGCGAGGTCTGGCTGTCGAGCCGGGCGACCGCGATTCATGCGTCGAACGGCACCGTCGAGGGCATCAGCGTGGTGCGCAACGGCGAGAGCGTTCGGATCGACTGCCCGATCGTCATCAGCAACGCCGGACCGGCCGCGACGGTCGCGCTGGCCGGGGAAGCCGCGTTCCCGGCGGAGTACGTCGCCAGCGTGCGCGCGACGCTTCGGCCGGCGGCCAACATCGTCATCAACATCGCAAGCCGGAGCCCGTTGATGACCCACCCGGGCATCGTCACCTTCGGCAAGACCCGCCGCCTCTGCAACATGGCGAACCTGACCGCGACCTGTCCCGAGCTCGCGCCCCCGGGCTGGCACCTCTATGTCGCCTACGCCGTTCCGGTGCCGGCTCTGGGCCCCTTCGACGCCGCGGCCGAGACCGAACTCGCGCTCGAGGACCTCCGCGAGCAATTCGACGATTTCGCCGCCGCGCGCATTCTCTCGATCCGCGTCATGCGCGATGACTGGCCGGCGCAGCGCTCGTGCGCTGGATACGATCTGCCGCGCGAGACCGGCATCGAGGGCCTGTGGTGCGTCGGCGACGCCGTCAAGGAATACGGCAACGGCGGCACCCAGGCCTGCGCCGAGACCGCCAAGCTCGTGACCGACGCGATCTTCGCCCGCGCCCCGTACGCCCACGCCCGCCACAAGATGTGAGATGGATCGCCAGCGATGCGGACCATCAGCGCCGTTCAGTCACCTGCACCTGAGCCCGGAGCCGACACCGCACCGGCCCTGCTCGAATTCCGCAATGTCCGGATCGTCTACGACAACGCCATCGAGGCGATCCGCGATGTCAGCCTCGCGGTGCCGAGGGGCGGCGTGGTCGCCCTGCTGGGCTCCAACGGCGCCGGCAAGTCGACGCTGCTGAAGGCGATGTCCGGCATCCTCCACACCGAGGAAGGCGTCATCGAGAACGGCAGCATCCAGTTCGACGGCGTCGACATCCATCGCGCCCCGGCCGACGACATCGTTCGCCGCGGCGTCGTTCAGGTTCCGGAAGGGCGCCGCGTCTTCGCGGGACTGACGATCGACGAAAACCTGCAGATGGGTGGATATACCCGGACCTCCACCGACGCCCGCGAGGCCCGCGACAAGGTTTTCACGCTGTTCCCGAGGCTCGCCGATCGTCGGGATCAGATTGCCGGGTACATGTCGGGCGGCGAACAGCAGATGCTGGCGATCGGCCGCGCGCTGATGACCAACCCGACCCTGCTGGCGCTCGACGAACCCTCGCTCGGCCTCGCCCCCCTGATCATCGACCGCATCTACGAGATCATCGCCGGGCTGCGCCGTGAACTGGGATTGACGGTGCTGCTGGTCGAGCAGAACGCGCAGCGCGCGCTGGAGATCGCCGATTACGGCTACATCCTGGAAAACGGCCGCGTCGTTCTCGACGGACCGGCGACAAAGCTGGCCGCGAACGCCGATGTCCAGGAGTTCTATCTCGGGGTGTCCTCCACGGGCCGAAAGAGCCTTCGCGACGTCAAGCACTACAAGCGGCGCAAGAGGTGGCTGTCGTGACCACCCTGCTTTCGGTCGAGGGAGTCGGCAAGACGTTCGGCGGCGTCACGGCATTGACCGGCGTCGACCTCAGCGTCGCCAGGGGCGAGATCTGCAGCGTCATCGGCCCGAACGGCGCCGGCAAGACCACGCTGTTCAACATCATCAGCGGCGTGCTGCGTCCGACCACCGGCCGCATCGTCTTCGACGGTGTCGATCTCTCCGGCGTGAGGCCGTGGCGGTTCGCCGCCACCGGAATCGGCCGGACGTTCCAGAACCTGGCCCTATTCAAGCACGGCACCGTGGTCGAGAACATCCTGACGGGCCGGCACAGCCACCTCAAGTCGACCGTCCTCGACGCCATCGTCTATTTCGGCCGCACCCGGCGCGAGGAGATCGAGGCGCGTCGCCGGGTCGAGGAAATCATCGAGTTCCTCGAAATCGAGCATGTGCGCGATGCGGTGGTCGGGACGCTGTCCTACGGACAGCAGAAGCGGGTCGAACTCGCCCGCGCGCTCGCCAGCGAACCCAAACTGCTGCTGCTCGACGAGATGGTCTCCGGAATGAACCAGGAGGAGACCGAGGACATCGCCCGCTTCGTGCTCGATATCCGCGACGAGTTCGGAATTTCCGTCGTCATGGTCGAACACGACATGCGCATCGTCATGGACATTTCGGACCGGATTCACGTGATGAACTTCGGCCGCAAGATCGCCGAGGGGCCTCCCGACGCCATCAAGTCCAATCCGGAGGTCGCCAAGGCCTATCTCGGAGGGCATGGCAGCGACCATGGCGGCTCCGCCCAGACGAGGATCGCCAATGTCGGTGCTTGACGTGTTCCGGACCACCGTCGACCACGGCGCAGCCGGCACGCCTGTGCCGGCTCGATCCGGCGCCGGCCGCTCGATCGACGCCTCGCTGCGCGGTGCCGACATCACGCTGCCCCAGCTGCTGCGCCACCGCGCCGAGACCAGCGGACAGGCGCTGGCGCTGCGGGAAAAGGACCGGGGCATCTGGAAGCGCTATTCCTGGGCCCACTACCATGCCAAGGCCCGCGAAGTCGCCCTTGGGCTGATGTCGCTCGGTGTCAAGCCCGGCGACCGCATCGCCATCGCCAGCGAAGACACGCCGGAATGGTACTATGCCGATCTCGGGGCGCAGATGATCGGCGCCATCGTGGTCGGCATCTATCCGACCAATCCCTGGCCCGAGCTGCAATACATCGTCCGGCACTCCGGCGCGCGCGTCGTGATCGCCGGAGACCACGAGCAGACCGACAAGGTGCTCGATGCCGCCGCCAACGGGCCGGGCCTGCCCGACCTCGAGGCGATCGTCTGCGTCGACATGAAGGGGCTGCGCAACTACCGTGAGCACAGGCTGATGTCCTTCGTCGCCCTGTGCGACGCCGGCCGGTCCCATGCCGCGATGGACGGCGGCGCCGACAGGCGCCTCGACGACCTGATCGCCCGCGCATCCCCCGACGACGTCTGCATCTTCGTCTACACCTCGGGCACCACCGGCCCGCCCAAGGGCGCGATGCTGACCCATCGCAACCTGGTCTACGCCTCGATCACCTACGCCGAGGCGGTCGGCTTCGAACGCCATCGCTTCGAGGCGGTCTGCTACCTGCCGCTCTGCCACGTCGCGGAACGCTGCTACTCCTGCGTGACGCAGCTGGTGCTCGGCGGCGTGGTCAATTTCGCCGAATCGATCGACACCGTCGCCTTCAACATCCGCGAGATCGCGCCGACCTTCTTCGTGGGCGTTCCGCGGATCTACGAGAAGCTGCAGCAGGGCTTTCTGTTCAGGCTGGGGGAAAGCGGACCGCTGCGGCAGAAGTTCGCGCGCTGGTGCCTGTCGGCGGGCCGGATCCTGTCGGATCGCAGGCAGGCCCGCGACAACCGCGCCTCGATCCCCGAGACCATCGCGTTCTTCGCCCTCTACGTCCTTATGTTCCGCAACATCCAGCGTCATCTCGGCCTCGACCGCTGCCGCAACCGGCTGTGCGCCGGCGCGTCGGTATCGCCGGAGACGCTGCGCTTCTTCGACATCATCGGCCTGCCGGTGTCACAGGGCTACGGTCTCACCGAGTGCGGCGGTGTCGGATTCATCCAGCGCCGGACCCATCACCGGCTTGGCGGCTGCGGCCTGCCGCTGCGCGGCACCGAGTGGCGGCACGAGGCGGACGGCGAGATCGTTCTCCGGAGCCCCGGCGTGTTCAAGGGCTACTTCCTCGACGAGACGGCATCGACGGCCACCGTCGACGCCGAGGGCTGGCTGCGAACCGGCGACATCGTCGACCTGATGGACAACGGCGAGATCATGGTCGTCGACCGCAAGAAGGCGATCATCATCACCGCCGGCGGCAAGAACATCGCCCCCTCCGAGATCGAGAACGCGCTGAAGGACAGCGAGTTCGTCAAGGAAGCGATCGTGGTCGGCGAGGCCCGGAAGTATCTCGGCGCCCTGATCCAGATCGACTACGACAACGTCGGGCGCTGGGCCCGGGACCGCGCCCTCGCCTACACCAACTACCGGTCGCTGTCGCTGCTGCCCGAGGTCATCGAGCTGGTCGACAGCATCGTGGCCGCGACCAACAAGCGGTTCGCGCGGGTCGAAAACATCCGGCGCTTCGTCATCCTCGAGAAGGAGCTCGACCACGACGACGGCGAACTCACCGCCACGCAGAAGGTGCGACGCGGCATCATCGAGAAGAAGTTCGCGCGCGAACTGGCGCTGATCTACGACACGGAGGGATGATGGACTACTTCCTTCAGCTCGCGGTCTCCGGAATTGCGATCGGCGCGGTCTACGGCCTGCTCGCGATGGGGTTTGCCGCGATCTACAAGTCGACCGGGCTGGTCAACTTCGCCCAGGGCGAGATCACCATGATCGTCGCCTATATCGCCTGGACCATCGCCACCACGGTCAGCGGCAACGTCGTGGTGGTCAGCGCCGGCGCCATCGCCGCGGCGGTCGTGCTGGGCCTTGCGATCGAACGCATCGTGATGCGGCCGATGCTCGGTGAGCCGGTCTTCTCCACCGTCATGGTGACGATCGGGCTGGCGGTGATCCTGCGCTCGTCGATCACCTTCATCTGGGACGCCTATCCGCATGCGCTCGATCTCGGCACCGGCCGCGGCATCATCAGGATCGGCGGGCTGGGCGTCCGCGGCGCGCAGATCGCCGTCGTCGGCACGCTGTTGCTGCTGCTCGCGGGCTTCTGGCTGTTCTTTCGCTACAGCAAGTTCGGCGTCGCCATGCGCGCGGTGGCGGCCGACGACCGCACCGCCCTGCTGATGGGCATCAGCGCCAGCCGCATCCATGCCATCGCCTGGGCGGCGTCGTCCGTTGTCGCCGGAATTGCCGGGATCTTCTTCGCGATCTCCTACGATCTTTCTCCCGACATGTACCAGCTCGGGCTCAAGGCCTTTCCGGCCACCATCCTGGGCGGACTGGATTCCGTGCTCGGCTCCGGGTTCGGCGGAATCCTGATCGGGCTCACGGAAAATCTGGCCGGCGGCTATCTCGGGTCCGGCGTCAAGGACGTCGCCGGCTTCGTCATGATCGTCGTCGTCCTGATGATCCGGCCCTTCGGCCTGTTCGGCGAACGCGACATCGAGAGGGTGTGAAGCGATGCGCAGCGGAACCTACAAGGAGACTTACGCCCAGCTGGTGGCGCTGACCGATTCCCGGCTGGTCTGGTTCTGGTCGGCGGTGCTGCTGGCGGTGCTGTTCGTCGCCCCCTACTATCTCAACGCCTATGCGCTGTCGTTCCTGACCCTGATTCTCATCACCGCGATGGGAGCGCTGGGGCTGAACATCCTGACCGGCTTTACCGGGCTGATCTCGCTGGGACAGGTCGGCTTTCTCGTCACCGGCGCCTATGCCTACGCCATCGCCGTGTCGAAGTTCGGCTGGTCGCCCTTTGCCGGATTCCTGCTGGCCGCACTGGTCCCCGCGGTCGCCAGCCTGATCGTCGGCGCGCCGTCGCTCCGGCTCAAGGGTCTCTATCTCGCCATCACGACCATGGCCTTCTCCTTCATCATCAATTCGGTGATCCTGGAAGCCCGGTCGCTCACCAACGGCGCACGCGGCATTCGGGTCCGGCATCCCGATCTGCTCGGCGTCGGCACCGCCGGGGACGTCGCGTTCTCCCACCTCTGCCTCGTCTTCGCCTTGGCGGCGCTGTTCGCCACGCTGAATCTGCGGCGCAGCCGCGTCGGGCGCGCCTTCGTCGCCATCCGCGACAACGACATCGCGGCACGCGCCATGGGCATCAACCTGCAGAGCTACAAGCTGCTGGCATTCGCCACCAGCGCCACCATGACCGGCCTCGCCGGCGCCCTCTACGGCATCTACCTCTCCTTCGTCAGCGTCGAGGGCTTTCCGTTTCTGCTCAGCATCGAGGCGCTGGCCATCCTGATCGTGGGCGGCCTCGGATCAACCCTGGGCGCCATCCTGGGAACGGTGTTCATCGTCCTGCTGCCGGAAGCCACCCGCCTCGTGTTCAGTGCGGTCAGCGGCGGGGCCGGCGGCCTGTTCACGACCGGGGGACAGGAGCTCAAGAGCATCCTCTACGGCCTGGTGATCATCCTGTTCCTGCGCTTTCAGCCACGCGGCCTCGTCGGCGCATGGCACGACCTGAAACGAGCCTGGGTGAACTGGCCGTTGCGCTATTGACGAGCGAACAAGAAGCCGCGGCACGCGGCGGATGAGGGAGGGAGACATGCGACGATCCAGGTTGGCGAGCCTGCTGCTCGCCGGGACACTGCTGACATGCGAGCCAGCGGTTGCCGAACCCGGCCTGACCGACACCGAGATTCTGATCGGGGACGTCGAGCCGCTGACCGGCCCGCCGGCGCTGCTTGGGGTCGGCCACACCATCGGTGTCAAGATCGCCGTCGCCGAGATCAATGCCGCCGGCGGCATCAATGGCCGGAAGATCCGCTATGTCTTCGAGGACGACGGCTACGTCACCGCGCGCACCCTCCAGGGGCTGAAGAAGGTGATCGATGTCGACAAGGCCTTCGCCCTGCTCGGCCTGTCCGGGTCGGGCCAGTCGGTGGCAGCCTTGCCGGAGCTGGAAGAGGCCGGCATCCCCACCGTGATCAGCGTCGGTCCGGTCAAGCCGTTGTGGGAGCCGCCCCGCAAGAACGTTTTCGTGGTGGGCCAGGCCTACGAAGAGGGCATCCGGCAGCTCGTGAGCTATCTGGCCGACAAGAACCCCGGCAGGAAGTGGGGCCTGGTCACCCAGAACGACGACTACGGCATCGCTGTCCTCGACGGCTTCGAGGCCGTGGTGAAGGCCAAGAACCTCAACGTGGTCTACGAGGGTAGCTACAAGAAGGGCCAGCAGGACTTCTCGTCGGACATCCTGCGCGTCAAGGACGCGGGCGTCGAGGTCTTTCTCGCCGGCGGCATCATCAGTGAGAACGTCGCGATGGTGAAGGAGCTCGAGAAGCTCGGCGTCAAGCCGGTGATCGGCATCTTTTGGCCGGGGCGCATCGAACCCGTCATCCGCCTCATGGGGCCGCCGAGCGACGGCATCTACGCGGTCGACTATGTCGAGCCGCAGGCCAGCGCCGCCGGCCAGGCCTTTCTGGAAAAGGCGAAGGCGATCCTGCCGGAGGCCGAGCTGAAGGGCGTCAATCGCTATACGTTCGCGGCCTATGCGGCGGCGAGAACCCTGTTCGCCGCGATCGGGCGCTGCGGCAAGCAGCCGACGTGGGCGTGTACCATCAGCGAGCTCGAAAACACCAAGGACTTCGCCACCGGAACGATGGCGCCGATCAGCTTCGGCCCAGGCGTGCGGTTCTCGAGCCAGCAGCTGAAAATCATGCGGATCGATTTCGCGACGACCAGCTTCAAGCCGGTGGATTGACGGCGAGGTCACCCGGTCGGTGCTGACATCGCGGCCACAGGGCGCTCCACGCCCCGTAGCCGTCCGGGTCTTAGCCCGGCCGTCGTCACATGCGCTTGGCGACCTCTTCGAGCATGACCTCGGTGGCTCCGCCACCGATGGTCAGCACCCGCGCGTCCCGCGCCATGCGCTCGATCGGCGTGCCGCGCATGAACCCCGAGCCGCCGTGAAGCTGCAGGCAGCCGTGCACCACCTCGTGCAGCACCTCGGGCGACAGCGCCTTGATCATGGAGACTTCGCGCCCGCACGGCAGCCCGGCTTCGGCCAGCTCGGCGGCGTGATAGGCGAGCTGCCGCGCCGCCGCGGCCTTGGTCGCCAGCGAGGCCAGTTTGAGCCGCACGGACTGCTGGTTCCACAGCGGGCCGCCGAAAGCCTGCCGGTTGCGGACGTAATTGGTGGTCAGCTCGATCGCCTTGGCGGATTCGCCGGCGCAGATCCCGCCGATGCAGAGACGCTCGTTCTGGAAGGTCTCCATGATGCCGTAGAAGCCGCGATTGAGCTCCCCGAGCAGGTTCTCCGCCGGAACCCGCACCTGATCAAAACCGATCTCCCCGGTGTCCGAGCACAACCAGCCGTGTTTCTCCAGCTTGGAGACCGACAGGCCCGGCGTGTTGCGCTCGACGATGAACAACGAGATGCCCCGGCTGCCCTTGGCCTCCGGATCGGTGCGGGCGGCCACGATCAGGAGATCGCCGTAGACCGAATTGGTGATGAACATCTTGGAGCCGTTGATTACCCAGTGGTCGCCATCGCGCCGCGCCCGGGTGGTCAACCCGGCGACGTCCGAGCCAGCACCGGGTTCGGTGACCGCGATGGCGCAGATGGTCTCGCCGCGGACGATGGCGGGAAGATATTTCTGCTTCTGCGCTGGCGTGCCGCGGAGCGAGATGTGGACGGCGGACATGTCGGTGTGGACCAGCACCGAAGACGTGAACCCGCCGAAAGTCGAGCGCGCCAGTTCCTCGGCAAAGACGAGCGACGCCATCGGCCCCATCTGGGTGCCGCCATAATCCGCCGCATGGCGCATGCCGAGGAAGCCGAGCGCTCCCATCTTCCTGAAGATCTCGCGCGGGATCTTGCCCTCGCGCTCCCAGGCCTCGGCATGTGGAACGACTTCCGTCTCGACGAAGCGCCGCACCTGGTCGCGCAGCATCCTCAATTCGTCAGGCAGCGACGGCGGGTCGGCGAAGCGAAACTCACTCTCGGTGGTGCTTCCGGCGGTCGTCTGAATGTTCATCAGTCCCTCCTATCGCATGACAGTGCGCGGCTAACCGCCGACGCCCATGCCACCCGAGACCCCGAGCGTCTCTCCGGTAATGTAGGACGCCTGATCGGACGCCAGGAACAGCACCGCCGCAGCCACTTCCGCGGCTGTCCCCAGCCGGCGCAGCAATGTCGCGCCGGTCATGGCTTCAAGCAGCTTGGGGCCCCCCTGCCTCACCGCCTCGTCGAGCATCGGCGTGCTGATCGGACCCGGCGTGACGGCGTTGACCGTGATGCCGAACCGGGCGCTCTCCCGCGCAATGCTCTTGGTGAAAGCCAGCACGCCGCCCTTGGCCGCGGCGTAGACCGCGCCGCCCTTCGATCCGAGGCGGGCCGCCTCGGACGCCACATTGACGATGCGGCCGTATCCCGCCCGTTGCATTCCCGGCAGAACCGCGTGGGTGCACGCCAAGACGCTGGTGAGATTGGCCGCCAGCAGGCGCGACCAGTCCGCCGGGGTGGTCTCGGTAAAGAAGGCGTGCTGGTCGACCCCGGCATTGTTGACCAGGATGTCGAACGGCGCCTCGCGCCCGACAAACGCCTGGACGTCCGCGGGACTGGCTACGTCGAGGGCGATCGCGCGCGCCCCGATCCGTGCGGCAAGCGCCTCGGCCGTCTCGCTGTCGATATCCGCAATCACGACCTGGGCGCCGGCCTCGGCAAACAGCGCCGCGACGGCGGCGCCAATGCCCTTGCCGCCACCCGTCACCAGGGCGCGGCGGCCCTGCAGCGTCAGGGTCGTGCCCACGTCACTGTCCCTTGAACACGGGACGGCGGCGCTCGATCACGGCCGCCAGCCCTTCGCGGGAATCCGCCGTCCCCGAGAGCTCGGCGACAGTGCGCGCCTCGTCCGGCAGGCAGTCTTCGACGCTCGACCCGAGGCCGGTCCACAGCAGCCGCTTGGTGGCGGCATTGGCCAGCGGAGCACCGCCGGCGATCTGCCGCGCCAGCGTCATGGCCTCGGTGGCGAGGTCGGCGTCGGGCACCACCCTGGAGACGATTCCGAGATCAAGCGCGTCCTGCGCGCTCAGCGTCGGGTTGGTGAGAAGGATCATGGTCGCGCGCCGCAATCCGACCAGCCGCGGCAAGGTCACCGACACGCCGGCATCCGGGGCCATGCCGACCCGCGTCGCGCCGGCGAGAAACTTCGCGGAGGCGCCGGCGACCACGATGTCGGCGGCGCACACCAGGCCGAAGCCGCCGCCTCCCGCCGCGAAGCCCTGGACCGCGACGAGCACCGGCGCCTGCAGGTGGATGAGGCCGGCCACCGCCGTCTGCAGATAGCTCGTCGCCTGCCTGATGTAGTCCGGCAGCGCCTCGCCCTTGGACGCGAACACGTGCACGTCGCCGCCGGCACAGAAATGTCTGCCCTCGCCGGTCACCAGCACGGCGCGAATGCCGGCTTCGCCGTGGCAGACCATGATCGCATCGCAGAGCGCCCGCAGCAGATCGACATTCATCCCGTTGGACGCGTCCGGCCGGTTCAGGCGGATATGCGCGATGCCGTCGGCGATGTTCAGCAAGACCGGCCCCTGCGCGATCATCGCACGGCTCATGTTTTTCCTCCCGGCATCATTTTCTGCACCGCGGGCATCTAGACCAGGAACGACAGCGTGTAGAGCGCCTTGTCGTTGTTGACCAGCGTGACCTTCTTGTAGGCCATCCGCAAGGCGCCATCCACGCGGCGCAGGCGGTATTCGTTGTGGGCCGCCCAGATGGTGTCGTCGCGCAGGCTGGATTCGAAGATCATGCTGTTGCTGGCAACCGCGATGTCGTCGCCCGCCTCGCCCATCACCTCGATGTTCGAGACGATGCGGCGCAGCCGCGACTGCGGTGACTGGGTGAAGTGCTTGCCGGTCATCAGCTGCTTGACCCGCAGCGCGATCCGCGAGCGGTTGTCGTAGATGATCGACATTTCCCGCTCGGGGTCGATGTTGTCGCCGTTAGCCGGCACCCAGTAGATGGCGTCGTCGGTCCACAGCTCTTCCCAGGCCTTGTACTGATGCTCGTCCTGCAGGCGCGCCTCCTTGAACAGGAAGGCCTGCACGGCTTCGAGGAGCGAACGACTGTCCGTGCGCGTCAGCATTACGGTGCTTCCATCAAACTGCGGTAGTGGCGCCAGATCCCCCGGGATGGCACCTCGTCGGTGGCGTGACCGACCGTGAAGCCGAGATCGTCGCGGCCTTCGCGGTGCATGCCGCGGCCCAGATAGATCCATTCCGGTTTCAGCGCGTGAACGCCGCGGTGGGAACGCTCGTACATCTCGGAGTCGTCGGCCAGCAGGAACCCCGCCGGCCCCACCGACCCCATGGTCTGCTGGCGCAGACGCCGGTTGAGATCGGGCGCGCCCTTGAACTGCAGGGCCGTGACGTGCTGCACGGTGTCGTCGACCGCGAGCGGCTGAATCACGAACATCTGGATTTCGGCGATGAAGAGGTTGGGGAAGATCATCACGTGCGGACTGCCGTCGATCATGATCTCGCGCGCGGCCTCCTTGCCGTAGGATGCCTCCATGCGTGCCACGTAGTCCGGAAGCTTCTCCGCGGTGGTCCCGAACCAACTCATCGGCTGGTCCCTCTTGCGGAACTCCGGCCGCAGGTCGATCTCGGTATGCCCGCCGCCGTAGTCGCGGGTCACGGCAGTCGATTTCGAGCCATAGAGGCCGCCGATTCCGCTCTCCGCGACGTTGAAGATCGACTGATGAACGAAGGCCGGGTGGTAGCCGTCGGTCTCGTTTTCGAGCACGAATTTCCAGTTGGCCTTGACGCGATGCTTGAGGAACCCGGCGGTGACCTCGACCTCGCCCTCGGGAGAGGTCCGCACCAGCCGGTCGATGGTCTCGGCGGCCCCGCCGAGATGCTGCTTTAGCGATGGGCCGTCCGAGGCGAACGAGGCGAAGACGAAGCCACGATAGCTGTCGACCCGGGGCACCCGGGCCAGCGCCAGGTCCGACCGCTCCTGCCCGTCATAGCCATCGGGAAAGGCATAATTCATCAGCCGTCCATCGTTGGCGAAGGTCCACGAATGGAACGGACAGGTGAAGGATCGCGCGTTGCCCTTCTCGAACGAACAGACATGGTTGCCGCGGTGCGAACAGCGATTGAGCAGCAGGTGGACCGCGCCGTCGCCGTCGCGCGTCATGATGATCGACTGCGGACCGATCGACTTCACCACGTAGTCGTTCGGCTTCGACACCTCGCTCTCGTGGCCGACATAGACCCAGGTCCGATACCAGATCTTCTGCAGTTCGGCTTCGAAGACGGCCGGATCGCTGTAGAGCGAGCCATGGACCCGATCCGGCCGAATGAGATCGCCCCAGCTTGGGGGACGCGCCAGCATGTTCATCGCATCGCTCCGTCAAGAAAAAGCCGGGATAAAATAATCCGGCTGACCGTTTAACTAATAGCACCGCTGCGACCGCCTTGCAAGACGGTTGGCGGATAGTCCGTGGCGATGAGGTCAGCGGCCCCGCGCGCGCCGGCCGCGCCCGGAGGCTCCGAGACAGCCGAAGGCGCGCGGGCCCGAGGAAATCAGGGCCCGGCAGGATCGGGGCTAGCGCAGGCCCGCAGCGCGGCTCCCGCCGCACCGCGCGCCCGCGATGTCACCTGAAGGTCGAAAGCTGAGCCAGCTGGGCTTTACACCCGCTCGATGATGATCGCCGGGGCCATGCCGCCGGCGGCGCACATGGTGACGAGGCCGCGCTTGAGGTCGCGGCGTTCGAGCTCGTCGAGCAGCGTGCCGATCAGGATCGATCCCGTCGCCCCGATCGGATGCCCGAGCGCGATCGAGCCGCCGTTGACGTTGACCTTGGCGCGATCGAGGCCGAGGTCGCGAATGTACTTCTCCGCAACCACGGCGAAGGCCTCGTTGATCTCGAACAGGTCGATGTCGTCGAGCTTGAGGCCGGCCTTGGCGAGAACCTTGCGGGTCGCCGGGACCGGGGCGTTGAGCATCAAGGTCGGTGAATCCCCCATGTTGGCCATGGCGACGACCCGCGCCCGCGGCTTCAGCCCGTGGGACTTGGCGTAGGACGGCGACGCCAGCAGGATGGCCGCGGCGCCGTCGACCACGCCCGACGAGTTGCCGGCGTGATGGATGAAATCGATGTCGAGGTCGGGGTATTTCTGCTGGATCAGCTTGCGATAGGTGGTGCCCTTGTCGTCCAGGGGATAGTCGGCGATGGCGGCGAAGGCCGGCTTGAGGCCGGCGAGGCCCTCCAGCGTGGTCTGCGGGCGGGGATACTCCTCGCGGTCGAGCGCGAGGCTGCCGTCCTCGCGATACACCGGAACGAGGCTGCGGGCGAAATGGCCGTTGGCGATGGCGTGCGCCGCCTTCTTCTGGCTCTCCAGGCCGAGCCGGTCGACGTCGTCGCGGCTGATGCCCTCCAGCGTCGCGATGGCATCGGCGCAGATCCCCTGGTGGGACTGCGGATGCAGGGCCCGCAGGTGCAGGTTGCCCGAATCCATCATCATCGGCCCGTCGCCGCGCCGGCCTTCCATGGACATCATCTCGGTGCCGCCGGCGATGACGAGATCCTCGAAGCCCGACATGATCGAAGCCGCCGCCAAGTTGACGCTGGTGATTCCCGATCCGCAGAAGCGATCGAGCGTCACGCCGCTGGCACGGATGTCATAGCCGGCGTCGAGCGCCGCCATGCGCCCGAGATCGCCGCCCTGCTGCGCGATCTGCGAGCTGGTGCCCCAGATGATATCGTCGACGTCAGCGGTATCGATGCCGGTGCGCTCGGCCAGCGCCCGCAGCACGGTCGCGCCCAGCTGCTGGGGATGGATTCCCGCCAGCGCCCCCTTGCCCGCCTTGCCGATGCCACGCGGCGTCCTGCATGCGTCGATGATCAGCGCGTCAACCATGTCGTTCTCCCTCGGCTCTTTTGAGGCCTTGTCAGCGTTTGTCGTCTCTTCGATTGTCGTCGTGCCGGCGTTGCCCCGCCGCCGCTGCGCGGTTGCGCCCAAGGCTCGACGACCTTGCAACGCAAATCGATCGTCCGGTACTTTGCATGGCCGCGGTTTCAAGGTCCAGCCTGTCTTCGCGCAGCGGCGCGATGCAGCAACGCTAGATCACCGCGGCCGGTCACAGCGAAGGACAGCAGTTGATGCAAGACGCCGCCCCCACCGACTCCCACCGTCGCCCGATGCATCGGCGATCGATTCAGTGCGCGAGTTTTCTTCGCGACGACGGGCTGTGGGAGGTCGAGGCGCGGCTCGTGGATACCAAGCCGTTCGCGCATCGCGCCCCCATCCGCGGCGACATCGCAGCGGGCGAACCGGTCCACGACATCACCATTCGCCTCGCGGTCGACGACGCCTTGGTGATCCGTGACGCTCAATTGACCATGGGCGCCACGCCGTTTCCGAGCTGCGTGGACGTCGAACCGGTGCTGCGGCGGATGGTGGGCGAAAAAGTCGGTCCCGGCTGGCGCAAGCGCATGCAGGCCGTCATCGGCAAGCTCGAGACCTGCACCCATGCCGGGGAGCTGATCGGACCGGCCATCACCACGCTGTACCAGACACTGGCCTACGGCAAGACACCGGACGGCCGCAACTCGCTCGAGGATCAGCGCCACATCCGCCGGCCTCCGTTCTTTCTCGACGGCTGCCACTCCTGGCGCAGCGACGGTCCGGTGGTTGCCGAGCTGTTTCCCCAGTTCGCGACCGCTCCCGCCACCGATCGAACCGACGACGGCGGGTCGTCACCTGGCTAGGCGGCGGCGAAAACCGCGTTGGGCGGACGGCAGATCAAACGATGCGGATCGACGGATCCGGAAGACCGGCGATCCTGCCGAGCAGGATATCGCCGGCGACGACGGGGCAGAAGCTCGCCAGATGACCGCACTCAGATTCCGGTTAGTGGCATGATTCTCAAGCAGGGAAATTTTGCTTCGGGCGACGGCATGGCGCCATGAGACGCCATCGGTCGCGCCTCGTCGCGCCGGCAGGCGCATCGCCGACCAGGCGGAAGATGATGTGACCGGCGGCTCCAGATCCGGGCCGGCGAAGTCGTAACGCTGCAATGGCGGCCGCGCGTGAAGAGAACCGCGGAACCTGTTTCCAGCGGGGCGCTTCTTCCGAGAGCAAGCCGCTTGGCTGGGGGACTAGGATTCGAACCTAGACAGGCAGAGTCAGAGTCTGCAGTCCTACCATTAGACGATCCCCCAAAAAACTCGTTATTTCAACGAGTTGTCGGAACGACTCCAAGGCGGGCAGGAAGTCTTTTCCGAGATCGCGCGGCCCGCCCTTTTAGGCAGGTCGCGGAAGCTTTGCAAGGCGCTTGCTGCCCGCGTGCAGGGCCAGCTTCCCTCCACAGGCGCCGCCCGCGGCTCGCCTCTGCCCGGTCCCGGCCCGTCTTCGAATGCGATGGTAACCGCACCGTTAACACGCGCGGCCGACGCGTTGAGCTGCACTGAAATTGTCTCGCGAAACCAGCGGATTGATGCCCGCGTCCGCGCGCGTCGACGGCGCCGCATCCGATCAATCCGCCTGCCACGCTTAACCGTTTGTGCAAACTGCACCGCCATAGTCGCCCCATGGCAGACATATCCCAACCGCCCACGCCGAGCGCAGCTTCCTCCCCCCGGTTCGGCGAGGTCATTCTGGTGCGCGGGTCGCAAGCCCGGGTCGGGCTGTTGGCAACCAACACCCTGGGACATCTCGAGGCGCGCGCCACGGTCGGGCGCTTCCTCAGCATCCGCTGCGTCAACTCGTCCATCATCGGCATCATCACCGAAGTGTCGTGCGAAGGGCTGCCCGCAGACAGCCGCTTCGTCGCGATCGCCTCGGTCGACCTGCTGGGCGAAATCCTCGCCGGATCCTCGGGACCGCGGTTCCAGCGCGGCGTCAGCTCCTATCCCACCATCGGCGATACGGGCGATCTGATCACCACCGAGGAATTACGCACGATCTACACGCCGGCGCGCTCCGACCACATTCACATCGGCACCCTGCAGCAGGATCCCTCGGTGCTGGCCCATGTCGACATCGAGGAAATGCTCAACAAGCACTTCGCGGTACTCGGCTCGACCGGCGTCGGCAAATCGACTGGCGTGTCGCTGCTGCTCAATGAAATCCTGGTGGCCCGGCCCAACCTGCGGGTTTTCCTGCTCGACGTCCACAACGAATACGGCCGCTGCTTCGGCGACCGCTCGCTGGTGCTCAACCCGCGCAATCTCAAGCTGCCGTTCTGGCTGTTCAACTTCGAGGAAATCGTCGACGTCCTGTTCGCCGGCCGCCCCGGCGTGCCGGAGGAGGTCGAAATCCTGGTCGACGTCATTCCCGTCGCCAAGGCGATCTACACCCAGTACCAGAATTCCGACCGGCTCGGCCTCAAGCGTGTCGACCCAAAGAACGTGGGCTTCACCGTCGACACCCCGGTGCCCTACCGGCTGGTCGACCTGGTGGCGCAAATCGACGACCGCATGGGCAAGCTCGAGAACCGCTCGTCGCGCATCATCTATCACAAGCTGCTGTCGCGGATCGAGGCGGTGCGCAACGATCCGCGCTACACGTTCATGTTCGACAACGCCAATGTCGGCGGCGACACCATGGCGGAGGTGATCAGCCATCTGTTTCGCCTGCCGGCCAATGGCCGGCCGATGACGGTGATGCAGCTGGCCGGGTTTCCCGCCGAGGTGGTGGACTCGGTGGTCTCGGTGGTCTGCCGCATGGCGTTCGACTTCGGGCTGTGGAGCGACGGCGCCTCGCCGCTGCTGTTCGTCTGCGAGGAGGCCCATCGCTACGCCTCCGCCGATCGCAGCATCGGCTTCGGTCCGACCCGCAAGGCGGTGTCGCGCATCGCCAAGGAAGGCCGCAAATACGGCGTCTATCTCGGGCTCGTGACCCAGCGCCCGGCCGAGCTCGACGCCACCATCATTTCCCAGTGCAACACGCTGTTCGCCATGCGGCTCGCCAACGACCGCGACCAGGCGCTGCTGCGCTCGGCGGTGTCGGACGCCGCCGCCAACCTGCTGTCGTTCGTGCCCTCGCTCGGGACCCGCGAAGTGCTGGCGTTCGGCGAAGGCGTCGCGCTCCCCACCCGGCTGCGCTTCAAGGACGTGCCGCCGCACCAGCTGCCGCGCAGCGAGGCCACGGTCTCGACGGTGCCGACCTCGGGTCGCGGCCAGGACATCCATTTCGTGACCTCGGTGCTGGAACGCTGGCGCGGCGCGACCACCAGCCGCGACGTGCCCAACGATCCCACCATCAAATCGTCGCAGCCGATCGCCGAGGCGCCGATGCTGCAGCCCTCGCTCGGTCTCGATCCCGACCGCTTTCAGCTGCTGAAGAAGCCGCTGCGCTGACCCGGCGCGACGGCGCACCTCTGGCTCCCGCAATCTCCTCTTGATCGCGGCCGGCATTTGGTCGGATGGTCGGTCGTACCGAACCTTGAAGCCCACGGATCCGACCGATGACGCACCCAGCCGACCGCTTTCCCGCTCCCGACATCAACGCGCTGCCCGAGGACATCCGCACCCGAATCCTCGGCGTGCAGGAAAAGGCCGGCTTCGTGCCCAACGTCTTCCTCAAGCTGGCGCAGCGCCCCGAGGAATTCCGCGCCTTCTTCGCCTACCACGACGCCCTGATGGAGAAGGACACCGGTCTCACCAAGGCCGAGCGCGAGATGATTGTGGTGGCGACCAGCGCGGTCAATCAATGCCTCTATTGCGTGGTCGCCCACGGCGCCGTGCTGCGGATCCGCGCCAAGCAGCCGCTGCTCGCCGACCAGATCGCGGTCAATTACCGCAAGGCCGACATCACGCCGCGGCAACGCGCCATGCTCGATTTCGCGGTCAAGGTCACCGCCGAGTCCCACCGCATCGGCGAGCCGGATTTCGCGACACTCGAACAGCATGGCCTGAGCACCGACGAGATCTGGGACATCGCGGCGATCGCCGCGTTCTTCGGGCTGTCGAACCGGATGGCCAACGTCATCAACATGATGCCGAACGCCGAGTTCTACCTGATGGGCCGCGTGCCCAAGGCTTGACGCGAACGGCACGGCGCGGCGGCACCGACCGTACGACCCGCGCCAAACCGCCTGCCGGCCTCAGTCCTCCGAAGACGGGCCGCACCAGCCCGGCAGATAGATCGCGTCCTTGCTGCGGCCGAACGACAGCGCGCGCTCCATCGCCTTGGCGAAGTTGTTTTCCACGGTCTTGCGGGGAATTCGGCGGCGCAGGAAGTCCGCCCACATGAACTCGCTGAACGGCGTGGTGTCCTTGGCGAAACCGCCGGCACGCCGCAGTTCGCCGGCCAGGCTGCGGTAGGGGTCGTCCTTGAGGCCCACGATGCTCTTGGGCAGCTTGTCATAGCGCTGGCGCACGCCCTTGGCGTCGTAGGGATGGACGAAGCGATGGCCGTCCATCGCGTTCCAGAACAGGGCGCGATCGACCAGGCTGAGATCCGCCACCACCGTGATCAGCACATCCTTGATGCCCTCGTCGTGCAGCGCCCGTGCCAGATGGTGGTGATCGATGACGTAATGCTCGCCGCCCGGTCCGACCACGACCGGAATCATGTGCCGGCCCAGAACCTCGGCCCGCTTCTTGGGCTTGTGCTCGCGCCAGACCTTCCGCTTCTCCCTGACCTCGCGCATGCCCACCGTGAGCTGGGTCGGCTTCAGGGACAGGATCGGAACGGGTTTGACGATGGGCTCACGTTTGTTTGCCATGCAGGAGCTCCTCCGGATCAATCGAACACGCGGCAATAACAGGTCTGTCGCAACGTCGGCAAGCTTAGACCATTTCGGCGCGAAAGGGAGCTCCGGCGACCTGGGGTCCCCATTGAACGACACGGGATGACGGACCGGGATTTGCGGCTGCGCACGAAATATCCCCGACGAGGGCGGTCCCGACCGGCGCGACCACGCCAGCCATACCGTCGCATGGTTGTGGGTGATCAAATCTGAAACCCCGGCGAAGGGCGGCGCGTTGTCGTGCTGCCGGGCGCCAGCCTTGATGAGAACGCAACGCAGGACATTCACGCCCGCAAGACCTCCCGGGACAGTTACTCCAGGGACACCGTTATGCCGGTATCCTCCGCATCGATGATCGCGACCGCACCGGAGTCGATTACCGCGACTTTCCCGCCTCGGACGCCAGAGCTGTTGATGAAACCAGTCTCCCGGCTCCGATCGCCGGTGTTTCGGTGGAACGTGGCGAACGCCTATGCTAGCGTTTTGCCTCACGCCTAGGGCTTCAGCCATGCCAAGTCAGCAGCCGATAGCGACAGATGGCGATCGCCGCGTTATTCCGTTCCGGCCGCGAAGTGTCGCAAAAGCGCCTCTCGCGAGCACGTCACTCGCAAACGCGTCTCTTTCAGGATCGCCCGTGGCAAGACCATCTGCGACCTGCAAGCCGTTCGCGAATCCTCCGATCGCCATTTCTCCGGTCACCTTGGCGCCGGACCCGCGTCGCGCGTCCCCCCAGCCGGTCCCGACTCTCGGCGGCCGCGGACCTGTGCATCGCGTGTTCGGGTTCCGCGACCACGCCGAGGCAGTCGACTATCGCCAGCGCATGGTCCTCAATTTTGCCGCGCTGTTTTTCGTCCTGTTCCTGACCGGCGCAGGCGTCTGGCTCGCAACCACGATCCGGGACCTCCGGCGGACCCAGGCATGCCTTCTGGCCGGCCGGCCCGATTGTCAACGCGCCCTGAACGCACCGACGATGCCGTCTACGCCGAACCGGCAGTTCGGCGACCACATCGGGGAACACATCTGACAACCGCCGTCAGCGGCCGGACACCCGCTGGCATTGAACTCGGCCCACCGCTCCGATATACGGGCAGACAGCTTTGGCCACGGGGGGTGGCTGACCCGGCGCGCCCGGTCTCCCCGGAAATGCCCGCATATGGCGCTTATCTGAAATATATCAAAGGGTTAGTAATGACCGCCACATTCGATCAGGTCGCCAATATCATCGCCGAGACCTGCGACATCCCCCGCGACACGATCACCCCCGAGAGCCACGCCATCGACGATCTCGGGATCGATAGCCTCGATTTTCTCGACATCGCGTTCGCGATCGACAAGGCCTTCGGCATCAAGCTTCCGCTCGAAAAGTGGACGCAGGAGGTGAACGACGGCAAGGCCACCACGGAACAATACTTCGTTCTGAAAAACCTCAGCGCACGCATCGACGAACTGGTCGCAGCGAAAGGCGCATAGCGCCACCGCCATGAACCTCGAGTATTTCCAGCTGGTCGACCAGATCATCGCGCTCAATCTCGAGGAGCGGCGGATCACTGTTCTCGCCCAGATCCCGCAAACCAGCACGATCTTCCAGGGACACTTTCCGGGCTATCCGCTGATGCCCGGCGTGCTGCTGATCGAGGCGATGGCGCAAACCTCCGGGTGGCTCCTGACCGCGTCGCAGAATTTCGAGCGCATGCCGTTTCTCGCAGCGGTCCGGGAAGCCAAGATGCGGACCTTCGTCATGCCCGGAGAGGCGCTGACCATCGATGCCCATATCATTCACGACGGTTCAGGCTTCGCTGTGACCGAAGCCAAGGTCTCCGTCGACGGCAAGCTCAGGTGCAACGCCGCGCTGACGCTGCGCCACGTGCCCTTCCCCAACCCTGACCTGCGCCAGCACATGGAAGCCACCGCGCAGCGGATCGGCCTGCAGCGGGAGCCGATCGCCCATGGTTGACGCGCCGTCCTCCCAACCGCCGCGCCGGGAAGCGTGGGTCACTGGAATTGGCATTGCCTCCTCGCTGGGCATCGGCCTCGACGCCCACTGGGAAGCGCTGGAGCAGCGCCGTGTCAACGTCGACGAAAAGAGCTTCGCGCCCTTCATCATCCATCCCATGGCTCCGGTCAGCTTTGACGCCCAGATCCCGAAAAAGGGTGACCAGCGGCAGATGGAAGCGTGGCAACGCATCGGCACCTTCGCGGCCGGGCTCGCGCTCGATTCCGCGGGGCTGAAGGGCAATACCGCCGTGCTGTCGAAGATGGACATGATCGTCGCGGCCGGCGGCGGCGAACGCGATCTGGCGGTCGACAGCGCCATTCTCAGCGCCGAGTCCCAGGGCAACGTCGCTCCCGGCTTCCTCAACGAGCGGCTGATGAACGACCTGCGCCCGACGCTGTTTCTCGCGCAGCTGTCCAACCTGCTCGCCGGCAACATCGCGATCGTGCACGGCGTTACCGGTTCATCGCGCACCTTCATGGGCGAGGAAGCGGCCGGCGTCGACGCCGCCCGCATCGCGCTGGCACGAATTGCCGCCGGACAGAGCGATATCGCGCTGATCGGTGCCGCCCATAACGGTGAGCGCCGCGACATGCTGATGCTGTACGAGTTCGGCGACTTCAATCTCAAATCGCACTACGAACCGGTATGGGCGCGCAGCGCACATCCGGGCTTTGCGCTCGGCTCGGGCGGCGCGTTCCTGGTCATCGAATCGAAGGACCACGCGCTGGCGCGCGGCGCCAAGCCGTTCGCGCGGCTGTCCGCCGTCGTCGCCGATCATGTCCGGCGCGCGCCAGGCGCGGTCAAGGCGACGCTCGAGGCGGAGTGGGCGAGCCTGCGTCCGCGCAAGGACCACGTGGCGATCCTGACCGGCGTCACGGGCGCTGAGCCGGTCACCTCGGAGGAGCGTGCCTTCCTCGCCGAGCATCCGGATGTACCGGTGCGCGCCACCAGCACGATGTTCGGCCACACCATGGAAACGCAGTTTCCGCTTGGTCTCGCGCTTGCCGCCCTGTCGGTCTCCCGCGGCGCTCTGTTTCCACCCAACGACCCGACCGGCCTCGAGATTGAAATGACCGAGGCGCCGCACCAGATTGTGGTGGTCGAAGCGGGCCACTGGCGCGGCGAAGGCATGGCGCTGGTGGAGTGGGTTTGACATCCGCTGCTGCCTCGCACCACGGGTCGAAGCCATTTTGACTGATCGGCGTTTGCCACGGCCGATCCCGCAGGCGGGCGCTGGGGCCCGATTGGAGAAACGATGACGTCAATTCGCGACAGTTCCGGAAGGCCGATCGTCGTGGTGACCGGTATGGGGGTCGCGACCTCGCTCGCCGCCGGCAAGACGGACAACTGGGCCAAGCTGGTGGCGGGACAATCCGGGATCCGCACCATCACACGATTTCCGACCGACGGCTTGAAGACCACCGTGGCGGGTACCGTTGACTTCGTGCCCGTCGAACCGTTTTCGTCGACGGCGCTGGCGGAGCGGCTGGCCGACATGGTGGCCGCGGAGGCGATCGCCCAGGCCGGAATCGGCACCAAGGGCGCCTTCCCGGGGCCGCTGTTTCTGGCCGTCGCCCCGGTCGAACTGGAATGGCCGCAGCGCCATGTGGTGGCCGAGGCGACCGGCGAGCGGTCCGACATTACCTACGACAAGATGCTGCGCGTGTCCGGGGGCGGCCGCTTTACCGCTTATCACCGGCGCTACCTGTTCGGCTCGGTCGCCGACACCCTGGCCGAGACCTTCGGCACCAAGGGCTCGCCGATCTCGCTGTCGACCGCATGCGCGTCGGGCGCCACCGCGATCCAGCTCGGCGTCGAGGCGATCCGCCGCGGCGAAGCCGATGCGACGCTGTGCGTGGCGACCGACGGTTCGGTCAACCCGGAGGCGCTGATCCGGTTCTCGCTGCTGTCGGCGCTGTCGACGCAGAACGAGCCGCCCTCCGCCGCGGCCAAGCCGTTTGCGAAGAACCGCGACGGCTTCGTGATGGCGGAAGGCGCCGGCGCGCTGGTGCTGGAGAGCTACGAAGCCGCGGTGGCGCGCGGCGCCAGGATCCTCGGCGTCATCGCCGGCTGCGGCGAACTCGCGGATTCCTTCCATCGCACCCGCTCGAGCCCCGACGGCAAGCCGATCGTCGGCTGCGTGCGCAACGCCCTTGCCGACGCGGGCATGACACCGGATCGCATCGACTACATCAACGCGCATGGCACCGGCACGCCGGAAAACGACAAGATGGAATATCTCGGCATCTCGATGGTGTTCGGCGAGCTGGCCAAGACCATTCCGGTCTCGTCGAACAAGTCGATGGTCGGTCACACCCTTTCGGCGGCCGGCGCGGTCGAAGCCGTGTTTTCACTGTTGACGCTGGCACATCAGCGCATTCCGCCGACCATCAACTACGAGATTCCGGACCCGGCGATTCCGTTCGACGTGGTGCCGAACAAGGCCCGCGACGCCAGGGTCACGGCGGTGATGTCGAACTCTTTCGGGTTCGGCGGACAGAATGCATCGCTGATCCTCACCGCCGAGCCGACCTGACGCAACGACGGCCCCCGCGGACGCCGCGGCTGGTTGACGCCGTGAACTGAAAGGGCCATACGCTGGCGGCTGGCAGGCGGACGGCCCGCGCCGCCGCCGGGCATTGGCCCCACCCGCAGGACGATGCCGCATTTAACCGATCGCCCGCGCGTCGATTGATCAGCCGTCCCGCCGTCGGGACCGACGCGCCAAGCCAGTTCAGACGACCTTATCAGTTCAGGACCTCCATGATGCGCGCGCTTACCCTCGTTGCCGACCGCCAGCTGTCCGTGGTGGACATGCCGGCGCCGCCGCCGCCCGGTCCCGGCGAAGTCCAGATCGAGGTCCAGGCGATCGCGCTCAACCATATCGACGTGTGGGGCTACCGCGGCATGGCCTTCGCGAAGCGGAAGCTGCCGCTCGCGGTCGGCGCCGAGGCATCCGGCACGATTGTCGCGGTGGGCGACGGCGTGACACGTTTTCGCATCGGCCAGCCGGTCGTGATGTACGGCGCGCAGACCTGCGGCACCTGCAAGGCCTGCCGCGAGGGACGCGACAATCTCTGCGAGAACGTCTCCGGAATCATGGGATTTCACCTCGACGGCTTCGCGCGCGAGCGGATCAACATGCAGGAGCGCCTGGTCATCCCGGTGCCCGACGGGGTCAGCCTGCGCGATGCCGCCTGCGCGCCGATCGCGTTTTCCACAGTGCAGCACATGCTGTTCGACAACGCCAAGCTGGAGCCGGGCGAAACGATCCTGGTGCACGCCGGCGGGTCGGGCATCGGCACCGTGGCGATCATGATGGCCAAGGCGATCGGCTGCACCGTGATCACCACCGTCGGCGACGATTCCAAGATCGAGCGGGTCCGCGCGCTGGGCGCCGATCACGTCATCAACTATCGCAAGGACCGTTTCGAGCACGAGACCCGCAAGATCACCAAGAAGAAGGGCGTCGACGTGGTGTTCGAGCACGTCGGCGCCGACACCTTCAATGGCTCGCTGCTGTCGCTGAAACGCGGCGGACGGCTGGTGACCTGCGGCTCGACCTCCGGGCCGACCACGACGATCAACCTGATGCAGCTGTTCCAGCAGCAGTACCGCATCTTCGGCTCGTTCGGGGCCTCGATGCGCAACATCGCCGAGAGCCTCGACAAGATGGCTGCCGGCATGAAGCCCGTGATCGACACCGACGTGCCGATCGACGACGTCGCGGCCGCGCTCAAGCGCATGGAGAGCCGTCAGGTCTTCGGCAAGATCATCGTCCAGTTTTGATGCGACGCTTCCTCCTCCGCGGCAAGGCGCGGCTGCGCGACGCCACCAAGCCCGTGATCGGCGCGCTCCTCGGCGCGCTGGTGGTGGCGGTGTTGCGGGCGGTACGCTACTTCGACCCGCAGCGCACCGCGGACGCCTTCGCGCGCATCACCCGCCGTGTCGGCCCCTGGCTGCCCGAGCACAAGATCGGCCGGGCCAATCTGCGTGCCGCCTTTCCCGACAAGAGCGCCGAGGAGATCGAGCGAATTCTCGCGGGCGTGTGGGAAAACCTCGGCCGCTTCGGGGCGGAAGTCGCCCACCTCGACCACATCTGGAACTTCGATCCGGCCCATCCGGAAAAGAGCCGCATCGAGCTCGCGCCGGGCACCGAGGAGCTCTTCCTGCGGCTGCGCGACGACGGCAGGGGCGCGCTGATCTTCGCCTCTCACCTCGCCAACTGGGAACTGCCGGCGCTGGCGGGCCCGGCTTACGGCCTCGACTCCGCTGTGCTGTTTCGGCGCCCCAACATCGCCGCCGTCGACCGCGCCATCCAGGGGATTCGCGCCGTCAACATGGGGACCATGATCGCGACGACCGCGGACGCGCCGCTGCGGCTGGCGCGCGCGCTCCAGGACGGCGTCCATGTCGGTATGCTGATCGACCAGTATTTCGGCCGCGGCGTCGATGTCAGCTTCTTTGGCCGCACCACCAAGGCCAATCCCCTGCTCGCCCGCATGGCCCGGCAGGTCGACGTGCCGATCCACGGGGTCCGCATCGTGAGGCTCCCCGGCGGGCGCTTCCGCGCCGAGCTGTCGCCAGCGATCATCCCGCCGCGCGACGCAGCCGGCGAAGTCGACGTCCAGGCCACCATGCAGGCGATGACCTCGGTGCTGGAAGGCTGGATCCGCGAGCACCCCGAGCAGTGGCTGTGGCTGCATCGGCGCTGGCGATAATCCGACAGTCGCAACAAGCCCTGCCGCAAGCGACGCGAATCTCCGAGCCCGGACACACGGCGGCGGCGTGGCCCGGCCGCGCAAATCCTATTGCCCGGTCTTCACCCGCGTCCACAGCCGGTTGATGATGCGCTGGCTGGCCGGATCGCGCGCGGTGATGACGAACAGCTTCTTCAGCGTCGCTTCGTCCGGATAGATCGCGGGGTCGCCGGTGATTTTCGGATCGATCAGATTCTGGCTCGCCAGGTTGCCGCTGGCGTAGGACAGGAACTCCGAACTCTTCGCGGCGACCTCCGGGCGGTACAGGTAGTTGATCAGCTCATAGGCTTCCGCCACGTGATTGGCGTCGGCCGGAATGGCGAGATTGTCGAAGAACATCTGCGCCCCTTCCCTGGGGATGCTGTATCCGATCTCGACGCCGTTGTGCGCCTCCGCGGCGCGGCTTTGCGCCTGCTTGATATCGCCGGACCAGCCCACCACGAGGCAGATCTCGCCGGTCGCGAGCGCGCTCAGATATTCCGAGGAATGAAACTTGCGGACGAAGGGCCGCACCTTGCCGACCAGGTCCGCCGCGCGATCGAGGTCGGCCTTGGCGGTCGAATTGGGATCGAGGCCGAGATAGTTGAGCGCCGCGGGCAGGATATCGTCGGCGGAATCCAGCATGTGAACGCCGCAGTCCTTGAACCTGGCGAGGATCTCCGGCCGAAACACCACGTCCCAGGAGTCGATCCGGGCGTCGGCGCCGAGCGCCTCGCGAACCGCCTTGACGTTGTAGCCGATCCCGGTGGTGCCCCACATGTAGTTCACGGCATAGACGTTGCCCGGGTCGTAGACCGCGAGCCGCTCGGTCACCACCGCCCAGGCGTTGGCGAGGTTCGGCAGCTTCGACTTGTCGAGCTTCTGGAAGACATTGGCCTTGATCTGGCGCTGCAGGAAATAGGCGGTCGGCACCACCACGTCGTAGCCCGATTTGCCGGCGAGCAAACGCGTCTCCAGGGTCTCGTTGGCATCGAAGGTGTCGTAGACCACCTTGATGCCGGTTTCCCTGGTGAAGTCGTCGAGCACGCCGGGAGCGATGTAGTTCGACCAGTTGAAGAAGTTGACGATGCGCTGCTCGGCGCAGGCCGGAAACGGCGCGAGGCAGGTCACGATCGCGACGGCGCAGAGGCTGCGGAGCATGGGCCGGCGTCTCCTAGCCATGGTGGCGCAGCGCACGCGACAATCGCTCGAGCGCGGCGTCGATGGTGGCGTCTTTCTTGGAGAAGCAGAACCGGATCACGGAGGTCACCGGATCGTCCTCGTAGAACGCCGACACCGGGATCGCGGCGACCTTGTACTCCGCCACCAGCCGCCGGCAGAACTGCTCGTCGGTCTCGTTGAGACCGAGTGGCGCCAAGTCGACGTTGAGGAAATAGGTGCCCTGTGACTTCAGCACCGGAAACCCGAGCCGGGCGAGGCCGTCGCTGAGGCGATCGCGGCTGCGCGCCAGCTCCGCGCGCATCGCGAGAAAATAGTCGTCCGGCTTGCCGAGCCCGTAGGCGACCGCGACCTGGAGATTCGGCGGCGTCGTGAAGGTCAGGAACTGGTGCGCCTTGGCCAGCACCCGCAGCAGCGGCGGCGCAGCGCAGACGAACCCGACCTTCCACCCGGTCAGCGAAAAGATCTTGCCGGCCGAGCCGATCTTGACCGTGCGCTCGCGCATCCCGGGAATCGAGATCAGCGGAATGTGCGCGAGCCCGTCGAACACCACGTGCTCCCAGACCTCGTCGCAGATCGCGATCAGGTTGAATTCCTGGCAGATGCGCGCCAGCAGCTCCAGGTCCTCGCGGGGGTAGACCACCGCGGACGGGTTGAGCGGGTTGTTGAAGATCAGGAACCTGGTCCGGGGCGTGATCGCCGCCCGCAGCGCGTCCTCGGGGATGCGCCAGTGCGGCGGCTCGAGACGGACGAAGCGCGGAACGCCGCCGGCGCAGCGGATCAATGGATTGTAGGCGTCATAGGCGGGCGGAAAGACGATGACTTCGTCGCCCTGCTGCAGCAGCCCGAGCACGGCGCCGGCAATCGCCTCGGTGCCCCCCGAGGTCACCAGCACCTCGCTCATCGGGTCGAGCTCGAGGTGGTGCCAGTGCCGGTAGTGGCTCGCGATGGCCTGCCGCAGCTCGGGCAGCCCCATCATCGATGGATACTGATTGTAGCCGTTGAGCACCGCATCCGCCGCCTTGCGGCGGATATCCTCGGGCCCGGCGTCGTCGGGGAACCCCTGCCCCAGATTGATGGCGTCGTGATCGCGGGCAAGCTGCGACATCGCCTCGAAGATGGTGACGGGGAGGCTCGCAAAGACCGGGTTCATGGTTCCGGTCAGCCCCCCGTCCTGGTGGGAAGGCCCGCGCTCTTCCAGGCCAGGATGCCGCCTTCGAGGTGGGCATCGTAGGCGAGGCCGGCGGCCTGCGCCGCCAGCGACGCCGTCACCGACCGGCGGCCGGAACGGCAGGCGAATACGACCTTCTTGGTCCCGGGATCCGGAATGGCGCGAGGGTCGAACGTCGACAGCGGCACCACCACGGCGTCCGGATAGGCTTCGGCGGCAATCTCGTTGAGCTCGCGCACATCGACCAGCAGATAGCGTCCGTCGGCGATCCCGGCGGCAACCTCGGCGGCCGCGAGATCATGAACGCGGTGGGTTTGATCAGTCACTGAAAGCCTCCTTGGCATCGCCGGGCTGATCGATTTGACCGATCCGGAGCCCCTGCTCCGAACCTGTCGCGGCCCGGCGGCAGGTGGGCCAAGCTGTCTGTTTGCGCAGGGAAAATCAAGCGCCCCGCGCTCCCGGGACGGCCTAGATTGTGACTTGGGTGCCGACCTCGACGACCCGGCCGGTCGGGATCTGGAAGTAGTCGGTGGCGTCGTTGGCGGAGCGGCTCAAGGCGATGAACAGGTGGTCCTGCCAGCGCGGCATGCCGGAATGCGCCGCCGGCTTCAGCGCGCGGCGCGACAGGAAGAACGACGTCGACATGATGTCGAACTGCCAGCCCTGCTTGCGCGCGATCGCCAGCGCCTTGGGCACGTTGGGCGATTCCATGAAGCCGAAACGCAGCGCCACGCGCAGGAACGTCGGGCTGATCTCTTCCAGCCGCACCCGCTCGGAGACGTCGATACGCGGGGTCGAAGCGGTCTCGATGGTGAGAATGACGTTCTTCTCGTGCAGGACCTTGTAGTGCTTCAGGCTGTGCATCAACGCCGTCGGCGCGCTGGCCGGGTCACTGGTCAGGAACACCGCCGTGCCGGGGACCCGTTGCGGGGGGCGTTTCTCCAGCATGGCCACCAGTTCGGAGAGCGGCAGTTCGAGCTTGCGCGACTTTTCGAACAGCAGCTTGCTGCCCCGGCGCCACGTGTACATCAGGGTCATGACCACGCCGCCGAGCGCGAGCGGCACCCACCCGCCCTCGACCACCTTCAGCAGATTCGCGCAGAGAAACGTGAGGTCAAGCAGCAGGAACGGGGCGATCAGCGCCGCCCCGGCGATCGCCGACCAGCGCCAGACCTTCCAGACCACGACGAACCCCATCATGGCCGTGACCACCATCGTGCCGGTGACGGAAATGCCGTAGGCGGAGGCCAGCGCGCTCGACGACCGGAACAACACCACCAGCAGAACCACCGCGACCAGCAGCAGGGTGTTGACCCGCGGAATGTAGATCTGGCCGGCATGGGCCTCCGAGGTATGGCGGACCTCGAACCGTGGGAGCAAACCGAGCTGGATGGCCTGGCGGGTCAGGGAGTAGGCGCCGGTGATGACGGCCTGGCTCGCGATCACGGTGGCCACCGTCGACAGCAGCACCATCGGCCACAGTGCCCACTCGGGGAACATCAGGAAGAACGGGTTCTCGATCGCCTTGGGGGTCTCCAGCACCAGCGCGCCCTGGCCGAGATAATTGAGCGCCAGCGAGGGCAGCACGATGTAGAGCCAGGCGGTCTGGATCGGACGTTTGCCGAAGTGGCCGAGATCGGCATACAGCGCCTCGGCACCCGTCACCGCGAGAAAGACCGCGCCCAGCGTGACGAACCCGATAATGCCGTGGTGCAGCAGAAAGCTCAGCGCATGGATCGGATTGAAGGCGAGCAAAACCACCGGGTGGGCGATGATGTGCGGCAGCCCGGAGAGCCCGATCACGGCGAACCACACCGCCATGATCGGACCAAAGAACGCGGCCACCCGGGCGGTGCCGCGCGATTGCACGGCGAACAGCAGCAGCAGGACGACCAGCGTCAGCGGCACGACGTAGGGATCGAACGTCTCGGTGGCGATCTTCATGCCTTCGATGGCGGACAGCACCGACAGCGCGGGCGTGATCATCGCATCGCCGTAGAACAAGGCGCCGCTGATGATGCCGAGCAGCACGATGGTACCGCTGTGGCCAGCGAGCGCCCGTTGCGCCAGGGCCATCAGGGCCAGGGTCCCGCCCTCGCCGTTGTTGTCGGCACGCATCAGGATCAGGACATACTTCAGCGTGACGACGATGATCAGCGCCCACAGGATGAGCGACAGCACGCCGAGCACCGGCTCGACCGTGATCGCTTCCCCCGCCCCGGCGGCCGTTGCCGCCTCGCGAAACGCGTACAGCGGACTGGTCCCGATGTCTCCGTAGACGACGCCGATGCTCCCCAGCATCAGCCCGCCGAAGCTGGCGGTGGAATGGGTATGCCCACGATCCTTTGACGCCGGAGCGGCGGCAGTGGCGTCAGAATTCATGGGAAAGACCGACCTCGGATTGCTGGACTGCCCCCGTGGCAGCGGCGGCTTATACGGCCGCCATATAGCCAAACCTAATGCATTATTGGGGATCAGATATGCAATTTTGAATAAATCTGCAGATCTGCCGAGTGCCGGTCCGATCAAGGCGTCAGGTTGGGCGGCAGTGGCGGCGCCTCGCGCATCAGGGTGATGGTCACCCGGCGGTTTGCCGCGAGCGTGGGATCGTCCGGAAACAGCGGCTGGGTGTCGGACTTGCCCGACACCGCAAAGATGTGGCCCGCCGGCAATCCCTCGCGCTGCAGGATCTGGCGCACCGTGTTGGCGCGATCGGCCGAAAGATCGAAGCCGTCGTAGCCGGTGCGCGGCGGCACGAAGCCGGCCGCAGTGTGGCCGGTGATGACGACCCGCAGCGGCGTGCTCTTCAACGGCACGGCCAGCTTCTGCAGCAGCGTCCTGGTCCGATCGTACGGCTCCCGCGAACCGTCGGCGAACATGGACCGGCCGTCCTGGTCGATGATCTCGAGGTTGAGGCCCTCCTTGGTCTCCTCGAACATGATGTGCTTGGAGATTTCGGTGAGCTCCGGCATGTCCTGGAGCGCCTGGCGCAGCGAGGCCGACGCGAGCGCGAACTCACGATCGACCTTGGTCCGCGCGCCCTGGGCGACGCTGTTCTCCTCCATGTCCGGGCTGGGCGTGTTGGAGGCGTCCTCGGGCGGGATATGAGCCGAGTTCTTCAGCTTCGGACGCGTCGGCAGGCCGTCGGTCTCGATCACCCCCGAATAGCGCGCCTCGGTCTGCACGCCGAACGCCTCGCGCATCGAGCCGGCGACGATCTTGAGCTTCTGCGTGTCCTGGGTGGAGAACGCCACCAGCATCACGAAGAAGCTCATCAAGAGGCCCATCAGATCGGCGAAGGTCACGAACCAGCCGTGACCACCGGCGTGAGCGTCATGTTTCTTTCTTGCCATCGACCAGGCCCCGACTGCTTGCGGCCGCTACGCCGGCACCGGTTCCTCGGCGCCGTGGCGGTGCTTCTCGGGCAGGTAGGCCAGCAACATTTCGCGCACCAGCGCCGAGCTCTTCGAGTCGCGGATCATCAGAATGCCGTCGATGATCAGGGTGCGGCTGGTGTCCTCGTCGTGAAGCTTGAGCTGCAGCTTGTCGGCGATCGGAAGGCAGAAGATGTTTGCGACCAGCGCGCCGTACAGGGTCGCGAGCAGCGCGGTCGCCATGAACGGCCCGAGCTTCGAAGGGTCGGTCATGTTGGCGAACATCTGGACCATGCCGATGATGGTGCCGACCATGCCGAAGGCGGGCGCGCAGTCGCCGATCGCGCGGTAGATCTTCTGGCCCTCGTCGAGATGCGCGAGGAAGTTGTCGCGGTCGCGCTCGAGGTTGTCGCGAATGAAGTCGAGGTCATAGCCGTCGGCGACGTAGCGGATGCCCTTGGCGAGAAAAGGATCGTCGGTCTCCACCTTTTCCAGCCCGACCGGACCCTGCTTGCGCGCGATCTCGGCGATCCCCGCCAGCTGATCGACCAGCTCGCGCGGCGTGGTCCGCCGCATCGTGAACGCGAACTTCATGCCCAGCGGCAGGCCGTGCATCATCGAGCTGAGGGGAAAGCGGATCAGCGTCGCGGACAGCGAACCTCCGCCGATGATGATGAGGGCGTGTTCGCTGAAGAACATCTCCAGATCGCCGCCGAGGAGCATGATCGTGGCAATGACGATGACGCCCGCCGTAAGGCCGATACCGGTCGCGAAATCCATGGGGAAACTCCGACGCCTACGCGCACGCCTCACCGCCTTTCCTGGACGGCGGCGCGTCCCGACCTGGGCCGCACGCAGATACACTAGCTCCCGCGCCATTAAAGAGGCGTAAAGCCTAATGGAATCTCAGCCCTGTAGAGGCGAATTGCGCGCACCTGAAACCGCCAGGCCGCGGCGGATAGACGATCGGCGCGCCCATGACGCGTCGCGTGTGACCGCGGCGGCCGTCCCGCGAGCGATGCGGTGCCACGCCGCGTTCCGGGACGCGGGCGGCCGCTGAAACGATTTGCTAACCATGCTGGAGCCTCGGGCCGCCAGTCAGTTGAGACGGACGGGCCGCTCGTCGTCGAGGTCCGGATGGGTCGGGTCGAACAAACCCGGCTGGGCGACCTCCCCCGAGGCACGCGCCGCCCGTTCCTGCCTGCGATACGACAGGTACCCCGCGGGCAGGGTCAGAAGGTAGATCACCGCGCCGACGGACAGCAGGTACCACGGGTAGCCGATCAGAAGCGCGATCACCAGAACGACCATGACGAACACCGGCAGCACCATTTCGGGCGGCACCCGGGTCTTCATGGTCTTGCCGGAGAACACCGGCAGGCGCGAGACCATCAGGAAGGCGATCACGAGGGTATAGAGCGCCACCAGCGTGGTCGGCAGTTTCGGCACGCCGAGAAACGACAGATAGATCGGCAGCAGCACCAGCAGCGCGCCCGCCGGCGCCGGCACGCCGGTAAAGAACGCGGCGGCGAAAGCCGGCCGATTGGGATCGTCCATGGTCGCGTTGAAGCGCGCCAGGCGCAGGCCGCCGCTGATGGCGAAAATCATCGCGGCGATCCAGCCGACGTTGTTCAGTTCGTGGAGCTGCCAGAAGTACAGGATCAGTCCCGGCGTGACGCCGAAATTCACGAAGTCGGCAAGGCTGTCCAGTTCGGCGCCGAACCGCGACTGCCCCTTGATCAGCCGCGCGACGCGGCCGTCGATACCGTCGAGCAGCGCCGCGAAGACGATGGCGGCGAGAGCGAGCTCGAGCCGCCCTTCGGTCGACAGGCGAATGGCGGTCAGGCCCGCGCAGATCGCCAGCAGCGTAATGACGTTGGGCACCAGCATGCGCACCGGGATCGGGCGAAACCGGCGCCGCTTCAGCTCGGACGAATTGGGGTCAAAGGGCATCGACATCAGCTACATATAGCAAGCGCGCCCCCCTGCCGCCATGGCCAGAAGGATGGAGGTCGGCCGCGGAGCCGGCTGGATGGTTAATCCACCCGGTAGGTCCGCCCGCCGTCCCCGAGCCTGAAATCGGCCAGCACGGTTTCGCCGGCGATCGCCGTCTGGCCTTCGGATACCAGCGCCTTGGCCCCGTCCGGAAGAAAGACATCCAGCCGCGACCCGAACCGGATCAGGCCGAAGCGCTCTCCGGCGCCCAGGGTCTGGCCCTCTTGCACGAACGAGACGATCCGCCGCGCCACCAGCCCCGCGATCTGGATCACGCCGATATGTCCCGCCGGCGTCGAGATCACCAGCGAGTTGCGCTCGTTGTCCTCGCTCGCCTTGTCGAGCTCGGCATTGATGAACTTGCCCGGCCGATAGGTGATGCGCTCGATGCGGCCCGCCACCGGGCTGCGGTTCACGTGGCAGTTGAACACGCTCATGAAGATCGAGATCCGCGGCAGCGGCCTGTCACCAAGCCCCAGCTCGGCCGGCGGCACCACCTGCGCCACCATCGAGACGCGGCCGTCCGCCGGCGCCACCACGATGCCGTCGCGGATCGGCGTCACACGCACCGGGTCACGGAAGAACAGCGCGCACCAGACCGTCAGCAGGACTCCGATCCAGCCCAGCGGCGACCACACCCAGAACAGCACCAGGCTGGCCAGGGCGAAGACGCCGATGAAGGGATAGCCCTCGGGATGAATCGGGGGAATTTGCGCGCGAATGGAATGGGCAATCGACATGGGTGTCAGTCCGGGTTGGGAGAGCTTTGCGCTACTCGGCGGCGTCGGGGGTGGCGAGCGCCTCGGCGAGGTGGGCGGCCGCGCGCTCCGCATCGGTCATTTCGCCGGTCTGAGCGAGCTTTTCGCGGGCCTCCTCCGCCTCACGTTGCCTGTTCCACATGCTGGCGTAAAGACCGTTGGCGGCCAGCAGCTGCGAATGCCGGCCGCGCTCGACGATGCGGCCCTGATCCAGGACGATGATCTCGTCCGCGCCGACGATGGTCGACAGGCGGTGGGCGATCACCAGCGAGGTCCGGTTGCGCGAGATCCGTTCGAGGGAGTCCTGGATCTCCCGTTCGGTGTGGCTGTCGAGCGCCGAGGTCGCCTCGTCGAGCAGCAGGATCGGCGGCCCCTTCAGGATGGTCCGCGCGATCGCGACCCGCTGCTTTTCGCCGCCCGACAGCTTCAGGCCGCGCTCGCCGACCTCGGTGTCGTAGCCCTTGGGCGCCATCCGGATGAAGCTGTCGATCTGGGCGAGGCTCGCCGCCTCCTCGACCTCGGCGTCGGTGGCGGACCAGCGGCCGTAGCGAATGTTGTAGCGGATGGTATCGTTGAACAGCACGGTATCCTGCGGCACCATGCCGATCGCGGAGCGCAGCGACACCTGGGTCACCGCCCGGATGTCCTGGCCATCGATGAGGATGCGGCCGCCGCTCACGTCATAGAGCCGGAACAGCAGCCGGGAGATCGTCGACTTGCCGGCTCCCGAGGGGCCGACGATGGCGACCGTCTTGCCGGCCGGCACCTCGAAGCTCAGTCCCTTGAGGATCGAACGATCCGGGTCGTAGGAGAAATCGACGTTCTCGAAGCGGACGGAGCCCTCGGAAACACGCAGCGGCAGGGCACCGGGCAGGTCCCTGACCTCGGGATCCCTGGCCAGAACCGCGAACATCTTTTCGATGTCGATCACAGCCTGCTTGATCTCGCGGTACACCATCCCCATGAAATTCAGCGGCTGGTAGAGCTGGATCATCATGGCGTTGATCATGACGAAGTCGCCGAGGCCGTGGGTGCCGTTGCGAATTCCGACCGCGCACATCAGCATGGTCGCGGTGAGGCCGCAGGTGAAGATGATGGCCTGGCCGGTATTGAGCCACGCCAGCGAGGTATAGGTCTTCACGCTGGCCTGCTCGTAGCGCTCCATCGATCGGTCGTAGCGCTGCGCCTCGCGCTCCTCGGCGCCGAAGTACTTCACCGTCTCGTAGTTCAGCAGCGAATCGATCGCCTTGGTGTTGGCGTCGGTGTCGGATTCGTTCATCCTGCGGCGAATTTCGATCCGCCATTCCGTCGCGATATAGGTGTAGTACATGTACGCGAACACCGTGACGAAGGTCGCCAGGACGTAGCGCCAGTCGAACTGCCACAGCAGCACGCCCATCAGCAACGCGACCTCGAAGATCGTCGGCACCAGTTGCAGGATCACCATGCGCACGATGGTCTCGATGCCGGTGCGTCCGCGCTCGAGCACCCGCGTCAGCCCACCGGTCTTGCGTTCGAGGTGGAAGCGCAGCGACAGCTGGTGCATGTGCACGAAGGTCAGGTAGGCGAGCCTCCGTACCGCGTGCATCGCAACCTCGGCGAAGATGCCGTCGCGCCACTGCGTCAGCACCGCCATGACCACGCGCATCAGGCCGTAGGCGACCGTCAGCGCCAGCGGCGAGACGATCACCCAGGTCATCCAGCCGGCGTCGGCGATCGGCGAGGTATTGTGGCCCCCGAGCGCGTCGATCGCCCACTTGAAGGTGAACGGCACCGCCAGGGTCGCGAGCTTGGCGATCGCCAGCAGCAGCATCGCCCACACCACGCGGAGCTTGAGATCGGCCCGGTCGGACGGCCAGATATAGGGCCACAGCCGGATCAAGGTCTCCAGCAGCGCGCCGCGCTCGACGGAGGGGTGTTGTGGCGAGGGAACCTCGGGGGATCGAGGGCCAGCAGATGCAGTCATACCGTTGCCTCGGGGCGGCCCGAGGCGGCCGCCGCACTGTCTGAATCGGGTGTCATCGGGCCCTGATATAGTAATTTTATCTGCCGAGCGCACCTTTCCCGGGAGTATTTACCGCACCGCGGCCCCGGTCTGGCCGAACGAAGCCCTCGGGCCCTGTCTTGACGATGTCGTGGATGGGTGCCAAATCGCCCCCATGAATGGGATTTCTCCGCAGATTCGCACGGTCTGTGTCTATTGCGGCTCCGGCGCCGGCACCAACCCCAAATTCACCGAGGCGGCGGTCCAGTTCGGCAGGCTGCTCGCCGAGGCGGGTATAGGCCTGGTCTACGGCGGCGGCGCGGTCGGACTGATGGGGGCGGTCGCCACCGCGGTTCTGGACCATGGCGGCCACGTCACCGGAATCATCCCGGAATTCCTGACCCGGCGGGAACACAAGATGACGCGGGTGCAAGACATGATCGTCACCCGCAACATGCATGAGCGCAAGCAGCTGATGTTCGAGCGCTCCGACGCGTTCGTCGCATTCCCCGGCGGCATCGGCACCCTCGAGGAACTGGTCGAACAGCTGACCTGGGCGCAGCTCGGTCGTCACAGCAAGCCGATCCTGATGGCGAACATCGACGACTTCTGGGCTCCCCTGCTCGGGCTGATCGACCACATGCGGGCGACAGAGTTCATCCGGCCGGGTCTCAGCGTTCATCTTCTCACCGCCGACACGGTCGACGACATCCTGCCGAAACTGCAGGCTGCGGCGGCGGCCGCGCCGGGCGTCGCGGACGAACAGATCGTCGCCGCCAAGATGTGACGCCACGGCGGGCGAACGCGCCCGCTCAGGCCGGCGCGCCGGATTTCACCAGCTTGTAGACCAGCGAGTCCATCAGCGCTTCGAACGAAGCGTCGATGATGTTGGGCGAGACGCCGACCGTGGTCCAGCGCTGTCCGGTCTCGTCCTCGCTCTCGATCAATACCCGCGTCACCGCCTCGGTACCGCCATTGAGGATACGCACACGGTAGTCGACCAGCTTGAGGCCGGCGATGAATTTCTGGTACTTGCCGAGATCCTTGCGCAGCGCCACGTCCAGCGCATTGACCGGACCGTTGCCTTCCGCCGCCGAAATCAGCATCTCGCCGGCGACGTTGACCTTCACCACGGCGAGCGCCACGGTGACGCGCTTGCCGAGCGCGTTGTAGCGCTGCTCGACATTGACGTCGAACTGTTCGACGCGGAAATAATCCGGAACGCGGCCCAGCGTCCGCCGCGCCAGCAGATCGAACGAGGCATCGGCGGTCTCGTAGGAGTAGCCGGCGGCCTCGCGCTCCTTCATCTCGTCGAGCAGCCGGTTGAGCTTGGGGTCGTTGCGGTCGAACGGTACCTGCAGGCGTTCGAGCTCGGCGAGCACGTTGGAGCGCCCGGCCTGGTCGGAGACCAGCACCTTGCGGTGGTTGCCGACCGCTTCCGGCGGGACGTGCTCGTAGGTCTCGGGTTCCTTGAGGATCGCGGAGGCGTGAATGCCGGCCTTGGTCACGAACGCGCTCTCGCCCACATAGGGGGCGTGGCGATCCGACGGCCGGTTCAGCATGTTGTCCAGCGCGCGCGAGACGTGCACCAGCGACGCCAGCTTGTCGCGCGAGATGTTGATGTCGAAGGCGTCGGCGAATTCCCGCTTCAGCTTCAGCGTCGGGATGATCGAGCACAGATTGGCGTTGCCGCAGCGCTCGCCGAGGCCGTTGAGCGTGCCCTGGATCTGCCGCACGCCGGCGCGGACGGCCGCCAGCGAATTGGCGACCGCCTGCTCGGTGTCGTTGTGGGCGTGGATGCCGAGATGGCTGCCGGGGATGTGGCGGACCACATCCCGCACGATGTCCTCGACCTCGTGAGGCATGGTCCCGCCGTTGGTGTCGCACAGCACGACCCAGCGGGCGCCGGCCTGATGGGCGGCGCGCGCGCAGGCGATCGCATAGTCCGGGTTCGACTTGTAGCCGTCGAAGAAATGCTCGCAGTCGACCAGAACCTCGCGGCCGTTCGCCTTGGCCGCGGCGACGCTGTCGCGGATCGACGCCAAGTTCTCCTCGTTGGTGGTCTCGAGAGCGACCCTGACCTGGTAGTCCGATGCCTTCGCCACGAAGCAGATCGCATCGGCCTTGGCCGCGAGCAGCGTCGCGAGCCCCGGGTCGTTTGCCGCCGAACGCCCCGGACGCCGCGTCATGCCGAAGGCGGTGAAGGTGGCGTGCGCGAGCTGCGGCTTGACCGCGAAGAAATCGCTGTCGGTCGGGTTGGCGCCGGGGTAGCCGCCCTCGACATAATCGAGCCCGAGATCGTCCAGCATCGCGGCGATCAACCGCTTGTCGTGCACCGTGAAGTCGACGCCGTTGGTCTGCGCGCCGTCGCGCAATGTGGTGTCGAACAGATAGAGCCGTTCGCGCGGCTTGGCGTCCGTCATTGGAGCGGGCCTTTCGGTGCGGGACTGGCAAGCGTCTTGTGCATGCGCGTCCTGGCGAGCCATTCGTCTCCCATCGAGACGGTGCTGCGCTGCTGATCGAGATAGCCGCGCTTGCGGAAGAAGTCGTGGGCGGTGTCGCTGGCGTCGACCGTCAGGCGGGCCGCCCCCCGCGCGCCGGCGAGCCTTTCCAGGGCGTCGCACAGCGCCGTCGCCACCCCCTGCCCGACGGCGCTGGGATGGACGTAGAGCATGTCGAGGTGGTCGGCGCCCTTCAGCGCGGCGAACCCGACCGGCGCCGACTGCAGGGTCGCGACCAGGGTCAGCTGCCGGCCGAGCATGTCGGCAAAGCGCTGCTCGTCGTCGGCTGTCGCCGCCCAGGCCTGCTGCTGCGCTTCGGAATAATCCTCGCCGGTCAATCCCTCGATGCTCTCGACGAAGATCGCGGCGAGCACGACGGCGTCGGCCGGCAGGAACGGCCGCAGCCCGACGGTTGGACGAGCCTCCGCCATGGTCACCACACCCCGAACAGCTTGAGCGCGATCACGACCGCGGCCGCGATCACCACGAACTTCAGGACGATGTAGTACAGCCAGCGCTTCGGAAACGGAGTGTCGGGCCGGCTCATCATGCAATCTCCCATGTCGTCAGCGGCTGGCCGTCCGGCCCCTTGCCGTCCTTGAGAACCACGCCCATGGCCGCGAGTTCGTCGCGGATGCGATCGGACTCCTTGAAATCCTTGCGCGCGCGTGCCGCCGCGCGGGCATCGATCAGTTGTTCGACCGCCCCCTCGTCGATCCGCGCCTGCGACAGCCGGTCGGCCTTGCGCGCCGAGGCGCTGGAGGTCAGCAGACCGAGCAGCCCGGCGGAAACCTTCAAGGCCGCGCGCGCATCCGCCGCCGCGTCCGCGGTCGAAAGACGGGCCACCTGATGCAGGCGCCCGATCGCCGCAGGGATGTTGAGGTCGTCGCACAGCGCCTCGAGGAAGCCGGCATCGACCGGGCCGGCCGCGGCCGCTTCGCCGACGACATCATACCAGCCGTCGATGATCTTCGAACTCTCTTCCAGCCCCTTCAGTGTCCAGTCGATCGGCGAGCGATAGTGCGTCTTCAGCATGTTGAGGCGCAGCACCTCGCCCGGCCAGTCGGCCAGCAACTGCCGGATGGTGATGAAGTTGCCGAGCGACTTCGACATCTTCTCGCCCTCCACCTGTAGGAAGCCGTTGTGCATCCAGACATTGGCCATGCGGTCTTCGTGAAAGGCGCAGCAGGTCTGGGCGATCTCGTTCTCGTGGTGCGGGAACACGAGGTCGATACCGCCGCCATGAATGTCGAACCGCTCGCCAAGATGCTTCCAGGCCATCGCCGAGCATTCGATGTGCCAACCCGGACGCCCTTCAACCGCGATGCCGCCCGGCGACGGCCACGACGGCTCGCCCGGCTTCGACGGCTTCCACAGCACGAAATCCATCTCGCTGCGCTTGTAGGCCGCGACGTCGACGCGGGCGCCGGCCATCATCTCGTCGAGCGAGCGTTTCGCCAGCCGGCCGTAGGCCGGCATGGTGTCGACCGCAAACAGCACATGGTCGTTGGCGACGTAGGCGTTGCCGTTGGCGATCAGCTTCTCGATGATCGCCCGCATTTCGGCGATGTGCTCGGTCGCCCGCGGCTCGACGGTCGGCCGCAGGCAGCCCAGCGCGTCGACGTCGTCATGAAACTGGCGCTCGGTCTGCGCCGTGACCTTGCGGATGGACTCGTTCAGCGGCAGGCCGGGAAAGTCCCGCGCCGCGCGGTCGTTGATCTTGTCGTCGACGTCGGTGATGTTGCGGACATACGTGACGTGATCGGCGCCGTAGCGATGGCGCAGCAGCCGGAACAGGACGTCGAACACGATCACCGGCCTGGCATTGCCGATATGGGCGAAATCATAGACCGTCGGTCCGCAGACATACATCCGCACGTTGGCCGGATCGAGCGGCTGGAACGCGCGCTTCTCCTTGGTCAGCGTATCGTAGAGCTTCAGCTCCATGGATTTCACCCAGTGTGCAGCCGCCATCGCTCCGGCTGGCCGGGCGTCTCTCGATCTCATGTGAGAAAAGACGGCCTCAGCCAGCGAATCGCTAGCTCATAATCTCGCGGCAAATGCCGGAAATGGAGAAAAGACCGTTCATGGCCGGCACCATGCGGCAGCAGGGCGGTTCGCGTCAAGAGTCCGACCCGACCGTTGCCCGGCGGTTCGGCCCGTGGAGTCGCCCGGAAGGCACAGTCCCGGTCGGACTGCCGGCGCCGGACCCGGCGGCCACGGTTTCGCCTTGGTTAACCATTCTTAAGGCGCTCCGCGTAAGCTTCGTTGCCAACCTCAGATCTCCGGTCCGGTCCCTCATGCGCTCCCTGCTGCTCGTTTGCGCCCTCACCCTGTGTTCGGCGACGCTGGCTCGGGCGGACAGCCACATCTTCATCATCGCCAACCAGCCCGACGGCTATGGCGTCGACAAGTGCCTTGCCGACGGCGAAAAATGCGGCTCCTACGCAGCACAGACCTATTGCCGGACCAGGGACTTCGCGCGCGCCACCGACTACCGCCGGGTCGATCCGGCCGACATCACGGGCGCGGTTCCGGTCTCGACCAGTGACCACTGCGGTCGTCAGGGGTGCGGCGAATACGTCGCAATTACCTGCCAGCGGTAGGTCCGGCCGCTGTGGGCAATGCCATCCCGGCGCCCCGGAATCGACGTGACGCCGCCCCGAGAAACGAGTATGTGAAGCGGTCCCTGGCCGTATCGGCCAACGCGCCGGAACGTGCTGATTTGCCGAACCTTTCCTTTCCAAACTGGCCTCTGAAGTGGAGCGTGGCGCTGGCCGCGGCGACCCTCACGGCGACGGTTGCCATGGGCCAGATCCTGGCCCCGGAGCCTCCGGCGGGCGCGCCGCCGGCCGGGAATCCCGTGTGCCAAAGGCTCGAGGGCCAGCTCGCCATGATCGATCGGGGCGGCCTTGACCCGGCCAAGGCCGACCAGGTCCGGCGCTACGAGGAGGCCCAGGCCAGGCAGCAGGCCGAACTCGACCGCCTCACCACCCAGGCCAAGCGCATGGGCTGCGACAGCACCGGGTTCTTTTCGCTGTTCAGCGGGCAGTCCGCGCAGTGCGGCCCGGTCAATACCCAGATCCAGCAGATGCGCGCCAACCTCGACCAGATGACGACCGGCCTGCAGCAGCTGCGCGGCGGCGGCAACGCCGACCGCGACAACCAGCGCCGATCGGTGCTGGTGTCCCTGGCGCAGAACAATTGCGGCCAGCAATACGTCGCCGCCGCCCGCGCCGCCCAGCAAGGCGGCTTTCTCGACAGCATGTTCGGCGGCAACGGTCCCGGGGCCGGGATCCCGCCGCCTGATTCGGGCGCGCAGTCAGGCACCTACCGCACGGTCTGTGCGCGCAGCTGCGACGGGTTCTATTTTCCGGTCTCGTTTGCGACCGTGCCGGGCCGCTTCGCCGACGATGAGCGGACCTGCAAGAGCCTGTGTCCCGCCGCCGACGTGACGCTGTTCACCTACCGCAATCCCGGCGAGGACATGAACCAGGCGGTGTCGCTCAGCGGCCAGCCCTATTCCTCGTCGCCGAACGCCTTCCACTACCGCCAGGAATTCAACCCGTCCTGCAGCTGCAAGGCGGCCGGGCAGAGCTGGGCCGACGCGCTCAAGAACATCGACGACAAGGCCGCGGTGGAGCAGCAAGGCGACATCATCGTCACCGAGGACCGGGCCAAGAAGATGGCGCAGCCGATCGCGGCGACGAAGCCACCGGTTGCCTCCCAGAAGAAGGGCGCGGCCGTGCAGGCCCCGGCGCCCGCGCCACAGCCGCCGGCAGCGGCGCAGGCCGCCCAGACCGCCGATCCCACGGGCAACAAGCCGATCCGGTCGGTTGGTCCCACCTTCATTCAGCAGCCGCCCCCACCGCAGCAGCACTGACGATCGCTATTCGTCGTAGGTCACCGACCCCGCGCTCGACCGCGTCACCAGCGACTCGTCGGGCTGCGGCAGCGGATCGCCGCGATCACGGAACTTGTTGGTGATCGGGTAGCGGCGATCGCGGCCGAAGTTCTTGCGCGTGACCTTGACCCCGGGGGCGGCCTGCCGTCGCTTGTATTCGGCGATATTGAGCAGCCGATCGATCCGCGCCACGGTGTCGCGATCGAACCCTGCGGCGACGATCGCCGCCAGCGGCTCTTCGCGCTCCACCAGGCGTTCGAGAATGCCGTCGAGCACCTCGTAGGGCGGCAGCGAATCCTGATCGAGCTGGTTTTCGCGCAACTCCGCCGTCGGCGGCCGCACGATGATGTTGTCCGGGATCACGCCCCCCGCGGGGCCGAGCGCCCCCTCCGGCTTCCAGCGGTTGCGCAGCCGCGACAGCCGAAACACCTGGGTCTTGTAGAGGTCCTTGATCGGATTGAAGCCGCCGTTCATGTCGCCATACAGGGTGGCATACCCGACCGACATCTCGGACTTGTTGCCGGTGGTGACCAGCATCGCGCCCGACTTGTTGGACAGCGCCATCAGCAGCACGCCCCGGGTGCGGGCCTGCAGGTTCTCCTCGGTGGTATCGCGGGCAAGACCGGCGAACGGTTTCGACAGGATCTCCTCGAAACCGTTGACGGCGAGCGCGATCGGCAGAGTGTCGTAGGCAAACCCCAGCGCGCGCGCCAGCAGCGCGGCGTCATCCAGCGAAACCTGGGCGGTGTAGCGGAACGGCAGCATGATGCCGCGGACCCGCCCGGCCCCCAGCGCGTCGACGGCGAGCGCGGCGCAAAGCGCGGAATCGACGCCGCCGGAGATGCCGAGCAGGACGCCGGGAAAGCCGTTCTTGTTGACGTAATCGCGCAGCCCCAGCACGCAGGCGGCGTAGTCGCCCTCATCGTCGCCCGGGAGCGGTTCGACATTGCCGTCGCAGCGCCAGCCGTCGGCCGACCTCGTCCAGTGCAAGGTGGTCAGGCATTCCTTGAACGAGGGCAGCTGGGCCGCGAGCTGGTGGTCGCCATGGAGAACGAACGACGCGCCGTCGAACACCAGTTCGTCCTGGCCGCCGACCTGGTTGACGTAGACCAGCGGCAGCCCGCTCTCGACCACCCGCGCCACCGCCATCGACATGCGGATGTCGGTCTTGCCCCGCGCGTAGGGCGAGCCGTTGGGCACGATCAGGATCTCAGCCCCGGTTTCCGCCAGGCACTCGACGACGTTTTCGTAGTCGGGCGATTCCTCCATCCAGGTGTCTTCACAGATCGGCACGCCGATCCGTACGCCGCGCACGGTCACGGGCCCGGCCGCTGGCCCGCGCGCGAACACCCGCTTCTCGTCGAACACGCCGTAGTTCGGCAGATTGGCCTTGAACCGCAGCGCCGCGATGCGCCCGCCGTCGAGCAGCGCGCAGGCGTTGTAGAGCTTGCCGTCCTCGACCCACGGCGTTCCGATCAGCACGGCGGGGCCGCCGTCGGCGGTCTCGCGCGCCAGATCCTCGACGGCCGCGCGGCAGGAGGCCTGGAACGCCGGCTTCAGCACCAGGTCTTCCGGCGGATAGCCGGCGATGAACAGCTCCGAGAAGACCACGAGATCGGCGCCCGCGGCATGAGCCTCCGCGCGCGCCTGCCGGGCCCGGCCGGCGTTCCCGGCGACGTCGCCGACGATCGGGTTGAGCTGTGCGAGAGTGGTGGTAAGGCGGTTCGGTGCGGTCATGGCGCCATGTTGCCCGACCGATCGGCCTTTCGCAATCGATCGCTCAGAGAACACCGACGCGCTGGGCCAAAGAGACTCCCCAGACCATGCCGGCGATGAGGAGGGCAACACCGACCGCCGCCGATCCCATGTCCTTGACGCGACCGATCTGGGCGTCCTGCTCGAGGGTCAGGCGATCGGCGAGCTTCTCGATCGCGGTGTTGAGCAATTCCACCGCGAGCAGCAGCAGCACGACGCCGACCAGTTCCACGCGGCGCAGCGGCGAGGTTCCGATCAGCCATGCCAGCGGCAACGACAGCACCAGGGCGATCAGTTCTTCGCGGATCGCCTGCTCGGAACGGGTTGCGAAGGTCAATCCGTTCCAGGTGTTGACGCTCGCCCGCCAGAACCGCATCGGGTCACAGCCCTGCCGCCGCCGGCAGAGGCTGGATCTTGTTGGCCCGGACCTGCTTCAGGAGCTCGGCGATCAGGAAAGCCATGTCGATCGACTGCTCGGCGTTGAGCCTCGGATCGCACACCGTGTGATAACGGTCGTTGAGATCCTCATCGGTGAGCGCCCGCGCGCCGCCGATGCATTCGGTCACGTCCTGCCCCGTCATCTCCAGATGGACGCCGCCGGCGTGGGTGCCTTCCGCGGCATGGATCTGGAAGAACGACTTGACCTCCGCGAGGATGCGATCGAACGGCCTCGTCTTGTAGCCGCTGGTCGCCGTGATGGTGTTGCCGTGCATGGGATCGCACGACCACACCACGGTGCGGCCCTCACGCTGCACGGCACGGATCAACCCCGGCAGGCTGGCATCGATCTTGTCGGCCCCGGACCGGTTGATCAGCGTCAGGCGGCCGGGCTCGTTGTCCGGATTGAGCACGTCGATCAGCTTGAGCAACTCGTCCGGCTTCAGCGAGGGCCCGCATTTCAGGCCGATCGGGTTCTTGATGCCGCGGAAATACTCGATGTGTCCGTGGTCGAGCTGCCGCGTGCGGTCGCCGATCCAGATCATGTGGCCCGAGGTGGCATACCAGTCCCCGGTGGTGGAATCGACGCGGGTGAAGGCCTGCTCGTAGCCGAGCAGCAGGGCTTCGTGGCTGGTGTAGAATTCGGTCGAACGCAGCTCCGGGTGGCTCTCCAGATCGAGGCCGCAGGCGCGCATGAAGTTCAGCGCATCGGTGATCCGATCCGCCAGTTCCTTGTAGCGGCGCGACTGGGACGAGTCCTTGACGAAGCCGAGCATCCACTGATGCACGCTGGCGAGGTTGGCGAAGCCACCGGTGGCGAAGGCCCGCAGCAGGTTCAGCGTCGCCGCCGACTGCCGGTAGGCCATCAGTTGCCGTTGCGGATCAGGGACCCGCGCCTCCGGGGTGAACGCGATGTCGTTGACGATGTCGCCGCGGTAGCTCGGCAACTCGACGCCGTTGATCTTTTCGGTCGGCGACGACCGCGGCTTCGCGAACTGGCCCGCGATGCGGCCGACCTTCACCACCGGAAGCGCGCCGGCATAGGTCAGCACCACCGCCATCTGCAGCAGCACGCGGAAGAAGTCGCGAATATTGTTGGCGCCGTGCTCGGCGAAGCTCTCGGCGCAATCGCCGCCTTGCAGCAGAAAGGCCTCGCCAGCGGCAACGCGCGCCAGCGCGCGCTTCAGGTTGCGCGCCTCACCTGCAAACACCAGCGGCGGAAAGGTCGCGAGCTGGGCCTCGACGTCGGCCAAGGCCTTGGGATCCGGATACTCCGGAATTTGCACCACCGGCTTGCTGCGCCAGCTATCGGGTGTCCACCGCTCGGACATGGTCAGCTCCTGAAATCGCCGGTCCCCGGCACCTCTCGGGAGGCCGGCTCGGGCGCGTTATACACAGGCTGGCCGGGGTTCGCCAGTTGCAAATCACGGTGGTAAGTCAATGTCTTGCAGGCCATGCCAATTCCGGCTTTGCTGGAGCTGGCTGGGGAGAGCATCGTGACTGGCGAGATTGCGGACGACGTCTTCGTCGATGACATCACGATTCCGGCTGCGGACGGCTATGCGCTTGCGGCGACGATCTACCTGCCGCGCGGCGAGCGACACAATGCCGTGCTGATCAGCTCCGCCGCCGCGGTCCCCCGCAGTCTCTACCGCAGTTTCGCCAGCTACCTCGGCAGCCGCGGCTGCGTGGTCCTGACTTACGACTACCGCGGCATCGGCGGCTCGCGGCCGCGCTCCATCGTCGATTTCGACGCCCGCATGGCCGATTGGGCCGACAAGGACGCGACCGCCGCGGTGGCCTGGATGCGGGCGCGCTACAAGGTGCTGCCGCTCAGCTACGTCGGGCACTCATTCGGGGGCCAGGCACTCGGCCTGCTGCCGAACAACGACCAGGTGGCGCGCGCGCTGCTGGTCTCCGCCCAGGCCGGATACTGGAAGCTGTTCGCGTCGCCGGAACGGTACCGCGTGTTCCTGCTGCTGAACTGGGTGGCGAGACCGCTCGCCAACTTCATGGGCTACGTCCCCGGCAAATTCGGGTTCGGCGAGGATATGCCCCGGGGCATCTTTCTGCAGTGGTCCAAATGGATCATGAGCGAGCGCTACTATTTCGACGATCCGTCGCTGATCGGGCTCGCCAACTACCCGCACTACCGGCATCCGCTGATGGCGCTGTGCATCGAGGACGACCCATGGGCGACCCGCGCGTCTGTCGAGCTTCTGTGTTCGGCGTTCACCAACGCCTCGCCCGACATCGTCTCCGTCAATCCGCGCGACGCCGGCGTCCGACGGATCGGCCATTTCGGGTTCTTCAGGCCCGAGCATCGCCATACGCTGTGGAAGAAGGCCGCCGACTGGCTGACGGCGGCCTGAGCCGCCTCCCCTCAGCCGGATGTCGTTCGGGTGTAACGGGCGAACGGCGTCCGCATGGTCACCAGTTCCTCCGCCGCGGTGGGATGCACGGCCATGGTCGCGTCGAAATCGGCCTTGGTCGCCTTCAGCTTGACCGCGACGCCGACGACCTGGATCATCTCGCCCGCCTCCGGCCCGACGATGTGGCAGCCGAGCACGCGATCGGTGGTGCCGTCGACGACCAGCTTCATGAGGATGCGGGTGTCGCGCCCCGACAGGGTCGCCTTCATCGGCCGAAAGATCGCCTTGTAGACGTCGACCCGTTCGCACTGTTCCCGCGCCTGCGTCTCGGTCAGTCCCACCGTGCCGACTTCCGGCTGCGAGAACACCGCGGTCGGAATGTTGGCATGATCGACCGCAGTCGGCCGGTTGCCGAACACGCTGTCGGCGAAGGCGTGCCCTTCCCGGATCGCCACCGGCGTCAGGTTGACCCGGTGGGTGACGTCTCCCACCGCGTAGATGTGAGGCACCGAACTCCGCGAATGCTCGTCGACCGCGATGCCGCCGTTGCCCGGATTGATGGCGACGCCAGCGGTTTCCAGGCCGAGATTGGCGACATTGGGATGGCGCCCGATCGCGAACAGCACCTGGTCGGACGCCAGGCTGGCTCCACTGGACAGATGCGACGTATAGACGTCGCCGTGGCGCTCGACGCGGGTGATGGTGCAGCCGGTCTGGATGCTGACGCCGGCCTTTTCCATTTCGCCGCGCAGATGGCCGCGGACGTCCTCGTCGAAGCCGCGCAGGATGTTCTCGCCGCGATAGATCAGCGTCACGTCGCTGCCGAGCCCGGCGAAGATGCCGGCGAACTCGACCGCGATGTAGCCGCCGCCCTGGATCACGATCCGCCGCGGCAACGTCGGCAGGTGAAAGACCTCGTTCGACGAGATGACATGCTCGATACCCGGGATCGCCGCGCCGTGGTTGGGCGCGGCCCCCGTCGCGATCAGAACGGTGCCGGCGCGGACCTGCTCTCCGCTCGACAGTCGCAGCGTGTGCGGATCCTCGAACACCGCGCGGGCCTTGACCAGGTGGACACCGGCCTTCTCGAGATTGCTGGTGTAGGCGGCTTCCAGCCGCGCGATTTCCTTGTCCTTGTTGGCGATCAGGGTCGGCCAGTCGAACGCCGCCCCCGTCACCGTCCAACCGTAGCCCGCGGCATCCTCGATCTCGGCGTGCGCGTGGGACGCATAGACCAGGAGCTTCTTGGGAACGCAGCCGCGAATCACACAGGTGCCGCCGACCCTGTACTCCTCGGCGACCATGACCCTGGCACCATGACCGGCCGCGATCCGGGCGGCACGAACGCCCCCCGATCCGCCTCCGATGACGAATAAGTCGACGTCGCTGTCCGCCATGATCCCGCCGCTCCGCTCAGATCGGCTTGCCGCGCGCCTTCATTTCGGCCCTGAACCGGTTGGCAACCTCGTTGGAGAAAGCCGCGCCCCACTCGTTGATGTAGTCGAAGCTGGCCTGAATTGCCTTCGGCTCGGTCTCGAGAAACTTCTGACCCAACGGCGACTTGTAGAAGGCGAGCAGACCCTTCAGTTCATCCTCGCTGAACTTGGAGGCGTAGATCTGCGCCATCGCCTTGCCGATCTCCTCGCGGCGCGGTCCCAGCTCGGTCGCCAGCTTCACGGAAATCTCCTCCAGATCCTTCTGGTAGTTCAGGTTGTTCTGCACCAGCCCCTGCATCGCGCGCTGAATCACGTTCGGTATCAGGTTCTGATAGACGGTGTAGGTCTTTCTCAGATTCATCAATTCCGTCGCCGCCGCCACCGCGCTCGCCGACGGCGCCGGTGTGACCGGCGCCTTGGGAGACTGCGCCTGCAGGCTCACGCCGGAGAGGGCAAGGCCGATGCCGGCCAGCAGCAGCGCCTTCGAGAACTTGTTCATTCCATATCTCCTCATTTGCGGCTCATCGCCGCTCGATCGTTCGAATTCCCGCGGGGCCGGCAAGGAGCGCGGTGGTCGCCAGTCCGATGAACAACCCGTGCTCGACAACACCCGGAAGCGAGGCGAGCGAAGCCGCCAGCGCCGGGGCATCAGGTATCACCCCGAGGTGGGCGTCGACAATCCAGTGTCCGCCGTCGGTGACAAACGCGTGACCGTCCTTGCCGGCGCGGATGGTCAGCCGCCCCGCCGCGCCGTCGGCCGAAAGAACCTCGGCAATGGCGCGCCGGGTGGCCGCCAGGCCGAACGGAACGACCTCGATCGGCAGCGGAAACCGGCCCAGCGCGCCGACCCATTTCGATTCATCGGCGATCACGATCATGCGATCTGACGCCGCCGCGACGATCTTCTCGCGCAGCAGCGCGCCGCCGCCGCCCTTGATCAGATTGAGGTGCGGGTCGATCTCGTCGGCGCCATCGACCGTCAGGTCGAGCCGGTCGATTTCGTCGAGCGAACCGAGCACGATGCCGCATCGTTCGGCATCCGCGCGGGTGGCCTCCGACGTCGGAACCCCGACGACGTTGAGACCGGCTCGCACTTTTTCACCGAGCAGTTCGACGAAGTGCTTCGCGGTCGACCCGGTCCCGAGGCCGAGCTTCATGCCATCGCGGACATGCTCGACGGCGCGCGCGGCAGCCAGGCGTTTCAGTTCATCGATCGTCATTGCGAGCCTCGCCGTCCAAATCGCTGCTCCATGGATTGTTCGCCGCACCCGACACGGCCAGGCACGGGTCCCTCTCCCGCGGACACGCCGAATGGCGCCCCGGACGGCCTTATCTAGCCCCGAAAGTCGCCAAGGGACAGGGCAAGCCAGTGCGACGATGGCTGTTCTGCACTCTTGCGCCGTGCCTGCGAGCCGGTTAGCGATCCTGCATGGCAATCCCTCCCCTCGTCGTGTTCGACCTCGACGGCACCCTGGTCGATACCGCACCGGATCTGATCGCGGCCTTGAACGTCGTGCTCGACCGGCAAGGCCTGCCGCCCGTTCCGCTGGCGTCGGCACGGGGCATGATCGGAGCCGGGGCGCGCCGGCTGATCGAACGCGGCTTCGAGGCGGACGGCCGCAGCATGACCCCCGCGGAGCTCGACCGCCTGACAGGCGAGTTCATCAGCTACTACGCGGACCATATCGCGGACCAGTCCAGGCCCTTCGAGGGCCTGGAGGCGGCACTCGACCAACTGGCAGGGCGGGGCTTCGGCTTCGCCGTCTGCACCAACAAGCTGGAGTGGCTGTCGCGGCGCCTGCTCGACCGCCTGGACCTCAGTGAGCGGTTTCTCGCGGTCTGCGGTGCCGATACCTTCGGGGTCGGCAAGCCGGATCCCACCATCCTGCGCCAGACCATCCTGCGGGCCGGCGGGCATCCTTCGACTTCGATCATGGTGGGAGATTCCGGCCCCGACATCGGGGTCGCGCGTCGCGCCGGCGTCAAGGTCATTGGCGTCGAGTTCGGCTATACCGAAGTTCCAATCGCGGACCTGGCGCCCGACCTCGTCATCGCCGCAATGGCGGAACTTCCCTCCGCGGTCGACCGGCTCCAGCCCCGGCTCAGCGGCCTTCCCAAAGACGCTTGAGGGTAATAAAATACCTCGTTAACCCTTTCTTAATCATTAAACGGCAGCACGTTGCGTGCCCTGCGCGACCCTCTTATGGTCGAAACGGGGACTGTGGCGGCTTGCCGCAGCAATCAGACGGTGGATCATGCGTCGCGTATTTGTCATCGCCACTGCGAGTCTCGGACTCGCCGGATGTGGCTCAATGCCATCCATGGATTTCTTCAAGCCGACCCCGCAAAACGTCACGGTCCGGCTCGAATCCTCGCCTCCGGGAGCTGACGCCCGCACCTCGCTGGGACCAGGCTGCAAGACGCCCTGTTCGGTCTCGGTGCCCGTGACCGAGAACTTCTCGGTCAGCTACACCCTGGAGAGATTCCAGCCCGCCACGATTGCCGTGAAGACCTCGCAGGTGTCGGGGGACTTCGGCAGCCCATCGACGGTCGTGACCGACCCGAACCCGGTATTCGCCGAACTGCAGCCGGTTGCACCGCCGAGGAAGATGCCGAGCCACCCTCCGCGCAAGCGCAAGCCCAAGCCGGCGGCAGCGCCGGCCGATGGCGCGCCGGCCGATTCCGGCTCCGCGTTCCCGCCGCCCCCGGCGCGCTAAGGTCTCACGAAGCGATTGTAGGGCGGACCGGCCCGCCCTACATTGTGACGATGGGATATCCCGGATCACAATGGGATCAGCACAGGGCCGCCGGATGACCGAGACATTGCAACACCCGGCGCCCATGGTCGACGCGTTCGGCCGGGCCATCAATTATTTGCGGGTCTCGGTCACCGACCGCTGCGATCTGCGGTGCTTCTACTGCATGTCGGAAGACATGACGTTCCTGCCCAAGGCCGATCTGCTCACCCTCGAGGAGCTCGACCGGCTGTGTTCGGTGTTCATCGCCAAGGGCACGCGCAAGCTGCGGCTCACCGGCGGCGAGCCGCTGGTCCGCCGCAACGTGATGTCGCTGTTTCGCACGCTGTCGCGCCATCTCGCCACCGGCGCGCTCGACGAACTGACGCTGACCAGCAACGGCTCGCAGCTGGCGCGTTACGCCGACGAACTGCGCGACTGCGGCGTGCGCCGCATCAACGTTTCGCTGGATACCCTGGACGCCGGCAAATTCCGCGCGATCACGCGATGGGGCGATATCGACCGCGTCCAGTCCGGGATCGCCGCCGCCCGCCAGGCCGGTCTGCACGTCAAGATCAATGCGGTCGTGCTGAAAAACATGAACGAGGACGAGATCCCGGACCTGATGCGCTGGGCGCACGGCCTCGGCATGGACCTGACGCTGATCGAAGTCATGCCGCTGGGGGAGATCGGTCCCGGGCGCATCGACCAATACGTTCCGTTGTCGCTGCTGCGCAGCCGGCTGGCGAAGCAGTTCACGCTGACGGATCTGGAGGAGAGCAGCGGCGGGCCGGCGCGCTACGTGCGGGTCGCGGAGACCGGGGGCAAGCTCGGCTTCATCACTCCCCTCACCCACAATTTCTGCGAATCCTGCAACCGGGTGCGGATTACCTGCACCGGGACGCTCCACACCTGCCTCGGCCAGGAGGACGCGAGCGATCTTCGGCGGCCGCTCCGAGCGTCGAGCGACGACGTCCTTTTGAGCGCAGCAATCGATCGGGCGATCGGTCTGAAGCCCAAGGGACACGACTTCATCATCGATCGGCGCCACAACCGTCCGAGCGTCAGCCGCCACATGAGCGTGACCGGCGGCTGAACCAGCTGCCCCCTCTGGCGACCGGCGGTATTCGAACGCCCAGACCTGCCCAAACTTCCGATTGACGCACGCGCGGCGCACTGGAAATGTGCGGCCGCGCCGTGCCAGTCGGGCTCCAAAAAGCGGCCGCGTCCCGTGAAGGGCGCGGACCAACCGGACGCGCCGCGCGCCGAGGAGGGCTGGGGTGCTGTCACTCCCTGATATCGGTTGCCGGGCTCTCGGGCCCGGCACAGTGGTTCTGCGTGCACGGCTTCCGTGCGCGCCGACCAGGCGTGGCCCGTTGCTCGCCGGCGCTGCATCCGTCCGCGCTCGATCCCGATGCCAGCACCCGGCACCGCGGCGCACCGCGCCCGTGCCCGTGCCCAGGTCGGAGAGAGAATGATGCGGCCACTGCTGGCTCTCAGTACAGCCATCGACAAGATCAACGAGAAGATCGGCTACGTCTGCAACCTGCTGGTCCTGCTGGCCACGCTGGTCAGCGCCATCAACGCGATGGTCCGTTACGCGTTCGGCTACAGCTCGAACGGCTGGCTCGAGCTGCAATGGTACATGTTCGCCCTCCTCGTGATGTTCGGCGCGTCCTATACCTTCAAGCGCAACGAGCACGTGCGGGTCGAGATCTTCTACCTTTTCCTCTCCGAGCGCGGTCAGCTCTGGCTCGACCTGATCGGCACGCTGTTCTTCCTGATCCCGGCCTGCCTCCTGCTCAGCTACCTGTCCTGGCCGTTCTTCATGCAGGCCTATTCGGTCGACGAGATGTCGAGCAATGCCGGCGGGCTGATCCGCTGGCCGATCAAGTTCGTTCTGCCGGCCGGCTTCGTGATGCTGGCCCTGCAGGGCGTGTCGGAAGTGATCAAGCGCATCGGCGCGCTCGTGGGTGAGGTGACGATCGACGCGAAGTACGAGAGGCCGACGCAATGATCACCCAGGGCATGATGCCGCCGATGATGTTCGGCGGCCTGGTCGTCGCCATGCTGATCGGCTTTCCGGTGGCGTTCACGCTCGCCGCCGTGGGGCTGTCCTTCGGCTTCCTCGCCATCCACCTCGGCTTCTTCGATCTCAACTTCCTGCAGGCCATTCCGGGACGCGTGTTCGGCAGCGTGCTGTCCAACGACCTGCTGCTGGCGATTCCGTTCTTCACCTTCATGGGCTCGGTGCTGGAGCGCTGCGGCCTCGCCGAGGACATGCTCGACTCGATGGGCCAGCTGTTCGGTCCGATCCGCGGCGGTCTCGGCTATTCGGTGATCATCGTCGGCTTCATTCTCGGCGCGATCACCGGCACCGTGGCGGCGCAGGTCATCGCCATGGCCCTGATCTCGATGCCGGTGATGATCCGCTACGGCTACAACATGCGCTACATCACCGGCGTGCTGGCCGCCTCGGGGACCATCACCCAGCTGGTGCCGCCGTCGCTGGTGCTGATCGTGCTCGCCGACCAGCTCGGCAAATCGGTCGGCGACATGTATCTCGGCGCCTGGGGCCCCTCGATCTTCCAGATCCTCCTGTTCGCGGGCTACACCTTCGTGCTCGGCATCTTCAAGCCCGACCACGTCCCGCCGGTGCCGAAGGACGCGCGCACGCTGACCGGCTGGCCGCTGTGGCGCAAGTGCCTGCTCGGCATCATCCCGTCGGCGGTGCTGATCTTCGTGGTGCTGGGGACCATGATGCTCGGCCTCGCCACCCCCACCGAGGCCGGCGCGATGGGCGCCGTCGGCGCCATCGTGCTGGCGGCGATGCACCACAAGGATTTCAGCTCCACCGGACGCACGATCCTGATCGTCGGCGTGATCGCCGGCGGCGTCGGCACCCTGATCGGGATCTTTCTCACCCAGGGTCTCGCCTTCAAGCTCGCGTTCGCGGTGACCTACCTCGCGGTCGCCTGGATCGGCCTCGAGGCCGTACGCATCCCCGAACTGCGCGACCTGATCAAACAGGGCTACGAGACCACCATGCGCATCACCACCATGGTGGTGTTCATCCTGATCGGCTCGACCTGCTTCTCGGTGGTATTCCTCGGCGTCTCGGGCGGCGTCTGGCTCGAGCACATGCTGACATCGCTGCCGGGCGGGGTCTGGGGCTTCCTGGTCTTCATCAACCTCTTCATCTTCTTCCTGGCGTTCTTCCTCGATTTCTTCGAGATTGCCTTCATCATCCTGCCGATGATCGCGCCGATCGCGCAGAAGATCCTGGCGCCCGTGGTCGGGCCCGACGCCGCGCTGATCTGGTTCGGCGTGATGCTGTGCGTCAACATGCAGACGTCGTTCATGCATCCGCCCTTCGGCTTCGCGCTGTTCTATCTGCGCGGCGTCGCGCCGAAGGAGGTCAAGAGCTCCGACATCTACATGGGCGCGCTGCCCTGGGTCGGCCTGCAGGCCATCATGGTGCTGCTGGTGATCGCCTTCCCGGTCACCGTCACCGGGCTGCTCGACAAGCCTGCGGCGGTCGACCTCAAGAAGATCCAGATCGACATCCCGCAGATCGAGCTGCCGCCGCTGGATCTCGGCGAGCCGCCGAAAATCAAGTGACCTGACAACGCACGCTCCCCGACCGCGGCGCGACATCGGCCCGGTCGACAAAAAAGCCCGGCCTCGCGGCCGGGCTTTTTGCATCGATTGCCGAACCTCAGCCGCGCGTGCGCGAGCGGATCATGAAGCTGTCGAAGGTGTACTCGGCGACCTGCCACCACAGATATTCGTCGGAGCGGTAGGCCTGCATCGCCTCGATCACCTTCTTGAAGTCGGCGTTCTTGGCCGAGATCTCCCCCCACAGTTCGTTGGTCGCCTTGAGGCAGGCATCGAGCACGTCGTTGCTGAAGGGTCGGAGCTGGACGCCGCCGGCGACGAGGCGCTTCAGCGCCGCCGGGTTCTGCATGTCGTAGCGCGCGGCCATCCACGAATTGGTGTTGGCCGCGGCGTTGGTCAGGACGGCCTGATAGGCCTTGGGCAGCCCGTTGAACTTCTCGAGGTTGACGAAGGCGTGCACCGTCGGTCCGCCTTCCCAGAACCCGGGATAGTAATAGTACTGCGCCACCTTCTGGAAGCCGAGCTTTTCGTCGTCGTACGGGCCGACCCACTCGGCGGCGTCGATGGTGCCCTTCTCCAGCGCCGGATAGATGTCGCCGCCGGCGATCTGCTGCGGCACCACACCGAGCTTCTGCAGCACCTGGCCGGCGATACCGCCGATGCGGAATTTCAGCCCCTGCAGATCGGCCGCGGTCTTGATCTCCTTGCGGAACCAGCCGCCCATCTGGGTGCCGGTGTTGCCGCAGGGCAGCCCGACGACGTTGAACTTCTTGAAAAACTCGTTGGCGAGTTCATTGCCGCCGCCCTGGTAGAGCCACGAATTCTGCTGCCGCGCGTTGAGGCCGAAAGGCACCGACGCAAAGATCGCGAAGGTCGGATCCTTGCCGACATAGTAGTACGACACCGTGTGGCTCATCTCGATGGTGCCGTTCGACGTCGCGTCCAGCGCCTGGAGACCGGGGACGATCTCGCCGGCCTGGAACACCTGGATCTGGAACTTGTTGTCGGTCATCTCGGCGACCTGCTTGGCCAGGTACTCGCCGCCGCCGAAGATCGTGTCGAGCGACTTCGGAAAGCTCGACGTCAGCCGCCACTTCACCTCGGGCATGGACTGTGCAATCGCCGGCGAGGCAACCGCGGTCGCCGCCGCCCCCGCGGCGGAAACCTTGAGAAAATCACGACGCTTCATAAGCACTTCCTCCCTGGATAACTTTTCTTCGGCACTGGTCCGACGTTCGCCCGATCCCGCGGCGCACCCGCTGGGCGAACTTCGGATTCATGGACACGACAACTCTCCGAGACCGGTGTGGTCTGGTTCAGAAACTCCCTTTGAGAGGCCCTGTGAGAAAAGGGAATTTCTGAGCCACCACGCCGGGCGCTCTGTAACATGGAACCCGAAACCGCGGAAACGCGACAAAAGGCATCCCCCCATTCTTCAACCAAAGTCGAAGGCGGATTTGGGGTGTCGGATAGCCGTCTCTGGGGCCGAACGGGGCCGGATCAGAGGCTCACGCCGCAGGACGGGGCGCCTTGAGGCGCTCCAGAAGCTTGGCGGCAATCGCCCGGTAGATGGCGGCGTGCGCACCTTGCGCATCACTGTCAACAACCGGCGTTCCGGCATCCGAGGTGGCGCGAATCGCCATGTGGAGCGGCACTTCGCCGAGGAACGGCACGCCGAGGCGCTCCGCCTCGTGCAACGCGCCGCCGTGACCGAACACGTCCGACCGCGTGCCGCAGGCCGGACATTGAAAATAGCTCATGTTCTCGACGATCCCGAGAATCGGCACGCCGACCTTCTCGAACATCGCCACCCCGCGCCGTGCATCCACCAGCGCCAGGTCCTGGGGAGTCGAGACGATGACCGCGCCGGCGAGCGGAACGCCCTGGGCCAAAGTGAGCTGCGCGTCGCCGGTGCCCGGCGGCATGTCGACCACCAGAATGTCGAGCGTTCCCCATTCGACATCCCGCAGCATCTGGGTGATGGCCGACATCACCATGGGACCGCGCCAGACCATCGCGGTGTCTTCATCGACCAGGAAGCCGATCGACATGATCGCGAGACCGAAACGCGCCAGCGGAATCATCTTGCGGGCATCGTTGAGCTGCGGCTTGTCGTGCAGCCCGGTCAGCCGCGGAATCGAGGGACCGTAAATGTCGGCATCGAGCAGGCCGACGCGCAGGCCGCGGTCGCGCAGCGCCAGCGCGAGATTGATCGCCGTGGTCGACTTCCCGACCCCGCCCTTGCCGGACGCCACCGCGATCACCGCGGCGACGCCGGGGATGGCCTGCGGCTTCGGCACCCCGCCCGCGGCGGGCCCGCCGTGAGGCCGATGCGCGGATT
>JARLJA010000186.1 GCA_031291445.1 Xanthobacteraceae bacterium | reverse complement strand
GCCGTCCTGGCTGCCGCCGGCTACAACTTCCGCCGCCTCATCAAATGGCTCAGCCTTCTGCTGTTCGAAATCTTCGCTCGCCCCAGCCTCGCACTCCGCCTCAGTCCAACCTGAAATCCAGGTTCTTCACGGCCGACTACATAACATCCCACGACATTTTCGCGCGACCGGTTCACCGTTTTCTTCCGGCGCCCCGTCAGCGGGAACCCGCGGGCATCCCCGGATCAATCAGGAGTCGTGCCACGACGCGGCCTCCGCGCGATCATTGCTGCCGTCACAATTCCGCGGTATCCGGGGACGTCGAGCAGGGCCCGCATGATGACAATCCCCTGGTGGCAGACCGCCGCCATCTACCAGATCTATCCGCGCTCGTTCTGCGACGCCAATGGCGACGGCGTCGGCGACCTCGCCGGAATCCTCGCCCGCATTCCCTATCTGGCCCGCCTCGGCGTCGGCGCGGTGTGGATCTCGCCGTTCTATCCCTCGCCGATGGCGGATTTCGGCTACGACATCACCGACTACTGCGGCGTCGATCCGCTGTTCGGCACGCTGGCCGACATCGACGCGCTGATCGCCGCCCTGCATGCCGCGGGACTGAAGCTGATCCTCGATTTCGTGCCCAACCACACCTCGGACCAGCATCCCTGGTTCGTCGAAAGCCGCGCGTCGCGCACGTCGCCGAAGCGCGACTGGTACATCTGGCGCGACGGCCAGCCCGGCGGCGGGCCGCCCAACAACTGGCTGTCGGAGTTCGGCGGCAGCGCATGGACCTTCGATCCGGCAAGCGGCCAGTATTATCACCACGCCTTTCTCGACAGCCAGCCCGACCTCAACTGGCGCAATCCGCAGGTCGCCGCGGCGATGCACGACGCCATGCGATTCTGGCTGGCGCGCGGCGTCGACGGCTTTCGCGTCGACGTGATGTGGCACCTGATGAAGGACGCCGCGTTTCGCGACAATCCGCCCAATCCGCACTACGACGCCAGCCGGCCGCCGCACGAGGCCTTGCTCACCGTGCATTCCGCCGACGTTGCCGAGGTCCACGCGGTGGTGGCCGGCCTGCGGGCGGTGATCGAGGAGTTCGACGACCGCGTCCTGATCGGCGAGATCTACCTGCCGCTCGAACGCCTGGTGGCCTACTATGGCCAGGATGGCCGTGGCGCGCATCTGCCGTTCAACTTTTCGCTGCTGGCGACGCCGTGGCGGGCCGACGCGCTGGCGGTGCTGATCAAACGCTACGAGGCGCTGCTGCCCGCGGCCGCGTGGCCGAACTGGGTGCTCGGCAATCACGACCGGCCGCGGCTTGCGAGCCGCATCGGTCTCGCCCAGACCGCCGTCGCGGCCATGCTGCTGACGACCCTGCGCGGCACCCCCACTCTTTATTATGGCGACGAGCTCGGGCTGCCCCAGGTGGCGATCCCGCCGGAGCGGGTGCGCGACCCGTGGGAGAAGAACCTGCCCGGCCGCGGGCTCGGCCGCGACGGCGCGCGCACGCCGATGCCGTGGTCGGCGCGGGCCTTCGCGGGATTCTCCTCGGTCGAGCCGTGGCTGCCGCTGAACCCGGATTTCGCCAGGCGCAATGTCGCGGCGATGGACGCCGATCCCGCCTCGCTGCTCAACCTGACGCGGCGCCTGCTGACCTTGCGCAACGCCACGCCAGCGCTCAATCGCGGCGCCATCGCCGACGTCGCGGCCCATGGCGACGTGCTGAGCTATCGCCGCAGCTACGGCGATGACGGCGTCTTCGTCGCGCTCAATCTCGGCGTCGCGGCGGCGCAGCTCGACGGCGCGCCGGCCGGCGTGATCGCGCTGTCGACGCATGGCGATCGGGCCGGCGAACATCTCGCCGCGCCGCTGCGGCTGTCCGCCAACGAAGGCGTGGTGGTGCGGGTGGAGACGTAAAAACTCCCCCTCATTCCGGGGCGACGCGAAGCGTCGAGCCCGGAATCCATAGCCACGACGGCAAATTGTAGAATCGTAGGCGCGCCGTGCCGACCCATGAGTAAAATGAAAGCCGCGGACCAATCTCATCACAGGGGTTATGGATTCCGGGCTCGGCGCGCGAACGCGCGCCGCCCCGGAATGACGACGATGTAGGTTTCCCGCGACAAACCTGCCACAAAGCCGTGCCATGGTGGCGCCTGTCCTGCCGGAGAAAGCCAGATGATCCGCCGTCCGTTCCGCCTGCTGTTCGCCGCCGCCGCGCTGGGCGTGCTCGCCTTGTCCGCGCCCGTGACACACGCCGACGAGCACCAGGCGCCGGCCAAGGACCAGGGCGAGGCGAAGTCGCCGCCGCAGAGTGGTCGCGTCATCGGGCTGTTCAGGACCAGCGCAGCGGACCCAGGCTCCGACGACGGCAAGGCCACGGACGGCAAGTCCGCCGAGGCCCGGCCGAGCGCCGCGCCGCAAGGCGGCAACCTGCTGGCGCTGCTGCCGCCGGATTCGGTGACCAGCCACACGCTCGCAACGCCGTCGGGCCCGCTCGCCTACGCCGCCACCGCCGGCACCCTCGACCTCTACGGCCAGGGCGGCGAGAAGATCGCCGCGGTGTTCTACACCGCCTACGTGGCGAAGGACGGCGGCCGCGACCGGCCGCTGACGTTCGTCTTCAACGGCGGCCCCGGCGCCGCCTCGGCCTATCTCCATCTCGGCCTGGTCGGGCCGAAGATCCTCGACTTCGGCCCCACCGGCCATGACGGCGCCGCCGCCAGACTGGTCGACAATCCGCAGAGCTGGCTCGCCTTCACCGACCTCGTGATCATCGATCCCGTCGGCACCGGCTGGAGCCGCGCGGCGAAACCCGACGACGCCAAGACCTTCTACGGCGTCAACGCCGACGCCGAGACCATGGCCAAGGTGATCGCGCTGTACGTGGCGCACAACGACCGCGGCAATTCGCCGAAATACCTGCTCGGCGAGAGCTATGGCGGCTTCCGCGCCGCCAAGACCGCGGCCAGGCTGCGCGAGCAGCAGGGCATCATGGTGTCGGGCATCGTCATGCTGTCGCCCTTGATCGACGGCGCGGTGTCGATCGGCTCCGGCGGCTCCGGCAACTCGTCGCTGCACGCCGCGCTCGAACTGCCGTCGATGGCCGCCGCCGAGCTCGAGCGCAAGGGCGCCTTCACGCCGCAGGCGCTGGCCGAGGCCGAGCACTTCGCGCTCACCGACTATCTCACCGCGCTGACCGGCCCGCCGCCGCCGGAGCCGGCCGCCCGCGAGCTCTACGCCCGCGTCGCCGCCCTCACCGGGCTCGCGCCGGAGGCGGTGACGCGCAGCCGCGGCTTCGTGCGGCGCGACTACATCAAGCAGGTGCGCGAGCGCGACCACAAGGTGGTCAGCGCCTACGACGCCGCGCTCGCCATGCCCGATCCCTATCCGGAGATGCTCGACGAGCACGGCGGCGATCCGGTGCTGGCGGGCTTCACCCGCGCCTATGGCGGCGCGTTCGCGGCCTATGCGCGCGCCGAGCTCGGCTTCAAATGCGACATGACCTATACGCTGCTCGCGCATCTGTCGTGGCAGTGGGGCAGCCGCGACCAGGGCTCGATGAGCGAGGCCAGTGCCAGCGACGAGCTGCGCGAGACGCTGGCGCTGTCGCCGTCGTTCCGCCTCCTGATCGCCCACGGCACCAGCGACCTGGTGACGCCCTACGCCGCCAACAAGTACGTCATCGACCACCTGCCGGCGTCGCTCACCGAGGGCCGCGTCGCGCTCAAGCTCTATCGCGGCGGCCACATGCTCTACACCAACCCGGCGTCGCGCCTCGCCTTCACCGCCGACGCCCGGGCGTTCTATGCCGGCGAGGGCACGACCACGGGGAGGAATTGAGGGGGGCTTCTCTTCGTCATGTATGGACGGCCCCCAGTCGGCAAGGGCTTTTTTGGTGCTTCGGCAAACGGATCGGGGAGCGGTCATGTATACGGCCTCGAGATGCGGCCTTTGACCGCGGGCCCTGATGGAGATCGCAGATCGAGTTCCAAT